>DATAWH010000013.1:0-136406 GCA_036267315.1 Candidatus Cybelea sp. | reverse complement strand
AGGAGCAGGCGTGCCGTTTCGATGGTTGCCACCGGCGGCCAGTTCGCGCTAGTCTTGGCGGTGACCGTTTTATGAAGACACGCTCCGATATCCGCAACGTCGCCATCATCGCCCACGTCGACCACGGCAAGACGACCCTCGTCGACGCCATGCTCAAGCAGAGCGGCGTCTTTCGCGAGGGCCAGCAAGTCGCGACGCGCGTGATGGATTCAAATCCCCTCGAGCGGGAGCGCGGCATCACGATCCTCTCGAAGAACACCGCGATCCGGCACGGCGACGTTAAGTTCAACATCGTCGATACCCCGGGGCACTCCGACTTCGGCGGCGAGGTCGAGCGCGTGCTGCAGATGGTTCAGGGCGTCCTTTTGCTGGTCGACGCGGCCGAAGGCGTGATGCCCCAGACGCGTTTCGTTTTAAGGAAGGCGCTCGAACTGGACCTTCGCGCAATCGTGGTCGTCAACAAAATCGACCGCAAGGACGCGCGCCCCCAAGAAGTCGTCAATCAGACGTTCGATCTCTTCGTCGAACTGGGCGCCAACGACAAGCAGGCGGATTTTCCTGTGCTGTACACCAACGCGAAGGCCGGGATCGCCAAAGACTCGCTCGACGACGAGAGCAATTCGCTCGAGCCGCTCTTCCAGTCGATTGCCGCGCACGTTCCCGAAGCGCCGGCAGAAGACGGCCCCTTCCAACTGCTGATCTCCGCGATCGACCATAACCGCTACGTCGGCCGCGTCGGAATCGGCCGAATCTTTCGCGGCGGAGCGCGGCGCAACGATCCGATCGTGAAGTTGACGCGCGACGGTACGGCGACGACCGGGCTGCGGTTGACGAGCCTGCTCACGTTCGCGGGGCTGGAGCGCGTCGACGTCGAGCACGCCGAGGCCGGCGATATCGTGTGCGTCTCGGGGATCGACGACCTCAACATCGGCGATACGCTCGCTGACGCCGGCATGCCGGAGAACATCCGCGCCGTTTCAGTCGACGAGCCTACGGTTTCGATCTTTTTCAGCGTCAACAACTCGCCGTTTGCGGGGCGCGAAGGAAAGTACATCACCTCGCGCCAGATCCGCGAACGCCTGATGCGCGAACTCGAATCGAACGTCGCGCTGCGCGTTGAGGAGACCGGCTCTCCAGACACCTTTGAAGTGCGCGGACGCGGCGAGCTGCACCTCGCGATCCTCATCGAAACGATGCGCCGCGAAGGCTACGAACTCGGCGTCTCCAAGCCGCAGGTGATCGTCACCGAGCGTGACGGCGAGCGCTGGGAACCGGTCGAATACGTCGTGGTCGACGTGCCGGAGGAGTACTCGGGCGCCGTGATCGAAGCGCTGGGCCGCCGCAAGGCGGCGATGTCGAACATGCTCACCCTCGGCGAGGAGCGGCGCCTCGAATACACGATGCCGACGCGTGCCATCTTCGGCCTACGCGGCGAACTCTTGACGCTGACGCGCGGCACCGCCGTTCTTTCCCACACGTACTACGATCACCAGCCCTGGCAGGGCGAGCTCCCCGAGCGCAACGTCGGTGCCCTAGTCGCAAGTGAGACCGGCCGCACCACCGGCTACGCGTTAATGGGCGTCGAGCAGCGCGGCCGTTTCTTCGTCGGGCCCGGGGTCGACGTGTACGAAGGCATGGTCGTGGGGCGGAGCAACGACGATAAGGACATCGCGATCAACGTCGCGCGCGAGAAGAAGCTCACGAACATGCGCGCTGCCGGTTCGGACGAAAACGTCAAACTGGCGCCGCCCGACGAACTCTCGCTCGAACGCGCGATCGAGTTCATCGCCGACGACGAGCTCGTCGAGGTAACGCCCGAATCGATTCGGCTTCGCAAGCGGCTGCTCGACGAGACCGATCGCCTGCGCCAGCGCCGTCGCGAAAAAGTCTGAGGTTACGCCCCCTTCGAAAGAACGCGGCTGAAGTAGTCGACCGTGGCGGTGTCGGCCGAAAACCAGGAGGCGTAGCGCAGAAAACCGTGGATCTCGTTGGGGATCACGATCTCCTCGAACGGCACGTGCACCGCGCGCAGCCGCGCGACCAGATCGACCATCTGATGGAACTCGACGTTACGATCGTCGTCGCCCTGAATCAACAGCACGGGCGATTTCCACGTCGCGATCGCCGAGTCTGGTGACGATTCCCAGGCGAGCTTCATGATCGCTCTGGTGTCGTACTGTTGGTATCGCTTGAGCTGGGTGAACGCCCACAGCGAGTTGTCGACGTCGAGCGACCAGTCGTGGACGCCGTGAAAGTCGACGCCCGCCTTGAAGATGCCGGAGTCGCGCGCGAGCGCGAGCGCAGTGAGGTAGCCGCCGTACGATCCACCCCAGATGCCGATTCGTTTCGCATCCACGCGTGGATCGCGTTGCAGAAAGCGCGCGCCGGCGACGACGTCTTGATACTCAGAAGCGCCGGTCGGCCCCCAGCGGGCCGGAAAGTTGAAGTCGTGGCCGTAGCCGATGCCGAGGCGATAGTTCACCGAGAGTACGACGAAGCCGCGGCTCGCCAGCGTCTGATTGACGGCGTAAGCGTTCGAATAGTAATCCATGTAGTGCCACGTGAGCAGCATCTGGCGCGGCGGTCCGCCGTGCACGAAGACGACGGCCGGATGACGTCCGCCGCCGGCGGGCACAAAGAGCTGGCCGTGCACGAGCGTACCGTCGGGCGCGTGAAAGGTCACGTCTTGCGGCGTCACCAGCTGCGCTGAGGGAAAATCTGGGGGCACCGGCGAGAGCGCGCGCTGCGCGCCGCTCGCGAGCACCGTGACCAGCGGAGGCTGCTGCGCGGTCGCGCGATTGTACGCGACCGCTCCATTGGCGAGCGCGGCCGGCCCGAACTCGCTGCTCGCGCCGCTGGTGAGCTGACGAACGACAACCGGTTCGCGCTGCAGCCCACCCGAGACTTCAAATAAGTGGCGGCGCTCGCCGTCATTGCGCGTCGTGCCCGTGTTGGCGGTGTAGACGACCGACGCCCCGCCCGGCGCGACGCTGACGTCTTCCACCATGAAGGCTCCAGCCGTCAGCAACTGCGGGGAACCGTTGCTCGCGCTCGCCGGCGGACGCGCGCTGACGACGTACAGGTGCAGCCAGTTTTGCGCTTCGCTCTTGAAGAGCAAACGATCGCCGCTCATCCACTCCAACAGCGGGCCGCCGGCGCTCTGCGGCAGCGACGCGCGCGGCGTGCCGGCGCTCGCCCAAACGCGCGACGCGGTGCCCGCGCTTGCGTCCGCGACCCAGATCTGCCACGGAACTGGATTGAAGTCGAAGGGGTTTTGCGGAGCGCCGCCGTCGCCGGGAATTCGCACGAAGGCGATCCGTCGCCCGTCGGGCGACCAGCGCGGCATGAAATCTTGCGAGGTCGTCGGCGCGATAAAGCGCAGCGGCGTCGAGTCGTCGCGATAGACGCCGATGAAGCTGTGATCGGTCCGCACCGAAACGAACGCGAGCAACGAACCATCGGGCGACCAGTGCAGTTCCGAATCTTGCCCGCGATCGAAGAAGAGGCGTTTGGCGGCGGTGCCGCCGTCCATCGGCGCGATCATCACCGCGCCGTCTTGCGTAAACGCGACGCGGCTGCCGTCGGGAGAGATGGCGGGGGCGTCGCCCTCGCCGAGCAGTTTGGGAGCGCCGCCTCCCGTCGCGACCGAATAGACGTCCATAGACGGCTGCTGCGGCATGGCGGCCGGCCCCGGCTGCAGCGGTATCGGCCAGTTCGCGTCGTGATCGCCGCCGCGCACGTAGACGACGTGCGAGCCGTCGCCCGAGACGGTAAGATCGCTCAGTTCCTGGCCATCGTCGCCGGCCGACGTGAAGAGTTGGCGCGGCGCGAACTCCGGCGCGCGCGCGAACCAAACCGTGCGTACGCCGCGCGTGTCGAGCGAATAGTCGATTGCATCCCCGCGAGCGTTCGTGACCGGGGCAGAGGGAAACGAGTACCCGAGGATCTGTGCGAGCGTGAAGGCGGCTATCAGCATAGCGCCTTCTTACGCCGTCGCCGGAACGCGCTCCCCGATCGAAAAGGTCAGCTCGCCGCGAATGTCGTCGAAACCGACATCAACCGTATCGCCGTCCTCGATCTCGCCCGAGAGGATCTTGCGCCCAAGGGGCGTCTCCAATTCCTTCTGGATCGTTCGTTTGAGCGGTCGCGCGCCGTAGTGCGGGTCGTAGCCGACCTTGACGATGTGACGCTTGGCTTCCTCGGAGAGTTCCAGTTTGATGCGCCGCTCGGCCAAACGCTTTCGCAGCCGGGCCAGCTGCAGGTCGACGATAGTCAGCAACTCGTCTTCGGTAAGCGCGTGGAAGACGATGATCTCGTCGACGCGGTTGAGGAACTCGGGGCGAAAGTGCTGGCGCAGTTCGTCGAGCACCGTCGCGCGCATGATCGCGAACTCCGCGCCGTCCAAGGAGCCGCGGTAGTCGAGGATGCGGTGGCTGCCGATGTTCGAGGTCATGATGACGATCGTGTTTTTGAAGTCGACGGTGTGGCCTTGGCCGTCGGTGAGGCGGCCGTCGTCGAGGATCTGCAGGAAGACGTTGAAGACGTCGGGGTGGGCCTTCTCGATCTCGTCGAAAAGGATCACCGAATACGGACGCCGGCGGACCGCTTCGGTCAGTTGTCCGCCTTCGTCGAAACCGATATATCCCGGAGGCGCGCCGAGCAGTCGCGCGACCGTGTGTTTCTCCTGATACTCCGACATGTCGATGCGGATCAGCGCGCGCTCGTCGTCGAAGAGATATTCCGCAAGCGCGCGGGCCAGCTCCGTCTTGCCGACGCCGGTCGGCCCCAAAAAGATGAAGGAGCCGATCGGGCGATTCGGATCGGCAAGGCCCGAGCGCGAACGGAGAACGCTTTCGGCCACTGCGTCGACGGCCTCGTTCTGGCCGACGACCCTGCGGTGCAGCTCGTCTTCGAGGTGCAGCAGCTTCTCTTTTTCGCCCTCGACGAGCTTGGTCACCGGAATGCCCGTCCAGCGCGAGATCACGCCGGCGATATCGTCCTCGTCGACCTCTTCCTTGGAGAGCCGCGCGCCGTCGCTTTGCGCGAGCTGCTCTTCCTCAGTATTGAGATCTTTCTGCAGCTGGGCGAGCGTGCCGTAGCGCAGCTCGGCGACGCGGTTGAGGTCGTAGCTGCGCTCGGCTTGCTCGATCTGAATCTTTGTGTTCTCGATCTGCTCGCGCAGCTGTCGCAGCTTCAGCGACGCGTTCTTTTCGGCGTCCCAGCGAACGCGCAGTTTGGTCTGATCTTCGCGCAGCGTCGCCAGCTCCTTTTCGAGCTGTTCTAGGCGACGGCGGCTCGCGCTGTCGTCCTCTTTGCGCAGCGCTTCGCGCTCGATTTCGAGCTGCATCACGCGCCGCGACACCTCGTCGAGCTCCTGCGGCATCGAGTCGATCTCGGTCCGCAGTTTCGCACCCGCCTCGTCGACCAGATCGATCGCTTTGTCCGGCAAGAAGCGATCGGTGATGTAGCGGTTGCTCATCGTCGCGGCGGCGACCAGCGCGGCGTCCTTGATACGCACGCCGTGGTGTGCCTCGTACTTCTCCTTGAGGCCGCGCAGAATCGAGATCGTGTCCTCGACGCTGGGCTGATCGATCGTGATCGGTTGAAAGCGCCGTTCCAGCGCTGCGTCCTTTTCGATGTACTTGCGGTACTCGTCGAGGGTGGTCGCGCCGATCATGTGCAGCTCGCCGCGCGCGAGCATCGGTTTGAGCAGGTTGCCCGCGTCCATCGCGCCTTCGGCTTTACCGGCACCAACGACCGTGTGCAGCTCGTCGACGAAGAGGACGATCTGTCCCTCGGAGGCCGCGACGTCTTTGAGCACGGCTTTGAGGCGCTCTTCGAACTCACCGCGATACTTGGCGCCCGCGATCAGCGCGCCCATGTCGAGCGAGACGACGCGTTTGTTTTTCAAGCCTTCGGGGACGTCGCCGCGAACGATGCGCTGCGCGAGCCCCTCGACGATCGCCGTCTTGCCGACGCCGGGATCGCCGATGAGCACGGGGTTGTTCTTCGTGCGGCGCGACAGCACTTGGACGATGCGGCGGATCTCTTCGTCGCGGCCGATGACCGGATCGAGCTTGCCGCGCTCCGCTTCGAGCGTCAGGTCGCGGCCGTAGCGTTCCAGCGACTTATAGGTGCCTTCGGGATCCTTGGTCGTCACGCGCTGGTTGCCGCGCACCTCGCGCAGCGCTTGCAGCAGCTTGTCTTTCGTCGGGCCCGAGTCGCGTAAGAGGCGGCCGATCTCACCCGAAGACTGCGCCATGGCGAGCAGCACGTGCTCGACGGAGGTGTAGTCGTCGGAGAGCCCTTTCGCCTCGTCTTCGGCGACGCTCATGATTCGCGCCAGCTCGGGCGAGAGCGTGACCTGCGCGGATTCCGCGCTCGAGCCGCTCAGCCGGGGCAGCCGCCCGATCGCGTCGTCGAGCGCACGCGCGAGCGCCTTCGGATCGGCGCCGGCCTTGGCGAGGATGTCGGGCGCGATGCCTCGTTCTTGCTCGAGCAGCGCCGCGAGCATGTGCTCCGGCGTCGTCTGGGTGTTGTGCTCGTGCAGCGCACGGCTGTAGGCCTCGTTAAGCGCGTCGCCGACGCGCTCGGTCATCTTATCTACGTTCATCGGTCACCTGTACGACAGCGCGGCGTGGAAATCGGATTCGATCGGTGCGAGCCGGTCCGAGTATCGGGCGGCCTGGAGCACTTCGGCTGGGGTCGCGGGGGCAAACGAGCTGCCCACACGGGAGATGAGGTCGAGGACGTCTTCGCGCAGCTGCGCCGGACCGGTCAGGTCTTCGATGTTGCGCGGGTCGTAGGTCAGGCGCGCCCGCACGGCCCGCAGCCGCTGGGCCTGCGCGGGGGTCGCGCCGCGCAGACGTTCGTCAATCTGGTTGAGCATCGTGTCGATCGTGCTCAGCTCGGCGAAGAGCCGCGCGAGCGTGTTGTAGCGTATCTCCAGCGCCGGCCGGTTTGGATCGCTGGGATCCGGCAGCACCGTCAGCGGCACCGAACTGGTGACGCCGTCGACCGTCAGCGCCACGGTGAAGTCTTGCGGAACGACTTCGGGGCCGGTTTCGGGCCCGCGGTTCTGTTTGTAGGTGCCATGCCACCCAACGGGGCCGTCCTCGGTGAGATCCCACGAAGCCCGGTTCATTCCAGCCTCTTTCGGTACGTCGTCGCCTTGTAAATGGCGCACCGTGCGCCCGCGCGAATCGAGGATCGCGATCGACGCCGACCTCGCGCCGCGCGGAAGGAAGTAGGTGACGGTCGCGCCGCCGCTGCCGCCGTCGCCGATGTACTCGTTGTACGGGAGCAGCGGATCGGTGAACGTGTTGACCGGCGGCCAGTTCCACGACTCGATCGCGTCGCGCGGCGCGAAGAGCGTGAGGCGCGTTGCGTCCGCGCCGTTCCAGCGTTGGATCGGCGTGAGATCGTCGAGGATCCAGACGCCGCGGCCGTGCGCGCCGACGACGAGATCGTTGGCGTCCGATTCGATCTCCAGATCGTAAATCGCGGTCGCCGGCATATTCAAACGCAGCGGCTGCCAGTGCGCGCCGCCGTCGATCGTCACCCAGACGCCGCGATTGGTGCCCGCATAGAGCACGTTGGGAGCGCGCGGATCTTGGCGCACCGTCCGAACGTAGCTATCGCGCGGAAGATCGCCGGCGATCGAACGCCAGGTACCGCCATAATCGTCGGTGCGAAGCACGTACGGATGCTGGTCGCCATTGAGGTGCCGCTCGACGGCGACCAGCGCCGTTCCGGCGGCGAAGCGCCCCGGTTCGATGCACGTTATCCGTCCCCACGGCGGTACGAGTGAAACCGGCGGCGAGACGTTCTGCCACGACGCGGCGCTGCGTCCACCACCGCTGCGGTTGAGCTGCACGAGGCCGTCGTCGGTCGTCACCCAGATCAGCTGCGGATCGAGCTTCGTGGTCGCCACGTAGAGAATCGTATCGTAGAACTCGGCGCCCGATTGATCGTACGAAACGGGACCGCCCGACGGGCCCTGTTTGCTCTTGTCGTCGCGGGTGAGATCGGGGCTGATGACGCTCCACGTCTCGCCGTGGTCGGAACTCTTGAAGAGCACGTTGCCGCCGACGAGCGCGGCGCCGCCGTCGTCGAACGCGATCGGCGTATCCCAGTTGAACCGGTAGTCGAGGGCACTCGCCGGCTTTACGCCGTTGGACTCCGCGTCGGGCGAGACGTCGCGCGCCTGGCGCGTCCGCGCGTTCCACAGATAGACCTGTCCGGTGTCGGAGTTCGTCGACGTCGACCACACCAGATCGGGATCGCGCGGATCGGCGAGGACCCACATGCCGTCGCCGGCGCCGACTTGATACCAGTCGCGGTTCATCACGCCGATGCCGTTGGGCGGTGCGGAGGCGCCGCACCACGAGTTGTCATCCTGCAAGCCGATGCAGACGCGATAGTTGGGCAGCGCGCCGTCGAGCCCGACGTGGTAGGGCTGCGCGAACGGCAGATCGTAGGGCTGCCAAAACTTGGCGCCGCCGTCGGCGGAGATGACGACGCCTTCGTCGTTGCCGTTGATGATGCGCCGCCCGTCGGCCGACCACCAAACCGCGTGATAATCCCAGCCCGCGCTCTGCGCGATTTCGTGAAAGGTTCGGCCGCCGTCGGTGCTCAGCGAAAGGATCAGGCTGACGTTGATGACGCGATCGGGATTGGCCGGGTCGACGTAGACGCTGCTGAAATAGAACGGCCGCGCGCCGAGCAGCGGGCTGTGCGGCATCAGTCTCCAGTCGGCGCCGCCGTCGTCGGAACGCCACAGATCGCCGGCGCGCGACTGCACGAGCGCGTAGACGCGTCCGCGCGTTCCCGCCGCCAGACCGATGCGTCCCGTCGGAGCGCCGGGCAAACCGTGTCCGCTCAACTTTCGCCACGTGCTGCCGTTATCGTCGGAGCGGTAGATGCCGCCGTCGCGGCCGCCGCTTTCGAGCGTCCACGGGAGCCGGCGGATCTGCCAGACGCCTGCAAAGAGCGTCGCGGGATGATTGGGCACGCGCACCAGCGACGAGACGCCGCTCGTCGGCCCAACGTACAGCGTGCGGCTCCAGTGCGCGCCGTTATCTCGCGTAACGTACACGCCGCGATTCGCGTCGCCGGCGGAGACGCGGCCGAGTACGCCGGCCGCAACGTCGTGCGAATTGCGCGGATCGATGCTGATCGCGGAGATGTGGGCCGACTGCGTCAGCCCCGCGTGCTGCCAGCTGACGCCGCCGTCGCTCGAACGATAGATGCCGTCGCCGGCTTCGACGTCGTTACGCGGATTCGACTCGCCGGTGCCGACCCACACGACCCGGTCGTCGTGCGGATCGAGCGCCATCGCGCCAACCGGCGCGGCACCCTCGCGGTCGAAGACGGCCGTCCACGACGCACCGCCGTCGGTGCTCTTAAAGACGCCGCCGCCCGCGCCGCCGGCGTAATAGAGATGCGGATCGCGATCGCTGCCGGCCACCGCCGTGCTGCGTCCGCCGCTGATCGCCGGCCCGATCTCGCGGAACGTTAACCCGGCAAACGGCGCGCTAACGACGCCCGCGCCAAGGAGCACGACCAATGGCAGCATCGTCGCTTCTTTCACGGTGCCTCACGCGTCCCTTTCCTCGACGCACAGGAGCGCGTCCGGCGGGCCCGTAAGCGCGTCGGTAGATGCTCGACGTCGCCGCGGGATTCGTCCGCGCCTACTTTTTGTTCGACGTAGCCGATACGATCGATCTCACCAAGGCCGGCGCGCTCCGCACGCAGTCGCGTGCGTCCGGCGAGCAGTCGCGCGCGGCCGCAGCACTCCCGCTGCGTCCGCACGCGCAGCCCTACCTGCAGTTTCCGGTACCGCCGCTGGTTGCAAACCTCGGCGACGAATCGTTCGACGCGCTGCGCTGCTCGGTGCGCCTCAAACTCTACGATTACGGCGTCGTATCGCTGCGGCTGAGCTTTCCCGCGGCCGGCAGCTGGGGCGATCTCACCTCACTCGTCGAACGCGCCCGTACCGACGAGCGCATGGCGCGCTTCGCGCAAGCCGCGGTCGAACGAATCTGCGACGAATACGCCGCCGCGCTCGACGACCGGCACGCCCCGCTCGTCGAAGATTATTTAATCGTCGAGATCGACCTTTTCGGCGAAAGCGTCGACGCCGAGACGCTGCTCGACGACCACGCCGGAACGCTCGCGCGATTGCTGCTCGGAGAACGCAAGGCGCTGGCGGCAAGCGAAGCCGAAGAGGCGCTGCGCATGCGCTTCTCCTATCACGAAGACGATCTGACGATCGTGCAGTGGGATACGGCCTTCGTCTACGACCGCCGCGAGAGCGCGCGGGCGATCGAAGACATTCTGGAGTTTGCCAACTCGCAGCTCCTCGAATTGCGTACGTACGACGCCTTGCTCGATCGCGAGCTCGACGGCATTTATAAGATGACGCCCAGCGGATCGCGTTCGCTTCGCGGGCGGCGCGAAGCCGAACAGGCGGCGGTGCTCCAGTATCTGATCGTCGACGTGCTCGAGCTGACCGATCGCTCGACCAACGCCCTCAAGGTCGTCGGAGACGCGTACTACGCTCGCATCTATCGCGCCGCCGCGACGCGCCTCGGTCTCTCCGATTGGCAGCGCCAGATCGATACCAAGCTCGCCAGCGTCGGCGAGATGTACCGCTTCTTCAGCGATCAAGCGCGCAGCCGGCGCGACGAGTTTTTGGAAGTGACGATCGTCGCGCTGGTCGCGATCGAGGTCGTCATCGGCATTCTCACGCTGCTGCACTTGTAGTCGCAGTGAGGATGCGCGCTGCGGCGGCGCGAAGCTCGCTCCATCATGGAGAACGAGGCGCGGGCGCCGGGCGCGTTGGCTTTCGGAGCGCTCCTGCGGCACCATCGCCTTGCCGCCGGCCTCTCGCAGGAAGCCCTCGCCGAACGCGCGCGGTTGAGCGTGGACGGCGTCAGCGCGCTCGAGCGCGGCCACCGCCGCACGCCGCAACGCGAGACGCTCGCACTGCTCTCCAACGCGCTCGCGCTGGGCGACGAACAGCGCCGCGCGTTCGTCGACGCCGCGGCCCGCTCGCGACCGCAGGGCGGCGCCACGGGGACCGCAGGAGCGTCCGGGAGCTCGCATCTGCCGCTCTCCATTACCTCGTTCGTGGGACGCAAAAGAGAGCTCGACGAGATCGCAGCGCTCGTCCGCGAGCATCGCTTGGTGACGCTAACCGGGGAGGGCGGCATCGGCAAGACGCGGACGGCACTGCAAGTCGCCTCCGCCTACAGCGGAATGGACGGAGCCCGCTTTGTCGGGCTGGCGCCGTTGGGCGACCCGGGGCTCGTCCTCGCCGCGATCGCTTCCTCGTTGGCCGTCCGCGAAGTGCCGGGACGGCCGTTGCTCGATCGCTTGATCGAGCGCCTCAGGAACGCGTCGCTTCTGCTCGTTCTCGACAACTGCGAACACGTCGCGGCGCAAGCTGCGCGAACCGCTGAAGAGCTGCTCGCGGCGTGTCCCCGCTTACGGGTGCTTGCGACCAGCCGCGAACCACTGCGGGTCGCGGGCGAACAAACGTACCGGCTTCCCTCGCTGAGCACGCCGCAGGCGTCGCGCTCCCATCAGCTTCGCGCAAGCGAGGCTGCGGAGTACGGTGCGATCGAGCTGTTCGTCGATCGCGCGCGCGCGGTGGAACATCGCTTCGCGCTGACCGACGAAAACGCGCCGCTCGTCGCCGGCCTCTGCCGGCGCCTCGACGGCATTCCGCTGGCGATCGAACTGGCCGCAGCGCGCGCAAATCTGCTCTCGCTCAAAGCGCTCGACGAGATGCTCGACGATCGCTTTCGTCTGCTCAGCGGTGGAGAACGCACCGCGCTTCCGCGACAGCAGACGATGCGTTCGGCGATCGACTGGAGCTACGACTTGCTGCCCTCGACCGAGCAGCGCGTCTTCGAACGGTTGTCGGCCTTCGCGGGAGGCTGCACCCTCGCTACCGCGATTGCGGTCTGCGCGTCGCCTGACGACGCGCCGGTCGACATGCTCGACGTGCTCTCTTCGTTACTCGACAAATCGCTGCTGACCGCCGATCTCGAAGGCAGCGAGCCGCGCTACCGGCTGCTCGAATCGTTCCGCCAGTACGCGCGTGAAAAACTCGTCGCGCGCAGCGAAGCGGAGACGATTGCCCGCCGGCACGCGCTCGCGTGCCTCGACCTGGCCGAACGCCTCGAACGCGCCTACGATCCGCGTACCGACGACGCTTCGCGAACCGGTTCCACGCAAACGTGGCCGGGCGATATCGAGCCCGAACTGGAAAACGCGCGCGCGGCGATCGACTGGGCGCTCGGCGCCGGCGAAGTCGCAATCGCGACGCGGCTGGCGTGTGCGTACACGCGAACCTGGCGCATGAATCGCGGCGACGCGCAGCCCCGCCGCTGGCTCGAGGCTGCGCTGGAGCGGATCGACGCGGCTGCCGAGCCGAGCGTCGCAGCGCAAGCCTGGGGAACGCTGTCGACGATCAGTTTCGGCACGCAGAAAGTCGACGCCGCGCGCCGCGCGCTGGAGCTCTTCGAACACTGCGACGAACCCTACGCAAAGGTTGGCTGCCTCTACCAGTTGAGTGCCGGGCTTCTCCACGCGGGACGCGTCGCCGAGGCGCAAGAAGCAACCGAAACGGCGCTGCAGATCAGCAAAGAGCGCGGGTTGCGCGGCACGCGTCGCTACGCGGGTGCACTGGGCATGCGCGGAAGCATCGCCGCGCGCTTCGGCCGCGTCGACGACGCGCGGCAGTTCTACACGCAAGCGCTTTCGCTGATGACGGCTCTGGGCGATACGCTCGAAGCGACCGTTCTTCGCCACAACATGGCCGAGCTCGAATTCAGCGCGGGAAACCCCGAGCGCGCGCTCGAGTACGCCGAAGCGGCCGCACTCGCGGCCAACCGCGTGCGCGTCAAGCGGCTGGAGATCACCGCGCGCGCAAATGCCGCCGCCTATCAGCTCACCCTGGGCAACGTCGACGGCGCGCGCTCGGCCGCGGCTCAGGCGCTCGCGCTGGCGCGCGGCGCGCACTCGATGGACGCGGCGATCGCGACGCAGCACCTGGCGGCGGTCGCTGCGCTGCGCGGCGAGAGCCGACGCGGCGCGCGGCTGCGCGGCTACGTCGACGCCTGGTATCGCAGCGAGGGCTGCGAGCGCGATCTGACCGAGCGGCGCACCTACGACATCTTGGTCACCGCGCTGCGCGAACGGTTGAAGGAAGACGAGATCGAAGCGTTTGCCGCCGAAGGCGCCACGCTCTCCGAAGAGCAGGCCGCCTTGGAAGCGCTGACCGTTTAGGCGTTCTGGCGCAGCGTGCGTACGTCGCCGTTGCGGATCGTCACCCCGTGCGCGTCGAGCCACTCCAGCAGCGGTACCGCGTACTTGCGCGAGCTGCCGAGAAGATCGCGAAACTGCGAGGCGGTCAGCGTCGAGTTCTTTTCAAAATGAGCGCGGACGCGCGCCACGATCCGTCCGATCTGCGCGCCGCGGTAGAGATCGTCGCCGACCTTGACGAGCGTACCTCGAGCGAGCATCGTGTCGAAGGCTTTGCCGATTCCAACGACGCGGGAAACCTTCACCACCGCGGCGACGCCGGCGAACGGAATCGGAACGAACGCCTGACCTTCGTCGAGTGGAACCAGCTGGTCGAAGAACGCCCGCTGTTCGAGCGTTAGCTCGGGCTGATACTCGCCGGTCGCGTAATAACCCTGACGGTTCGCGAGGCGCCCTTGCGAAGCAAAGGTCTCCATCACCCGCAGGAGCAGGGGCTCCGGGACGCCGAGCGCGCGCGAGAGCGCGAGCGAAGTCGTTCCCATCGCCCACGGTTCGGACTGCTGCGCTCGTTCCAGGTGCGCCAGCACGCGCGTCAGCAGCCCGTGCGCGGCGGCGGCTGCGATGTAACCTCGGGGTTTGTCGAGCGCGACGGCGTCGCCGCGTTCGACTAACCGCGCGAGCGCATCTTGGGCGACCGCCTCGCGCAGGTTCGCGACGGAGCAGAGTTCGAGCACCGTCGCCGGTTCGAGCCCGCGCTCTCGCAAAATGCGCGCGAGCGCCGCATCCTCGCGGTTGCAGGCGACGTTCGCGCCGGCCTCCGCATCAGCGTCGACCTCGCCGCGGCCTTCGATCGTACCGCCGCCGAGCAGCACCATGGGCGACGGACGCCGCAGAACGAATCGCACGCCGGCGAAAGCGACAACGGGTTCGCCCAAGTGCAATCGCGCGCGCGCCGCGACACCGTCGGCGTACGGCGCACCCGCGGCCGCCGGCTCGCCTGCGACCAGCACCCCGAAGCTTTCGCTCGACCCGACGTAGGCGCGCACCGGCGTGCGGCGTCGCATGATGGCGGCGACACCGGGCGCCGGCGTGAACGATACCGCGAAGTCTGCGCCGGCCGCAATCTCTTTACCGACGACGGCCTGCCCGCGCGCGACGTCGTTCCGATCGACTCCGGGGAGACTCAGCGCGACGCGCGCGCCGGCCGTGACGCGCTGCCGGACCGACCCGAAGACGCCGATGCTGCGCACGTGCGCCGCGTGTCCGCCGGGCTCGACGCGGAGCGATTCGCCGGCGGCGATGCTGCCCTGCATCAGCGTGCCGGTCACGACGGTACCCAATCCCGGCAGCGAAAACGCACGATCGATCGGCAGATATGCAGGCGCGTCGTCGTCGCGCGGCGGCATCTGCGCGAGCGCATCGTGAAGCGCGGCTTTGAGCGCCGCAACGTTCTCGCCGGTTGCCGCCGAGACGGCGAGGCACGGCGCTCCTTCGGCGATCGTTCCCTTCAGTTGGCGTCGGATCTGCGCGCACGCGCGGTCGCGATGCGCCGGGTCGATCAGATCGATCTTGCTGACCGCCACGATCGTCTGGCGCACGTTAAGGTAGCGCAGGATCGCGAGGTGCTCGAGCGTCTGCGCCCTGACGCCTTCGGCTGCGTCGACGACCAGCAGCAAGATCTCCATTCCCGCCGCACCCGCGAGCATGTTGTGCAGAAATCGCTCGTGGCCCGGGACGTCGACGATGCCGCCTTCGATGCCGTCGGGAAACTGCAGGTGCGCGAAGCCGAGATCGAGCGTCATTCCGCGCTCGCGCTCCTCCGCCAAACGATCGGGATTCGTTCCGGTGAGCGCGGTGACGAGCGCCGACTTTCCATGATCGACGTGTCCCGCCGTGCCGATCACGTGCATTGCGACCGGTCCTTACGTGCTGCGGATGTTGTAATCTGCGAGGATCTCGTTGGCCGCGCGGAGGCCCGACTGCGCACCGCCCTCCATGAAGCCCTGATACTCGACCGAGGTGTGCTCGCCGGCGAAGTGAACGCGCCCTTGCGCGGTCGCTTCGTGCCCCGCAATCGTCGTGCACTGGCCGACCAGCCAGCACGAGTAGCTCGCCCGGATGTTCGGATCGGCTTGCGCGTTGCCGAAAGTCGCTTTCCCCGTCCACGCGGGCGAGACGCCGGGCCAGATCCGGTCCAGCTGCGTGAGAAAATCGTGCGCGTGCCAGGCGACGGCCGGCGAGCCTTCAATTTGCGAATAGGGTTCGGGCGGCGTGTCGACCATCGCCGGTGACGCGGCGGTGAACACTTCGATCAGCCCGTCGCGCCCGCGCTGCCCGAGCGAAAAATCGAGCGCGCTCTGGACGCGCAGCGTCGTCCAGATCTGACCGTTGGTGGGCTGCGGCCACGGATGACGCTTGCGCATCCATTCGCGACGGTCGAACTGCAGGTGCAGCTTGGTATGAAAGCCGTAACCGAGGTTTTCGATCGCGTCGATTTTGGCCGCGTCGAAGCCCGCGCCGGAATAGTCGACCGCGCGCAAACCGATGAACGGGATCGCCAGCACGACGCGGTCGGCGTAAACGATCTGCCGGATGCCGCGGTGCGCAAAGTACAGCACGTAGAGACCGCCGTCGGCCCTTTCGATTCCCAACAGCCGGCGCTCGAGACGAATGCTGCCCGCCGGCAGCGAGGCCGCGATCGCCTCGGGCAGCGCTTGGCTTCCGTTTGCGAAGATGTACCGCTGATCGGAATAGCCGAGCACGTTCATTTGGTGCTGCTGCGCGTAGGTGCGCTGCTGTCCCAGTTGCATCACGAGGTTGAGCGCGCTGAGCTCCTCGATCTCGCGGCCGTATTCGTTGCGATACGCCTCTTTGATCAGGCGCCCGAGCTGGCTGCCGAGCCCGCCCGGTACGTAACGTACGATCCAGTCTTTCATGCTCATCGCGTCGAGCCGTCGCGCCTCCGGCGTTGCGTTGGCGTACGTCGTGTTCTCGCTCACCTGCGAGAGCTGCCCGGTCAGGATCGGATAGATCTTCGCGAAGTCGCGGTCCGCGTCGGCCATCGAGTAGTAGCGGTTATCCAAGAAGCACGTGTCGCGCGCGTGCGGCGGACGCCCCGAATACGTATCGAGCAGCGGTAAGCGAAAGCGGCGCGCGAGGCCGCGGATGTTTTCGTGGGTCGAGTCGACCATCGCGCCGCACCACTCGGTGTGCTGGCCTTCGTTCCAGTAGCGCCGCTCGGAGTGCATTCGGCCGCCCACGCGATCGGCGGAGTCGTAGATCATCGCCTCGATGCCTGCGTCGCGCAGGCGCAGCGCGGCGGTCAAGCCGGCGATGCCTGCGCCGACGATTACGACCTTCTCGCGATCGCGCGCCGCCGAGCTCCCCAACGCGCTGAAGCGCGGAACCGCGGCGGCGGCCGCCGCCGCAGCGCCCGCGCGCGTCATAAACTCCCGCCGCTTCACGAGAAGCTCGTCCGGCTATACTCCGGCAAGGACCGCGTGGCCGAGCGCCGGAGCATGGATGTGGGAGGCGCGAGGCAGCCGCTAGGAGCGCCACACGGATGTGGCGCGACGAATGGGTCCGAGCCGGAACGTAGCCGTCCCAAAGTGCGTCGAGGCTTCCTAGAGTTTCAGGTTGAGATCCGCAAAAAAGCCGAATGGCTGGAGCACTGATGAGATGCCGACTTCGGTGATATTGAAGAATGTGCCGTAGGGGTAGCGCAGCTGCTGCGGCGGGTTCTTTAAAAAGTTGCCCGCCGGGGCCAAGATGTTCGACGGCAGGTTCGAGTAGACGCACGTCACCGAATTGTCCCAAGCGAAGCCGCGCTGATAACACTGGTTGTAGAGGTTAACCGCCTGCACCGTCAGCGTGACGCGGGATGAGAAGTCGTAGCTCGTCTGCAAGTTCAGCGAGAGTTCGGCGGGCTGCATGAACGCGCCGAGGTTATCGAACTTCCCGCTGTAGGGATCGGGCAAAAAGATCGCGCCGGCGCTGCCGCCCGGACAGCTGCTTCCCGGAGCGAGCGGCGTCTTCGCGGGCTGGACCGAGCAGGACTGCGGCACGTAGCCCGGCCACACGAGCGGCGACCCGTAGTTCGAACCATCGGCATAGTGCAGCGACGGGGTCACCGCAAAGCGCCCGTGACGGAAGTTGAGGATCAGCGAGGCGACATCGGGTACTTCGTAACCGTTGGCCGCGTTGAACGCGCTCGGAATCACGTCGTAGGGCGCGTACCATCCGTTGGTATCGAAGAGCGGCTGCAGCGCCGAGCGATAGTACGGATTGGGGATGTCGAGCTTTCCCTGATTGCCGGTGCCCGACTGCGTGTTCGCCAGGACCGCCGCGGCGTTGCCCGGATTCGCGCCGCTGCCGCACGCCTGCCAGTTCGCCGAGCTGCGCGTGACGTGAGCGCAGGCCGACGTGTACGAGTTATACAGCTCGATTTGCGAGTTGAGCGCGTTGATGACGCTGACGCCGTTGATCGGGCTGTAGCGGATCTGGTTCTCAGTGTGCGTGTACGAAAAGATCGCCGAGAGGCCGTTTCGATTGAAATCGCCGTACTGCAGCGAGAACTCCGCGCCGTACGAGCGCTGCGTTCCGACGTTGAGGCCGGCCAGGGTTCCCTGCACGGCGTTGATCGCCTGGAACTGCAGCTCGTTGCTCGTGTTGCGGTAGAACGGCGTGATCTTGTACGAGAGCTGCGTACCCTTGACGTGCTTCTCGAGCGAGAGGTCGAAGTTGTCGGAGGTATCCGGGAAGATGTCGTGATCGGGCGTGTGGTAGCCGTACGGATAGAACTGCGAGATGAACGACGCGAGGTTCTGCTGATAAGTGTTGTACTGGTAGTACGACGAGCCTTCCGCTCGCGCGTAGCGCCCCGCCGAGCCGCGAACGACGGTATCGGGATTGAGCGTGTACGTGAAGGAAGCGCGCGGCGCAAAAACGTTCGAGACGTCGACGCCCGCGCCCGTGTTGTAGAGCCCGTTGCCCGGCTGCGTCATCGGCGCGAGGCCCGGCGAGCACGCGCCGAAATCTTTTAATTGAGCGTTCCACGTCCACTGCGGCTGCGATCCCGGCGCGCCGCAATGCTCGCGGTTATATGCGTCGAACCAAAACTGCCGCGCGGGATAGCCATCCTCGAGGTTGTTGGTGTAGTAGGCGAAACGGTCGAAGCGCGCGCCGATGTTGACGACGATCCGGTCGTTGGGCTGCCAGACGTCGGTCAGCGCCGCCGAAGCAAAGCGCGGCGTCACGTTGTCGACCTGCGCGCTCACGCCGTTCTCGGTCATCATCCAGCGCGCGCCTGCCTTCGCCGCGGGAGTATTCCCAGGCGCGGAGCCCGGTGCGAGGTTGAAGTCGTACGAGCCTTCTCCCGGGTAGCATCCAGCCGGCGAAAGGCAACCGCCCTGACTCCCCTTCGCAAAGCAGCTCCACGGCTGCCCCGTCTGGTAGTTATAACACTGGCCGTTGGGCGTTCCGTAGTTCGAAAGAATCGTACCCAGGCCCGTCGGCGCGAGGCTGTTGGTGAACGGATCCGTCGAGCTGAAGCCGGCGTTGTACGTCTGCAGCTTCTGCGTCGTGTACGAAGCCTCGGCGGTGAGCAGATGCTGCGAGGAGAGCTGGTTGGAATAGATGAGCCCCGCGCCGTAGCCGTGCTCGAGCACTTCGTAATCGGCCGGGTCCGAGCCAAAGACCAGCTGCGCGCTGTCGGGACCGTTGATGAACCAGCGCGAATACTCTCCGTAGGCTAGGGCCCGCAGATACGAGTGCGAATCGAAGTTGCGCTGGTACTGAAACTTCTCGATCGAGTAGCCGTTGTAGTTGCCGTCGCGATCGTCGATGCCGACTGGCGACCCCGGCGCGCGGCCGCTGGGGCTGCTGGGAAAGAACCCCGTGATGACGTCGCTCTGCTCGGGTGCCTTCATCAGCGGCCCGCCGTAGTAGAGCGAATCGAGATACGGCATCGGATAGCCGATCCCGGTGCGTTTGCCGACCTGCGGCGTGTAGCCGATGTCGTTGGCCGAGCTGTAGAACTGCGCGCCGATTCCGCCGGTGACGTAGAGCATCTGAATGTCGTCGCGCAAGGGTGAATCGCGATGCGCGATGCCGATGTGGAAGTTGACGACGCTCTCGCGGTCGGCGTCGTAGGCCTGCGTGTAGCCGTAGCCGGGCTGCGCAATGAAGCCGTAGTTGGGATACCGGCCGGACGAGCCGTCGAGAATATTGTAGACGTCGTTGCTCGTCGGTACGTTGAGCGGATAAAAGTAGAGCGGATCGCTGACCGCGCCGTACTGATCGCCGTAGCGAAAGGTCTGGTTCGTCCCGGAGAGCCCGACGTAGTACGAAAACATCCGGTCGGGCGTCGCTCCGCCGGCTTCGACGGTCGCTTGATGGTAAAACGCCGGGCCGCCGATGCCCAGATCCGCAGTCGCGTAGCCTGGGAACGTTCCGGTTTTGATCACCTGATTGATGTAGCCGGCGAGTCCCGAAGAGTTCGACGTCGCGGGCGTCCCGCCGGTGTAGACCTGCACTTCCTGATTGCCCAGCGACGTCAGCGTCGCGATCGGCGCAAGGTCCGACTGCCGCGTCGTCGGCAACCCGTCGAACTCGTACGCGACCTGATCGACGTCGCCGCCGCGCACGTAGACGCTCTGGTACCAGCCCTGTTGATTTGAGGGAATGTTGACGCCCGGGGCGCTCGCGATCGCGCCGTAGGCTTGCGTGAGCGAACCCGAGCCGGAGAGCGTTGAGGCGGCCTTCTGTCCGCTCGGGCTAATCGAATACACGTCGCTGGTCACGCCGGAGTGCACCAACGACTGCGACGAACGCGAGGTCGTGCGCGCGATCGTCTGCAGCGCCTTCTGCAACGGAAAGTTGACCGTGGCGGATTGGTCCGCGACGATCGTTATTCCGGGTTGAGAGAGCGGATCGTATCCGGCTTTGGTCGCGCTGACCGTGTACGTGTCGGGCTGGAGCGAGATGAACGAAAAGGCTCCCGACGCGTCGGAGAGCGTCTGCGCGGTCTGCGAGGGCGCAACCGCACTCACGGCCACTCCGGCGAGCGGAGCGTGGGTCGCCGCGTCGATCACTCGGCCGCGCAGCGTTCCCGTCGTTCCCGCTCTCGCTTCGAAGGGCATGGCAACCACCGCCAGGACGACGAACGCGACGATTCGCTTGTACACGTGCCTCCCCCAATGGCCTCCAGCAGCCTAAGGAAGAGCGCCTTTACATACGCCGAATATAACTTCCTCGCTTTGAACACCGCAACCAAACCTTCACTCTCGCAGCGGCGCGCGGAAAACGTCGCGCGGGGCGTTTCTACGGCTCATCCGATCTGGGTGGAACGCGCGAGCGCGGCGACGCTCTGGGACTCCGAGGGCCGGCGCTATCTGGACTTCGCCGGCGGCATCGGCACGCTCAACGCCGGGCACGCCCACCCACGGGTCGTCGCGGCGATCGCGCGCCAAGCGGAGCTGTTCACGCACACGTGCTTTCAGGTCGCGATGTACGAGCCGTACCTCCGCGTCGCCGAAGAGCTCAACGCGCGCGCGCCGGGGTCGTTTCCGAAGAAGTCGCTGCTGCTCTCGACCGGGGCCGAAGCGATCGAAAACGCGGTCAAGATCGCGCGCGAGTACACGCGCCGTCCCGCGGTCATCGCGTTTACCCACGGCTACCACGGCCGAACGCTGCTGGCGCTGACGATGACCGGCAAAAACGATCCGTACAAACAGCACTTCGGACCGTACTGCAGCGAGGTGTACCACGCGCCGTTTCCGATCGTCCGGCACGGCGTGACGACGGAGGACGCGATACATGCCCTGTCCGAGATCTTCGAGGGCGTCGTCTCCGCCGATAGAGTCGCGGCGGTCGTCGTCGAACCGGTCCTCGGTGAAGGCGGCTTCGTTCCGGCGCCCGCGGACTTTCTCCACGAGCTCCGGCGCATCACCGCGGAGCGCGGGATCGTCTTGGTCGCCGACGAGATTCAGACGGGCTTCGGCCGAACGGGCCGCTTCTTCGCCTGCGAGCACTACGGAATCGAGCCCGACCTGATGACGGTCGCAAAGACGCTGGGCGGCGGGCTGCCGCTCGCGGCGGTCGTCGGCCGGGCGGAGATCATGGACGCGCCCGAGCCCGGCGGCCTCGGCGGAACCTTCGCCGGAAATCCGGTAGCGTGCGCGGCGGCACTGGAGATCTTCGACATCATTGACGAGCCGTTTCTCGAACGCGCTCGAGCGATCGGCGCGCGCATCGAGGCGGCGCTGCGGTCGCTGCAGTCGAAGCACTCGCAAATCGTCGACGTGCGCGGTCTTGGAGCGATGCTGGCGATGGAGCTTTCGTCGGGCGCGCCCGAGGTGCTCGAAGCGGCGCGCCGCAAGGGTCTTCTCGTCTTGCTGGCCGGCCAGCGCAACGTCGTCCGCATTCTCGTTCCGTTGACCGCAAGCGACGCCGAACTCGACGAAGGGTTAGAGATGCTCGCCGCTGCGTCCGCCGAGGTCTTCGCGCGATGAGCTCGACGGACGAACGCGAACGGCGAGCGTACGAATACACGCAGCGCATTCTCGGCCTGATCGAACAGACCGAAGTCGGCCCCGAAGAGGCGGCCTGGATTACGCGCGAGACGGTCGAAGCATTTCGCGAGCACGTCAACCCGGGATTTCTCGAGTACCGCAAAGCAAACGACGCGCGCGACGCGGGCGCGGTCGTCGAGTGGGCCGACGCCGGGCCGAACTCCTATCGAGACGTCTACGGACGGCGCTATCTCGACTGTCTGGGCGGCTTCGGAATCTTCAACGTCGGCCACCGTCATCCCAAGGTCGTCAAAGCGGTCGGCGATCAGCTCCGCAAGCAGCCGCTGCACAGTCAAGATTTGCTCGACCCGCTACGCGCGATGCTCGCCAAGACGATCTCGATGCTGACGCCCGGAGCACTCGACTTCAGCTTCTTCTGCAACAGCGGTACCGAGGCGGTCGAAGGCGCGCTCAAACTCGCGCGCGCGTACGACCCGACGAAACAGACGATCGTCGCGGCGACCAAAGGCTTTCACGGAAAGAGCTACGGCTCACTCTCGGCCAGCGCAAAGGCGGAGTTCCGCCGTCCGTTCGGACCGATGCTGCCGAACATCGAGCACGTTCCGTTCAACGATCTGCTCGCGCTGCGCGACATGATGACGTCGTGCCGCGCGGTCGGCGAAGACGTCGGCGCCGTGCTTCTGGAGCCGATCCAGGGCGAGGGCGGCGTCAACATTCCAGACGATTCCTACCTTCCCGGCGTGCGCGCGCTCTGCGACGAGTTTGACTCGCTGTTGATTCTGGACGAAGTGCAGACGGGAATGGGGCGCACGGGAAAGATGTTCTGCTGCGATCACTACGGCGTCGTACCCGATCTGATGTGCTTAGCGAAAGCCTTCGGCGGCGGCGTCGTCCCGGCCGGCGCGGTCGTCGGGCGCCGAGAGATCTTTTCGCGCCTCTTCGGCAACCCGTTTCTGCACACGTCGACGTTTGGCGGCAACCCGCTGGCCTGCGCCGCGGCGCTCGCGACGATCAACGTGCTGATCGAAGAACGGCTGCCGGAGCGCGCCGCGCGGTTGGGAGAACGCATGCTCGCAGGCATTACCGCTGCGGCTGCGCCGCACGACGATTTGGTGGCGGCCGTTCGCGGTAAGGGCCTCCTGATGGCGCTCGAGTTTCACGACGACGCGACCGGATTCGAACTCGGCAAACGGATGCTCGATCGCGGCGTGCTCGTCTCGGGCACGCTCGTCAACGCGCGCGTGATCCGCGTCGAGCCTCCCCTGACGATAACCGAGGATGAAGCGGACTACGTCTGCCGCGCGCTCGCCGAGAGCCTCGCCGGCATGTCCGCCGGCACGTTCGGCGCCGCCGCGCCCACCTAACGCCACCCGAAAGAAGCAACAGACGATGCACGTACGGGCGAATTCGCCGGTCGATTCCGAAGCGATCCTCGCGCAGCTGCCGCGTAACGGCGGCACGATTCCGATGTACGTCGACGGCGAATGGCGCTTGGCGGCCGGCGGCGAAACGCGCGAACTCTTCAATCCCGCCAACGGAGAGCCAATCGCGACGGTCGCCGAAGCGTCGGTCGAGGATACCGAATCGGCGATCGTCGCCGCGCGCAACGCCTTCGATAACGGTCCGTGGCCGTCGACCAGCGCTTCGGACCGAGCGGCACTGCTCTTCAAGGTCGCCGACGCGATCGACGCGCACCGCGACGAGTTCTCGCGCATCGACACGCTCAACAACGGAAAACCGTTGCGCGAGACCGAGTACGACGCCGTCGACGCGGCCAACTGCTTTCGTTACTACGCCGGCTTGGCGACCAAGCCGCACGGGCAGACCTTCGACGTGCCGGCGCCCTCGCAAACGTTCACCGTGCGCGAGCCGATCGGCGTGTGCGCCCAGATCGTGCCGTGGAACTACCCCTTGCTGATGGCGGTGTGGAAACTGGCGCCGGCGCTTGCGGCCGGCAACGTTTGCATCCTGAAGCCAGCCGAACTCACGCCGCTCTCGGCGATCCGCCTCGCGCAACTTTTCGAAGAGCTCGACTTCCCCCGCGGCACCGTCAACATCGTCACCGGAGCGGGTCCCGTCGCCGGGCACACGCTCGCCGCGAGCGTGCTCGTCGACAAGGTCGCGTTTACGGGCGGCACCGCAACCGGCCGCAGCATCATGCAAGCCGCGACGTCGAACCTCAAGAAGATCTCGCTCGAACTCGGCGGCAAGTCGCCCAACGTCGTCTTTGCCGACGCCGATTTCGAAACGGCGATCGACTACGCGCTCTTCGGCATCTACGCCAACGCCGGCCAAGTCTGTTCGGCCGGCTCGCGCCTGGTGATCGAGGAATCGCTGCACGACCGTTTTCTCGACCGGCTCGTCGAACGAGCACGGAAGATTCGTGTCGGCGACGGCTTCGATCCGCAGACGGAGATGGGGCCGATCGTTTCGCCGCTCCATCGCGAACGCGTCGAAGCGTACATCGCCGCGGGCATCGCCGAGGGCGCCCTGCTTCTCTGCGGCGGCGAGCGGCTCGGCGGAGCGCTCGCGAGCGGCAACTTCATCGCGCCGACGATCTTCGACCGCACCTCACCGGAGATGCGCATCGTGGCCGAAGAGATCTTTGGTCCGGTACTGGTCGTGCAGACGTTCTCCGACGAAGCCGAGGCGATCGCCATCGCCAACGACACGATCTACGGATTGGCCGGCGCCGTATTTACTCAAGACATCGCCAAGGCACACCGCGTGATCCGCAAGATGAGGGCCGGCATCACCTGGATCAACACCTACCATCCCACCTACAACGAGGCGCCCTGGGGCGGCTACAAACAATCCGGCATCGGCCGCGAACTGGGAACCTACGGGTACGACGCGTACACCGAGGTCAAACAGATCAACGTCAACCTCGAGGTCGAGCCCTCGGGCTGGTTCGACGGCCGCTGACGCGGCTCTAACTGCAGCCCTTGATCCGGCTCGTCAAGACGTAGAGGAGCGATTTGAGCGTCTCTTGGTAGCAGTGCCCGTCGACGTTGAGAGACTTGTACTGCTGGCGGCTCTCACCGTTTGAAGGCGTGGCGCGTCCGCCCGTGATGGTCAGCACGTCGCTCGAGTGGACCGTGTTGAGGAACGACCACGACGACGCCTTGATGCGCGTTTGATCGAGCCCGCTGCCGCTCTTGGTCTGCGTGATGTTGGCGGTCTGCTTCGCGGTGTTGCCGCTCACGACGTAGTTGTACCGGACGTTGAAGGGATAGCTCCACTGGCTTTGCGCCCGCAGATTCTTATTGGGCGTCGACGTGGTCGTCGTCGAAGCGATCGTCGTCGACTGGTTGATGTTCTGCAGAAACTGCGTCGACGTGTCGTTTATCCGCTGCTTGTTCGAAAACGCGATGCTCTGCGTGACCGTCGTCGTGATCTTTCCCTTCGACGTCTTGACGAAGCCCTTCAGGCTGACCGGGTGCGTCGCAGTGACGTCAATGGTCCCGCTGGCGTTGCCCGCTTTGTCGAAGTGAACGTGTTCGGAAACGGTCTGCGCCGGAGCGATCGCGGTGCCGTTCTCGATGAGTCCGCCGGTGACTTGCGTCGAGCCGTGGTCTTCGTAGACGAGCAGCGCGGCGTTGGCCGCAAAATAGTCGTCGTCGTTGAAGACCGAGACGGCGATCGAGTGCGGGTTGCCGTCGTCGAGCGATGCGGCAAACGGGGTGAGGTCGATGCGGTACGGCTTGAAGTTGAGCGTCTCGACGCCGGGCATCGGAATCCACAGGCTCGGGTCGATGCCGCCCGTGTAGATCCACGGATAGATGGGCGCGACGCCGGCGGGCTGTCCGTCGACGGTCACTTCACCCTCGCGGAAGGCGGTGTTCCCACAGTTGTCCAGCTTCTGCGCGAGGTCGCTGGGGAAGCACGTGTACCAAAACTCGTCGCTGGACTGCGACTCGAGGAAGACGTCTAAGTACGCGGCCTGGACGTTGGTGGGGAAGGTGAACGAGCCGGTCAGCTGATCGGACGCAGAATCGAGGTAGACGTAGCCGCCGGTCGCACCCGCTGAAAGCGGGTAGACGGCGTCTGCGCTGGTCGCGGCGGGAAACTGTTTGCTCGCGGGATAGAAATCTAGCTCGGCGGTGCCGTAGATCGTGCTGGTGTACGTCGAGTTGACGATGTTATAGACCGAGGCTTGTCCGGTCGACGCCTGCGAAAAGATCGGCGCGTACTCGCTGACGTCGCGTTCGACGTTCCATTCCGGGCCGGCGTTGGGATCGGGTTCGGCGGTCGTACCGAAGAAGACGTTGGTCGCGCCGATCCAAACGGCGGCGGTGCGGTCGAACTGAATGCCGGGCGTTACCCGAAAGTGCATCTTGAAGATGACCTTCGCGTAGGGTCCGGGACAGTTTTTCGGCGGCGTATAGGTGAACGGGTGATCGCTGTAATCGGCAAAGTCACCGACGGGAAGCCCCGTGGTTCCCAGCGGCGGCGTGTGCGGGTTGAAGAGTTTGTCGACGCACGGCGCTTCAGCCGGGTGCGACACCGGCGGATCGGCCGTCACGGGATAGCCGGCGCCCTTCGCGGCGTCGTTGCGAACCCCGCCCTTGAGCATCAGCGCGCGCAAGTTGCGAGCGCTCCTTGCCGGCGAAAGCGGACCGCGCAGAACCTGCGCGTTCGCCCCCGCTGCCGGAACCGTTCCATCGAGCGCCGAGTGGCCGGCGCACGCCGAAAGCGCGAAGGCTACAACGAATGCGGCGCTCCGCTGCAAACGAAAAATCGCTGCTTGACGCATCTCCAAAAACCTCCAACGGAAAAAGACCAGTCGACCTTGCGATGCCGCAGCGCCTTCTCCTGCAGCGCGCTAGGCGCGCGCGCAGTCCACCAAGCACGCGACGACGCGCTCGTCGTCGAAGGGCGCGATCGTTCGCAAGTCGAGCACGACGCGATCGGCTTCGATGCGCGCGACGATCGGCGGATCGCAGGCGCGCAGGCGCGCCGCAAAGTTTCCGGCGTGGGCCGGCGCGAGCGCAATGCCGACCGAGGCGATGCTCGCTTGCGGGAGCGCTCCCCCGCCGGCGTAGGCGGTCGTGTCGACGATCTCGGCGCGCGCGACGGCGGCGGCGTAGGTTTTCGCGCGCTCGCGCAACTCTTCGAGGCCCGCGCACAGCATCTGGTAGACGGGAATGCGCTGCGCCCACGAGCCGTCCAGATAGCACTCCAGCGTCGCCGCCAGCGCCGCCAGCGTCAACTTGTCGAGCCGCAGCGCGCGCAACAGCGGATTGTTGCGCAGGCGCGCGAGGAGGTGCGCTCGGCCGGCGACGATGCCGGCCTGCGGGCCGCCAAGAAGCTTATCGCCGGAAAACGTCAGGAGGTCGACGCCGCCGGCGATCGCTTCGCCGGCGGTCCGCTCGTGCGGCAGGCCGTATGGCGCGAGGTCCACGAGCGCGCCGGTCCCGAGATCTTCGACGAGGGGCACGCCCGCGCGTCTGCTCAGCGCGCACAGCTCTTCTGCAGCAGGCGCGGCGACGAAACCGTCGAGCCGAAAGTTGGAGGCGTGCGTGCGCAAGATCAGCGCGGTGCGCGCGGAGAGCGCGCGCTCGTAGTCGCCGATGTAGACGCGGTTCGTCGTCCCCACCTCGACCAGGGTCGCTCCGCTGCGTTCGAGCACGTCGGGGATGCGAAAGCCGCCGCCGATCTCGACGAGCTCGCCGCGCGCGACGACGACCTCGCGTCCGCGCGCGAACGTGTCGAGCACGAGGAGTACCGCGGCCGCTCCGTTGTTGACGGCCAGCCCGCCGGCGCCGATGACCGACGCGAGCAGATCGTCGAGCGCTGCGTAGCGCGAACCGCGCTCGCCGCTTGCGAGGTCGTACTCCAAGTTCGAATAGCCGTCGCGCAGCGCGTCGACGGCTGCGAAGGCGGCTGCGCCGAGCGGCGCCCGGCCGAGGTTTGTGTGGAGAACGATGCCGGTGGCGTTGATCACGCGGCGCAGGTGCCTGCGCTGCGTTTCGGCGGCGGCGGCGAACACTGCGGTGACGATCGCATCGAGGGCGCCGGCGCCGGAATCGCCTTCGTCAAAAAGACGAACGCGGCCCAAAACTTCTTGGGCCGCGCGTTTGATTCGTTCCCGGCCGACCTGCGCTGCGAGCGCCGCGAGCCGAGGATCGTCGAGAATGCGATGCATCGCCGGCGGACGGCCGGCGGCGGGCTCGCTAGGCGACGTGCTTGCCGATCATGGAAGTGACCACGTTCTCGGGAACGTAGCCGACGATCCGGTCGACCGGCTGTCCGTCCTTGAAGAGAATCAGGCAGGGTATGCCGGAGACCTGATACTGCCCCGCGATGCTCGGGTTGTCGTCGGTGTTGAGCTTGACGAACTTCGCCTTTCCGGCGTGAGCCGTCGCGACTTTTTCGACGATCGGACCGAGCATGCGGCACGGCCCGCACCACGGCGCCCAAAAATCGACCAAGACCGGCTGACTGCTCTTGAGCACCTCGGCGTCGAAGTTGGTTTGACTTACCTCTGCTAATCCACTCATCGCTTCTCCAGACACTCCTAAAGCTCGGTTTGTTGCGGTTCGCCGGTGATCTCGGTGATCTGCCCGGCCTGTTTGCCAAGATTGGTAAGCGCGATGACCTCGTCCCCCTCGCCCAAACGCTGCAGGCGGACGCCCTTCGCGTCGCGGCCGGTCCTCCGGATCTCGCCGACTTTCAGCCGGATGACCTGGTTGCCGGAGGTGATCATCAGGATCTGGTCGTCGGGCGCAACGAGAATTTGGTCGACGACCTTGCCGATGTCGTCGCGCTGCCGGGCGAACGCCTTGACACCCTTGCCGCCGCGCGACGTGTGCCGGTACTCGTCGATCGGCGTCCGCTTCCCGAACGCGAGCGACGTGACGAGCAACACCTCCCGGCGGTGGTCTTCGACGACGTCCATCGCGACGATCGTATCGCCGCCTTCGAGGGTCATCGCCTTGACGCCGCGCGCTTGACGGCCCATCGGCCGCACGTTGCGCTCGTTGAAGTGGACCGCCATGCCGTTGGTCGACGCGAGGATGATGTCGCGCGAGCCGTCCGACAGGTCGACGGCCAAGAGGTCGTCGGCAGAGTCGAGGTTGATCGCGATGAGCCCGTTGCGCCGGACGTTTGCGAACTCCGACAGCTTCGACTTCTTGATGACGCCGCGGTTGGTCACCATCACGAGATACTTCTCGCCTTCGAACTTGTCGATCGGGAAGACCGCGGTTACCTCTTCTCCCGGCGGCAGAGTAAGCAGATTGACCAGTGCCGTGCCGCGCGCTTGACGCGTGGTGTCGGGAATTTCGTATCCGCGCAGGCGGTAGACGCGCCCCTTGTTCGTAAAGAAGAGCACGTGGTCGTGCGTCTTGGTAACGAAGAAGTTGCGGACCACGTCCTCGCGCTTGAGGTTCGAGATGCCGGTCACCCCGCGGCCGCCGCGCAGCTGGGTCCGAAACGTGTCGAGCGACACCCGCTTGATGTAGCCGCCGACCGTGTAGGTAACGACGACGTCGATGTTCGGCGTGATCTGTTCGATCGTCATCTCGTCTTCGGCGGGCTCGATGCTCGTGCGGCGCTCGTCGCCGTAGCGTTTTTTGACTTCGAGCGTCTCGCTCTTGACGATCTGTGCGATGCGCCGAGGGCTGCCGAGAATATCTTGCAGCTCGGCGATCGTCTTGATCAGTTGGGCGTACTCTTCCTCGATCTTTTGGCGTTCCAAACCGACGAGCGTGCGCAGCCGCATGTCGACGATCGCCTGCGCCTGAACGTCGCTGAGCGAGAAGCGCTGCGAGAGGCGCTGCTTGGCCTCGTCGGTCGTTTGGCTCGCGCGCACGATCTCGATGACTTCGTCGATGTTGTCCAGCGCGATCCGGTAGCCTTCGAGCAGATGCGCTCGCTCTTCGGCCTTGCGCAGATCGTAGGTCGTTCGCCGGACGATGACGTCTTTGCGGTGCGCGATGAAGTGCTCGAGCAGCTGCTTGAGGTTGAGCACCTGCGGCTCGAGCGCGACGGAACCATCGGGCCGCGCCTTGCCGACCGGCACGAGCGCGAGCATGTTGAAACCGAAGCTCGCCTGCAACGGCGTATGCTTGAAGAGTTGATTGAGGACGATCTTTGGCGTTGCGTTGCGCGCCAGCTCGATGACGACCCGCATGCCTTTGCGATTGGACTCGTCATCCATGCGCGAGATGCCCGCGATGCGCTTCTCCGAGTACGCCTCGGAGACGGCCTCCAAAATGCGGCTCTTATAGACCTGATACGGAATCTCGGTGATGATGATCTTATGTTTGCCGCGCTCTTCGACGATCTCGGCTTTTCCGCGGATCGTGATCGACCCTCGGCCCGTCTTGTAGGCCTCGCGTATCGCTTCGTGCCCTAAAATCGTGCCGCCGGTCGGAAAATCGGGGCCGGTAACGATATTGCACAGGTCGTCGATGGAGATCGCCGGATCGTCGATGACCGCCGCGATCGCGTCGGCGATTTCGCTGAGATTGTGCGGGGGAACGTTGGTCGCCATTCCGACGGCGATGCCGCTGGAGCCGTTGACGAGCAGCTGGGGCAGACGCCCCGGAAGAACGCTCGGCTCGAAGCCCTGATTATCGAAGTTAGGAACGAACGGAACGGTCTCTTTGTCGATGTCGGCGAGCACTTCGAGCGCCGTACGCGCGAGGCGGGCCTCGGTATACCGGTAGGCCGCCGGCGGATCGGGATCGATCGATCCAAAGTTTCCGTGCCCGTCGACGAGCGGGTAGCGCAGCGTGAAATCCTGCGCCATGCGAACGAGTGCGTCGTAGACCGAGCCGTCACCGTGGGGATGATAGCTCTTGAGGACCTCGCCGATGATGCCCGCGCACTTACGATGCTGTTTGGTCGGCTCGAAGCCCATCTCGCGCATTGCGTAGAGGATACGGCGCTGAACCGGCTTGAGGCCGTCGCGGACGTCGGGCAGCGCCCGGGAGGCGATGACCGACATCGCATACGAGAGATAGCTCTCCCGCATCTCGTCTTCGACGTTGACCTGTAAGACGATATCGTTATTCAATACTTACCTGCACTCATGTCCGATCTAGTTCGACTCCTGGGAGGAGCACCCCGTTGCACTTGACTCTTCACGACGAAGAGGAGACCCGCGAGTTTGCGCAGACCTTCGCGCCGCGCCTGCGCGCCGGCGACGTCGTCGCGCTCTCCGGCCCGCTCGGATCGGGTAAGACGACGCTCGTACGGGCGATCGTACGAACGCTCTTGAACTCCGATCCGTCGTTTAGCCCGACCTTTACGTTTTGGCACCGCTACGCGGGCGATCCGCCCGTCGACCACATCGATCTCTTTCGCATCGGCGACCCGCGCGAAACCGTGGAGCTGGGGCTCGAAGAAGCCTTCGACGGCGGATCGATCGTCCTGGTGGAGTGGTGGCGCAACGCGCCCGATTTGATTCCGCAACGCCGGTATGAGATCGAAATGGAAGGCGCCGGCAGCGACCCTCGCTCGATCGTCCTTCGCGACGTGCGATGAACGTTCTTGCCATCGACGGAGCGCTGGGACTCTTCTCGGCGGCAGTCGCGTGCGACGATCGTATCACCGGCTGCGCGCAAGAACCCGGAAACGTCGCACTCGAGCGCGGACTCACGCTTGCCGTTCACGCCCTGCGCGAAGCCGGCGTCCGCGCCGGCGACCTCGATCGCCTCGCGGTCGGCATCGGCCCGGGCAGCTTCACCGGCCTGCGCATCGCCATCGCGTACGCGAAGTCGCTGGCGGCCGCGTGGCGGGTGCCGCTCGTCCCGATCTCTTCGTTCGATCTGATCGAGTACGGCCAGCCGTTCGGCGACGTCCTCGCCGTCGTGGTGGGGCGGCCCGGCGTCATCTCCGCCCGGTACCGGCGCGGACCGGCGACGCGGCGGGCGTCCGGCCGAATCCCAGAGGTTCTCGACGAGCTTCTGGGCAGCGGCGTCGGCGCCGCGCTCGACGTCGTGGGGGCGCCGAAGGACGTCCTCTACGCGCTCGCCGAACGCGCTGTGGACGTGCGTCCTTTCGACCCCGCCGTAACGCCCGCAGCCGCAGCCGCCGCGCTCGCAGCCGGGTCGCGCCTGCCTGCGGCAAGCGTGCACGAAGTGCGCGCCGACTACGGCGAGCTGCCCGCCGCAAAGATTCCGAAACTTTGAAAGTCGAACTCCAACAGCCTTCGCACCAGCCGAACCGATTCTCGATCGAGCCGATGGCCTCGGCCGATATTTCATCGGTAACGCGCATCGAGCGCGCCAGCTTTTCGACCGTCTGGCCGAGCGACGCGTTCTATAACGAGCTCAACTCCAACAAACTGGCGCACTACTTCGTGGGCCGTTACGACGACCGCGTGGTCGCCTACGGCGGGATCTGGGTCATCGTCGAAGACTCGCACGTGACGACGCTGGCGGTCGATCCCGACTACCGCCGTAAGGGCTTCGGCGAAGTGCTGCTCCTACGGCTCATTGACGAAGCGATCGCGCGCGGCGCCGCGTGGATGACGCTCGAAGTACGCGAGACCAACTCGGCCGCGCAGCTGCTCTATCGCAAGTACGGCTTTACGACGGTGACGATGCGCGCCGGTTACTACGCCGACGACAACGAAAGTGCGCTGATCATGTGGGCCGGCAGCCTCAGGAGCGAACTCTACCTCAATCGTCTGCGCGCGCTGCGCGGCAGGCTGCCGCGATGACGTCTTCGTACGGCGAGCTCTCGCGCCGTCTGCGCCGCCATTTGAAACAGGAGCGCCGCTTCGCGCACAGCGTTCGAGTCGCGCGCTGCGCCGATCTGCTCGCGCAACGCCACGGCGTCGATCCCGCAAAAGCGCGGGTGGCCGGGATGCTGCACGATCTCGCGCGGCTCTTCAGCCCCCAACGGCTGCTCGCCGAAGCGCAGGAGCGGGAAATTCCGGTCGGCGACGCGGAGCGCGCTCATCCGATGCTGCTGCACGCCAAGCTCGGCGCCGAGATTGCGCGCGAACAGTTCGGGGTAGACGACGCAGAGGTGCTGTCGGCGATCGAAAAACACACGACGGGCGCGGCGGAGATGTCGGCGCTGGACCGCGTCGTTTACCTCGCCGATTCGCTCGAGCCCGGGCGCTCGTTCGCCGAGCGGGCCGCGCTCTGGCAGATCGCGTTGGCGGATCTCGATGCTGCGATGCGCGGGGTGCTCCATTGCGCGATCGAGCACAACGCGCGCAAGGGCAACGTCACCCTGCCGGCCACCCTCGCGGCGGCCGCGAGCCATGGTCTGGCCGTTGCCGGTGCAACGCCGGCGGAGTTACCCGTATCGGCGAGCTGATCGACCTCGTCCGCGAGAGCGCGCTCGATAAGAAGGGCGAATCTTTTACGACGCTCGACGTCGGCGGCCGCACGATTCTCGCCGACACGTTCGCGATCGTTACGGGACGTTCGAAGATTCAAACGCGCGCCATCGCCGACGCGATCGTCGAATCCGCCCGCGCCCACGGTTACCGCGTCGCGCGCGTCGAAGGCTACGCCGATGGTACCTGGATCCTCATCGACCTCGGCGACGTGATCGTGCACGTCTTCACGCCCGAACAGCGCGATTTCTACAATCTGGAGCGGCTCTGGTCCGACGCCGCCGAGCGACGAGCGCAAACGCCGTGAAGCAATCGCGTCCTCTTCACCGGACGCGATCTGCGCGCGCGCGGCGCGATTTTTGGATGCGGCTAGGCGTCTGGATCTTCATCTTTTTCTTTGCGCTGAGCGTCGCGGGCGGATTGATCGTCGTGACCGCTTCGCTGCACTCGCAGTGAGCCGCGCACGAAAAACCAGATAGCCCCCGCCGCTACATAGGCGGCGAAGCAATAGCCGAACCACCGCTGCGGGGGTGCCGGCACCGAGTCGAAGAGCCACACCGCCGTCACCCCCAGCAGAGCCAGCGCAACTAGCGAGATGACGAAGTCGCCCAGACCCGCGACGCCGAGCCTGCGGCAGTAGACGAGCGCCGCGACGGCGAGCAGCATGTAGATGAGGATGAATCCGAGCGAGCTCAGCGTGCCGCAGTTGTTGAAGACGTCGATCGGCGATACGCGCCCGGCCAGGGCGAGCACGGCGATGCTCAGCGCGACCGCCGTCAAGAGCGTGACCGCGACGTTGGGCGTACCGTGCCGCGGTTCGACCCGCGCTACCGCCGCCGGGAAGAGGCCCGCCGAAGACATAGCGAAGGCGATCCGGCCGCCCGTGGTGATGCAGGCTAGACAGACGGAGAACGCGCTGCAGAGCGCGCCGATCGCGATCGGTACGCGCAGATAACCAACGCCGTATAACGCGGCGAGCGTGCCCATCGGAAACGTCTGCGCTCCCAGCGGTTTGCCCGCGTTCGCGAAGCCGACGATCTCGGCGTACGTCGCGACGATGAAGAACGCCGCGACGAAAATGACGCTGCCCACGACCGCGCGAGGAATCGTCACGAGCGGACGGCGCGCTTCGGCGCCGAACGCGGTCGCGCTCTCGAAGCCGACGAAGCTGAAGACGGCAAAGGCAATCGCGAGACCCACGCCGCCGGGAAATCCGCCGTCGACGTGCAGTTGGCGCGGATCGAGCGACGGACCGTGGGCGATCAGCACGATCGCGACGACGATCGAGATGATCGTCACCGAGATCGCTTCGAGCACGAGCATCAGCAGCGCCGACACCGCGACGCCGCGATAGGCCGCCTGCCACGCCACCAATGCCACCGCCGTCACGACCAGAAACGGCGACCACGCCGTCGCACCGAAAAGCAAACCGAGAAAGAGCGTCATCGCCCCGAGCACCGCCGCCGCGACGAAAGCGTACGCCCAGATCGCCGCCCATCCGGCGATCGCGCCCGCGGCGCGCCCCGCGTGTTCGGCGACGTAATGGTAGAGCGAACCGGCCGACGTCGAGCGCCGCGCAAACTGGTTGATGCAGAGCGCGACGAAGGTCAGCATCGTTCCGCCGAAGGCGTAAGCCAGCCACGTGCCGTTTCCGGCAAGCGCAAACATGTACGGCGCGATCAAGATCGGCGTCATGCTCGGCCCGATGAGGGCGATTGACGTCGCAAGCACTTCGACGAACGAAAGAGATCCGGCTCGCAGCGACGGGCGTTGCTCCATTGCCAGGCCTCCGTCGTACGCTCGGATGCCGAGTTCCCGCAAGCTTCGAAACTTCGCTCGTCCGCCCGAGGTAGGAGCCCGCATGAAACTCCTTACCGCTACGGTCCGAACGGGCCTTGCCGTCTTCGCCGCGATCTGGCTGGCAGCGACGGGCGCGGCATCCGCCAAAGATTTCGTCCAAGACCAAGCGGGTATGTTCTCGGCCGCGACCGTCGCGCAGCTGAACCAGCAGATCGCGAGCTTCAACGCAGCGACCGGCAAGGAGATCGTCGTCGTAACGGTCCCGTCGCTGGGTGGAGCGGCGCTGGAGAGTGCGGCCCAGAACGCGTTCACGCAGCAGAGCGTCGACGGCGTGTTGATCTTCATCGCGCGCGACGACCGGCGCGACATCATCGTGCCCGATCGTGCGGGTGTCCAAGCCGGATGGTTCACCCCCGACGTTCTCCGCGAGATCCGCACCTCGATGGAGGCGCAGTTCCGCAGCGAGAACTACGACGCGGGAGTAACCGGCGCCGTAAGCGCCATTCTCAACATTTACCGCGCGCACCGCGGCGGCCTGAACCGTTCCACTTCCGGCGGAGCCGCGCTCGCGCCGGCCGCGCAGCGCTCGTCACGATTGGGGCACGTATCGATGTTTTGGTGGGTCATCATCGCGGTCGTCGGATTTTTGATCCTTCGCTCGGTCTTGCGCGCGATGTCTGCGCCGCGCTACTACGGAGGTGCTCCGCCGGGCACGCCTCCGGCTCCCGGCGCTCCACCCGGCCCCGGCTACGGACCACCGCCGGGCTACGGCTACGGCGGCTACGGCGGGGGCGGCGGCAGCTTCTGGAGCGGTCTGCTCGGAGGCTTGGGCGGGGCCTGGCTAGGCAACGAACTCTTCCGCGGCGGCGGTGGCGGCGGGATCCTTCCCGGCGCGGGCGGCCAGGGCGCTCCCGATTCGGGCGGCTCGTGGGGCGGTAACGACGCCGGCGGCTGGCAGAGCGACGCCGGACAGGCCGACACCGGTGGCGCGAGCGGCGGCGACTGGAGCGGCGGTGGTTTTGGCGACTCGGGCGGCGGCGGCGGCGACTTTGGCGGGGGAGGCGGAGACAGCGGCGGCGGATGGTAGCGGGCGATGCACCTCCTCGCCCTCGTACTCGCAACGCTCTTCGTCAACCCCGCATATTTCGGATCGCTGCACTGGAGGCTCATCGGCCCCTTTCGCGGCGGCCGCGCGCTGGCTGTCACCGGCGTACCCGGCGAACCGAACCACTTCTATTTCGGCGCCGTCGACGGCGGCATTTGGGAAAGCGACGACGCCGGACGCACCTGGACTCCGGTCTTCGACGACCAACGGATCGCGTCGATCGGCGCGATCGCGGTAGCGCCCAGCGATCCTAAGACGATCTATGCCGGCACGGGCGAGGCCGACATGCGTTCGGACGTCGCCTACGGCGACGGGATGTACAAATCGACCGACGGCGGCAAACACTGGGCGCACCTCGGGCTGAGCGATACCAAACAGATCGGTGCGATCGTCGTGGATCCGCACGACGCCAACGTCGTCTACGTCGCCGCACTGGGTCATCCGTACGGTCCCAACGCGCAGCGCGGCGTATTCAAAACGACCGACGGGGGACGCACCTGGAATAAGGTGCTTTACGAGAACGCCGACACCGGTGCGATTTCGCTGGCGATGGAACCCGGAGATCCCAACGTCGTTTACGCCGCGCTCTGGCAGACCCGCCGGCCGCCGTGGAACGTCTATCCGCCATCGAACGGTCCCGGCAGCGGACTCTACAAAACCATCGACGGCGGCGCTACCTGGACGCACCTCACCAACGGCCTTCCGCCGCGTGTCGGGCACATCGGGCTCTCGATCTCGGCAGCTTCACCGCATCGCATCTACGCCAACGTGGATAGTCCACCCAACGCCGGCGGCGTCTTTCGGTCCGATGACGACGGCGCGACGTGGACGCGGACCAGCGGCGACGGGCGCATCTGGCAACGCGGCTGGTACTTCGGCGGCATCACCGCGGATCCGCACGATCCCAGCGTCGTTTACGTGATGAATACCGCGATGTATCGCTCGACCGACGGCGGCAAGACCTTCTCCGCGATCCTCGGCGATCCGAGCGGTAACGATTTTCATACGCTCTGGATCGATCCGGCCGAATCGAATCGGATGATTCTGGGCACCGATCAAGGCGTCGTCGTCAGCGTCAACCGAGCCAAGACGTGGAGCTCTTGGTACAATCAGCCGACGGCGCAGTTCTATTACGTTAGTACCGATACGGCCTTTGCATATTCTGCCTACGGAGCGCAGCAAGATTCCGGCGCCGCGATCGCGACGACCATGAGCAAGTACGGAACGATCTCGGGACAAGACTTCCGGCCGATCGACGCCGGCGGCGAGAACGGCAACGTCGCCCCGGACCCGCGCAAGCGCGATTTGATTTTCGGCGACTCGAGCGGAGAGGGCGGTCCGACGGTAACGCGCGAGATCCCGTCGACGGGCTGGGAGCAGAACGTCGATCCGATTCTTTCCCATCCGCAGACGACGTGGCGGAACACGTGGACGCTGCCGCTGGCCTTCTCGCCGGTGGATCCGTCGTCGCTGTACTTCGCGCATCAAAATATCTTTCGCTCGCGCGATCGCGGCGAGACGTGGAAGATCGTCAGCCCGGATCTTTCGCGCCCCGACGAAGGAACGCCGGGCAACCTCGATGCGTCGACGCTCGCCGACGACAACAACGTCAAACGGCACGGCGTCGTCTATTCGATCGCGCCGTCACCGCTGCGCGCGAACCTGATCTGGGCCGGTACCGACGACGGTTACATCTGGGTAACGCGTGACGGCGCGCGCTCGTGGAAAAACGTCACGCCGCCCGAACTGACGGCCTGGAGTAAGGTCGGCATCATCGAGGCCTCGCATCACGATCCGGCCATCGCCTACGCGGCGGTCGACCGCCACCGCCTCGACGACTACAAGCCGTACATCTATCGAACGAGGGACGGTGGCGCGACCTGGACCTCGATCGTCGGCGGCATCCCCGACGGCTCGTTCGTCAACGCGGTGCGCGAGGATCCGGTTCGCGCGGGACTGCTCTACGCGGGAACCGAGCGCGGCGTCTACGTTTCCTTTGACGACGGCACGAACTGGCAACCGCTCCAGCTCAACCTTCCGGTAACCTCGATTCGCGACATCGCCGTGCACGGCGACGACCTCGTGCTCGCGACGCACGGACGCGCGTTTTGGGTGATGGACGACGTTGCGCCGCTGCGCCAGGTCGCGCAAGCGCCGGGCGACCGCGCGTACCTCTTCGCGCCCGCGACCGCGTATCGAGTTCGGGTCGGGAGCCAAGAAGGTACGCCGCTGCCGCTCGACGAGCCGCAGGTCGATAACGCGCCGGTCGGGCTCTACATCGATTACTACCTCGCGCACGAGGCGCGCGGCCCCGTCGTCGTCGAGATCTCCGCCGCGAACGGAAGCGCCGTTAGACGCTGGTCGAGCGCCGATCCGCCCAAACCGGTCGATGCGCAGTCGATTCCGTACACTACCCACTGGATCGCGGCGCAACCGGTTCCGCAGACCGGCGCGGGCGCGCACCGTTTCATTTGGGACTTCCATCAGAACTCGCCCGACGGTCCGCTCTTGCCGCCGGGCCGCTACACCGTAACGCTGCGCGTCGATGGTGAGTCGTACGCGCGCGAGGCGCGGCTCGAGCGCGACCCGCGGGCGCCGGCGACCGACGCGGATCTCCAGGCGCAGTATCTGCTCGCGCTGCGGGTCGAAGCGCTACGCGCCGAGGTCGCGGCGTCGCGCGCGAAAGCGCAGACGCTCGCAAGACGCGTCGCGCCGGCAACCGCCCGCGAGATCGACACCGCGATCGCCGGGCAGGCCGCTCCCACCAATCCCGACGATTCGATGGGCGCCTACTCGCACGACGTCTCGAGCTTTCTTTTCTTGGAGAACCAGCTCGACTATCTCGACAGTGCGATTGAAAGCGCCGATGCGGCGCCCACGCCGGACATGCGAACCGGCTACGACCGGCTGGCGGCTATCTACCGGCAGACGCTCGCGAAGTTCGAAGCGATCTCGAAGTAGCTTTTTCCGTTAGCGGCCGCTCTGGAGCGTCTGCGAATACCAGCGTTCCAAGTCGTCGTGAAACTGCACCAGCGCCGCCGTGTGCAAATAGACCATGTGCCCGGACTCGTAGAAGCCGTAGCTGATGTGCGACTGCAGTTCGGGCGAGAGCTGCAGATGGTTGAGCGTATAGACCGTCGCGAAGAACGGCGTCGCGAAGTCGTAGTATCCGTTTGCCGAGAAGACGCGCAGATTTGGATTGTAGACCATCGCCGCGGCTAAATCTTGCGCGGTGTTGGTCGGCAGCGCGCCGTTGTGCTTCCAGTCCCACTGCCGGAACACGTTGATCGTCGGGTGGTAGATGGCCGTCGTCCGGTAGCCGAGAACGTCGCGCAGATAGGTATTTCCCGTCGCCACGAAGGCCGCGTCGATCGCCGAATCGACCGGGTCGAAATCGGGCCGTTCCTGAAGCCGGTCGAGCATGTAGTTCGTGTAGCGCGCGTCGTAGCGGCCGATCATCACGCCGCTGTTGCGAAAGAGCTCGGTCTCGAAGCGATAGTAGGGAATTCGCAGGTTCGAATCGCGGATGTAGCGTTCTGAGAGCCCGGTGTACTCGTGCAGCTTCGCGACGACGTCGTTATAGGTGCCGGGCGACAGGCTCGCCCCCTGCGCCAGCGCGTTGAGGTACTCGTTCATCGCGAACTGCTCGACCTTCGGCAGGAGCTCCGCGAGCGTCGTCGGCGGCCCGGGCAACGCGTGGTGATACCAGGCCGCCGCGGCCTGCGTCGGCAGGTACAGCGGAAACGCCCAGTCGCCCCCGCCGATCGCCGTCGGGGTGAAGTTCACGTCCCACGAAAGGCCGAAGTCAAGAACCGACGAGAGCAGCACGACGCCGTTGATGCCGACGCCGCTGCGCTGCAGCGCGTTGACCAGCATCGCCGAACGCGGCGTGCCGTAGGATTCGCCGAAGAGAAACTTCGGTGAGTTCCAGCGGCCGAACGTCGAAAGATAACGGGTGACGAACTGGGAGAACGCGCGCACGTCGGGATCGACGCCGTAGAGTTCCTTGGGCGTGCCGGCGCCGATGATCTGGCTAAAGCCCGTACCCGGAGCATCGATGAACACCAGATCGGTGCGATCGAGCAGTGAGTACTGATTGGCGTTTAATGCAAACGGCGCGCCGGGCGTCGGAACGCCGTCGCCGACGGAGACCCGAACCGGCCCGAACGATCCCATCCGCAGCCAGATCGTCGAACTCCCGGGACCGCCGTTGTACAGAAAGGTTACCGGACGCGTGCGCGGATCGGCGCCGTCGAGCGTGAACGCGGTGTAAAAGATCGATGCCGTCGACTCGTTCTTGTCGTTCTCCAGCACGATCGTGCCGGCGCGCGCGGTGTAGGGGTAGGTTTTGCCGGAGAGCTCGATCGTGTGCTTCGTCACGGCGTCGGGCACGGGGGCGTTGGGGCCGGGGCTCGGCGGCGGCACGGCGACCGCGGCTGCAAGGATTATTGCGAGGCTAAACATTTTGCAGCGCTCCTGCGTACCAGCGTTCGAGATCGTCGTGAAAGTGCGCGAGGGCCGTGGGGTGGAGATAGACCATGTGCCCCGATTCGTAAAAGCCGTAAGTAATGTTTCGCTGGATTGCGGGCGCCAGGTAGAGGTGGTCGAGCGCGTACGCCGTCGCGAAGAACGGCGTCGCGAAATCGAAGTATCCGTTCGCCGAAAAAACCTTTAGGTTTGGGTTGTACGTCATCGCCTGCGCGAGATCCGGCGTGACGTTGAGAATCTGAACGTTGTTGCCGTGCTTGAAGTCCCAGCTCTGTCCGTCGCCGTAGATCAGGTCGTAGATGTTCGCGCGGTAGAGCAGCGGCGTGTTGTAGTGCAGCACCTGGCGCAGGTAAAAGTTCGACGTCGACGTGAACGCCGAATCGATCGCGGCGTCGGTTGCGTCCCAGTCGGGCGAGACCTCTGGACGGTCGAGCACGTAGGTCGAGAAGCGCGAGTCGATGCGCCCGACGGTTCGCCCCTGCTGACGAAGCAGCTCGTTTTCGAAGCGATCGTACGGAATCCGCAGATTGGAGCTGCGGATGTACGCTTCGGAGAGACCGGTATAGCGGTGCAGCTTGGCGACGACGTCGTTATAGCGGTCGGGCGCGAGCTGCGCGCCTTGTCCCAGCGCGTCGAGATACTCACCCAAGGCGAAACTCTCGACTTCGGAAACGATCTGCGGAAGCGGCCGGCTGTCGCGCAGCGCGTGGTGATACCAGGCCGTCGCGGTCTCCGTCGGTAAGTAGAGGATGTATCCCCAGTCGCCGCCGCCGACCGGCGCGCCGTCGTTGTAGTCGATGTTCGAGTTTAAAAATGAAGAGAGCAAGACGACGCCGTTGAGGCCAATGCCGGCGTTCTGCAGATCGTTTGCGAGCACCGACGATCGCGTCGTGCCGTAGGACTCTCCAAAGAGGAAGCGCGGCGAGTTCCAGCGGTTGAAGTTCGTAACGTATCGCTGGATGAACTGGGCGAAAGCCTCGGCGTCTTGATCGACGCCCCAGAAATCGTCGCGCTTTCCGGCGCCGATGATGCGGCCGAAGCCGCTTCCGGGCATATCTATAAAGACGAGATCGGTTCGGTCGAGCAGCGAGTATTGGTTAGCAACGAGCCGATACGGCGGCGGACCGGCCATTTGACCGATCGGCGTCGCGACGCGAACCGGCCCGACGGAGCCCATGCGCAGCCACATCGTCGAACTTCCGGGGCCGCCGTTGTATAAAAACGTTACCGCTCGCTTCGACGGGTTCGCACCGTCGAGCGTGTAGGCGGTATAAAAGACGCGCGCCGTCGGTTCGTCGCCGGCGTTTCGCAGGGTAATCGTTCCGGCCCGCGCGGTGTACGCGAGCGTTCGCCCGCCGAGAACGATACGATGGCGAGTAACCGCATCGGGCGTCAGCGGCGGTATCGACGGCGGTTTTGCGGCGTTCGCCGGCAGGCCGGACGCCAGCGTTGCAACCGCAACGAGCAGAATGCGAAGCGATGTAGCGAGCAATACGGAGACCTCCCAGTGCGATGCCGACTATCGTCGGTAAAGTTCCGGGGTCCTGCTAGGTTCGTATAACTCCGTGCGCAGATGCTCGATGGCACCGGCGATCGAGTCGAGATAGGGCAGCATAGAACTCTTGATCCGCGCCAGACGCTCCTCGCCGGCAGCGGTGATGGCGTAGACGCGGCGGGATCGCTTCGAGGGATTCTCCCACGACGCGGTTACAAAACCGCGCTCCTCCAGACGTCGCAAGAGCGGATAAATCTTATTGGTATTGACCGCGAGCAGATCGCCGCAGACCTCGGCGATTCGCTGCATCAGGCCGTATCCGTGGTCGGGTTGCCGTTCGATCAGGTGGAGAACTAAGACGGGGAATACCGTTTTGCTCTTGATCGGGCCGGCGATTACCTCGTCGATTCGCTGCGCTGCCGAGCTCATACGGCGGCGCGCGCCGCCGTCGCGCCCTCGTACGTCCGCTCGATTTGCGCGGTGTACCGCTGCTCGACGACCCGCCTTTTGATTTTCATTGATGGAGAGAGCTCGCCGCGTTCGACGCTGAACTCGTGGGCCACGACGACGATTTTGCGGACCTGCTCGTAGGCGGCGAGCTCGCTTGTCTGCGTGCGGACCTCCTTGGTGAGAAAGGCGCGAACGTCGTCGCGAGCGGCGACGATCTCGGGCGCGCCCTCGGGCAGCTGCGGCAAGGCCAAGCGCACGAGCGCCCAGTTCGGACAGATCAGCGCGATCGGATACGGGCGCCCGCTGCCGATCACCAACGCTTGAGTGACGTACATCGATCGCTTGATATTTGCCTCGATGCGCGCGGGAGCGATCCACTTGCCGGTGTCGGTCTTGAACATCTCGCCCTTGCGATCCGTGATCTTCAGAAAGCCCGTTTGGGTCAACTCTCCGATGTCGCCGGTGTGCAGCCAGCCGTCCTCGAGCGCGGCCGCGGTGGCTTCGTCGTTGTGATAGTACCCCTGCATCACGTTGCGCCCGCGCACGAGGATCTCGCCATCGGCAGCAAACCTGACGTCGACGCCGGCGATCGGCTGGCCCACGGCGCCGTACTCGTTTGCGCTCAACCGGCTCACCGAAACGACGGGCGACGTCTCGGTTAGACCGTAGCCTTGCATGATGGGGATCCCCATCGCCAAAAACGTCATCGCCGTGTCGCTATGGAGCGGCGCGCTGCCGCTGGTGAGAAACTCGGCGCGATCGAGCCCCAGTGCCGGCGGTATCTTCGTGAGGACGAGCCGCTTGGCGATCGCAAATCGCCATCGCTGCGATGCCGGCACCTTCGCGCCGCGCATCTTTGCCGTCATGTACGCGCGTCCGGTTTCGAGCGCCCAGGGGACGAGGCGCGCGCGCAAACCGCCCGCCGCGAGCGCCTGCCCTTTGACCCCGGCCAGCACCCGGTCGAAGATGCGCGGCACCGACGTCATTTCGACCGGCCGCACGTCTTTTAAATCGGCGAGCAGTTCGGCGGGATCGTGGCAGATGAAGTACCGGACCTTCGCCAGCAGATAGATGTAGATCAGCGTATGCTCGTAGACGTGCGAATAGGGCAGTACCGAGAGCACGTCGCGTCCCCGATCGATGCCTTCGAAGCCGCACTCGAGCGAGACCCGCGCGTCGAACGCGAGGTTGTCGTGCGAAAGCATGACGCCTTTTGGCGTTCCGGTCGTTCCCGAAGTGTAGATCAGCACCGCGAGATCGTCGGGGTGCAGCGCCGCTTCGTAAGCCGCGCAAAGCTCGGGCTGTTTCGCGCGCGTTGCCGCGCCCTGCGCTTCGAAGCGCTCGAGGCCGTCGTCGCCGCCGGATTCGAATAGGACGACGCGGGGCAGCGCCGCGCCGCTCTCTTGGAGTCGCGCGAGCGTCTGCGGGCCGTCGGCGAAGATCAGACGCGCGCCGGAGTGTTCGAGGATGAAGGCGGTGTGATCGAGGGCTTGGGTCGGATAGATCGGCACGACGACGCAGCCGGCGAAGAACGCGGCGAAATCGCAGACCACCCAGTCGACGCAGTTGTGCGCGATCAGGGCCACGCGATCGCCCGCCGATAGCCCCGCCTGCCGAATCCCACACGCGAGGTTTGTAACGCGCTCGAGGAGCCGGGAACTGGTGATCGGCGTCCAGGCCCCGCCGGCGCGTTCGACCAGCACCTCGTCGCGCGGTTCCTCAAGGGCCTCGCGAATTAGGCTTGGGAGCGTCTGCTTTGGCGGGAGCGCCGACTGCATGCCGCCATCTCAATGCGCAGCCCGCCGCAGGATGACCTTCGTGCCGGCGTTAGGGCTGCCGCAGATACGGGCGCGCGCGCTCGAGCCGCCCCTGCGTCATCCCCGCGACGTCCAGCAGCTCGTCGAGCGAAGCAAAGGGGCCCTCGCGATTGCGCAGTTCGACGACGCGAGCGGCAACCGCGCGCCCGATCCCGGGGACCGCTCCGAGCGCGCCGGCGTCGGCGACGTTGATGTCGACGCTCGCGTCGGGGGGCGCTTGCGCGCGGCTACGCGCGGATCGCGTCTGACGATGGGACCGGGGTGATTTCTTGACGGCGGCTCCCACGGCGGCGACGTCGACCTCGTCGCCGTCGCCGGCGGGCTGTGCGAGGTTGACCGCCGCCTGGTCGGCCTCCGGAGTCAATCCGCCGGCCAGCTCGACCGCGCGCGCGTAGCGGTCGCCGAAATGCAGATGGTAGAGGCCCGGCCGGCGCACCGCGCCAGTGACGTAGACGACGAGATCGGCGGGCGCCGGAATGCGACGCACTCGATTTGGGGGGATGGAATCGGCGGGAAGCGGCACGGACGCCGTCGCCGCCGGTAACGACGATGTCTCGAGCGGGGTGCGCGGGGCGGGACGGTGCAGGGCGAACGCGATCGCGGCAACGACCGCGGCGGCCAAAGCAATTCGTAGGATCATGGGCGTCCATCACGCCGTCGACCTGCGCCGCAAAGGGTAGCCGCCGTTCTTCCGAGCGTGTACGATGCTCTTCATGGCCGAGAGCTACGATTTCGCCTCGATCGAACGGAAGTGGCAGTCGCGCTGGCAGCGCGACGCGGCTGCTCGCGTTCGCGGCAAGGACGGCCGGCCGAAGTACTACACGATGGAGATGCTGCCGTACCCGTCGGGAGATCTGCACATCGGCCACGCGAAGAACTACTCGCTGGGCGACGCGGTCGCCCGGATGATGCGAATGCTCGGCTACGACGTGCTCCATCCGATGGGTTGGGATGCCTTCGGGTTACCGGCCGAAAACGCCGCGATCGCTCGCGGCATCGATCCCGCGGCGTGGACGACGGAGAACATCCTCAACATGCGCCGTCAGATCCGCCTGATGGGAACGAGCTACGACTGGTCGCACGAGATTGCGACCTGCGAGCCGGAGTTCTACCGCTGGAATCAGTGGCTCTTCTTGCGGCTGTTCGAACGCGGCCTCGCGTACAAACGCGAGGCTCCCGTCAACTGGTGTCCTCAGGATCAAACGGTGCTCGCCAACGAGCAAGTGCAAGACGGCCGCTGCTGGCGCTGCGGACATCTCGTCGAACGGCGCAATCTCTCGCAGTGGTTTTTGCGGATCACCGAGTACGCCGATCGCTTGTTGGCAGATCTCGACCGCCTGCCGGGCTGGCCGGAGCGCACCCGCACCATGCAGCGCAACTGGATCGGGCGCAGCGAGGGGGCGACGTTCGCGTTCGCCGTCGACGGTCTCGATGCGAGCGTCGAAGTCTTCACGACGCGTTTGGACACCGTCTACGGCGTCACGTTCTTAGCGCTCGCCGCCGAACATCCGATCGTCGCGGAACTCCGGCGGATCGTCTCGCCCGAGCACGCCGCCGAGATCGAAGCCTTCGCGCAGAGCATGAAGTCGAAGTCCGAGCTCGAGCGCACGAGCCTGATGGAAAAACACGGCATCTTCACCGGAGCCTACGCGATCCATCCGCTCTCGCGCACGCAAGTGCCGATCTGGATCACGAGCTACGTTCTCGCCGACTACGGCACCGGCGCGGTGATGGGCGTTCCGGCGCACGACGAACGAGACTTCGAGTTTGCGCGCAAGCACGCACTGCCGGCCGTCACCGTCGTCGTTCCGCCCGGCGACGCGCAGGCCGTCGAAGGAAGAGTCTTCGTCGAAGACGGGCGCCTCATCGCCAGCGACGACTTCAGCGAGATGTCGAGCGAACGCGCCCGCGAAGCGATCGCGGCAACGCTCGAAGCGCGCAGCCTCGGGCGGCGCACCGTCAACTATAAGCTGCGCGATTGGCTGATCTCGCGTCAGCGCTACTGGGGGACGCCAATTCCGATCGTCCACTGCCCGAGCTGCGGCGAGGTGGCCGTTCCCGAAGAAGACCTGCCGGTGCTCTTGCCGCCGGGCGTAACGCTGCGCGGCGAAGGCTCGCCGCTCGCCTCGGTGCCTGAGTTCGTCGAGACGACTTGCCCGTCGTGCGGCGAACCGGCGCGGCGCGAAAGCGATACCATGGATACCTTTTTCGACACGTCCTGGTACTACTTGCGCTACCTCGATCCGCATAACGACACGCGCCCGTGGTCCTTGCAGCGCGCGCAACAGTGGATGAACGTCGACCAGTACATCGGCGGCGCCGAGCACACGGTGCTGCACTTGCTGTACTCGCGCTTCTTCTACAAGTTCTTCCACGACCGGGGTTGGGTCACCGGGCCGGACGAGCCGTTCTCGCACCTCTTCCATCAGGGTATGGTCTTGCGCGACGGCGAGAAGATGTCGAAGTCGCGCGGCAACGTCGTCGGCATCGACGAAACCGCGGAGAAAACCGGCGTCGACGCGATGCGACTCTTCCTGCTCTACGTTACCCCGCCCGAAGATACCAGCGACTGGACCGACGAGGGCATCAGCGGGCGCGTGCGCCTGCTCCACCGGGTCTGGCGCGCCTGCCTGCCGTTCTTCGAACGCGCAGCGGCGGCGGGCGGCGAGAACGGGCGCGCGCTGCCGCAGGCAGAGTCCCCACAAGAAAAAGCGCTCCTGCGCGCGGTGCACGTCGTCGCAAAATCCGCCGTCGAAGAGACGCTTTCGCGGCGCTTTCACTACAACACGACGATCGCGAAGCTCGACGAGCTCGTCAACGCGATGACCTCCGCGGCCGGTACGACAAGCGAATCGCCGGCGCTGCTCTACGCCGTGCGGACGCTGCCGGTTCTCATCGCGCCGTTCGCCCCGCACATCGCCGAAGAGTTGTGGGAACGCTTGGGTAACCCTCAGTCCGTTCACTTCGAAGCCTACCTCGAACCCGACGAGCGGGCGCTCGAGGTCGATGAGGTGACGCTGGTCGTGCAAGTAAACGGAAAGGTGCGAGCGCGGATCCTGGTTCCCGCGTCCATCGAGCAGGAGCGGGCATTGGCACTCGCTCTGGAAGATCCTAACGTCCGCGCCCACCTCGGGGGGAAAACCGTGCGCAAACAGATCTACGTTCCCGGCAAGCTCGTCAACCTCGTCGCATGAACGCACCGCAGCAAATCAAAACGACGGTCTGCATCGTCGGCGGCGGCCCGTGCGGTATGATGCTCGGCGTGCTGCTCGCGCGAGCCGGTATCGATACGACCGTCTTAGAGAAGTATCCCGATTTCTTCCGCGACTTTCGTGGCGACACGATCCACCCGTCCACGTTAGACCTACTGTACGAGCTCGGCTGGCTCGACGAGTTTCTGAAGCTGCCGCATAACGAATTTGTGACCGTCGGCGTCAACATCGCGGGTGAGAACCTGCAGGTCGCCGACTTTTCGCATCTGCCGACACACTGTAAGTTCGTCGGCATGATGCCGCAGTGGGATTTTCTCAACTTCCTCGCCGCACGCGGAAAGCGCTATCCAACCTTTCACCTACGGATGAAGACGGCGGGTACGGCGCTGATCGAGCGCGATGGCCGCGTCGCCGGCGTCGTCGCCCAGGGACCCGATGGCACATTCGATATCGAGGCGAAGCTGGTCGTGGCCGCCGACGGGCGGCACTCGACGGTCCGCGCGCTCTCCGGGTTCGAGGTCGAGAGCCTGGGTGCGCCGATGGACGTTCTGTGGATGCGCATTTCCAAACGCGAAGACGATCCGAGGGAAGCCCTCGGCACGGTGCAGACGGGGCATCTGCTGGTCACGCTCGATCGAGGCGATTACTGGCAGTGCGCCTACATCATCGCCAAGAATTCGTACGAACTCCTCAAGAGCAAAGGGATCGAAGCGTTGCAGCAATCGCTCGTGCAGCTCGCCCCCTATCTCGCCGGCCGCATCGGCGAGATCGACGATTGGTCGAAGGTTTCAATGCTCGAGGTCCGCGTCGACCGGCTCGAGCGCTGGCACAAGCCGGGGTTGCTCTGTATCGGCGACTCGGCGCACGCGATGTCGCCGATCGGCGGCGTCGGCATCAACCTTGCAATTCAGGACGCGGTCGCGACGGCCAACGCGCTGGCGGACGGGCTTGCCGCCGGCAACGCTCCCAGCGACGACGATCTGGCACGCGTGCAAAAGCGGCGAATGTTTCCAACCAAAGTCACCCAGAACTTCCAAGTCTTTATCCAAAACCGGGCGATCGATCCGCTGCTCCACGGCGCACCGCTCGCGCGGGCGCCCCTGGCGGCGCGGGTCTTCGATGAGTTTCCGGCGTTACGCAGGCTCCCAGCCCGTTTAATCGGGCTCGGCGTTCGACCCGAACACATTCACACGCGCGACGCGTTTACCTAAAGCGCGGAGAAAGCAAAAACGCCCCGTAAAGAGCGTTCGTGCTGAGGGTGCCGGGCGGGTCCCCGAAGAGACCGCCCATCTTTTTTACCACCCGGTTTACGTCCGGGAACGAGGCTCTCGCCTAGCTTTCCCTTCTCCACCGCCGAGAAAAAGTAACATTCGATGTTGAAAAGGTAACGAATCCGGTCCCTTGTCTGCCCGTTTTGCGATCCGTCACCGTGGGCAAGCTAGAGCAGCACCTTTTCGATTACTAACACTCTTGAGATAGGAGTCGCACGATGTTTGAAGACGAGCAGTTCGACCGTAGCGAAGGCCCCGCCGACGGCGGCGCTTCGGGACGGCCGGGAGTTCACGACGGCGGTGCCGATGGCGGAGCCGACGGTGGGGCCGACGGCGGCGCGGAGGGGCCGGCCGACGGCGGCGCGTCGGGACGGCCGGGAGTTCACGACGGCGGCGCCGATGGTGGCGCGGAAGGGCCGGCCGATGGCGGCGCGTCGGGCAAACCGGGGGTTCACGATGGGGGTGCCGATGACGGCGCCGACGGCGGAGCCAATCGCTGATCCGCTCTTGCGCATCACCGGACTCAAACTCGAAGAGTTCGGCGCGCGGCACTGGGATGCGGCCCCGTTGTTGGCGACGGCGGCGCAGCTTCCCGGCAGCGGTTTTGACGACTTGCTGTCGCTGGGCGCGGTCGACGAACTAGTATCGCAGCGCGGGCTGCGCACGCCTTTCGTACGGATGAGCAGGGACGGCGAACTTCTATCGCCGTCCCGCTTTACGCGAAGCGGGGGCGCCGGGGCCGAAATCTCCGACCAAGTCGCCGACGATAAAGTACTCGCCGAGTTCGACGGGGGCGCGACGCTCGTGCTGCAGGCTTTACACCGGACGTGGTTTCCGATTGCAACTTTCGCACGCGAGCTTTCAGCGCAGCTCGGGCACCCCGTCCAGGTCAACGCGTATGTGACGCCCTCGCAGAACACCGGGTTCGCGCCGCACTACGACGTCCACGACGTGTTCGTGCTGCAGTTTGCCGGCCGCAAGCGCTGGCGCATCTACGAGCCGGTCTTGAAGGCTCCGCTGCGCGATCAGCCGTGGCAGGAACGAAAATCCGCCGTCGAGGCCCGCGCCTCCGAGACGCCGCTGATCGATCGCGTGCTCGAACGCGGTGACGCGTTGTATCTACCGCGCGGGTACATCCACGCGGCGACGTCGCTCGACGAAATCTCCGGCCATCTGACGATCGGCGTCCACCCCGTCACGCGGCGGATGCTCGTCGATCACGCGTTGGGGTCACTCCGAGACGACGCGGAGTTACGGCGCTCGCTGCCGATCGGTGCGGATCTGGGCGACGCGCGGGCGCTCGAGCCGGATCTCGCGGCGACGGTCGCGGCGCTGCGCGGCGCAATCGACCGTTTGGATCGCAAAGCCGCAGCAGATGAGATCGCCCAATACCTCGCGTCGGCGACGCGGGCCGCCGCTATTGCGCCGTTCGATCAGCTCGCGGCGTCGGCCGAGCTTACGCCCGAGCGCCGCGTCCGCCTCCGCCCGGGCCTGCGCGTGCGGTTACGAGACGCCGGCGAACGGATCGTCATCGCCATGCCGGATCGGGAAGTTACGCTATCTGCGGTTTTAAAGGAGGCCGCGCGCAAAGCGACGTCCGGCGAAACCGTCTCGGCGGGAGAATTGCCGGGGGTCGACGCCGCTGGGGGAGTCGCCCTGCTCTCCCGTTTGATGCGCGCCGGCGTTCTCGTCCTGGGATGACGAACGGCCCGGCATTTCGCTGCGCCGTCGCGTCGGCGACGCGCGGCGATTTGATGGCCGGCACGGCACCGCCGCAGACGCGCGTGCTGCTCGTTCATCAGCCCGGTGCATGGGGACCGCGCGGGCTCGTCGAGAGCCGGTGCGATCCCGAAGTGGCGGCCCGTATCGATGCGGCCGCAGCCGCCGCGGGCATGCGTTTGCAAGCGATCCGGCTTCCCGGCAAACACGATCCCGCGCTCACGGCCGACGGCTACGACGTCGCGATCGCCGACACACGCAGCAGCCCGCCCACCACGACGTGGTGGCGCGTCGGCAATTTGGCAGAGATGGCGGCAGAGCTGGAGAGCGGCGGTCCACGTCTCGCGCCGGTGGCGATCGATACCGAACCGCTGTATTTAGTCTGCGCGCACGCGCGCCACGATGCGTGCTGCGCGCTGCGCGGCAGACCGGTCGCGCAAGCCCTGCAGCAGATCCGTCCCGGGCGCGTCTGGGAAACGACCCATCTCGGCGGAGACCGTTTTGCGGCCAACCTCCTCATTTTACCGACCGGCGAACTCTACGGACGCGTTCCGGCGCAGCTCGCGCCGCAACTGGCCGAACTCGCCGATGCGGGCGAACTCTTTCCTCCGCTGCTGCGCGGCCGCATCGGCCTCGCTCCGGTCGCGCAAGCGGCGCTCGCGTTCGCGCATCAGCAGCTGCGCGTCGCGCAGCGAGATGCGCTCGCGGTGAACTCGGTGCGGTGGCTCGAAAACGATCGCGCCGAAGTGGAGATCGTCCACCAGCAGCGCACGTCGATCGTTACCGTCGAAACGGCGGTGAGCGGCGCCGCGCAGCTCACGTGCCGCGGACCGGAGAACGCGCGGGCACGCGAGTACCGCGCGGTCCGGCTAGATACCCCGGTCTAGGCCTCCGCTCCGAAGAGCGAATCGTAGAGCTTTCCGCCGATCGCGCCGCCGACGATGGGCGCCACCCAGAAGAGCCACAGCTGCGCGATCGCCCAGCCGCCCACGTAGACCGCGACGGCGGTCGAGCGCGCCGGATTAACCGATGTGTTCGTCACGGGAATGCTGATCAAGTGAATGAGCGTGAGCGCGAGGCCGATCGGAATCGGCGCAAAGCCCGCGATCACGCGCTTTGCCGTCGAGCCGGCGATGATGAAGATGAACATCGCCGTCATCACGATTTCGCAGACGGCACACGCGAGCAGCGAGAAGTGCCCGGGTGAATGCGCGCCGTAGCCGTTGGACGCGAAACCGTTGGCGGTCGTGAATCCGGCCTGCCCGCTGGCGATGATGTAGAGCACGCCGCCGGCAACGATGCCGCCGACCACCTGCGCGATCACGTACCAGATGACGTCTTTCCCGGGGAAACGGCGCGCCGCCCACAGGCCGACCGTTACGGCCGGGTTGATGTGGCATCCCGAGATGCCGCCGATCGCAAACGCCATCGTGAGCAGGGTGAGGCCGAACGCGAGCGCCACGCCCGCAAATCCGATGCCGAGATTGGGAAAGGCCGCTGCGAGCACGGCGCTGCCGCAACCGCCGAGAACCAGCCAAAACGTTCCGATGAGCTCTGCTGCGAGTCGCTTCGAGAGAGGCATGGGCCCTCCGTATCATGACTACGAGGAGTTGGACTTGCGTTCGCTCGGTTTTTAGGCCGAACCTCCTCAAGCGTTGCGCTCTCGCGCGAGCATCTCTTCGTAGATTTCGCGCACTCGCGCGAGCGTATCGATCTCGGCTGCCGGCTTGTCGTCGCGAACGCGCACGATGCGGGGGAAGCGCAAACTAAAACCGCTTTCGTGCAGCTCGCTCTGCGCGATGACGTCGAACGCAACTTCCAGCACGATCTCCGCCTCAACCGGAATTTCGCCGGCGCGGGCCTTCGCGCGCTGCCTACTCGGCGCGAGCCGGTGATCCAGAAACCACGGCGTCAGCTCCGCGATCTCGGCGTCGGTCAAACCGGAGTACGCTTTGCCGATGACCAAGAGGCGCCCGTCATCCCCGCGCACGGCAAACGTATAGTCGGAGAGCACGCCCGAGCGTTTGCCGTGGCCCCACTCGACCGCGACGACGACGACGTCGAGCGTCGAGAGCTCGCGTTTGAGTTTACGCCACCACTTCCCGCGACGGCCGGGAAGATACGGCGCGTCGAGGCGCTTGAAGATTAGCCCTTCGTTTCCGCGCGCGCGGGCCGCTTCGAAGCGGGCGTTCACGCCGGCCGCATCGGCGTCGGACAGCATTTCGTAGTTCGCAGCGGCGACGTACGGGTGCGGAAGCGCGATCGTCGACAGGCGTTCCCGGCGCGCGGTCAACGGCTCGTCGACGAGCAGGTCGCCGTCGCACGCGAGGAGATCGAACACGACGTAGGCGATCGGGATGCCGGCCTGCAGCGGTTCCTCGACGACCTTGCGCTGGAGGCGCGCTTGCAGGGTGCGAAAAGGGAGCACTTGCCCATCGCGCATTGCAACGATCTCGCCGTCGAGGATGAGGTCGCGATCGATCGCTTCGAGCGCAGCGACCAGTTCCGGGTAGGCGCCGGAAACGTCGTTGAGGCGGCGCGAGAACAGCGTCGCCTTCCGCTTGCAAAGGTGCGCTTGCGCGCGTATTCCGTCATATTTGTCTTCGACGACCCAGGTTTCGCCGGCGAGTTCGGGGTACGCGTCGCCGTACGGCATCGCGCTTGCGAGCATGAAGCCGATCGGCGAACCGTACTCGACGCGCACGTCGGCAAGCGCACCGTGCTTGGCGGCGAGCGCGACCGCGCCGGCGTCGCCGGCGGCCATCAGGGCTCGGCGAACCTCCTCGGCCGGCGCGCCAAACGCTTCACCGATCGCTTCGAGCACCAAGCCTTCCCGGAGACCCACGCGCAGATCGCCGGTGATAATTTTTACCACGTAGGTTGCGATCGGCGGGTCGTCGCAGGCGCGGAGAATGCGCTCGAGCACCGCTGCACGTCGCCGGCCCGAGCGCTTCCCCGACGCATCGGCCATCTCGGCGAAGAGCGTATCGAGCAGCGCGGGCGTCAAGCGGTCGCCGAAGAGCATCGCGTCGCCGGGGTCGCGCACGAGTTTTCCGAGCGCGTCGCCGAGGTCGCCCGTTTCGCGATAGGCCGCGCGCAGCGCCGCGTCGTCGAAGCGCCAAATGCGGCGCGCGGCTTCGACGATCGTTCGACTCCCGGCCGAGAGCATTCGCCGGTCGCGCGCTCCCAGCGGAGTCCCCGAGAAGAAACGCGTCGCCGCGACCAGATCGTCGTCGTCGAGCGTCGTCAGGTACTGCGCGAGCGCGGAGACTTTCTCGAGTTTGCTTGAAGTCGCCCCGATCCGCTGCGCGGTTAGGGCGAAGCGCTCCATCGCTCGAAGTATTCGTAGGTCGCCCCGATGCCGTCGCGCAGCGCCGTCGTCGGGCGCCATCCGAGCTCGGCGGTCGCGCGCGACGCGTCGAACTGCGCCGCGCGCGCGTCGCCGACGCGGGCGGCCGCGCGTTCGATCGGCGCTTCGAAGCCGCTGATCGTCACGAGCTGCCGATAGATCTCGTTGACGCTGGTCTGCACGTTGGTTCCGATGACGTAACATTCACCCGAGCCGCGTTCGAGCGCCGCGATGTTCGCGCGGGCGACGTCTTCGACGTAGACATAGTCGCGCGTCTGCTCGCCGTCTGAATCGATGCGAACGCCCTGATGCGCCAAGAACTTGCCGATGAAGATCGAGATCACGCCGGCCTCGCCGTTGGGATCCTGACGCGGGCCGTAGACGTTGCCGTAGCGCAACGCGGTGAAATCGAGATTGCGCGACTCTTTGAAGAAGCGGAGGTAGTGCTCGGCGACCATTTTCGTGATGCCGTACGGCGAGCTTGGGTGCTGCGGGGTATCGTCGGTGATCGGCAGGCGATCGGGCGTGCCGAACGTCGCGCCGCTCGAAGCGAAGATCACCTTTCGCGCGCCCGAGCGCTGCGCGTGTTCGAGCACGTTGAGCAGGCCGACGACGTTGACTTGGGCGTCGTAGATCGGATCGCGCGACGAAATCGCCACCGAGTGCTGCGCGGCGTGATGGCTGACGACTTCGGGTGAAAAGTCGGCGAAGATTCGGCCGATCGCCTCGTCGCGGATATCCATATGAACCAGAGAGACGCCCTCGGGAACGTTGGCCCGCCGGCCCCCACCGTCTTTCCAGAGGGAATCGACGATCAGGACGTCGTGACCGGCGCCAAGATATGCATCGGCGACGTGCGAGCCGATAAAGCCGGCGCCTCCGGTGATCACGATGCGCATCCGCGTACTCCTTGAAGCGTGCCGACTAGCCGGTACGCCGGGTCGTCGCAGGGGGATGGCGATGCCATCGTGGGGACTCCTTTGCTGTTCGGTTGCGGCCGTTGTAGGAACGCTAGCCGTTACGCCGCTCTCCGCCGATTTCCGCCCGGTGGAGCTCGTCGGTTTAGCGGCATTGGCCATCTACTGCTGTTTTGGCCGGGAGTCGCCGCGATTTCGCGTCGTCGTATTGGGCGCCCTGGTCGCGGCTGCGCTCAACGCGCAGCTCCGGCACGACGGCGAGCGAATCTCCGTCGAACGTCGCACCGCGCGCTATGCAGCGACGCTGATCGAGCGCACCGCCGGCGACGACGGCTCGACGGCACTGACGCTCGCGCTCGACGACGGTACGACCGTGTTGGCGCGCGTGCGCGGCGCGGCCGAAGTACCCGGAACGCGGATGATCGTGCGCGGTCGCCTCACGCCGTTCGACGGCGCGCGCAATCCGGGAGAGCCGAGCCAGCGCGAGATCGAACGCGATCGCGGCCTCGACGGGCAGCTCGAAAGCGCGCAGGTTCTCGCCGTCACCGCCTCTCGCCCCAACGTAAAGACCGCGTTAGCGCGGCTGCACGAATGGGCTCACGACCGGTTGCGCGCCGGCGTTGGCGAGCCGGCGGCCTCGGTGCTTGCCGGCGAGCTTTGGGGAGAACGCGCGGCGATGCCCCCGCTTTTGCGAACGGAGTTTCAAGAGACCGGGACGGTGCACGTTTTGGTAACCGCGGGCCTACACGTCGGTGCGGTCACGGCGCTGTGTTTGTTCGCGCTCTCGCTCGTCGCGTTGCCGCGCTGGTCGACGTGCGCGCTCGCGGTCGCGCTTGCGTGGGTCTTCGTGTGGTGGAGCGGCGCGCAGCTTCCTGCAGAACGCGCGGCGACGATGGCATCGCTCGCGCTGCTCGCGCGCGCCCTGGGCCGCGCGACGTTTTCGTTCAACTCACTGGGGGGTGGCGCGATCGTCGTTGCGTTCCTGCGTCCGCAGAGCGTTGCGACCGCATCGTTCGCGCTCTCGTTTTCTTGCGTCGGCGCGATCTTCGCGTGCGCGGCACCGATCGAACGCGCGATCGAAGCGCACGTCGCGCTGCCGGCGCGCGTACGCGAAGGGTTGATGCTGACGCTGGCGACGCAGCTCGGTACCTGGCCGCTCGGCGCGGCGGTCTTTCTGCAGTTTGCGCCCTATGCGGTGCTCGCCAACCTCGCGGTCGTTCCGTGCGTCGCGCTGACGATGGGGCTGGCCGCGACGCAGCTCGCGCTGAGCTGGTCTGGACCCCTGGCGTCGGCATGCGCGAATCTGAACTCATGGCTGCTCGCGTGGATGCTCGGCGTGGTGCAGACGTTCGCCGGTCTTCCCTTTGCGGTGATACCGATGACGCCTGCGCCGGCGTGGTGCATCGCCTGTTACGACGCGGCGCTGCTGGCCGTGCCCGCGTTGTGGAGCAGAGGCGCTCGGGCCCCGGCAGCCGCCGCTCTCGCGCTGGCAACGTGTTTGGTGCTCTGGCCGCCGCAGACGTTTGACGGACGCCTGCGCGTGACGGTGCTCGACGTCGGACAAGCCGACGGCATCGTCATCCAAACGCCGCGGGGCCACGCTCTGCTGGTCGACGCCGGCGGCCGGCTCGAACGCGGCGCGTCCAACGGCGATTCGCTCGCCGAGCGCGTCGGGGAACGCACCGTCGTCCCATTTCTGTTGCGCCAGGGCATTCACCAACTCGACGCGCTGATTCTCTCGCATCCGCACGGCGACCACGCGGGAGGCGTCGCGCCGGTGCTGCGCCGGCTATCGGTCGAGCAGCTCGACGATGGCGGCCAGCGCTACAGCGGTCACGCCTATCGAGACGCGCTAGCGACCGCCCGCGCAGACGGCGTGCCGATTCTTTTGCCGCGCGCCGGTATGCGCTGGCAGACCGACGACGGCGTCACGCTACGCTTCATCGGGCCGTCGCTGCCCTTCATCGGCGGCGGGAACGCGATCAACAGCAACTCCGTCGCCTTCGTCCTCGACTATCGCGCGTTTCACATGCTCTTTACCGGCGACGCCGGCACGCAAGCCGAGCAGCGGTTTCTGCGCGAAGGGATCGATCTGCGCGCCGCGGTGCTCAAGGTCGGGCACCACGGCTCGGCCTACGGATCCTCTCCGGCCTTCATCGCCGCGGTCGCGCCGCATGTCGCGATCGTCTCGGTTGGACGGCACAATCTTTTCGGCCATCCCGCACCGTCGACGCTGGCAACCCTGGAGCGAATCGGGGCGCGCATCTACCGAACCGATGAAGACGGCGCAGTCAGCGTCGTCAGCGACGGGCGCTCGTACAGCGTTTCGGAGTTCTTGCCGGGTAAAGCGGCGCCTTAGGGCACAACGCGTTCGAGCGCGGCGCGATCCCAGTGGCCGAGATTTGCTGCGGCATCGTACGCCGCGTTGAAAAAATCGAGCACCGTGCGATCGGGATCCTTTGAGGTACGAACGCTTTCGTACGGCAGCAGAAACTCGCGCATCGTACCGTTCCATACTCCCGGCGACGGAACGTTCGCCTCGGCGAAGCCGTTGGGCTCGGGATAGGCGTAGGCATAGAACGACGCCTCGAGGCCGTTGCCGCCCGGCCAAAATCCGACGCTCTGCTCTTCGTGCGAGTAGGCTTCGCGCGTCGCCCAATCGGGAAGGTTGGGAAATCCGCCGGGGTGCTGCGGAGCGCGCCGTCCGGAGAAGCGCGTCTCGGCAAGATCGAAGCTTCCCCAGAAAAAATGCACCGGACTTGCTTTGCCGACGAAGCCCGCGCGGAAAACCTTACAGAGGCGATCCGCCTGCAGCAGCGCGCGGAAGAAACGCTCGACGTATTCGCCATCGTAGGCGCCGTGCACGGTATCGCGCTGGAACGGAGTCGCGTCGGCTATCTCGTTGGGCATCGTGTTGATGCGCACGGGGAAGTTCATGGCGCGCAGCTCTTCCATCAGCCGCTCGTAGAAGGCGGCGACGGTCATCGGCTCCAGCGCGAAACCGGCGCGTTCGCCGTCGCAGCCGTCGATCTGCAAGCGCTGCTCCAAGAAGTCGAAAGTAATCGAAAAGGAGCGTCCGTCCCCATAGGCCATCGGCGAGGTGGTAAGACCGCAGGGCGTCACGTAGAGAACGACGTTCCACCAGTGATTGATCAGCGGCGTCAAGCGCAACCGGATCTTACCGACGATCTGCGTCCAGAGATGGAGCGTCGCCAGAGTCTCTTTCCAGTCGTCGTAGCGCAGCACCGGCCAACGTTCCATACGACGGCTTACGATTTGGTCGCGGGCCCCGCCTGCCAGGTGAATCCGCCGTTGGGGCGGCGAAGCGTCTCGCGATGGTGACCTCGTGAGCGCCTCACTCTCGCACATTACCCCGCTCGAGCTCTTCGTACGGCTCGGCATCGCCGCGCTGTTGGGCGCGTTCATCGGCTTCGAGCGCCAGTGGCGTCAGCGTTCGGCGGGCCTCCACACGACCAGTCTGGTCGCCATCGGCGCCGCCCTCTTCACCCTGCTCGACATCGTGATTCGTCCAGGCGACACCACCCGCATCATCGCCGGCATCGTCACCGGTGTCGGCTTTATCGCCGGCGGCGTCATCCTGCGCACCGGCGCAAACGTCACCGGGCTCAACACGGCGGCCACGATGTGGGCGACCGCGGCGGTCGGCGCGCTCGCCGGCTTCGGCCTCTGGGCGGAGGCCTTTGCGGGAGCGGCGGCCATCCTGTTGCTCAACTGCCTCTTCCAGCCAATCGCCGACGCCATCGACACGCGTTCCCGAATCCGTCAAAGCGCCGAAGCGCTCTACAAGCTGTCGGTGCTCTGCCGGCCCGAGAGCCAGGATGCGGTGAGCGCGGCGATCGTCGAGGCGGTCAGCGGTTCGGCCATGAGCCTGCAGTCGCTCGAGCGCCGGCGCGCCGACGACGGCCTGATCAGGCTGCGTGCCGAGATCTATTCGCCCAAAGCAAACGAACGCGCCGTCGAAACTCTTTCCTCACGGCTGTTGTCGCACGACGGCGTTGAAACCTCGCAGTGGCAGAGCAGCGTTCCCTAAAACCGCGAAATCTTTTTCTGGAGAGCACCGTGTGCCGTAACATCAAAACCTTACATAACTTCGAGCCGCCGGCGACCGGCGCGGAGATTCGCGCGTCCGCCGTTCAGTTCGTTCGCAAGCTGAGTGGATCCACGCGCCCCTCGAAGGCCAACGAAGCCGCCTTCGATCGCGCCGTCGAACGCGTCACCGCCGCGGCGACCGAACTCCTCGACTCGCTCGTAACGCACGCCCCGGCGCGCGATCGGCAGGTCGAAGCGGCGAAAGCCAAAGCCCGCGGCGCCGCGCGGCGTCAGTCCGGGTTGCCCCCCGCGGGCAGCGTCATCGGCAACTCGATCTGATGCGGATCGGCTTCGCCGTTGAGCGAGCCCGAGCGATACTGCGCGGGCGCGAAGCGCAGATACATGATCGGAATCAGCAGCAGCGTTAGCACGAGCGAACTCGAGAGGCCGCCGATCACGACGATGCCCAGCGGCCGTTCCGCCTGAGAACCCGGATCGAGCGCCAGCGCGAGCGGAAGCATGCCGGCGATCATCGCGATCGTCGTCATCACGATCGGACGAAACCGCGCGTGCGCGCTCTCTTTGATCGCTTCGAGCTTACTGAACCCGCGTTCCCGCAACTGATTGGCGAAGTCCACGAGCAGAATGCCGTTCTTCGCCACCAAACCAACGAGCAGGATCGCGCCGATCATCGAGAAGAGATTGAGCGTTTGATGTGTGAGAGCGAGCGCGCCAAGCGCCCCAACGACCGCGACCGGTACCGTAAACATGATGATGAACGGCGTCACGTACCCGTTGTAGAGCGCGACCATCAGCAGATAGACGAGTAAGATCGAGAGCGCGAGCGAGACGGCCATCTCGGTTGCCGTGTCGTGCACGCTCTCCTGATTTCCGCCGGCGACCGGCGTAACCACGATGCTCTTGGGCAGGTCCAACCGGCGCAGCCGCTTTTCAAACGATCGTTCGACGTTCGAAAGGGTCGCGCCGGGCGCGACGTTCGAACCGATCAGCACGACGTTGCGCCGATCGATGCGCATGATCAGCGGCGGCGCGGGCGCGCCGACCAGCGAGATGAGGTCGCCGACGCGAACGATCGAACCGTTGTTGGCGCGGATGGGGATTGCGGCGATCTGCCCGAGCGAACGAAGATCGGCCTGCGGGTAGATCACCTGGACGTCTTTGAGCCCCTGCGGGCCGGTAAACTGCGTCGCGGTGTCGCCGCCGAAGGCCGCGCGCACGGCGGTCGACGCCGTGCCGATGCTCGCGTCGAGTGCGCGCGCGTTGTTGCGCTCGAACTCAACCTCCACCTGTGGCGCTTCGCCGGTGAGCGAGGTCGTGGCGTCGATCGTTCCCGGCGTCGCCGCAAGCGCGGAGTAGGCGCGCGCGGCGGCGGCCGAAGGATCCGCGGTCAAACTGGAAACGACGTAGGCGATCGGCTGGGCGATTCCACCGGATGGATCGGTCGCGGGGACCGCGACGACGTTTGCCCCGGGCAGCAACTTTCCGATCTTCGCGCGCAGATACTCCGACCAGTAGCTGGTCGAATGGCCGCGCCCGTCGCGCAGAAAAAGGTGGATCTGGCCGATCGCGCCGTTGTTGACGTAACCGCTGACCTGCCCTTGATAGGCTCCAGCCATCGTCGTCTCCGCTTGCAGATCGGCGACGCCGTCCACCACTTTCTCGGCACGGATCACCGCCTGCTGCGTCTGCGTCAGCGGCGTTCCGGTGGGGAACCCGATGTTGACGAAGATCTCGCCGCGGTCGACCGGCGGCATGTATTCGAACCCGACGACGCCTAGCGGTATCAGCAGCAGCGCCAGCACCAGGCTGACGAACGATATCCACACGACCAGCGACCGATGTTCCAGGCCCCACGGGAGCGCCCGGGCCGTGTACCAGCGCCGCACGTGCTCGAAGCCGCGGCCGAAACGTTCGACGATCTTCCACGGCTTCCAGCGCGAGTAGAGCGCCCATCGGCCCGCCAGCGACGGCGTCACCGCAAACGACACGAAGAGCGACGTCAGCGTGGCGACGGTTACCACCAGGCCGAACTCCCGCAAGAAGAGTCCGACCGAACCGGGCAGAAACGAAATCGGCGCAAACACGACGACGATGACCAGCGTGATCACGATCGTCGCGACGCCGATCTGCGTCAGGCCGTTGATCGCCGCGATTGCCGGAGCCTCGCCCTCGGCGTAGTGGCGTTCGATGTTTTCCAACACGACGATCGAGTCGTCCACGAGAATGCCGATCATCAGGGTCATCGCCAGCAGCGAGACCGTGTCCAGGGTAAAGCCCGCGATCCGCATTGCGGCCAGCGTCACCAGAAACGAGGCCGGCACCGAGATCATGACGACGATCGCGTTGCGCCACGACCGCAGGAAGAACAGCATCACGATCGCCGTGAAGAGGATGCCCTCGATCAGCGTCCTCGTGACGCCGGAGAGCAGTTCCTTCGTGTAGGTCGACTGGACGCTGAGCACGGAGAAGTTGATGTCCGGATACTGCGCGCGCAGCGACGGCAGCTGGGCCAGCACGGCGTTGGAGGCCGCGACCTCGCTCGCGCCGGCGGCCTTCTGCACGTCGAGCTCGACGGTCGGCTTTCCGTTCGTGTAGGCGAAGACGCGCTGCGTTTCGTAGGCATCCTTCACGCTCGCGACGTCGCCGATTCGATAGAGCCGGGCCGACGCCGTCCAGGGGTAGACCGAGCTGCTGGAGGAGCCCGCCGGCGAGGTGGTCGTGTTGCCGAGCAGCAGTCCCGCGACCGACGGCACGTCGGTGATGTCGCCGCGGATGTCGAGGTTCGTCTCCCGGTTCGGCTGATAGACGATGCCGCCGGGCGCGCGCACGTTGTTGTTGGCGACCGCGTTGATCACGTCGGTGAGGGTGAAGCCCGACGACTGCAGCCGGCGCGGATCGACGTTGACTTGAATCGACGACGTGACCGCGCCGTTCTCTTGCACGAACGAAACGCCGGGAACCTGTTCGATCGCGGGAACGATCGTGTTGGTCACGATGGACGACAGATCGCCGAGGGAAAGCGTCGAGGACGACGCGCTCAGCGAGACGACGACGGCTTCGCTGGGGTTATAGATCGAGATCTGCGGCGTAGGGAGATCGGAGGGCAGTTGGTGCAGCGAGTTCTGCACGCGGCCCTGCACCTGCACGAGATCGGTGTTTTGATCCGACGTCAAAGAGAATACCGCGACGATCGACGCCTGCCCCGGCTGAATCGAAGTTTCGATGTAGCTCAGGTCGGGCGCGCCCGCAATCTGGTCTTCGAGTGGACGGACGATCGCGTCGCGCATCTCGGTCGTCGACGCGCCCGAATACGTCATCTGCACTTGAATCGAGGGCACGTCGTAGTTGGGAAGCTGCTGCTTGACCAAGTTGAAGCCGGCGATCGTGCCGGCGAGCAGCACGAGCGAAAGAAAGACCGTTACCAGCGTCGGTCGCCGAACGAAGAGCTCGGTTAACCACACGAGCTATTCGGCTCCCGCCGGAACCGGCTGCGGCGCGAGCGGGCGATGCTGCGGGTGCGCGCGCGGGCCGAGCCACATGAACATCACCGGCACGAGCACCAGCGTGAGCAGCAGCGAGCTGATCAGCCCGCCGATCACGACGATTCCTAAGGCCTGGCGTTGCGCCGCGCCCGCGTCGAGCGCCAGCGCGATCGGCGTCATGCCGGCGATCATCGCGCACGTCGTCATCACGATCGGGCGAAAGCGTTCGCGCGCGGCTTCGATCATCGCGTCGCGGCGGCTCATCCCGCGCTCGACCATATGGTGGGCAAAGTCGACCAACAAGATTCCGTTCTTCGAGGCGAGGCCGACGAGCAGCACCGTTCCGATCAGCGAAAAAAGATTGAGCGCCTGTTGGGTGATCGCAAGCGACGTCAGCGCACCGACCGCGGCCACCGGCACCGCGAACATGATGATGAACGGCAGGCGATAGCTGTCGTACAGCGCCACCATCAGCAAGTAGACCAGCAGCAGCGAGAGGCAGAGCGCGGCACCCATTCCCCGCACCGTGTCGGAGAGGTTCTGCTGCTGCCCGCCGATGTTTGCTTTTACCGATACCGACGACGGCAAGTGCAGCGCGGCCAAGCGCGACAAAAACGCTTTCTGCACGATCGACTGGGTGGCGCCCGGAACGAGGTTCGACTGCACGTGCACGACCGTCTCGCGATTGACGCGCGTCAGCAACGGTTCGGATGGATCCTCGACGAAGTGCGCGACGTCTCCGACGTGCACGATCGACCCGCCCAGCGACCTGATCGGGATCTCGGCGACCGTCGCCAGGCTCGTCTGGAACGCGCGCGGATAGAGCACCTGCACGTACTTCGTGCCGCGCGCGGTGTTGAACTGGGTCGCGAGCGTGCCGCCGAACGCCGCGCGAATCGCAGCGGCGGCCTGCCCGATGTTCACGCCCAAGACGCGCGCTCGCTCGCGGTCGAACGTTACGTCGACTTGCGGCGCCCGCTGCTGCGCGGAGCTGTTGACGTTTGCCGTCCCCGGCGTCTCGCGCAGCGTTTTCGCGACCTGCGCTGCGTAGACTTCCGGACTGTCCTTCGTCGACGTGACGAGATAGTCGATCGGCTGAGAGTTGCCCCCGCCCGTGCCCGTCGCCGGAATGGAGACGACGCGCGCGCCCTCGGCGACTTCGCCCGCGATGCGCCCGAGCACCGGCGCCCAGTACGTCGTCGGCCGCTTCCGATTGGGCTTTAAGAAGACGTGAATCTGGCCGACCGAACCTTCCACGAGCAGGCCGCCGAAGTTCGACTGCGTTCCACCGGCGAGCGCCGTCTGCGATGCGACGTCGGGCAGCTTTTCGAAGCGCGCGGCCATCTGCGAGATCGCCGCGTTGACCGTCGTCAGCGGCGTGCCGGTCGGATAGGTCGCCTGGACGAAGATCTCGCCGCGATCGACGGCCGGAATGAACTCGAAACCGACCGCCCCGGCGGGAACGAGCGCGATCGAAAGGACGACCGCGACCGCGGAAACGACGACGATGGCAACGGGTCGATCGAGCGCCCACGGAAGTGCGCGGCGCGCGTACCACTGGCGCACGTTTTCAAAGCCTTCGGCAAACCGCTCGATTGGTTTGGGCGCCTTCCAGGTCGAGAGCAGCGACCAGTTTCCCGCCAGCGCGGGAGTGATCGTAAACGAGACGCAGAGCGACGTGAGCGTCGCCACGACGACGACCAGCGCGAACTCCGAAAGAAACTTGCCGACGGTTCCCGGAAGAAAAGCGATCGGCAGAAAGACGACGACGTCGACCAGCGTGATCACGACGGCGGCCGGCCCGATCTGAGTGCGCCCCTTGATCGCCGCCTCGCGCGGGGCCTCGCCGTCGTCGTAGTGCCGCTCGATGTTCTCCAGCACCACGATCGAGTCGTCGACCAGGATCCCGATGATCAACGTCATCGCCAGCAGCGAGATCGTGTCGATCGTGAAGTTGACGACCTTCATCGCCGCCAGCGTCACGCACAGAGATGACGGGATCGCGATCAGCACGACGATCGAGTTGCGCCACGATCGCAGAAAGAACAGCATGACGATCGCCGTGATGGAGATCGCCTCGATCAGCGTATGAAAGACGCCCCAGATCTGCTGCTTCGTGTACGACGCTTGATCGTTGAGGACGCGGAAATCCAGCGCCGGAAACGACGCCTCGATCGCCGGGAGCGCCTTCATGACGTTCTGGGCGGCCGTCACTTCGCTCGCGCCCGTCGACTTCTGCACGCTCAGCGAGATCGTCGGAACGGTCCCGACGTAACTGTACTGACGCTGCGGCTCGTACGAATCGGTAACCGCGGCGACGTCGCCGATCCGCACGACGTGCGCGGTCGCGGTCCACTGATTGACGCTCGAAAGCGAGGGTCCGGCGTAGCTTCCACCGCCGGAACTCGTCGTCGCGGAGCTGCTCTGCGACGACGCGGGCGCGGCGCTGGGTGCGGCGGTCGTCGTCGTTTGAGCGATCGCGCCGGCGACCGCCGGATTGAACGTCGCCGCGGGCAGCGGCGTCGCGATCGGCGTGGGCGATACAAACGTCACCGCGGTGCCGGGCGTCGGCGCGCTCGAAGCAAACGGCGACGCGCCGGCGGACGCACTCGTCGCCGCGATCGAACCCGGCGCGGCGGCGTTTACGGTCGTCGCAGCACCGCTCGATTGCGCGGCCGGTGTCGGCAGCGCGGCGGCCGTCGTGCCGCCGCCTTGCGAAGTCGACGAACTTGCCGGCGCGCCCGGCGCGCCGGGAATCGCCGGCTCGTTATACGAGGCGTTGCCAAAGGTCGACGTAAACGGCGAAGCCCCGAAGATCGGTAGATCGGCCACCGTCTGCGCGTTGCGGACGTCGCCGCGGACGTCGACGGTCGTCTCGCGGTTGGGCAGATAGGCGATGCCGCCGGGTTCGCGCAGATTATTGAGCGAGATCGTGCTGACGACGTCGTTGAGCGTCAACCCAGACGACGTCAGCGTGTTGGGGTTGACGGCTACCTCGATCGCCGGCGTAACCGATCCGCCGACGTTGACGTTGGAGATGCCGTCGACCTGTTCGAGGTCGGGCACGATGTTGTTGGTGACGATCGCCGAGAGCGCGCCGGGCGAAAGCGAACGCGAACTGACGCCGAGTGTGACGATCGTGGCCTGCGCCGGGTCGAAGGTGCCTGCGGTCGGTGCCGGCATGTCGCTGGGAAGCTGGGCCTGCGCGACGAGCAGTCGCCGCTGAACTTGAACGAGATCGGTCGTCTTGTTGGAGGTCAGCGAAAAGACTGCCGTGATCGTCGCCTGACCCTGCTGCACCGTCGTATTGATGTGGTCGAGATCGGGCGCGCCGGCGATCGCGTCTTCGATCGGTCGCACGATCGCGTCGCGGATCTGCGTCGTCGAACCGCCGGGATAGCTCGCGCGTATGCCGATCGTGGGAAAGTCGATGTTCGGGAACTGCTGCTGGACGATCGTCGTCAAAGCGATCGCGCCGGCCACCGCAATGAGCGCGAGCGCGACGAAGACCAGCGCCGGCCGCGAAACGAAGAGACGAGTCGGCCACATCGAGCGAATTACGGTTCGGGGGATTCGCCCGCTATTTGCTGGCCCGACGTGATGCCAAGCTGGCCGTTCGCTATCACCTTCGCCCCCGAAGGGATTCCCGTTACGATCGAAGTTTTTCCGTCGCTGCCGCGTTCGGAGACCTTTGCGAGCTTCGCGGTGCCGTCGCTTCCGACGAGCATCAGGCTATCGTGCGCGTCGTCGAGGAACGACGTCGCCGGTACGCCGATTCCGGTCACCGCGGGAAGGTCGACCGTACCGGTGACCGCCATGCCCGACTTGAGCCGGTAGCCGGGGTTAGCGAGGATTGCCTCGACGGTAAAGTTCGTCGAGCCCGGCGCGACTTGACCCAGGACCGCGTTGATGCGTCCGCGGTACGGCGCGGTGTTGACGCCGGCGACGGTAACCGTGACGGCAGCGCCGCGGCGGATGCGAAAGACGTCTTCGGAGGACGCGTTGAGCTCTGCGTAGACCGGGTCGAGCTGCTGAACGGTAAAGATCGTGCGCGAGCCGGGATATTCGCCGGGATTGAGGTTTCGGTTCACGACGACGCCGTCGACCGAAGAGACGATGTCGGCCTTATCGATCTGCGCGGCGATCTGCTGCGCTTGGGCTTGCGCGGAGGCGGCGTCGGCTTGCGCCGATGCGACGTTGGCGGCCTGCAGACCCGTCTGGTAGCTGCCGTTGACTTTGGCGTTGAGCGTCGCCGACTGCAGCGAGGCTTGGGCCGAAGAGACTTGCTGCTGATCGTTGCGCACCGTCGTGCGCTGCTGGTCGACCTGCTGCTGCGAAACGTATCCGCTGTTCAACAGCGTCTGCAGTCGCGTCAGGTTCTTCTCATCGAGCGCGAGCGTTTGCTGCGCTTGCCCCAGCGCCGCCTTCGCGTTGCGCACCTGATCGCCGCCTTGACCGATGTTGAGTTCGGCTTGATACTGCGTCTGCGATACGCGCGCCACCGAGGACTCGGCGCTGCGCTGCGCGGCGGTGAAGCTCGCGCGCAAGTCGGTGGTATCGAGGACCGCGAGCGTCTGCCCGCGCCGCACGTAGTCGCCCTGAACGACGCTGACCGAGTCGGTTGGCTCGGAGAGCGAGCTCGAGATCGCGACGTTCTGATACGGGGCCACGATGCCGGCGATCTGCACGGTCGGGCGCACGGTCGCCGGTGCCGCGGTCTGCGTGGCCACGCTGGCGGGACCGGGCGACGCGGAGCGTCCGCGATGCGCGCGCCCGCCGTGCGCGCAACCCGCCACGAGCAGCGCGACCAGCGCAACCGTTACCGCCGATTTCATTCTAAGAGCAGACGTTACCGCACGCGCGGGCAAATTCGGCTGAGAGCAAGCGGGCGGGCATCTCGTCCACGCTCCTTCTTACCCGAACTCAAATGGGCCGCTGCGAGAGGCGGCTCGTCGCGCGATAGAGCGCCCCGAGCACGATAACGAATGCCAGCCCGCCGATCGCGAGCGAACCGGTCGCGAAGTTGTCGCCAACCAACGCGAGCGGCTCGGCCTTCCCGGTCGAGACGATCAGCCCGGCGAGCAGCACGCCGAAGAGGCTCTCGCCGACGATCAGTCCCGATGCGACCAGCACGCCGAACTGTTTGGCGCGTTCGCTCTGCGGCGTCGTCGCGGCCCACCGGTTATACAGCCACCCGGTAACCGCGCCGGCGACGACGGGCAGCGTCGTGGTCGCAGGAAGATAGATTCCCAAGCCCACCGCGAGGGGCGGCAGTGCGGCCCCTTTTTTAGTGCGTCGCAAAAGCTCGTCGACGGCGACGATCGCGGCCCCGATCAAGGCGCCCGCGCCGATCAGCCGCCAGTCGATCTGGCCGCCGATGACGCCCTTGGCCAGCGCCGAGATCAGCGTTGCTTGCGGCGCGGGCAGCGGTGCCGCAACGCCGTGGACGTTCGGGGCGCCGGCAAAGCCGTAACCGCGATTGAGGAGGTTGAGGATCGGCGGGATCACGATCGCACCGATCATCACCCCCGCGATCAACGCGACCTGCTGCCGCCACGGGGTAGCGTCGACGAGCTGCCCCGTCTTGAGGTCCTGGAGGTTGTCGTTGGAGATCGTCGCGACGCAGAGCAGCACCGCGGTGACGAAGAGCGCGTACGCGACGAACTCGAGCGTCGCCATGGTTGCGGTCGCTTTCGCGATCGCGACGAGCATCAACGATGCGCCGATCACCGCAAGTATCGCCAACCCCGAGACGGGGCTGTTCGAAGAGCCGATCAGCCCGGCCATGTAACCGCACGCGGCCGCAACGAAAAACCCGGCGATAACGACGTAGGCGACGGCGGCTAACGTGGCGACGGGGGTCAGCGGCGCGAGCTTACTGCCGGCGAGAAAGTGCGCCAGCAGCGCCGCCAGCGGGAGCAGACAGCAGAGGCTGATCGCGAGAACGACGCCGATCGGCAGGTCGCGTTCGGTCATCGGTTCCTGGTGCGCGCCGCTCGCGCGCCGCCGCCGGGAGGCCGCGATCGCCGAAGCCACGCCGTGGGCGACCGGACGCGCGAGGCGCCCGAGCGACCAGAGCGCCGCGACGCCGATCGCACCCGCCCCGATGAAGCGAACCTGATGCGCCCAGACCGCGGTCGCGACGTCGGCGGGCGAACCGGCGACGGGGTGCAGCGCGGTCAGGACCGGGGTGGCGACGCCCCACGCGATCGCCAAGCCGGCCAAGATCGCCAAGCCGACGGTGAGGCCGATCAGCTGGCCCGCCCCGAACAGCGCGAGCGAAAGGCCGAAGCCGATTCCCGTCGCCGCGTTCCCGATGCGAAAATAACCGGCGAGCTGGGCGGCAAAGATCCTGGTCGCAACGATCGCGGCAAAGCCGGCGGAGGCGACCGTTCCGGCGAGCAACGCCAGCAGCCCGGAGCGATTTGCGGCCGCTTCGGGCGCCGCAGTGCCGACCTTGAGTACCTCGGCGGCGGCGACGCCTTCGGGATAGGGAAGGTCGGAGCCCGAGACCAGCGCGCGGCGCAGCGGAACGCTGTACATCACCCCGAGAACTCCGCCGATCGCGCAGACGCCGAACGTGTCGAGGAACGGAAACCCGCTCCACCAGCCGATCATCACCAATCCCGGCAGGACGAAGATGACCGCCGAAAGCGTCCCGGCTGCCGACGCCACGGTTTGGACGATGTTGTTTTCATAGATCGACGAGTTGCGGAAGGCTCGCAGAATCGCCATCGAGATGACCGCGGCCGGGATCGTCGAGGCAAACGTCAGCCCGACTTTTAAACCGAGGTAAACGTTGGCCGCGGTAAATACGAGCGTGATCGCCGCGCCCAGAACGAGAGCGCGCAGCGTCAACTCGACTCGATCGTTCACGATGCGCCCTCATTGCCCGTTCGGAAGCGCGCGGCCTTGTTCGACGCGGCCCGCAAAAGCAAAGCCCGCAACGTTTCCGTTACGGGCTGTGCGTATCTCCGGTCATTCTCGCCTGTTTGAAGCCGTTTCCGGCTTCCCACCGACGTTTCGATCCGGGTGTTCGATCTCGCCACTGATGATTCATCGCAAGATTGCGACGGATCGTCGTCATGGTCCGATCGCGGCTCGATACGGTCCGCGCTTCGTCATTGGACGAAGTAACAGCATCCTATCAAAGCGACACACCGGTGGCAACGGCGTTGCGCCGTCGTCCACAACCGCTGCACAAGAACTTACGATTGCTCACAGTTTATCGACAACCGGGGCTGACTTGCGTCAGGGTTTCATCGTCGACATCGGCGATGCGGACGCCATCGGTGCCATCGTTCCCATCGGCGCGGCCGTTGCCTCGGGCGCCATTGACGACATCGGTGATGCCGACGGAGCGGGCGAGACGGGTTGTGCGTTTGCGGCAAGCGTCGTAACGCCGGCGACCAGCGTTCCGGCGCATATAAGCCCGGCGAACCAGCGGTTCATACGGTTTCTCCTCCTCTAGCCTGTTTTTAGGATTTTTACTCTCAGCGCGGTCCTACCCAGAGCGTCGCCCGCTCTAACGCTTGGTTTGGCGATTACCGTGCGAGGCCTCGCCGCTAGAACCGCCGGCGGTCCGCGCGGGTTAACGGAAAGGGGAGAAGTCGCGGCCAAGCCCGCAAAGATTCCCCAAGAGCTCTATGGGCGCCATCGATTTAGCCTTGCGCGAAGACATCGCCGCCGAAACCGACCCCATCTTCGAGCGCGTGGAGCACGTCATTCCACGCGTCGAGTGGCCGCTTCATGCGCCCTACGTCGCGGCGATCAACCGCCTCAAGCGAGAGCGCAACGCGATCGTCCTCGCCCACAACTACCAGGTCCCCGAGATCTTCTACACCGTTGCCGACATCGTGGGCGATTCGCTGGCGCTGGCAATGAAGGCCGCGCAGACCGACGCCGACGTCATCGTGCTTTGCGGGGTGCACTTCATGGCCGAAACGGCGAAGCTCGTGAACCCTTCCAAGACGGTGCTCGTGCCCGATCTCCGCGCCGGGTGTTCGCTGGCGGCATCCATTACCGCCGCCGACGTTCGCCTCTTGCGCGAAGCCTATCCGGGGGCGCCGGTCGTCACCTACGTCAATACGTCGGCAGAGGTAAAGGCCGAGTCGGACATCTGCGTCACCAGCGGCAACGCGGTCGAGATCGTCGAGGCGCTCGGCGCGCCGCGCGTCGTGTTTCTTCCCGACGAATACCTCGCCAAGTACGTTGCGTCGAAAACCAACGTCGAGGTCATCGCCTGGAAGGGACACTGCGAGGTCCACGAGCGCTTTCGCGGCGCCGATATCAAGCGCTTCCGCGAAGGCGACGGTTCGTTGATCGTGCTCGCGCATCCGGAGTGCCCTCCCGATGTTTTGGCCGAAGCCGATTACGTCGGGTCGACGCAAGCGATGAGCGAATACGTCGGCCGGCTCGCTTCGGAGGGTTCGCAGGACGGCGTCGCGCCGAGGGTTCTGCTGATGACCGAATGCTCGATGGCCGACAACGTTTCGGGGCGATATCCGAACGTCGATTTCGTTCGTCCGTGCAACCTCTGCCCGCACATGAAGCGCAACACGCTGCCAAAGGTATTGCACTCCCTCGAAGCGATGGAGTACGAGGTGACGGTTCCCCCCGAGATCGCCCAGCGCGCTCGCCGCGCGGTCGAGCGAATGCTCGACTTCAGCCGGCAGCCGAAAGATTAGCGCCCTGCGCGCAAAGCAGCACCGGTGCGACGCGCTGGTCGTCGGCGCGGGCATCGCCGGTTTGATCGCAGCGCTTAAACTCACCCCAGCGAAGGTAACCGTTCTCTGCAAGGCGCGCCTGGGCAAGGGCGCCGCGACCGATTGGGCGCAGGGCGGCATCGCGGCCGCCATCGGCGCCGACGATTCGCCGCGCCTGCACGCGATCGATACGCAGCGAGCCGGGGCCGGCATCAGCGACGCGAAAATTGTCGAAATTTTGACGCGCGACGCGCCGGCGCGAGTCGAAGAGCTGCTCGAACTCGGCGCCGCGTTCGATCGCACGGACGAGGGAGAACTCGCGCTCGGGCGTGAGGCGGCGCACCAGCGCCGCCGCATCGTCAAAGCCGGCGGCGACGCGACCGGGCACGAAATTCTTAAAACGTTGATCGAGGCTGTGCGCGACAACCCGGCGATCGAGGTCGTCGAAAACGTGACGGCCGAGGATCTCCTGATGGAGGGCGATCGGGTCGCCGGCGTCCGCGCGCGCGACAACGCGTCGGGCGAGCGCGTCGACTTCGCAGCCGGCGCCGTCGTGCTGGCGACCGGGGGAATGGGTCGCCTCTATCGCTACACGACCAATCCGGTCGAGGCGACCGGAGACGGAATCGCCATGGCGGCGCGAGCCGGCGCGATGCTTGCCGACATGGAGTTCGTTCAGTTTCATCCGACGGCGCTGGCGATCGGGCGCGACCCGATGCCGCTGGTCACCGAGGCGGTTCGGGGCGAGGGCGCGACGCTGGTCAACGATCTCGGCGAACGCTTCATGGTGGCCGTCCACCCCGATGCCGAACTCGCCGCGCGCGATATCGTCGCGCGCGTCATCTTCGAACAGCAGCAGCGGGGCCGGACCGTCGGCCTCGACGCCCGCGCCGCGATCGGCGAACGCTTTCCGCAAGACTTTCCGACCGTCTTCCGCTTCTGCAGCGAAGCCGGCATCGATCCGCGACTCCAGAACATTCCGGTGGCGCCGGCAGCGCACTATCACATGGGCGGCATCGCGGTGGACGAGTGGGGAAGAACGTCTCTGAAAGGTTTGTGGGCGTGCGGCGAAACGAGCGCGACCGGCGTGCACGGCGCCAATCGCCTGGCGAGCAACTCGCTGCTCGAAGCGCTCGTCTACGGCTCGCGCGTCGCTAGCGATATCTCCGCCCAACGCGCCGGCGCTTCCACTTCCGAGCCGCTGCAGGTTCCCTCCGAACTCGCGCGCGCCGAAACCAACTCGGGAATGACCGAGGCGCAAGCCATCAACGACCTGCGCAACGTCATGTACGCCAACGTCGGTCTGGTTCGCAACGAAACCGGTTTGCGCGAGGCGCTGGCGCGAATTGCCGTGCTCGAGCGCGTGCCCGCGCACGCGACGACCCTTCGCAATCTCATCGTCGTCGCGCGCTTGATCGCCGAGGCGGCCCTCGCGCGCCGCGAGAGTCGCGGCAGCCACTATCGAAGCGACTACCCACAAGCCGATGAAGCCCTCGCAAAGCGCTCCTTTACCCGACTCCGCAGCGTCGCTTGAGCTGATCGCCGCACCGCTGGTGCGCGCGGCGTTGCTCGAAGACTTCGGCCGCGGAGGCGACGTCACCGCCGACGCGATCGTCGACCCGGAGCAACGCGCGCGCGCGCGCATCGTCGCGCGGCGCGAAGGCATCGTCGCGGGCCTCGACGTCGCGCTGCTCGCCTTTTCGCTGCTCGATGCCGGCGTCGAGTTCGTGCGCCTCGCCAAGGATCGCGACGCGATCGCGGCCGGCGGCGTCATCGCCGAAGTTCGCGGTCGCGCGCGAACGTTGCTGACGGGCGAACGAACCGCCCTCAACCTGCTCTCGCACCTCAGCGGGATCGCGACTGCGACCCGCAGGCTCGTCGACCTAGTGGCCGGTACGCACGCGCAGATCGCCGATACGCGCAAGACGACCCCCGGGCTGCGCACGCTCGAGCGGTACGCGGTTCGTTGCGGCGGCGGACGGAATCACCGCTTCGGTCTCGATGACGGAATCCTCATCAAAGACAACCACCTCGCGATCGCCGGTTCGATCGCGGCGGCCGTCGCCGCGGCGCGGCTGCGTGCCGGGCACATGGTGAAGGTCGAGGTCGAGGTCGACACGGTCGAACAGCTGCGCGAAGCGCTCGAAACCCCGATCGATGCCGTTCTGCTCGACAACATGACGGTGGCGCAGCTGCGCGAAGCGGTCGAGATCGTCAACGCGCGAAAGATTACGGAGGCGAGCGGCGGGGTCACCGACGCGAACGTCGCCGCTATCGCGGCCACCGGCGTCGACATCGTCAGCGTCGGCTGGCTGACGCACAGCGCGCCGGCCCTCGACATCTCGCTCGAAATCTTTTAGCGGTAGAGCATCAACGCCACGGCGACGATTGCGCCGACGACGACGACGAAGAGCGCGATCGCGTAACCGGCGAGCGACGACAGCGTGATGACGCGTCCAACGCGCAAGCCGCGGTCGGTAACCGCGTACCGCCAAGCCCCGAAGATTGCCATCAGGATTCCGAAGACCGCCATCGTCGTGCCGAAGCGGGTCGAGATGCCCGTAGAGCCGGACGAACCGGCCACCAGCACGTCGAACTCGCGGGCAAAGAGCGAAAATCGGGCGATCACGAAGCCGAACGCGATGAAGGCCAGCGCCGTTCGCACGTACGCCAGGTAGGTTCGCTCGTTTGCCAGCACGTCGGTGGCGCGCACCTGAGATTGCTCGCGCGATTCGGATTGCATGACCACCGGGGCGTTAGGCGAAGTCTGGGCTTAACCATGTCTATGCAACGCAATGCCTCCGCCCCGGCCCAACAAGCGACGGCCAAGCACGATTTTACACCGCCGCAGGCGCTGGTCGAGTTCATGTCGGGGAACTGGATCGACCGGCCCGCCGGCGTCGAGCCGCACCCCAACGCCGCGCGCTTTGCCGCCCGGCGCAAGGCGCTCTCGGAGGCCTACCGGGGGACCTACCTCGTGATTCCGTCCGGCCTCGAGCGCGTGCGCGCGAACGACACCTCCTTTCGCTTTCGTCCGTCGAGCGATTTCGCATACCTCGCCGGCGACGGCGAGCCGGGCGGCGTTCTGGTGCTCGAGCCCGACGGCGCGGCGCACCGGAGCCTGCTCTTCGTCCTGGAGCACAATCGCGGCCGCGCCGAGTTCTTCACCGACCGCGTTGCGGGCGAACTCTGGGTTGGGCGCCATCGCGGCGTCGACGAGAGCCTCGTCTACTACGGCGTCGACGAGTGCCGCCCGGTTGGAGCCCTTCCCGCCTATCTCAAAGAGCTGCGCGAGGCGGGCTATCCACTTCGTCTCGTTCGCGGCGACAACGAAAGCGTCGACCTCGCCTTCGAGCGGAGCGACGGCGACGCGGAGCTGGCCGAGCACCTCTCCGAGATGCGCTTGATCAAGGACGATTACGAACTTGCCGAACTTCGCAAGGCCTGCGCCATTTCTAAGCTCGCCTTCGAGGACGCGATCCGGGCGATGCGCACGGCAAAGAGCGAGCGCGAAATCGAGGCGGCGTTCTGGGGCCGCGCGCGCATCGAAGCCAACGACGTCGGCTACCTGACGATCGCCGCCGCCGGCGAACACGCCTGCACGCTGCACTGGACGCGCAACGACGGCGCCGTGCGCCCGGGCGAACTGCTGCTGCTCGACGCGGGCGTCGAGTGTGACTCGCTGTACACCGCCGACATCACTCGGACGCTGCCGGTCTCCGGACGCTTTTCAGCCGAACAGCGCACGATCTACGAGATCGTCTGGGAGGCGCAGCGAGCCGGCATCGAGGCGGCAATCGCCGGAAACGACTTTCTCGATCCCCACCGCGCCGCCGCGAGCGTCCTCGCACAGGGCCTCATCGATCTCGGCATCCTGCGCGTCTCCCTCGACGAGGCGCTCGATCCGCAACGGCTCCTGCACCGCCGTTACTCGCTCCACGGCGTCAGCCATATGTTGGGCCTCGACGTGCACGATTGCGCGCACGCGCGCGATGAAGAGTACCGCTACGCGAAGCTCCGCGACGGGATGGTGCTGACGGTCGAGCCGGGTCTCTACTTTCAGCCCGACGACGCGACCGTCCCCGAACGCTTCCGGGGCATCGGCGTGCGCATCGAGGACGACATCGCCGTGACGAGCGGCACGCCGGAGAACCTGTCCGCGGCGTTGCCCTCCCGGGCTGGCGACGTCGAGCGCTGGATCGCGGAAATCTGGTAGCGAGGGCTTTCCCGGCGCGCTAGGTCGGCATCACCCCGGTACCCGGCGGCGGCGGCGGCGGTGAAAACGTCGACGGCATCTGCCCGGTACCCCGCAGTGCGGCGAGTTCGTCCTCGATCGGCCAGCGGCCGAAGCCAAGCACGATCATGCAGATCAGCGGACCGACGCCGGGAATGAGGTTGAGCAGCGACATCGCGCCGTTGTAGCCGGCCTTGGAAAAGATCCGCCAGTAGACCCAGATCGTGAAGACCACGATCGCCACCAACACGATGCCGTAAATGAGGATGAAACCGGCGAGAAAGCCCGCCGATGCTGCCGGGTTGTTCGTATCCATTGTAGGAACCCTCCGTTCGTAGAAAGATCTTGCAGTAGGAGATCGTGCGTCGTAAAACGCGCCGACCGGCGCGTCAGTGAACCGTTCAGCCCCTTGGCGGCGAACCCCAACCCGATTGACGATACACGCCGTCGACGACGATGGCCGGAACCGTGGGATCCCCGCCGGTGTAGCCGAACATCCGCCGGCGCGCGCGCAGGTCGTTCTGCGCGTCGTACGCCTCGTACGACACGCCGTGCGAATCGTAAAAGGCCATCGCGAGCTTGCAATACGGGCAACTCGGAGAGATGTAGAGCTCCAGCTTGGCGCCCGGAGGAACGTGCTCCGCGTCGAACGAGGCCGCCATGCCCCTGGTCTTCGTACCCACGCCGCTGGGGAACCTGCGCGACGTCACGCTTCGCGCGATTGACGTTCTACGAACATCCGAGGTCGTCGTGGCCGAAGATACGCGCGTCGCACGCCGCCTGCTGAACGCGCTCGAGATCGAGGGCCGCGAAATTTGGAGCTATCGGGAGCAGAACGCGCAGCGGGTCACCTCGGGAATTCTCGAGCGGGCGCGCACCGGACTCGTGGCCGTGACCTCCGACGCCGGAACTCCCGGCATCTCCGACCCGGGAAGCGATTTGGTTGCCGCGGCCCGTGCCGCCGGGGTTGCCGTCGAGGTCCTCCCGGGGCCCAGCGCCGTTATCGGGGTCGCGCTGCTCTCCGGCTTCTCCCTGCGAACGTTCAGCTTCGAAGGCTTTCCGCCGCGCACCGCCGTCGCGCGTCGCGCGAGATACGCGCAAGCGCTGGGCCGCGAAGCGACGACGATTTGGTTCGAGACGCCGCAGCGCATCCGCGCCAGCCTCACCGACCTGGCGGCGGCAGCGCCCGACGCCGTCGTCTTCCTCGTGCGCGAGTACACGAAGCTGCACGAACAGCATCTTCAAGGAACGCCGGCGCAGGTCGCGGCGGGCCTCCCAGAGCCGATTCGCGGAGAGATCGCCTTTGCGATCGCGCCCTACCTCGCCGCCGTGGAGCGAGAGGATCCGGCCGCCGCGATCGACGCGCTGCTCGCCGGCGGCGAGCGGGTCGGCGAGGTAGCCAAGCAACTGGCAGCGCGAGGTCTGGGCGACCGGCAGACGCTCTATCGGACGGCGGTGCAGCGGAAGGCCGCCCGCAAGGCGCCGCTAAAGCAGCGCTAACCTCATGGAGCGCACGTATTACGTCACGACGCCGATCTACTATATCAGCGGCAATCCACACATCGGCCACGCGTACACGACCGTCGTCGCGGACGTGCTCGCACGGACGTCGCGCACGTTCCAGCCGACGTTCTTCTTGACCGGAACCGACGAGCACGGCCAGAAAGTCGCCAACGCCGCCGCAGCCGCCGGGAAGAGCCCGCAAGAATGGTGCGACGAGTTGGTGCCGCGCTGGAAGGAGCTCTTCGCCGCCTATCACGTCTCCTACGACGACTTCATCCGCACGACGCAAGCGCGCCACGTCGACAAAGTGCGCCGCGTGTTTGAGCGGCTGCGCGAGAGCGGCGACGTCTATCTCGGTAAGTATGAGGGCTGGTACTGCGTCAGCGACGAGACCTTCTGGCTGGAGTCCAAGCTCGTCGACGGCCGCTGTCCCACCTGCGGCCGAGAGGTGCAGTGGGTGTCGGAGGACGACTGGTTCTTCCGTCTCTCCGCCTATCGCGATCGTTTGCTCGAACACTTCGAACGCAACCCTGGTTGGGTGCAGCCGCGTAACGTCTACAACGAGATGATGTCCATCCTGCGCGAGGGGCTGGACGATCTCTCGATTTCGCGCACGAACATCGACTGGGGAATTCCGATCGATGGCGGCGGGGTGATCTACGTTTGGCTCGACGCGCTGCTCAACTACATCACCGCGATCGGCTGGAGCGAGGACGAGGGGCGCTTCGCCGCGCTCTGGCCCGCGAAGACGCAGCTGATCGGCAAAGAGATCGCGCGCTTCCACACGCTGATCTGGCCGGCGCTGCTGTGGGCGCTGAAGGAAAGCGCACCCGAGCTGATCTTTGCGCACGGCTGGATCACCGTCGACGGCGAGAAGATCGGCAAGAGCTTGGGCAACGCAGTCGATCCGTTCGCGCTCGCGGCCCGCTTCGGCCCGGATTCCATACGCTACTTCCTCTTGCGCGAAGCGCCGTTCGGCAGCGATTTTTCATACTCCGAAGAGAAGATCGCCCAGCGCCACAACAGCGACCTTGCCAACGATCTCGGCAACCTCTTGCAGCGCACGCTTTCCATGTTGCAGCGCTACCGCGACGGCGTCGTGCCGCAGCGGCCTCCCGGCGGCAGCGAGCTGGGCGACCATTTTAGCACGCTCGCGGCGACGACGCGCCAACGCATCCTCGATCTGCGCTTCCGCGAAGCGCTCGAAGGCGTTTGGGAGCTCGTAACGGCGTTGAACCGCACGATCGACGAGCGCAAGCCCTGGGCGCTCTCGAAAGAGGGTCGCAACGCCGAGCTCGACGCCGTCCTCTACGATCTGTGCGAAGGGCTGCGCCGGCTGGCAATTCTGCTGCATCCGATTATGCCCGAGCGGATGGAAGAGATGTGGCGAGCGCTCGGCGAGCCCGGCGGCATCGGCGAGGACTGGTCTTCCTCGCTGGCGGCGTGGGGCGGATTTCCCGCGGCCGTGCAGACGCACCCAACCGCGCCGCTCTTTCCAAAAGTCGAGCTCGTCGCGCAAACGTGATCGACACGCACTGCCACGTGCACGATCGCGCCTTCGACGCAGATCGCGACGAGGTCGTCGCGCGGGCACGCGAGGCCGGGGTGAGCGCGATGATAACGATCGGCGAAGATCTCGACGACAGCGCGACGGCAGCGGACATCGCGCAGCTATACGGACTGTATGCAGCCGCCGGCATCCATCCGCACGAAGCGGCCAACGCGCCGGCCGAATTCGAGACGCAGCTCAAAGCGCTTCTGGCCCGAGAGAACGTGATCGCGCTGGGCGAGATCGGCCTCGACTACTACTACGAGCACAGCCCGCGCGACGTTCAAGCAAGAGTTTTCACCGAGCAGCTGCGCGTCGGGCGCGAGTCCGAGTTGCCGATCGTCTTTCATCAGCGCGACGCGTTCGAGGATTTTACCTCGATCTTGCGCCGCGAGTGGCGCCCGAAGATGCGCGGTATCGTGCACTGCTTCACCGGCACTCCGGCTCAAGCGCGAACGTACGTCGACGATTTCGGGCTCGCACTCGGGATCGGCGGAGTTCTGACGTTTCCCAAAGCGCAAGAGGTTCGCGACGCGGTGAGTGAGGCCGGCCTCGACGCGATCGTGCTCGAAACCGACTGCCCGTACCTCGCTCCGGTACCCAAACGCGGAAAGCGTAACGAACCGTCGTTCGTAACCTACACGGCCGCAGCGCTCGCCGATTTGCTAAAGGTTTCGCTCGACGAAGTCGTGGCGCGCACCGACGCCAACGCTCGCGCGCTCTTGGGGATTTGAGCGGACCGCACGCTCCAACGGTTTGGCGTTGCGCCACTGCGCTTCGAGCCGATCGCGCACCGCACTGACGATCGTTGGATCGTTCGTGCGCACTCCCCAGTCGATGCAGTCCGCTTCGCCGTAGGCGACCGTCGCGTTCGCCGAGCCGAGCCACGCGGCGTCACCCGAAACCGCCAACTTCGCCGAATCCGCGCAGACACGCACCGTGACTCCTTCGCGAACGAGGCCCGCGAGCACGTCGCGCTCGCGCACGTTCCCGCGCAGTTCGCGAGCGCTGACGAGCAGCCGCGGCGCGGCGCCGGCGCGCCCCAGCGCGGCTAAGCTCCCGTAGACGCGGTTGCAGCAGCCGAACGATTCGCTTTCCACGATCGTCTGCGCGTTCGGAGGCGACCCATCGAGCATGGCCCCTTCTTGCGCCAGCGCTTCGTGTTTGATCGCCGGAATCGCGTTGGCCGCGACCGGGTCGTCCTCGCGCACCACCAGATCGCCGGTTCCCCAGTTCTTTTCGTCGAGAAAGAGCCGGCCGCCGGCGCTTATCGCTTTCGCGTGCACGGGTTGGTCGAGCGAGACCGCGGCGCCGGCGTGGCGCAGTTCGCTCGCGAGGCGCCGGTTCTCGGCCGCGAGACGACCCTGCGGATCGTCGTGCGGAGCGCCGTCGAGCGCGACGGTGACGCGTGCGCCGCGCTGCGCGGCGGCTTCCACTGCTCGCAGCACCGGGCCATGCAGCGTGTAGGCGTCGACGGCCACCGCGCGAGCGCGGGCGAGCGCCGATATCACTTCGCCGGTCGAGCTGAGTGAAAGCACGCCGTCCCATCACGACGAGCAGTGGGCGCCGGCTAGGGGGCAAGCGCTCTAGGGGGAGAGCGAGGCGCCATTTGGAAGCAGCCGAAACGAGAATGAACCCCGCATCGACGCGAAGCCACCCCGAAAGCGAGAAGGCCCTCTTCGTTCGCGAGATGTTCGCGCGCATCGCTCCCCGCTACGACCTTACCAACCGCATGATGACCGGCGGTTTGGACGAGCAATGGCGCCGCCGCGCGATTCGCCAGCTCGCGCCGGCGCCGCGCGCGCGGATACTGGACCTCTGCTGCGGCACGGGCGACCTGGTCTTCGGCCTGCTGCGCCGCCAGCCGACCCTCGACGTCACCGGGATCGATTTTTGCGCGCCGATGCTCGAACGAGCCCGGGCGCGCGCCGCCAAAGGGATCCGCGGCAACGCGACGTTTCTCGAAGGCGACGTGATGGCGATGCCGTTCGCCGACGAAACCTTCGACGGTGCGACGATGGGTTTTTCGCTGCGCAACGTCGTCGATGTCGATGGCGCGCTGCAAGAGATCCGGCGCGTACTTCGGCCGGGCGCGCGCTTTGTGAACCTCGACGTGAGCAAAGCGCCCAACAAGCGCTTCAAGCGCCTCTTCGATCTCTACTTTTACGGAGTGGTCCCGTGGCTGGGCGCTTTGGTCGGGGGCTCGCGCGAGGCGTATCGCTATCTCCCGAGTTCCTTGACGCACCATCCCAACGCACCCGAGTTGCGGGATCGCTTCGCGCGCGCGGGATTTGCCGATGCCGGTTTCATCGCGCTGATGGGAGGCACGATCGCCATCCACTTCGGACGGCGTCCGTGACCCTCGTCGAACCCTCTCGTACCTCCGAAGATCTCGAAGCGCTAGTCGAGCGTTTCTTTCGCGAACGCTTTTCGACCGATAATCCGGTCATCACCGAGGCGATCAAACGGATGCTGGCCGCCGGTGGAAAGCGCCTGCGCCCGCGCATCACGCTGCTTGCCGCCGCGGCCTGCGGCGGCGATCCGCTCGAACATTTGCACCTCGCTGCGTACATGGAGCTCATTCACGTGGCGACGCTGATCCACGACGACGTCGTCGACAACGCGCAGATGCGGCGCGGCGTCAACGCAACCGCCGTGGATTTCGGCAACCGCGTCAGCGTGCTCGCGGGCGATTACCTCTTCGCCTGGATTTTCAAAAACGTCACCGCGAACTATCCGCACCCGGTGCCGCACGTACTCTCGGCGACGCTGGCCGACATCTGCGACGGGGAGGTGCTCCAGCTGCAAGCCCTGGGAAACCTCGACCTTCCTCTCGGCACGTACGTCGAGATCGCCCGCAAGAAGACGGCCTCGCTCTTCGCGGCCTCGGCGCAGTGCGGCGCGATCATGGGCGGCGGCGATCCGGTCGCCGTCGAGGCGCTGCGCAGGTTCGGCGAAGCCCTCGGCATCGCGTTTCAGATGCGCGACGATCTGCTCGACGTTACCGCAGACGAACGCTCGCTGGGCAAGCCGGTCGCAAACGACTTGGTCGAGCGAAAGACGACGCTACCGCTGATCGCGGCGCTCGCCGGCGGCGCGGGCGGCTTTCGGAGCCTCGTCGGCCGTTACTACGAAGGCGGCGCGGCCGAAGCAATCCCGGCGATCGTCAGCGGCATAGAGCGGGAGGGGGGCGTGGCGGCCACGCGCACGGAGATCGGCCGCTACGTCGAAGTCGCCAAGCAGGCGCTGGAGCCGATTGGCGCCGGCGCAGCGAAAAAAGACCTGGCACAGCTTACCGACGCCCTCCTACACTAGAGGGCGAAAAGGACTCGAATCGACATGACGATACACCCGCTTCTCGCTATCATCGACGCACCGATCATCATCGGAATTCTCGTCGTCGGGGCGCTGCTCTTCGGTGCCGACAAACTTCCTAAGCTTGCCCGCAGCGCCGGCCAAGCCAAGAAAGAGTTTTTGGTGGGACAGGCCGAGGCCGACGAAGCCGCGGCTAAGGCGCGCGAGGAGGCTCGCATGCGCGCGGCCACCGCTTCCGCCGACGTGATGGATAACGTCGAGATCGTCTCGTCCACCGGCGAAGCGGTCCCGCCGCCGACGCCGGGGCGCGGCACGCAGAGCTCGTAACGGCGCAGCACGCCCGGGAACCTTGTTTTGCCGCTTTTAGCCGAGCGCGGCGCCGACCAAGCGCCGTGGGATCAAAAAGAGATGCCGATCACGGAGCACCTGCGGGAGCTCCGTAATCGTCTTTTGATCGCGATGGCGACGGTTGGCGGCATCGCGGTACTGCTCTTCTGGCCCTCGCAGTACGTGATTCGCTGGATGATGCACGAGTATTTCGGCGGCTTGCAGCTGCACGCGTTCGGCCCCGCCGACGTCATCTTCACCGAGTTCAAGTTCTCGATCGTCGGCGGCATCGTCATCGGCCTGCCGGTGCTGCTGCAGCAGCTGTGGCTCTTCGTCGTTCCCGCGATCCACCCGCGCACGCGGCGCATGGTCTACGCGTTCATCCTGCCGTCGCTGCTGCTCGCGCTCGCCGGTCTGGCGTTCGCGCACTTTATCGTCATTCCGCGCGTCGTTGCAGCCCTGCTGCACATCACCGACGCCGTGGCGACGCCGACCTTCGGGGTCGCGTCGACGCTCAACTTCGTCATCATCCTGCTCGCGCTCTTCGCGATCATCTTTCAAACGCCGATCGTACTGATCGGTCTGGCGCGCCTGGGAATCGTCAGCGCGACGACGCTCAAGCACTACCGGCGCCACGCCCTCTTCGGGTTCTTCGTCGCCGGCGGACTCGCGGCACCCGACGGCAACCCGCTGACGATGGCGCTGTTGGCGGTGCCGATGTACGTGCTGTACGAGGTTTCGATCTGGATCATCGTGCCGCTCGAGCGACGCTGGAGGACGGCTTGACGGCGGCTCGCGCGCTTTACGCCGATTTCGTCCGCACGTTCGGCAACGTGCTCTTCGCGGTCTCCCTCTTCGTCGTCTGGGGTTTCCTGACGCTGCTCGGGGTCGTGATCGATCAAGGGCGCGAACCCGGCGTCTACTTCGGTACTTACGCCGCCCCGCTCGCGCGCGCGATCTTGCGACTCAATCTCGACAACGTCTATCACTCGCCGTGGTACGTCGGAATCGTCGCGCTCATTCTGCTTTCGCTCGCGGTCTGCACCTTTAAACGGGTGATTCCGGCGCGGCTTCCGGCGCTGCGCCCCGTCAAGATCGACAAAATTCCACTTCACGCCGAGATCGACGCGGCGGAGTCTCCCGGCGTCGTCCGCCAGCGGCTGGCCGAGTACTTCAGTTCGCACGGCTGGCGCGTTCGCAAACGGCTTTTCGACGGCACCGAGTGGAGCTTCGCCGACAAGCACGACTGGGCGCGCCGGGGCGTTTTGATCGCGCACGCCGGCTTCGTGATCATTGCCGCGGGGACGACGCTCTACTGGGCGCGCGGCTTCGCGGGCGAAATCGCGCTGCTGACCGGCGAAACCGCGGCGATTTCGAAGACCGGCGCGGTGCTGAGGCTCGACGACTTCGCGTACAAGATCGCGCCAACGCAGACGAAGAGCGGAATGGTCTACCAGCCGGTCGACTACGTCTCGCGGGTCACCGTCACCGGCAAAGACGGCGCGACACGGCATCTGACCGTGCGCGTCAACCATCCGATCGACGTCGACGATACGCTGTATTATCAGGCGAGCTATGGTTTCGGCATGCGCTTTCTCGTGACGCACAACGGCGCCGTCGACCGCGACATCTCCGGGCGCACCTTGCAGGAGGGCGATTCGCTGGCAATTCCCGGCACGCAGCGAAGTTTCTCCTACGAACGCTTCGTGCCGACCGTCGACAAGCAGAGCGGCATGCCGACCGCCGATCCGCGCGTCAACGACCCGGCCGTCGTGCTCTCAGTTTCGCAATCCGGCAGCGCGTTGGGCGACGCGCTCGTGCCGATGGGAACCTGGATCGACCTCGGCGGCGGCTGGCGGCTGATACCGAAGAAGTACGTCCTCTACAGTGGGTTTCAGTACCGGCACGACCCAGGCGCGCCGCTGGTGGCTATCGGCGCCTTCGTCTTGCTCGCCGGTCTGGTGATCTCGTTCTATTTTCTGCCGGCCCGTCTCTACGTTCGGGTCGACGCTCGCGGCGCGGGGGCTTCCACGGTGGGCGTGGCGGCGACGACCGTCAAGGGGTACGACGTTTTCGAAGGCGAGTTCGGACGTTTGGTGCTAGCGTTGAGATCGGCCGGTTTATGAGCTTTGCTTGGGACGAGATCCTCATCGGAATCGCGCTCGGCGCGTACGTGCTCGGCGCGCTCGCGCTGATTCTCTACTTCTTCTCGCAGGAACGCTGGTTCGAGCGAGCCGGGATTCCGCTTGCGATCGCCGGCTGCGTCGCGCAGTTCGCGCAGCTGGCCGTTCGTTTCGAGACGACCCACATCTGGCCGCTGCTCAACCTTTACGGTTCGCTCTCACTTTTTTCCGCGATGAGCGTGGCGATCTTCATCGGATTCGCCTTCCGTTACCGGCTCTGGTTTGCCGGCGGCTTCGTGCTCGCTCTGGCCGCGATTTTTCTCGCTTACGGCGTCACCTGGTACGAAGGGACGATGCCTGCGGTACCCTCGCTGCAATCGTATTGGGCGAAAATCCACGTCCCGATCGTCGTCTCGTCGTACGCCGCGTTCCTCGTCGCGTTCGTCTTCTCGTGCATCTACTTGTTGAAGTTCTACGCGCAGCGAAGCACGTCGGGAGCGGTCGCGCGCTGGTTGAACTCACTTCCCAGTCTGCCGGCGCTCGACGTCATCGTCTACCGCGCCGTCGCGATTGGACTGCCGTTGATATCGGTCGGAATCATAACCGGCGCGATGTGGGCGCACGAAGCCTGGGGCGCGTATTGGCAGTGGGACCCCAAAGAGACGGCCGCGCTGGTCTCGTGGATCGTCTACCTCGCCTACATGCACCTTCACACCCGGCACTCGTGGCGCGGCTTGGGAACGAGTTGGGTCAGCGTGCTGGGCTTCGTGACGATCATCTTCTGCTACCTCGGCGTCAACATCTGGATCTCCGGCCTGCACAGTTACAAGGTGTGAGGCGCCCGGTACGAGCGCGCAACGCTCTGCAGTAGCGAACGCATCATGATATCCGGCGCGGCGATTGCCGCGCCGCTCTTCTGTCCCGACGCCGCCAGTTCGCTGCGAACGCGTTCGGCGCGCGCGTGTTCGGTTGGCGAACGCGTGATGAGATACTCCGCGCGAACGCCATCGGCTGCGGCGATCGCATCGCGAGCCCGCGCCTGCTCGCCCAACGCCAGAAAGAGTTCGCCGGCCGCCTCGACGGCGATAACCGCGATCTCGAGATCGGAGTTCTTGGCGGCCAGATCGGCAGCGCGGGCAGCGTGAAGCCGCGCCGCGTCCAGATCTCCCGACTCCAAAGCGGTCAGCGTCAGACCAACCTCGGCATGACCGCCCACGTACACGTTTCCCGCGATCGCCGCGCGCTCGCACGCGCGGCGTAGATTATCGCCTGCCGCCGTGAGATCTTCAGACGCGAGCGCGCAACGGCCGACGTTCACGAGCATCAGGCATTCGTCGTCGCCGGCACCCGCTTGCGCGAACCCCAGGCGCGCTTTGTCGAACTCCGCGGCCGCTGCGGCGACGTGACCGAGCGCGTAGGCCGCCGCGCCCACGGCGCTGCGCGCGAACGCGATCAAATATGAATCACCGCTATCGAGCAGAATGGTCAGCGCCTCGTTGGCCAACTTCATGCCAAGCGGCACGCGCGCGGTCATCCGAGCGGCGTTCGATCCGTAGAGCAGCGCCTTGGCAAGCGTCGTCCGATCGCCGACCTCGCGCAGTTCGGCGATGGCCTCTTCGAATGCGGGAAGACCGTGATCGGCGTTTCCGAGATTTCGACCGACCAGCGCTCGAAGGTACATCGCTTCCGCGCGCAACGGCGAGCGCGGAAGACGGCCGATCGCGCTTTCGAACCACGTTGCCGCGTCGACCGCGTGTCCGCGTTCGAAGAGAAATCTCGAGAGCGCCGTTGCGGCGCGCGTGCCCAGTTCGACATCGCCCCCGCGAGTGATCGCCGTATCGAGCGCGGCCCGGATCGAGGCATAACGCCGCTCGAGATCCGCGAAGTGACCGCTCGCCGCGGCGCCGCGCAGTTCGTCGCCGCGCGCCGCCAGCGACTGCAGCAGTTCGGCCGCCGAAACCTCCGGCGCCGGCTCGATGAAGGCAAAGGGAGCGATGCCCTCTCCGAGCTCTTCCTGAAGATGCGCCGAGAGCCGCTCGTATAGACGCCGCGCGCGATCGCTCTCCCCCTGTGCTTCGAGGGCCTCTACCGCTTTTGCGGCCGTGCGTTCGCTCAAGGGATCGAGCCGCTCTATCCTTTCGGCAAGCTCGGCGATGGCCGGCGCGTCGCGACGCCCGATCGCCCCATCGAGCAGTCGCGTGAGCAACTCGATCTGCGCGGCGTGCAGGCGCCGTCGAGCCTGCTCGACGACTTCGTCATCCAAACTGGGAAAAATTGGCTCGCGGTACATTGCCGCGGCGCGCGCCGCCTGGCTTGGGTCGCGCGCGAGGATGGAGTATCGAACGACGTCGATCGCCCAGCGAACGTGGGCGGAAAGCGCTACCCGGTCGCGCGTGATCTCGATTGCGTCGCTCAACCCAAGATCGCGAAGGGCGGCGTTGAGATCGTGAAGCCGCCGCCGCAGGTTTCCCAAAGCATCGCGTTGGCCGGCGTCGGGCCAAAGCGCGGCGGCGAGTTCGGCGCGATCGGCCGCGGTCTCGCGTAGTGCCAGGTGCGCCAAGCAGCGGCGCGCGCGAGGCGAGAGCACGCTGGTGCGTTCCCGTCCGGCAACGCGAACGGAGAAATGGCCGAAGCCGGATATGACTACGTCATGCCCCACCCGCCCAGACTTAGCGCACGGCGGGCTTTTCCCGCCCCGCGCAGAGACGAAAGCCTACGGTTGGTAGATGGCGAGGCCCTTCGGTCCGGTCGCGCCGCTCTCGGCAAACGGCGAGTTCGCCACCTGCGAGAGCGCGCCGTTGGTCTTGATCTGAAAGACCCCGATGTTCTCAGTGTCGGAGTTAGTGACGAAAAGGCGCGTACCGGACTTGTCCACGATCAACGCGGTCGGCCCCGTGCCCGACCCGTCGGCAAATGGCGACCCCGAGAGCGCCCGTAACGCGCCGCCCGCCGCTACCGCGTAACCGGAGACCGTGGCGTCGCCGGAGTTCGCCACGTACACGTACTTACCGTCGGGCGTAATCGCGATGCCCAGCGGCGTACCCCCGGTGGAGAACGGCGAGCCGCTCAACGGAGTGAGCACGCCCTTCGCAACTTGGTACGCCGTGACGTTTGCCTGCGCGCCGTCGGTAACGTACAAATAGGAGCCCTTCGGCGTCAGCACGGCAGCGGAAGGGCCGTAGCCCGTGGGATAGCTATTGAGTTCCGTCAGCGACCCGTTGGGCGCGATCGAGAACGACGAAACGTACCATCCGTAGGTATCCACCGTATACAGGTACGCGCCCTCGGCGACGGCGGCGGTCGGGTTTGACTCGCAGAATCCCGGGCAAGTCACCGCGTACGGCGAGCTCTTTACGGCCTTGAGCTTCCGGCCTTTTCCGGTAATGTTGAAAGCGTCTACCTCTCCCCCACTGACGCTGTCGAGCGCGTAGAGCCGTTGACCGCCCTTTGGCAAGAGCATGTAGGACGCACCCAATCCAACGTTGGTCGAGGTGCTCACCGACGTGAGGGCGCCGTCGCCGCCGATCGAAAAGACGGCGATATTACCCGAAGCAGTTCCGCTGACATACAGGTAGGGCCCCTTATCGTCGATCGTAATCGAAAATTCGGCCGGCCCGCTGGTCTGCGAGTCGAACGGCGAGCCCGCGATCTCCGTAAGCTCACCCGAAGCCGCAACTGCGAAGACCGATATCGTCGAGTTGTTGTTCTCCACGTAGAGATATTCGGTAGACGATTTCGCGTGCTCTTGCGTATTTCGGCTCGCTCCTCCGGAGGGCTGCGGCGGAATGCTCGCCGTTTGAGACGCGCAGCCTGCGAGCACGGCGATCGCAGTGAATCGCCAAAGGGCCGGTCCGAGAGGTTGCTTCATAGCGTTCAGGCTAGCAATCGGGCGTCCCGGATTCGTCCCGGGCGCCGCGCGAGTCAGAGTTTCGTCCTAACGGACGCGGGCAGGCGGCGCCTACAATGGTGCCAAATGAGCCTGCGACCCGAACCTGCAACCTGGAGAAAAAACTGTGTCTGACTCCAACGCCGGCGCTCCGCACGACGCCGGGCTGACGCCGCTGGGCACGCACGACGCGCCCGCGGAGACCCCCGAGGAAGTTAGCCGGCGAACCTTTATGGCCAACGCCACGCTGACGATCGGCGGAATCGTCGGACTCGTGCTCGCCGTGCCGATCGTCGGCTCGCTGCTGCCGCCGAAGAATTCGGCGACCGGCAGCTGGGCGCCGTTGAGCGCACAAGAGATGGACGCGCTGCAAAAGGCGACCGAAAAACCCGTCAAGCTGACGTTCACGATGAAGTACAAGGACGGGTACCTTCCGGAACAGGCCGCCGACGAGAACGCGTGGGGCATCAAGGTCGATCTCGACAAGTTCCGCGCCTCGCGACCCGATATCTTCGGCGTGCCGGGGCCCGACGGCGACCTCACCTACGCTCCGGTCAACATGGGCTTCGTGGTCTTCAGCCCGATCTGTCCGCACCTTGGATGCTACTACAACTGGAGCGACGCGCAGAACCGCTTCATGTGTCCGTGCCACGGATCGCAGTATAACTTCGACGGTACGCACATCGCCGGGCCGGCACCGCGCGGCCTCGATCCGCTGCCCTTGCGTTCGAGCAACGGCGCGGCCGAGGTAACGTGGATCGTGTATCAGTCGAACATCCCTCAACGCATCGTCGTCTCGTACCAGCCATAGGTGATCGCTGATGCTTAACTGGATCGATAAGCGCACCGGATTCGTCTCGATGGCCAAGGAGTTCCTCACCGAGGACGTCCCGGGCGGCGCCAGCTATTGGTACGTCTTCGGCAGCGCCACGATGTTCGCGATGATCGTGCAGATCGTCACCGGGATTTTCCTGACGTTCTTTTACGCGCCGTCGGCAGCGACGGCTTGGGAATCGACGCGCGCGATGTATCTGAACCCGTACACGCACTTCCTCTTGTCGGTGCACTACTGGGGCGCGTCGGCGATGATCGCGCTCGTCTTTCTACACCTCTTGCAGGTCCTGATTTTCGGCGCTTACAAATCGCCGCGCGAACTGCAGTGGGTCGTCGGCGTGCTGCTGCTGCTGGTGACGCTGGTGCTCGGCCTCACGGGATACCTGCTCCCGTGGGATATGGACGCCTACTTCGCGTCGCAGGTGTCGCTCAACATTACCGGCCTGGCTCCGATCGCCGGCCCGCTGATTCAGCACATCGCGCAGGGCGGCGGCTCGATGGGTACCGAGACGATCAACCGGTTCTTCGGACTTCACGTGTGGCTGATGCCCGCCGCACTCGTGCTCCTCGTCGGCGCGCACTTGGCGATCTTCCGCCATAACGGCGCGGCCGGCCCGGTCGTCGAGGATCGCCGGACGCTCAAGCCGGGACGATTCTGGCCCGACCAGTTTTTCATGGACGGCGCCTTCTCGTTCATCATCTTCGTGATCATCTGCTTCCTCGCGTTTGCCTTCCCGCCGTACCTCGACGCGAAGGCCGATCCGACGAAGTTTTTCGTGCCGTATCCCGCGTGGTATTTTCTCTCGCTCTTCGGCTTGCTGGCGCTCGTGCCGCCGGAAATTCATCTCGGCCCGCTATCGCTTGGCACCGAACTTATCGCGACGATCATCGTTCCCACGCTCTTCCTGGTCATCGTCCTGCTGCTGCCGTGGCTCGATCGCAGCCGCACGCGCAGCTTCGCCGGACGCGCGGGCCTGTTATGGTCGTCGGCAATCGTCGTTTGCACGATCGTCGCCCTTTCGATTTTCGGACAAGCCACCACGATGGCCAAACAAGCCGCGGCGCCCGCATCGCCGCCCGAATCGGTCGTGCTCAGCGACGCCGGGGCTGCGACCACGGCCGGTTCTTCCGGCGGCGTCACCGCGGCAAACTCCGCCGGTGGAGGCACGGCCAGCGGCGGCGTTACCAATGCCAACGGTGCCAAAGTCTTCTCGGCAAACTGCGCGAGCTGTCACGGGTCGGCCGGACAGGGAACTCCGGGCGCTTTTCCACCGCTGGCAAACAATCCGGTCGTAACCGGCGACGCGAAAACCGTCATCGGCATCGTCAGCAACGGCCTGCACGGGCAGATATCGGTGGCCGGCATGACGTACAACGGACAAATGCCCGCGTGGAAGGGACAACTCTCCAATTCGGACATCGCCGACGTCATCACTTACATTCGCGGCAGTCTCGGGAACAACAAGGCGTCGGCGGTAACGACGGCCCAAGTCAGCAGCAACAAGCCATAAGCCCGTCGCCGGGAAACCGGGCGGATTACGCGTTGCAAGGCGGCCCTTCGTACAGAACGAGGGCCGCCTTTCTATCCACGGCGATCAGGCGCCGAGTTCTTCCGTAGGTCGCCTGCTGCGCGCTGCTTGCGGCCGGTACGATCACCCAAGCACGCCGCGCCGTGCAGATGACGCTGCGCGGCTCGATGGCGTCGCTTTGCGGGTCGCCGTCGGAGGGCTGGGCGAGCGCCACCACGACGGGATGCGTGTAAAAGAGCAGCGCGTTGCCGCCCGACACGCCTTGGATCGCGACGACGTCGCCAGGCTCGCGCTGCGCTTGAATGACCGCGGCCAGCCGCGGCACCGGCTTGAACGTCTCGGCGTGTGGAAGAACCGTGATCGCGAGCACGTCGGTCGCGACGACCGCCGCCAACGCGAGCGCGTACGGCGCGGCATTCACGCTGCGGCGGCGCGCGACTAGAAACGCGGTCAACAAAGAACCGGCAAAGATCGCAACGGCCATTGCGAGCAATGGTGGAACGGCAATAGCAATCTCCGCCGTCAACCGGTTGTTGCGCATGAAGAGCCAGATCGCAAAGGCCAGCGCGCCGATCGTAACCGGGACGGTGGCCGCCGAGAAGACCGCCGAACGGGTGCCGCCGCGCCGCACGACCGCCTCGAAATACAGCGCCGTCAGCACGGCGAGTGCCGGAAACTCGAGCGCCACGTAGTTCGGCAGCTTCGTGCTCCCAAAACTGAAGAAGAGCAGCGGTATCACCGTCCACGAAAACGCTAGCCGAACGAGCCGCGCCGTTGCCGGGCTCTCCAATGCGCCGGCGCGCAGCCCGCGAACGCCGTACGCCACGGCCATCGGCAGAAATGCAATCCACGGAAAGAATCCGAGAATGATGACCGGCAGGTAGTACCACAGCGGCCCTGCCTGGTTCTCGACGACGCCGGTGTAACGCCCGATCGTGTACTCTCCGATCAGCTTTTGCAGCGGAGAAAGATGATAGTGCGCGACGAGCGCGAGCGGCCAGGGCGCGGCGACGATCAAAAATGCCGCCAGTCCCCCGATCCACGCTCTCGCCGAGGGCGGATGCGTCGGCTCGGTTCTGCGATTCCAAAAAAAGAACGGCACGACGACCAGCAGGGCGACGACGGGCGCGACCGGGCCCTTCGCCAGAAAACCGAAGCCCGCGGCGATCCAGCCGAAGATTGCGTAGCGGTCTCGCCCGGTTTCGAGCGCGCGAAACCACCAAAAGATCGTCATCGCTACCGTCAAATCGAGCAGCGCGTCCATGATCGCCAGGCGGCCGATCACCGCCTGCATCAGACTCGTCGCAAGAATTACCGACGCGTAGACGCCGACGCGCGTTCCCGCCTGGCGCGCGACCGCGTAACCGGTGAAGCCGCACAGCGCGATCGTCGCGAGCGCCGACGGCAGCCGCAGCGCAAACGGCGTCGGGCCGCCGAGAAGCGAAAAGAGCGCGCCCAACCAAAAGTAGAGCGGCGGCTGAACGAAATAGGGCACGTTGTTGAGGTGAAGGATCACCCAATCGTGGGTCAGCAAAATTTCTTTCGCGACTTCGCCGTACGCCGTCTCGCTGTTGTCCCACAGCGTGCCCACGCCCAAACCCGGAAGGGTCGTCAACGCCGCAACCACCGCTCCGGCGACGGCCGCGCGAACGGCTCCGCCGGCGCTTACTCTCATGACCAAAGGCGGTTTTTGGCTGCCGGGTGCTGAAGCCTTCGTGTGCCGATATGTTACCGATTTCCCTGCGGTCCAATGGGCGCCGAGCGCTGATCGTCGGCGGAGGAAACGTCGCCGCACGCAAAGCGGAGTCGCTTGCAGCCGCCGGCTTTCGCATCGCCGTCGTAGCCGAACGGATCGGCGATGGTCTTCGCGAGTACGTGTGCGCTCGGGAGGGCACGGTCGCCGAGCGTGCGTACGACGCGAGCGACCTTCACGGCGCCTCGCTCGTCGTGGCCGCGACAAACGACGCGGCCGTCAACGAACGGATCGTGCAAGACGCGCGCGCCGCCGGCGTGCTCGCCTGCGACGCTTCTTCGCCCGAGCGCGGCGACTTCACCATGCCGGCGACCTTGCGCGTCGGCGAACTCACGATCAGCGCCGATTCCGCGGGCGCATCGCCGGCCTTTTCCAAGCGCGTCATTCGCGAGCTCGCGGCCGGCTTTGGGCCCGAGTACGCCGGCGCGCTCGAGACGCTGCGCCGAATGCGGGCTGCCGTCAAAGAGGCCTTTCCCCCTGATGAGGGCGCGGAAATACTCCGCGAGCTCGCGCAAAAGCCGGTCGCCGATCTCGCGCGCATGCCGGAGCGTACCGCAGTCTGCGCGTCGCGGCGCAGCCGTCTCGCGATGGTGCAGAGCCGCAGCGTGGCGGCCCGTTTGGCGGAACGCGGCGTCGCGAGCACGGTTTTAGGCATCACGACCAGCGGCGATCGCGATCAGGTTCGTTCGATCGACCGGATCGGCAGCGTCAACGTCTTCGTAACCGAAGTCGAGAACGCGCTGCGCGACGGGCGAGCCGATTACGCGGTCCACTCGTGCAAAGATCTTCCGAGCACCCTTTCTGCCGGGATTTGTATCGCCGCGATCTCCCGACGGGAAGATCCGCGCGATGCGTTCTGCAGCGAACGCTACGCAGCGCTCGCAGAGTTGCCGCCCAACGCTATCGTCGGCACCTCGAGCCCGCGACGGCGAGCGCAACTGCACGCGCTTCGGCCCGATTTGCGGTACGAAACGCTGCGCGGCAACGTCGACACGCGTCTGCGGAAGCTGCGCGACGGCGAGTACGACGCGATCGTGCTGGCGATGGCCGGACTGAACCGCTTGAAACAGCGTGCCGCGCACGTCACGCCCTTTGAAGTCGAGCAAATAGTGCCGGCCGTCGGGCAAGGCGCACTTGCCGTCGAAACGCGCGCCGGCGAGGAAGAGATCGCGACGCTGCTGCGCGACGCCGTCAACGACCCAAAAGCGGAGCTGTGCATCGAGTGCGAACGCGCCGCGCTGGCGGCGATGCACGCCGGCTGCAGCGCCCCGATCGGCATCCACGCCGAACTGAACGGTAACGATATGATCGCGGTCGCCGCCGTCGAGACCGGGCCGCAGCGGCTCGCGCGCGCCAGCGTTCGCGCGCGCGTCGTAACGCTCGAAGAGGCGCGCGCCCTCGGAGCGGCGCTTGCCGCCGAGTTTGGCGGCCGCACCGTCGCCGTTGCCGGGGTACGTCCGTGATCGCCATCCGTCCGCGCCGTCTCCGGCGCAGCGCGGTGATGCGTGCGCTGGTTGCCGAGAATCGCGTCAGTATCGAGCACCTCGTACAGCCGATCTTTATTGCAGAACGCGAAGGAGATGCGGGACCGATCGCCTCGATGCCGGGGATCTCGCGGTTGAGCGTGGATGGGGCGGTCGCGGAGGCGCGCGAGCTCTTTCAATTGGGCATCAAGAGCCTGCTGCTCTTCGGCATTCCGGCCCGCAAGGATGCGCTCGCGAGCGAAAGCTACGATCCGCAGGGGGTCGTCCAGCGTTCGATTCGAGCGATCAAAGCGGCGCTTCCGGAGATGCTGTTGATCGCCGACGTCTGCGGTTGTGAGTACACCGATCACGGTCATTGCGGCATTCTCGATGCCGCAGGCGACGTCGAAAACGATTCGACCGTCGAACTGCTGTGCCGCATCGCGCTCACCTACGCGCAAGCCGGCGCCGACGTCGTCGCGCCTTCGGATATGATGGACGGCCGCGTCAAAGCGCTGCGCGGCGCTCTGGACGCAGGCGGTCACGTTGGAGTCGCGATCATGTCGTACAGCGCGAAGTATGCTTCAGCTTTTTACGGACCGTTTCGCGAAGCGGCCGGGTCGGCTCCGCAGCACGGAGACCGGCGCAGTTATCAGATGAACGCACCCAACGCCCGCGAGGCATTGCGAGAGATCGCGTTGGACATCGCGGAGGGCGCCGACATCGTGATGATCAAGCCGGGGCTGCCCTACCTCGACATCGTGCGCGCGGCGCGGGACCGCTTCGACGTCCCGATCGCCGTCTACAACGTCAGCGGCGAGTACGCGATGCTCGCCGCGGCGATCGCCAACGGGTGGCTCGAGGCCGAGCGCTCCGTCGATGAAGTGCTGACGTCGTTCGTGCGCGCCGGCGCCGATATCGTCATCACCTATTTTGCCAAGGAGTACGCGCGCCGTCATGGCTGACGCCATCGTCCTGCTTGCGGGCGGAGAAGCGCGCCGCTTTCCCGGCAAGCTGGAGCGTGAGACCGGCGGAAAACCGATGATTCTTGCGATTTTCCAGCGCGTGGCCGAGTTTGGAGTTCCCATCTACGTTGCCGGAAAGTCGAGCTTCTCGCCGTCGATCGACGCGCAGCTCGACGCACCGCTGCTCGTCGATCGCGCGCCCGCGCAGGGACCGCTATCGGCCTTTCTTTCTGCGTGCGCTGCGATTCGCGCCGACCGCCTCTTCGCGATCGCCGCCGATCAGCCGCACCTCGAGCGGCGCGTTTTAAACGAGGTGTCGGCTTCGTGGCGTCCCGGCGACGAAGCGGTCGTGCCCGAACACGACGGCCGGCTCGAGCCCCTCGCGGCGCTCTACGACCGTTACGCGGTATTGCGCGAAGGGTTTGCCCTTTCTCGGCGCGGACACGCGGCCATGCACGATCTGCTCGCGCGCCTGGTGGTGCGCAGGCTCCCACTAGACGGAAGGTACTTCGTGAACGTCAATCGTCCCGACGATCTCACCGCAACGGTGATGGCGTGAAGATCGAACGCTCGATCGCCGCGTTTGCGCGCGCGCGCAAAGTGATTGCTGGGGGCGTCAACTCGCCGGTTCGTGCGCTCGGCTCGGTCGGGCTCTCGCCGGTCTTCATGAAGAGCGGTACCGGCGCGAGGCTCTACGACCTGGACGGACACGAGTACCTCGACTACATTATGTCGTGGGGAGCGCTGCTCTTCGGCCACGCGCACCCTGCGGTGACGCGGGCGATCTCCAATGCGGCCGCGCGAGGAACTTCGTTCGGCACGCCGACCGAAGCGGAGAGCGAACTTGCCGAGCTGATCGTCTCGATGATGCCCTCGATCGAACGCCTGCGCTTCGTTTCGAGCGGAACCGAAGCGACGCTGAGCGCCGTTCGCCTAGCGCGTGGCTACACCGGGCGCGCGAAGATCGTGAAGTTTGCGGGTTGCTATCACGGTCACGCCGACTCATTTTTGATCGCTGCCGGCTCGGGCGCGCTGACCGCCGGCGTTCCCAACTCTCCCGGCGTTACCGAGGGAACGGCGGCCGACACGATCGTTTTACCGTTCAACGACGAGCGCGCCGCGGAGGAAGCGTTCGCGCTTCACGACGGCGCAATCGCGGCGGTTATCGTCGAGCCGTATCCCGGGAACATGGGCTTGATTCTGCCGCGCGCCGGCTTTTTGGCGCGCCTTCGCGAGCTCTGCACGCAGCACGGCGCGGTGCTGATCTTCGACGAAGTCATGAGCGGCTTTCGCGTCGGCCGCGGCGGTGCGCAAGCGCGTGAAGGCGTCGAGCCCGATCTCACCTCACTCGGAAAGGTCATCGGCGGCGGACTGCCGGTCGGGGCGTTCGGCGGTCGCGCGGAAGTGATGGCCAAACTGGTTCCGGAGGGGCCCGTCTATCAGGCCGGCACGCTGTCGGGAAACCCGGTTGCAATGGCCGCCGGCATCGCGACGCTCGGACTTATCGCCCAAGAGCCCAAGCTCTACGAACACCTCGAATCGCTGGCCACCCGAATGACCGGGGGTTTAGAGGCAAGCTTCAAACGCCGCGGCGTGCCGGTCTACACGACCCGCGCCGGCGGAATGTTCGGAATCTTCTTCTCCGACGGCCCGGTGGAAGATCTGGCCGACGCGCAAGCCTGCGACCGCCCGCTCTTTACCCGCTACTACGCGGCGCTGCTCGACCGCGGCGTCTACTTCGCCCCATCGCCCTACGAAGCGAACTTTCTCTCGACTGCCCACACGACCGCCGACATCGACCTGACGATCGCGGCAAGCGACGCGGCGCTGAGCGAGGTGCTCGAAATGCCCTTGTCGAGCGGCGTCTCCGGGCCGTAGAATTCAAATATGCCCCTGACCTGCATCGGTCTCTCGCACCATACGGCCCCCGTCGAGGTCCGCGAACGCCACGCGTTCCCGCCCTCCCGGATGGCCGAGACGCTGGTCGCGCTGCGGGATTACGAAGCGGTCAAGGAAGCAGTCATGCTGCAGACCTGCGGGCGCTTGGAGATCTATGCCGAGCTCGACGATTACGAGACCGGCGTCGCACAGGTCAAATCGTTCCTCTCCAACTTTCGGCACGGTACGACCGGCTACGATCTCGAGTCGTATCTCTACACGCGGCTCGGTCATCAAGCCGTCGATCATCTTTTCCGCGTCTGCACGGGACTCGACTCGATGCTGATCGGTGAAGCGGAGATTCTCGGCCAGGTCAAAGACGCGTACGTCGCCGCGACGGCGGCGCAATCGATTGGGCGCACGCTGCATCGCCTCTTCCGCGAAGCGCTCGCAGCCGGAAAGAGCGCGCGCGCAAAGACGCGCATCGGCGGCGAGTCCGTCTCGATCGCGACGGCGGCTGTTGAAGCCGCGCGACAGCGTTTGGGAACTCTCGAAGGCAAAGCCGTGCTGATCGTCGGTGCCGGGAAAATGGGCCGAGCCGCCGTCAAGCGGCTGAGCCAAGAGGGCGCGGCTCGCGTCATCGTCAGCAACCGGACCGCCGCGCGCTCTCGCGAGTTAATCGGTGAAGCCGGTTTCGGCGAAGTCGTCGAGATGCCGGAGCTTTCGTCGGCCCTCGCCGTCGCCGACGTGATCGTCGCATCGACGGGTTCGTCGCAGTTCGTGCTCGACCAAGGTAGCGTTGCGGCAGCGATGAACGCTCGCCCTGATCAGCCGCTCTTTATCGTCGACATCGCCGTTCCGCGCGACGTCGATCCGGCAGTTGCAACGATCGACAACGTGGCGCTCGTAGACGTCGACGGGTTGAAGTCGGTCGTGAACGAGCGCCTCGATTTGCGGCGCGAAGCGATTCCCGCCGTTGAAACGATCATCGCCGAACACGTCGAGCGGTTCGAGACCTGGTATCGCTCGCGCGCGACCGATCCGATCATCGCGCGGCTCACGCAGAAGGCCGAAACGATTCGCGCCGCCGAGATCGAGCGGCTCTTCGCGCGCTGCCCGGAGCTGCGCGAGCGCGAACGCATGCTCGTCACCGGCATGAGCCTGACGATCGTCTCGAAGCTTTTGCACTCGGTAATCTTGAGGATTCGTAGCAAGGCCAGCGTCGACCACGCCGAGGCGCTCTCACATGCGCGCGTCCTCGACGAACTTTTTGAGTTGAACATCGCCGGAGAAGTCGCCGCATCGCTGCTCTCCGCGATGCCCGATGGACAGTAGCAGAAGCGGTCGCGTCTTCCTAGTCGGCGCGGGCCCGGGCGATCCGGGCCTGCTGACGTTACGAGCCGCCGAACTTCTCGAACGTGCCGACGTCTTGCTCTACGACGCGCTTGCAAGCGACGCGATCGTTGCGCTCGCGCCGGCGTCGTGCGAACGAATCTTTGTGGGAAAGCGCGCCGGGACGCACGCGATGCCGCAGGCGCAGATCGAGCGGTTGGCGATCGAGCGCGCGCGCACGGGCGCGAGCGTCGTGCGTTTGAAGGGCGGCGACCCGTTCGTCTTCGGCCGCGGCGGTGAAGAGGCGCAGGCGCTGCGTGCCGCCGGGGTTCCTTTCGAGATCGTTCCCGGCGTCAGCTCTGCCTATGCCGTACCGGCCTACGCCGGCATTCCGGTCACGCACCGCGCGCACGCAGCCGCGTTCACCGTCGCGACCGGCCACGAAGATCCCACGAAGCCGGCGTCGACCCTCGACTACGCAAAGCTCGCCGATCCCGGGCGCACGCTGGTCCTGTTAATGGCGACCGCCAATTTGCGCGAGATCGCCGAGGCGCTCGTCGCGAACGGTCTTGCGCCGGCGACGCCGGTGGCAGTGGTGCAGGACGGCACCCGCCCCAGCCAGCGCACGGTGATGGGAACGCTCGCAACGATTTGCGACGAAGTCGAGCGCGAGCAGATCGGCGCGCCGGCGATCGTCGTCGTCGGTCCGGTTACGGAGTTGCGTTCGGAGCTGCGCTGGTTCGATACCGGCCCCCTTTTTGGCAAACGCGTGCTCGTCACGCGGGCGGGAACGCAATCGGCAGCCTTCGCGCGCGCGCTGCTGGCGCGCGGCGCCGAACCAATTTTCGCACCGGCGATCGCAATCGAGCCGATTGAGAACTCGCGCGCCGCAGACGACGCGCTCGCCGCTCTTTGGCAGTACGCCTGGATCGTATTCACCTCGCAAAACGGCGTCGACGCGTTTTTCGAACGTCTGCGCGCCGGGGGTGCCGACGCACGGCGCCTCGGCTCGGCGAAGGTTGCCGCCATCGGCGATCGCACCGCCGACCGCCTGCGCGCTCACGGCGTCGACGCCGATCTCATCCCTCCCGCGTTTGTGAGCGAGGAGGTTGCGGCATCGCTCGTCACGCGTGCGGTTCGCGGCGATCGCATTCTGCTGTATCGCGCGGAGGAGGCACGCGACGTGCTGCCCCGCGCGCTCGAAGATGCCGGGCTTTGCGTCGACGTCGTGGCCGCCTATCGTACCGTCGTTCCAAACGATCCCCGGTTCGCCGAGAAGGTCGCCCGCTCAGACGTTCTGACCTTCACCAGCGCGAGCACGGTTCGCGGCTTCGTCGAGCTCTTGGGAGCGAACGCGACGCCGGCAGAAGCCGCCGCGGAAAAGTGCGTCGCGTGCATTGGGCCGATCACGGCCGCCGCCGCGGTGCAGGCCGGGTTGAAGGTCGACGTCGTCGCCGGCACGTTCACGACCGAAGGACTGCTCGACGCGCTGGAAAGCTACTTCGCGCAGCAAACGTGCTGAACGTCGCCCTCGGAGCGCTCTTTGCCGCCCTCATTGCGATCGGCGCGTATCGCGCGCGCTCGCTCTCGCTCGATGGAGCGATCGCCGCGTTTGCCGTGGGAACGATCGTCTTTGGCTGCACGCAGTGGCGCGGGGCCGCGATCCTGTTGGCGTTCTTCTTGCCGTCGGCTGTTCTGACGCGCTTGGGGCGCGAACGAAAGTCGCGCCTTAGCGAATCCTCGGAAGCCAAAGCGCGAAACGCGTGGCAAGTATTTGCCAACGGCGGCGTCGCCGCGTTCTGCGCGCTGCTCGCGCAGCGTTTTGGCGCTCCCTTCGACGTCGCGTTCGCAGGAGCGTTTGCGGCGGCGTCCGCCGATACGTGGGGCACCGAGATCGGCACGCTCGCGCGCGGGAGACCGGTATCGATTCTGACTTTTCGTCCGATCCAAACCGGACTCTCCGGCGGTATTTCTCTTCAAGGCAGCGTCGCGACGATCGGCGGCGCGCTCTTCGTCGGCACCGTCGCCGGGCTCGCGGGTTTTGCGCCCCTGCTTTCAGTCACGATCGGCGGCATCGCCGGCGCGCTGGTCGATTCGCTGCTGGGCGCGAGCCTGCAAGCGTTGCGGTGGTGTCCTTCTTGCCGCTGCGACTGCGAGACGTCGCCGCATCTCTGCGGAACCCCGACGACGCTGCGCCGCGGCTTCGCGTGGTTTCAAAACGACGCAGTGAACTTCTGCGCTACCGTCGGCGGCGCGTTGGTTGCGGCACTCGGAGCGCGATGAGCGAGAACGAGCACGCGCGACGCCTTTCCAAGCGACGGCCGGCGGCGGAACATCAAACGATTCCGCCGCTGCCGCGCAAACGCTACGACATCGTCTACGTCGATCCGCCATGGTACTACTATGGGAGCCCGATCAAAGACGCGGCCGCCGGCAAGCACTATCCGATGATGTCGCTCGAGCAGCTCGGTGCGATCGACGTGCGCGCAATGCTCAACAAACGCGCCGCCGTCTTTATTTGGGCGACCTGCCCGCGGCTCGACTTTGCCTTCAAGTTGATCGACGCGTGGAAGCTGTACTATCGCGGCGTTGCTTACGTGTGGGTGAAGATCAACCGGCGCGGTGAGATCATTGCCGGTCAGGGCATTCCGCCGACGTTTACCAAACCCACCTCCGAACTGCTGCTGGTTGCGACCACCAATCCAACCGGGCGGCCTTTCCCCATCCTCGACCTGGCGCAGCCGCAGGTCGTCCTCCAGCCGCGCGGTGCCCACAGCGAAAAGCCGGCAATTTTTCGCACGTTGATCGAGCGCCTCTGCGGAACGCGAAGCCGCATCGAGCTCTTCGCGCGGTCGCAGACGGAGGGTTGGGACGCGTGGGGCGCGGAGTCTTCGGGCGGAGGGGGCGGCGTCACGAGCGGGACCGCCCGAGCGTTGGGAGGCATGGAAAAACGCAAAAGATGACAGCGATGGCCAATGCGCGAGGGCGGATGGAACGGGCGACGCTCGGCTCCGTCGTCATTCATTGCCTCGTCGCGCTTGCGATTCCGGCGCTCGCCTTTACGGTGGCCGACACGCCGGCCGTCGAAACCGTGAGTTTCACGCACATCCTTCACGTTCAAATCGTTCGGCCGCAACGACCGATGCCGCGCCCGCGCGCGGCCGCACCGCATTTCAAGGCTACGCCAACGATCGACCCGACGCACAAGGTCACTTTGGTGAAGTTGCAGCTGCGCGGCCGGTCCGCAAAGGCGCCTCCGGCAACGAACGCGCCGGCCGCACCAACGGTCGCGGCCGTTGCGCACGCCGGTGACTCCGCGTCGCACGGTACGACCGAACCCGTTTCAACGGCGTCCCCGCAAGTGCGCGAGGTCGCCAGCGAAAACGCGCGTCCGGCCGGCGGCTATCTGCCTTTCGGAGCCGAGCAGCCCACGCCGGTTCTCGATCCGCAAGTCCGCAAGCAGCTCGATTCGCTCGGCGCGCACGTCACGTTAGTGGTAACCGTCGGCGACGACGGAAAAATGACGAACCTCGTCTTTACGCCGCCCGTCGACTCGCAAACCGAAACGAAAATTCGTTCGCTGCTTGCCGATGCAAGTTGGGATCCCGCGGTCTGCGGCGGCGGTGTCAGCTGCGAAGGTCAAGCCACCATCAAGCTTTAGAGAACCCTCGAAGTAGCCGCATCAGCCCTTCGACGAGCTCAGGGTGACAGCGCTAATGCTCAGGGTGACAGCGCTAATGACAGCGCTAACGTTCGGCGTGCCAGGCGCCTAAACGAGGGCTGCCGTCCGATCAAGTCGCAAGGCGGCAGACGAGCCGTAGGGGCTCCGGCCGCGGGTCATCTCCACGCCGGCGCCGTAGCTAAGAAGTTGCTGCTTGCAAGGAGATGCAAATGAACCGTAAAGAGATTGCGTGTGCCGCCGTCGGGGTGATGCTGAGTGCGGTTGGATGCGCACCGTCAGCAAGATCGTCTGCTCTACCCGTCGACGGAGCCGAGCAGAACGCCTCACACGAGCTCGACGTAGCTGCGAACAAAAAGTCGCCGCACCTCAACGAAGCAATACTCAGCCTCATCTCGGGAACGACAAGGGACATGTCGTCCGCGATTTTTCAGCTGGCGCCGAAGTCCGGCTGGAGCGTCACCAGCAACAATAAGAAGCTACAAGTATCGATCGAAGAGGCATACAAGGTTCTTCTCCAGGCGCCTGAAGACGAAAGCGTGCACGCCATCGGGATTGCTACGATAACGCACGACGACGGAACGACTTTTATGGTGCGCTGTCACATCGAGCCGTGTTAAGGCGCGATGCTGGAAGATCGTGCCGCAGGCGCAGCGACTGTAAGCGCCAGGCTCGCAACCGGCTCGGCACCATCGGGGGCTTTTCGAAGCTATACAATACCTTTTTGAGACCGTTCGTCGTCACGCTGAAGACGGTGCCCTTACGGGCGCTGCCTCCGTTGGGCGTCATGCCGTAAAGCGTGCCGCCAAAAAACGGATATTTCGGTCCCTCGTTGCTCACTTTTTACAACCCTACGGCTATCAATGTCACCTTGAATGGGATGGCATCACCTTTCTCGTTAAGTTCGGGAAGCTTCTACCTGAGCCCCTATGACACGATTCAATTTCAGTCGTCACCATCTCTCTCAAACTGGATCGGGCAATAACCGTGTTGTCTTCGACATTTAGAGTTCAGGCCACTTAGGCTGGACATCCTACGTGAGGTTCTTGGCGGAAGCTCAGCGGAATTTAACCGACCATTCTGCCGCGACGCGGAAAAGACCCTAAAGCGCGAAACGTTCTGTGGCTGCCATCCGTCATCAGTCAGTGTGGAGTCAACGAAAATGCGTCAAATATACCGAATAGTACCAGCCTGCGCACTTTTAGTCTTTTTGTCGGGCTGCGCAACTACGTCGATACCAGTGAGCGTATCACAGCATGCCCGCGCCCAAAATCAAGCAATGGGCTTACCTCCGCGAAACCCTAGCGGGAAGCAAGCGTTGCTCTATGTAATGACGGATACAAACTTTGCTTATGTTGCGGACTATCCTAGCGGTGCGTCGCTTCACAAGGTCGAGACCGAACCAGACGTCGAGGGAACAGGTATCTGCTCTGACGCCAACGGCCATGTATTCATCACGGGGTATGTAAAGGGAACCTCCTTTACGGGATACGCATTTGAGTTCGCTCACGGGGGGGCGTCGCCAATATCCACTTTAAGTTTTGCCGGAACGCCAACTAGCTGTTCGGTGGATACCACGACTGGAAATCTTGCGATTACAAGCACAGCTCGTGGAAACTGCGATAGCAGTACCGTAGACATATTTCCGCGTGCAACCGGAACACCGACGACGTATGATGTTCCGGGCTTCGCTTGCCTTACAGGAGCCGCGTACGACGCTCAGGGTGACCTGTTCGTCGGCGGAAGCGGAGGCGGCTACGCGATTGCGGAGCTGCCACGCGGTTCCACGGACTTCGCTGGAATTTCGCTCAATCAGCAAATAAAATGCGCACAGAACGAATGCCATGCGACGCTTCAATGGGACGGAGATGATCTTGCTGTCATTAAGCCGACCGTGGCTCACGCTAGCCCTATCGTCTACCGCGTTCAGATATCTGGATCGCTAGGTACAATAGTTGGGACGACCACCTTCCATGGCAATTTCAACGGATATTCTGGCGGTGGAGCGCAAATTTATGGAAATAAGATGATTCTTACCTACCGTGCAAATACTGTCGGGCAGTGGAGTTATCCGGCTGGCGGAAAGATGCTAAAAGTACTGAAAGGGTTCAAGGGCTTTTATCATCCAGGATTAACAGTCAGCCTCTGACTGCCCCTACATAATTAATTCGAGTCGCAGACGCGTAGCAACAGCACCAAAAAGCTTTTATCTTATATCGTCTGTCGGATTCTGCAGAACGTCGAGCGCGTCGCAAACTGTTGGCGGAGGCGTACAGCAATCTTCCTACCCGAGAGGTGCTCCAGGCAGCAGCAGAACTTGAACGAGCGAAATCACAGAGCTTAAGCCAGAGCGAACAGATGGCGCTTCAAAAGGGCTCGCTCGCCGTCGCGATCTTATCACAGATCCCCCGCGAGGACGACAATAACAAGCCTCTTTTTGCTGATGCGCGGGCCCTTCTGCATGGAATATTACAAAGAGGCATTAGCGAGCTAGATCGCATTAACGAAGATGACTAAAGCGAACCCGAATGACGAACGTGCTCGCATAGTTCCGTTCTCTAGGCGCGAGAATTCTTGACGGTTTGGAGAAGCTTGAAAAGCCGCCCGACTCGCAAGCGTCGAATTACCTGACCTTTTGACGGTGTGACTCTGGGCATTTGTATAGCAAGCAAGGTGCTACGCACGCGCGTCGAGGAGCGTACGGAAGCTAAACGAGGCCAAACCGATCGCGTGCTTTGTCACCCCCGCCTGAGAAGTGAGCGGTCGTTGCGTAACGCCACAGCTTCAGCGCAGCATGTCCGAGATGCTCTGCGATGTTTTGTCGGTAGCGTTCAAACTCGGGAGTTTCCAATTCTGTTCGATAAACTTGAGGATGCTCCCAAATTGGTAGACGGTGTGCGAGACGTAGCCGCGTTTTGCGTACGGCGACACGACGAGCAACGGGACCCGGAAGCCCAACCCCATCTCCGAGATCTGCGGCGGCGGCACGTTATCGTAAAAGTTTCCGTCGTCAGCACCATCCCAGACCACGACGGTCGCAGAGTGCTCCCAGTACGGGCTGCTCTTCACCGCTGCTATGATGGAGCTGACCCACGCCGGGCCGCCGGAGGACCCCGGAACGTCAGAGTCTTCCGGCGGAGAAAACACCCACGAAACATCGGCGAGATCTTTTTCCTTGAGGTCGACGAGTAAATTCGAAGCCGGCTCGCTCAGGTCGCGCTGCGAATCCCCACTCTGAATAACGTACTCGATCGCACTGAACGGACAAGTATCCACCCCCTCGAACCGCTTGCTTCCAAAATAGCACTTCCACGACACGTGGGCCGCGTCGAGCAGATTGGCCATCGTCGGGAACTGGGTGAAGCACGGAAAAGGCCCAGCGTCGACTCGAAGCTTGCCCCTTTTCAGCAGCGAGGTGCGCGTTCCCGGCGGCGCGTCACAGTTCCATGGTACCTCGTCGGGCTGCAGCACGTCGTAGGTTTTCGGCGCGACCTTCGTCGTGCCGGCGATCAGGTAGAGCTGGTTGACGAACTCGCCCCAATGCGTGGACTCGAACGCGTGATCTGCGACCGCGTAGCCTCGCGCAAGATCCCAATAAGGCCGCACTTCGCTTCGGTGCACTCGCGTATAAGGGCACAGCGGATGCGTTGAATTCACCAGGTTCCATCCGTCCATCTTGCCGTTATCGTAGGGAACGCCAAAGCTTTGGACGGCACAAGCCCGTTTTGCCAGCGAAATCTGGCGCAATCGAACACGTTTACCCGTGCTCTCCAGTCCGGTGGTCGGAGCGTCGGCACTTGGATACCCGGCGAACAGATTATCGAAGGTACGATCCCGCTGCACGACGACGATCACGTGCTGGATTTGGGAGGCACCCCTGGAATGCACGGAGGCATTCTGCTCTACTTTTTGCGTAGGCGCGATCAACGACGGCGATCCGCCGCATCCCGTCAGTAATGCGGCGGCCGCCCCGAGACTAAAAGCGTAGCGGTGCAGAGATGTCGTCATCGGCTCTTGTCCTCCCGGCGAAGCCAAGTCAGTTCTCCGAAGAGTTCTCCGGAATACGGCCGAGTCCCGGCAACGTCTGGTTCGTAGGCCGGGAGATGACTACGAGGTAACGATCCCGTTGCGGAGGTCGATCGCTAGCTCCCGGACTGAGGATCGACCGCAATCCCGACGTAATTGTTGACCTTCGACTTTATGAAGTATCGGTAGGTGCAGTCCGGATAGCTGTAGACCGCGACGCCGTTGCCCACGTAGAGATGCTCGTTGCGGCCGTCCAAAGCGCCAAAATAGCCCATATCTCCCCGTACGGTGCACGTCCGGCCGGGATTACCGCGATAGGGGGGCGGATAAATGTCGACCGCGCCAAGGTATGAAAAGCCCACAAGATTGCCTTTGAGATCGAACGTTATGTCGACGACGCTTTGAAACGTATCTTCGGTGAGCGGCAGTACGCGAGCGCCTTCCCGGCGACCGTGCGGAAACTAAAACGAGATAGAAGCACTGATACTTTGAGTCTTCGCACGGTTTTGGCATGGTCGCGTAGACGTCGTCCCCATGGACTGCAACGCTCCACGCACCAAAGTATCCACGCTTGCAAAGTCTTCGGGCCGGTGACGTCGCGCCGCCCTCGTACACTTCGATGCATGGTTTTCCGAAATCCGAAACATAGACTTTCCCAGTCCTGTCGTCGAACGCCACGTCACCGGGTTTGCCCCCGGGATCGGAGAGCGTGGCTCCGGCGGCGCCGCAACCTGCGGCAAACGTAAAAATCTTGTCCAATGACGACACCGGCGCGTAGACGACGTGCGCGGCGTTCACGCCGATTCCACCCCAGGTGACGGACTCATCGGGGGCAGCGATTCCCGGCAGAGCGCGTGGTGCCGCTTCCCCGAGACGGCATACTCCGTGACCGTCGGAAGCGCGGAGAGGTAGAGCCGGTCTCCTTTGGCTTCTCCGGAATTGTACTGAGACGGCGAAACGGCGGCCGGTCGTCCGAGAACGCCGCCGGCTGCGGCCCCGCTACAGGCACTTGTCGTCAGCGCGCCGATGAACAGGGCAAGAAGCCGAGCCGGTAAGCAACGCAACGTTGCCTCCAATCGAACGCGAACCCGTTCGCTCCAGCATCCCATAACTTTGCGGCCTGCAGCGCGAGGCGAAGGTCCCTCAGGTGAGGCCTTTCAGTCGCTGCTCTCGTCTTTTTTTTGCCGTCGGGATATCTACAGGATTGACTTCCCCAGCGCCGAGCAGATGAGGCCGACGGCGAGCGCCGCGGTTTGATTGCGGTCGTCGAAGATCGGGTTGATCTCCACCATCTCAATCGAGCCGAGCTGGCGGCTCTCGTGCAGCATCTCCATCACGAGGTGCGCTTCGCGGTAGCTCAGTCCGCCTTTGACCGGAGTGCCGGTGCCGGGCGCTTCGCTCGGGTCGATCGCGTCCATGTCGAACGAAACGTGTATCGCGCGCCCGTTTGCGCCGGCAGCAGCCCGCGCCAGCTCCATCACTCGAACCATGCCGAGCTTGTCGACGTCGCTCATCGTGTACGTCTTCACGCCCCACTCGCGCAACAGCCGCTTCTCGTCGGGGTCGACGTCGCGCAAGCCGATCTGCACGGTGCACTCGGGCACCGCAAAGCCGTTCTGCAGCGCGAAATAAAGCGGCATGCCGTGAACGTTACCCGTCGCGGAACTGTCCGGGCTGTTGATATCGGCGTGAGCGTCGATCCAAACGAGCCCCGGCGCGGCGCCGCGCGCGCGCGTCAGCCCCTCGAGGGTCCCCATCGCGATCGAGTGATCGCCGCCGAGAACGATCGGAAATCCACCCTCACGGACCGCTCGGTCGACGAGCGTCGCGAGATCGCCGCAAACGTCCGTAATGACCTCGAGAAACTTTGCCGCCGAGTCAGCCGCGTCGGCCGACTCCCGAATCGGAACCTGAAGGTTGCCGTGATCCACGATCTCCGCGATTCCAAGCTTGCGCAGCTTTTCGTGAAGCTTGGCATAGCGAATGGCCGACGGGCCCATATCCACGCCGCGGCGGCTCGCGCCGAGATCCATTGGAACGCCGACGATATCCACGCGCCCGATCGCTGCTGCGACGCTCACGATGTTTTAGCCGCCGCAAGCACGCGCAGCATGATGACGCGCAAGACGCCGACGATTGGCACTGCAACCAGCATACCGAAGAGTCCTCCGAGTTCCGCACCGACCAGCAGTGCGATCACGACGATAAAGGGGCTTAAGCGAACCTGGCGGCCGACGATCGGCGGCGCGATCAAGTGCCCTTCGACCTCGTAAATTAATACGAAGGCAACCGACACGAGTACCGCGTTGAGCCAGCCGTTGGCCAACAGCGCGGAGAGCGCCGCGGGCAAATACGCCAGCACCGCGCCGACGTATGGAATCAGATCGCCCAGCGCGGCGAGCAGACCGAAGAGGAATGGATACGGCACGCGCAGCAGCGCGAGCGCTCCCGTAATCAGAACGCCGACGACGAGCGCCACCAGCAGCTGCCCGCGGATGAAGCCGCCGATCACGCCGTCGATGTCGGCGAGCAACGAGACCGTCGCGCGCCAGCGCTCCTCGGGGACGATCGCAGCGAGGCTGCGCTTGAGGTGCTCGAGGTCGAGCAAAAGATAGGCGGTCACCATGGGAACGATGATGAAAATCGCGACGGCCGCGGCGGTTCCTGCCAGCACCAAGACGATGTGCCCCGCGGTCTGCAGGCCGCGCGTCTCGATCCAGTTCGCGATGTCCAGCGGCGCCCGCGCGATCTCCCGGCGCGCCCAGTCGGGCAGCCTCGACGTCAGCGGATCGCGCGGATCGTAGACCAGCGAGCGCATTCGATCGACGAGGTCGGGATAGTGGCGTACGAGCTGGCTGACGTCGTCCATGACGTGCGGCACGACGAACATTCCGCAGATCGCAAGCGTCGCGAGCATGCCGAGATAGACCAGAAGGATCGCGAGGATCAGCGGCACGCGCCGGCGCAGCCACACAACGGCTGGGTAGATCAAGTACGCCAAGAAGATCGCCGCGACCAATATGTAGATGACGCCGTGGATGCGCGCGACGATCTTGACGACGTACTCGCCGGCGAAGAGCGCGAGGACGACGACCATCAGCACCTTGAGCGCGTAGGTCACCCGCCCCTCGGTTAACGATCGCCACGGGTTCGAGCGCGAGCCCTTCATCGCCGTCGACGTTCACCGCGCGACCGAGCGAGCCCCCGTACGGACCGCGTCGCCTGCAGGAGTTCAAACGCGCGCCGTGCGAAACGCCGAGGATGTTTGCACGCGCGGCTGCTCTGTGTGCGCTCGTCTGCATGGCAGTTTCGGCAGCTCCGGCGGCAGCGTCTCTTCCCCCGCCCTTCGCAACGTTTTCGCGCGACGTCCGCCTGCTCGCGCGGCACCTGCCGGCCCCCAGCGCGCTCGACGTCGTCGATCTCAACACCGGATACAACGCGGGTTTCAACGCGAGCAAAAGCATGCCGGCGGCTTCGACGATCAAGCTTCCCGTCATGGTCGCGGTCTTTGAGGCGCTGGCGGCGGGAAACTTCGATCTCAACCGGCGCGTCACGCTCGAAGCTCAAGATAAAGACGACGGCTCGGGCGATCTGAGCGGCGCGCGCACGGGAAGCGCATATTCCGTCTCGGTGCTGCTCGACAAGATGATCGACATCAGCGACAACACGGCGACCAACATGCTGATTCGCCTCGTCGGCCGGCGCACGATCAATCGCGAAATGTCGGAGTTGGGCCTGGGAACGACGCACCTGCTGGGCGACGTTCGCACCGACGCGTGGTCGATTCGCTCGACGCTGCGCACCTCGCCGGCGGATCTGGTGCGGCTGCTGACGCTCATGGCGCACGGCGAGCTCGTGGATCAGTGGTCGTCCAACGAGATGATCTCGATTCTGGAAGCCGACCAGGTGAACACCCTTCTACCGCAACCGCTTCCGGCCGACGTGCCGATCGCGCATAAAACCGGCTCGTTTTTCGATACGCTCAACGACGCTGGGATCGTCTACGCCGACAACGCGCCGTACGTCATCGCCGTCATGACGACGTCGCTGCCATCGCAAGATCTGGGGCGCCAGTTCATCCGGCGCATTTCGAGGCTCACCTATGCAAGCGAGGTAAGCTTCGCGCGCTGGCGGGAGCTCCACGAACCAGCCGGCGCCGGCTCGACGTCGCCCGACGTACCCTACTGGACCAACACTGCCGTGCCGGCGTCGCCGGCGCCGCCTATACCTTGACCGCCGCCGAAGCGTAGACCGGCGTCAGCCACGACCGGTACCGGGCCTCACCCCCGGTCACGATGCTCGAATAGAGCGTGCTGAGCGCTTTGGTGACCGGCCCCATCGATCGATCGGCAACGGGGCGCCGATCGATGGACGCGACGTAGGCGATGCCCGCGGCCGTTCCGGTGAAGAAAACTTCTTCGGCCGAGTAGAGTTCGCCGCGATCGATCGAGCGCTCGACCACCTCGATTCCGAGCTCCTGCTGAGCGATCTCCATGATCGCACGGCGCGTGACGCCCTCGAGAACGTTCTGCGAAGGGTCGGGCGTGTAGAGCACGCCGCGCCTCATCAGAAAAATGTTCTCGGCCGAGCCCTCCGAGACGTGGCCGTCGTGCGAAAGCAGGATAGCTTCATCGTAACCGTTGGCCACCGCTTCACTCTTGGCAAGCGCCGAGTTGACGTAGAGCCCCGTTATTTTAGCCCGCGGGGGCGCCATCGTGTCGTCCGCGCGGCGCCAGGAGCTGACGCAGACGTCGAGGCCGTGGTCGGCATCGAGATACTTCACGTAGGGGATCGGTACGATGGCCAGCGCATCGGGCACGCCGTGCAGCCGGACGCCGATATCTTCGGCGGCCTTATAGGCAAACGGCCGAATGTAGATATCGCCTTTGAAGCTATTGCGCTGGCAGAGTTCGACGGTGATGCCGGCAAGCTCGTCGACGCCGTGCGGAAGCGCCATCGTCAGGATCTTCGCCGAGGTCGCAAGACGCTCGTAATGATCGCGGAGCAAGAGGAGGTAGAGCTCGCGTTCGTCGGGCAGCCAGTAACCGCGAATACCCTCAAAACAGCCGGTTCCATATTGGAGTCCGTGCGTGAGCAGGCCAACCTTCGAATCGCCGTAGCGAGCGTACCCGCCGTTGGCGTAGACGGTAATTCCGGACAGATCCATCGTATCGGCCCCCCTTCGCAGTCACGGATGGTTGCTCTCGGCACCCTCCGGCTCCTCCGGCCAAGCACGCGCGGTGGGGACTCCCGCGGCGCCGCGCGAATTGCGCAAACGTGAGCAAACAATACGTTCGATTGACGCACCCGCTCGTACGCGACGGTAACGGGCTCCGCCGTGCGACCTGGGAGGAAGCGCTCGACCGCGCGGCGTCGGCGATCGACGATGCGCGGCGGCGCGACGGAACGCGTACCTACGGGATGTTCAGCTGCTCCAAGGCGACCAACGAGATGAACTATCTCGCGCAAAAGTTCGCTCGCGCCGTCGCCGGCAGCAACAACATCGACAGCTGCAATCGAACTTGACACGCCCCGAGCGTCGTCGGTCTGACGGCGGTTTTCGGGGCCGGCGGCGGTACGAGCTCGTACGAAGAGATCGAGCACACCGGCGTCGTCATCTTGTGGGGATCGAACGCGCGAGAGACGCACCCGATCTTCTTTCATCACGTGCTGCGCGGCATCCACAACGGCGCCAAGCTCTTCGTCGTCGACCCGCGCCGTACGTCGAGCGCGCGCTGGGCCGATTGCTGGCTGGGACTCGACGTCGGCTCGGACATCGCGCTTGCCAATGCGGTGGGCCGCGAAATCCTTGCAGCCGGCTTGGAGAACCGCGAGTTCATCGAGCGCGCCACGACGGGGATCGAAGCGTACCGCGCGGCCGTCGAACCGTACACGCTCGAGTACGCGCAGCGGACGACCGGGGTCGACGCCTCGTCGATCCGCGAGCTCGCGCACGCCTACGCGACTGCCCGCAGCGCGCAACTCTGCTGGACGCTCGGGATCACCGAGCATCACAACGCCGTCGATAACGTGCGCGCGCTGATCAACCTTTCGCTGCTCTGCGGCCACGTCGGCCGGTACGGCAGCGGCGTCTGCCCGCTGCGAGGACAGAACAACGTGCAGGGCGGCGGAGACATGGGTGCGATTCCCAATAAGTTTCCCGGTGGGCAAGACATCGAGGATCCGGCCAGCCACGCGAAGTTCGAGCGCGCGTGGAACGCGCGGCTGCCGTCAAAAAGCGGATGGCATCTGAGCGACATGTTCGCCGCAGCCGGACGCGGCGAGCTCGACACGCTCTATATCATCGGCGAGAATCCCGCGCAATCGGAGGCCGACCAAGAGCACGCGGTCGAGCTGCTGCGAAACTTGCGTCACTTGATCGTGCAAGATATCTTCCTGACCAAGACCGGAGAGCTCGCCGAGGTCGTCTTTCCCGCATCGGCGAGCTGGTGCGAATCCGAGGGTACCGTCACCAGCAGCGAACGGCGCGTACAGCGCTGCCGCAAGGCCCTCGATGCGCCCGGAGAGGCGCGCGACGACATTGACATCCTGCGCGAACTCGCGCGGCGCTTAGGCCACGAATGGCCGGATTCCACGGCCGAAGAGATCTGGGACGAGTGCCGCTCGCTCTCTCCCTGGCACGCCGGCATGAGCTACGCCCGGCTCGACGAGCTCGACGGCATTCCTTGGCCCTGCTATGACGAGCAGCACCCCGGCGAACTCTTCCTTCACTCGCGGCTGTGGGAGGACCCAGTTCGCGGCGAGCGCGCGCCCTTCGCGGCCGTGCAGCACGACCCGCCAATCGAAGCGCTCGACGACGAGTACCCGGTTCGCCTGACCACCGGCCGCAGGCTCGACTCGTTCAACACCGGCGTGCAGAGCGGCGGCTATCGTTCGCCGCTGCGCCGCGGCGAGCGTCTCGACATTTCGCCCGAGGACGCGAAGCGTTACGCATTGCGCGAGAACGATTCCGTACGCGTGTCGTCGCGCCGCGGCTCGATCGTCGTTCCGGTTCACATCGATTCGGGGCTGCGCGCGGGTTTAGTCTTCACGACCTTTCATCACAACGACGACGCCGCAACCAACCTGCTGACGATCGACGCGACCGATCCGCAATCGGGCACGGCCGAGTTCAAAGCCTGCGCCGTGCGCCTGGACCCCGTCGCCTAGTGGACCTTCACTTCACCTCAGCAGCCGCGACGCCCGACGAACGGGCCGCCGTCGACGCGCTGCTGGGAAGGCGGCTCGACGGTTTGGACGGAGCGAACGCGCGCGCGCAGCGCCACCTTCTTTTGCCGGCGCTGCAAAGCGTTCAAGAGCGCATCGGCTGGATCAGCGCCGGAGCGGTGAACTATATCGGCACGCGGCTCTCGGTGCCGCCCGCCGAAATCTTCGGCGTGGCGACCTTCTACGCGCTGTTGGCGACGACGCCGCGCGAACCAATCGTCGCCCACGTGTGCGACGACATCGCGTGCACGCCGGCCGGCGCCGAACGCATCTGCACGCAGCTCGAAGCGGCCGGGGCGACGTTCTATCGCTCGCCGTGTCTGGGCCTGTGCGATCGCGCGCCGGCCGCACTGATCACCAAGTCGGGAACGTCGCCGTCCGCGCTGCAGGTCGCGCCCGCAGACGCCGGATCGGTAATACGCGCGCTGTCGGATGACGGCGGCAGCCGGCGCCAACCAACGCATTTAGGCGGAACGCGCCGCACCCTGCTCTCGCGTGCCGGGCGCGTCGATCCCGCGAGCCTCGACGAGTACCGCGCGGCGGGCGGCTATGCCGCGCTCGCGCGCGCCTTCGAACTGGGTCCTAAGGGAGTCATCGCGGAGGTAACGGCGGCCAAGCTGCTCGGCCGCGGCGGCGCCGCGTTTCCCGCGGGCGCGAAAATGCAGGCGGTCGCCGACGCACCGGGCGCACCGCACTATCTCGTCTGCAACGCCGATGAATCAGAACCCGGCACCTTCAAAGATCGCGTGCTGCTTGAAGACGATCCCTTCGCGCTGATCGAGGCGATGACGATCGCCGCCTACGCAATCGATTCACCGCAAGGATTTGTTTATTTGCGCGGCGAGTACCCGCTAGCCGCGCAGCGCATCGAACGGGCGATGGAGGGCGCGCGCACCGCCGGACTTTTAGGTACGAACATCCTGGAGCGCGGCTTCGATTTCGACATCGAACTGCGGCGCGGCGCCGGTGCGTACATCTGCGGCGAGGAGACCGCCCTCTTTAACTCGATCGAAGGCAAACGCGGCGAACCGCGCAACAAGCCGCCTTTTCCCGCTCAAGCCGGACTCTTCGCCAAGCCGACGCTGATCAATAACGTCGAGACGCTCGCAAACCTTTTGCCGATCCTCCGCGACGGCGGCGCCGCGTACGCGGCGATCGGAACGCCGCAGTCCACCGGGACGCGGCTTTTCTCTCTCTCCGGTGCAGTTGCCGACCCCGGTCTGTATGAAGTACCGCACGGAATGGTTCTTCGCGAGCTGATCGAGCTTGCAGGCGGCGTCGCCGGCAAGCGGCCGCTGCAGGCGATTCTGCTCGGCGGCGCGGCCGGCGTCTTTCTGTCGCCGCAAGCGCTCGATCTGCGGCTGACCTTCGAAGACGCGCGGGCCGCGGGCGCGACGCTGGGCTCGGGCGTCGTCATGCTCTTCGACGACCGCGCCGATCTCGAACAAACGGTGCTGCGAATTGCGCGCTTCTTCCGCGAGGAGTCGTGCGGGCAGTGCGTGCCGTGCCGCGTCGGTACGGTACGGCAAGAGGAAGCGCTCGCGCGCCGCGACGTCACGCTGCTGCCCGAGATCGCCGCGGTGATGCGCGACGCCTCGATCTGCGGGCTCGGCCAGACCGCCGCCAGCGTCGTTGCTTCGGCCCGAACCAATTTAGGCGTATTCGGAGCCCACGCGTGAGCGCAGAGACGATCGAACCGAACGCGGAGACCATCGCGATCGAGGTCGACGGACGCTCCATCGAGGTTCGCCGCGGCGCAACGATCCTCGATGCCCTCGCAGAAGCCGGCATCCAAACCCCGACGCTCTGCTATCTTCAGTCGCTCACGCCGGTCAACGCCTGTCGCGTCTGCGTCGTCGAACTCGAAGGCTCGCGCGCGCTGGTTCCCGCGTGCGCGCGCCGCGCCGAAGCGGGCATGAAGGTACGGACCGATAGCGATCGCGTCCGTCACAGCCGCAAAATGGTGCTGGAGTTTCTCGCGTCGAGCGTCGACGCGTCGACCGCGCCGGAGATGCAGCGGTACGGCCGCGAATACGGGGCCGATCCGAGCCGCTACGGGCCCGGCGCTGCCACCGTCGCACAGGCTCCCAAGATCGACAACGCGCTCTACGTGCGCGACTACTCGAAGTGCATTCTCTGCTATAAATGCGTCGAAGCCTGCGGCACCGACGCGCAGAACACGTTTGCGATCGCCACGGCGGGGCGCGGCTTCGAAGCGCACATATCGACCGAGTACGACGTCCCGCTCCCCGACTCGGCGTGCGTGTACTGCGGGAACTGCATCGGCGTCTGCCCGACCGGCGCTCTGATGTTTTCCTCGGAGTACGAGCTGCGTTCGCGCGGCGAGTGGAACGAGGACGAACAGACCAAGACCGATACGATCTGCTCCTACTGCGGCGTCGGCTGCCGCCTGACGCTGCACGTTGCCGATAACGAGATCGTCAAGGTGACTTCGCCGATCGAAAACCACGTTACCAGCGGACACCTCTGCATCAAGGGCCGTTTCGGGTATGCCTACGTGCAGAACCGTCCCGAAGAACCCGATCCCTAGTGGACGCGACGCGACCCGGACGCAGCGTCGAAGGCGACGTCGTCGTCCTCGACGGCGTAACCCGGAAACGTAAGCACGACGCGATCGTCGCCGAAGAGCCGCTCGAACTGCGTTTGAGTGAAAGCGGGGCAACGCGCAAGCTCGCGGTAACGATGCGTACTCCCGGCAACGATTTCGAGCTTGCGGCAGGGTTTCTCTACACCGAGGGCATCGTACGGTCGCGCGACGACATCGCCGAGATCACCTACTGCCTGGACGAAACGCTCGACCCCGATCAGCGTTACAACGTCGTCACCATCGAGTGCCGGCCCGGGCGGATCGCCGCGGACCCTGCACGCTTCGAACGCCACTTTACGATCGGCAGCGCGTGCGGCGTCTGCGGCCGCGCGCAACTCGATTCGCTGCGCGAGCTCGGGGTGGCACAGGTGGAAGACGATCTCACCATCGACGCCGCCCTGCTCTACGAACTGCCGGAGCGAATGCGCGCGGCACAGCGCGTCTTCGCAGCGACGGGTGGACTGCACGCGGCCGCGCTTTTTCGCGAGACCGGAGAGGTCGTCGCGGTGCGCGAGGACGTCGGACGCCACAACGCGGTCGATAAGCTGGTCGGCTGGGGTCTGCTCGAGGGCCGTTTGCCGTTTGCGCGCTGTCTTTTGATGGTCAGCGGACGCGCAAGCTATGAGATTCTGCAGAAGAGTTTGATGGCGCGCATTCCGCTCGTCGCCTCGGTCTCGGCTCCGAGCAGTCTGGCCGTCGACCTGGCGCGCGATTTCGGCGTCACGCTGGCCGGTTTCGTCCGCGGCACTCGCGCCAATCTGTACGCGAACCCGCAACGAATCGCCGGTTAAACAGCTCCCGCTACGGCGAATCGGCTTCGAGGAATGCCGCCAGGATCGCACCTTGCGCGCGCGTGAGCGCCGAGTTGTTCGCGCCGTCGTCGCCGAGCCAGTCGTTGACGAGCAAAGAAAACGTCACCGGACCGTGCGCCGGCGTCGCAACAAATCCGGCGAGCGCGCGGGTGTGCCGCATCGAACCGGTCTTTGCGAAGACCTTTCCATCGAGCACGCCCGCGGGCAAGAGCGTTTGCAGCGTTCCGCGGACGCCCGTCTCGGGCAACGCCGCTACGACGCTCGCGCGCGACGGGCCGTTCCAATCGCTCTGCAGGATCGTCACGAGATCGCGCGGCGTAATCCGATCGTAGACCGACAGCCCGGAGCCATCGGCGATCGAAACCGTCGCGGGATCGATCCCGGCCCAACGCAGATACTCGCGTTCCAGCGCGATGCCGTTTGCGTAGGTGCCGGGCTCTCCGGCCCGCACGATCCCGAGTTCCTTTAAGATGAGCTCGCCCATCAAGTTATCGCTGGGAAGCCAAAACTCGGCGAGCAGTTGCGGCAGCGGCGAGGACTCGTGGCGCCAGAGCGTCGTCCCGCTCTGCGTCGTCCCGCTCTGCGACGGCCCTCCTTCGCGAACTGCGCCGGCAACCGAAACTCCGGCGGCGTTGAGAGCGTCGCGGAACACGTCGCCGGCGTAGCGTTGCGGATCGGGAACGCTCGCTGCGAGATCGTCGGATTCGCTTGCGCCGGCGGGGTAACTTCCGGTGACGCGGATCGTGAGGGGCGAATCCCACGGGCGCTCGATATCGGTCGAGTCGGCCGAGCCGGCGGTTCCGGTCGTCGCGCGATTTTCGATTACGAACGCAGTGCTCGCCGGCTCGACGCGAAGACTCACCGGCGCACCCGCCGCCGAGCCCGGCGTAACGTAGACGTGTACGATCCCTTCCTCGAGTTCGAGTGCGCAGACGACGGCTGCGTAGCCGTACGGCAAGTCGTCCCACGACCAACCCGCGGGATATCGCTCTGCGTCGTCGTGCGAAGCGTCGGTGATCAGCGCGCCTTCGACCCGCCGGATGCCCGACTGGTACAGCGCGGCCGCGGCCGAATGCAGATCCGCCGCGCTCAGATGCGCGTCGCCACCGCCGTGAAGATAGAGGTTACCCTCGAGCGTTCCGCCGGCGATCGTGCCGCCGGCGCTCACGCTCGTCACGAATCGGAAGCCGGGCTCCAGGTACCGCAGCGCCGCCGATCCGGCGAGCAGTTTAAAGGTCGAGGCTGGGGCGAATTCCGCGTCGTCTTCGCGAGCGTAGAGCGGGGTGCCGCGCTGCGTGTCGACGGCGAGCAATCCCACGTGCGCGCCGCGCAGCGCGGGCAGCCTCAGCGCGCGATCGAGGCGGGCGCGCAACGAAGCGATCTGCCCGTCGTTCCACGGCCGGCCGGCGACAAATGGCGCCGGCAGTGCGGCCTGCGCCGCGAGCGCGCCGATCGCCAGCAGCATCGTCTAGAGGTTCAGACGCGCCAAAAAATCGCGCAGCATTGCATTGAACGCTTGCGGATTATCGGCATTGGCGACGTGCCCGGCGTTGGGCACGGCTTGCAGCTCTGCCCCCGTGATGCCGGCCGCGATCGTTTCGGAGAGTTCGCGCGGCGCCACCGGATCGTGCTCGCCGTAAGCAACGAGCGCCGGTACGGTGACGGATGAAAGCATCGACGTGTAATCGCCCGTCCAGGTCGCGGTCGTCGACGCGAGGTACGAGGGAACCGATTTACACGCCATCTGCTCGATCGTCTCGGCCATCCGTTGCGGCGGCAAGCCGAGCTGCGCGGCGCGCCGCTGCGCGAAGATCGCCATGCTGCCGGCATCGAGCACGGCTGCGCGAATGTTTTCGGCGACGCGCTCGCCCTGCGCGTAACGCGCAAAGCTCCCGAGCGTGACCAGCGCGTCGAAGCGCCGATCGGCGTTCTGCCACAGCTCGAAGGCAACGACGCCGCCTAAGCTGCAGCCGACCAAAGTAAAGCGATCGACGCCGATCGCGGCGAGCACGGCCAAAACGTCCCGTGCGAAACCGGCTCGCGTAATCAGTGCCGGATCGGGGTCCGGGCGCAGCGCGCCGTTTCCGCGCAGTTCCACCGCAACGGCAACGTACCGGTCGCCGAACGCCTCGAGTTGCGAATCCCAGATCGCGGCCGTCGAGCCCACGCCGTGCACGAAGACGAGGCTCGTCGATCCGGCGGCGCATTCCGGGCGGACGAACCTCGCGCCGGTTACCGCTCCATCGGATGTAGTAATACGCAGCGTTTCGATCACGCGGCGCGGCGTTTGCGCGCGACGAAGGCGCGCACCTCTTCGAGCGGCTTGGCGTTGAGGACGTCGTCGCGAACCAGACCCGCTCGTCGCGCCTGCCCAACCGAGAACTCGGTCGCGCTCAGATCGCCGGTGCGGTGCGCGTCGCTGTCGAGAGAGAACGTGACGCCGAAGCTCTTCGCCCTGCGCGCCAGCGGGCCCGGAAGATCGAGACGCGCAGCCTGACCGTCTATTTCGATCGCGGTTCCGGTGCGAGCGGCCGCGGCGAACACCGCGTCGTAATCGAACTCGTATCCCGGGGATCCCTCAAACCGCCGGCCGGTTGGGTGGCCGATAATGTTGACGTACGGATTCTCGCAGGCGCGGATCAGCCGCGCCGTCATCTCTTCGCGCGATTGCCTCGTCGCCATGTGAACCGACCCGATCACGACGTCGAGTTCGGCGAGAACCGAATCGTCGAAGTCGAGCGACCCGTCGGGAAGGATGTCGACTTCGCTGCCGCAGAGCGTGACGATTCCGTACCGTTCGCTCAGTTCGCGTGCCTCGGCGCGCTGCCGTCGCACGGCCGCGAGATCCATTCCCCAGCTTCTCCGCCCGCCCGAGTGATCGCTGACGGCGTGGTACGCGTAGCCTCGCGCAGCCGCCGCGGCAATCATCGCCTCGAGGGTGTCGTCGCCGTCGCTATAGGTCGTGTGCATGTGAAAATCGCCGCGGAGATCCCGCAGATCGACGAGTTCGGGTAGAGCGTTGTTGCGCGCGAGCTCTATTTCATCTTGTCCGCTGCGCAGTTCCGGTGGAATGTACTGCATCCCGAGCGCCGCGTAGACGCCCGCTTCGTCGGTGCAGGTGGTCACTTCGCCGTTTTCGAGGTTGAGAATCCCGTTTTCACTGACCCTCAGACTGCGGCGGACGGCGTATTCGCGCAGCTTGATGTTGTGATCGCGCGAGCCGGTAAAGTGCTGCAGCAGATTGCCGTAGAGATGATCGGGAAGGACGCGGAGGTCGATCTGCAGGCCGCCGGTCAGCCAAATGCTCGCCTTGGTCGGACCCTCCGCCAGCACGGCTTGCGCGTCAGCCCAGCGGGCAAAGTGCGCGACGACGTCGGCCGCTTGCGGCGACGTGCAGACGATGTCGATGTCGCCGACGGTTACTTCGCCGCGCCGCAGGCTTCCCGCGAACGCGAGACGCTCCACCGGAGGTCCCGCGCGAAGGTAATCGACGGCGACTCGCGCGATCGCCAACGCTTTGGGTAGAGGGGTTCGCTGCTGGCGGCCGCGATAAGCGAGGATGCCGCGCTTCCAGTTTTCGATCGTCTTACTTCCCAGCCGCGGGACGCCGAGCAGGGCCCCCGAGCCGATCGCGTTCTCGAGGTCGGCGAGCGACGCGATGCCGTAATCGGTAAAAAGCATCGCCGCGGTCTTCGTGCCGATCCCGCTGACGCGTAATACCTCCATCAGCGTTCTCGGATAGCGCAAATAGAGCTCTTCGAGCTGATCGCACGTGCCCGACTGCACGAGTTGCTCGACCGCGCCCGCAATCGTCTTTCCGACGCCGGAAAGGTTTCGATGTTCGCCGGCGGCGACGAGGTCGCTCACCGGCGGCGCATTTTCGATCGACGCAGCGGCCTTTTCGTACGCGCTATACTTATAAAAGGATTCGCCCGCCAGTTCCATGAGGGTGCGTATTTCAAGCAGGCGCTGCGCGATCTCGGTATTCGTGGGCACGACAGTGAGTTGGCTGCGTTCGTGGAATGCTCTTGCCGCGATGGCGCTGCTGCGCATGAAGAAGGCCTTTTTCTCCAACGTCGCGGTCAGCGGCGGTCCAATTACGCTCGACCTCGCCGCCGGCGAGCGCGTCGCGCTGGACTTTGCAACCCCGGTCGAAGCGACGATCGTCGCACTGCTGGCGGCCGGCATCGCGAAAGCCTCGACCGGAAGCGTCCTGATCGGCGACTACGATCCGCGAGTGCAGTCGGTGCACTGCAAGCGCATCGCCGGATTCGTGGCGCACGAACCGGTTGCGCTCGACCCGGCGGCGTTTCCTCACTACGTCGCCTATCGCGCGGCGTTGTGGAACATCGACGCGCGTTGGGCGCAGGCGCACGCACAGCAGCTGCGGACGCGCCTCGAAGGCATTCACGAGGCGTTCGCCTACCCGTTGATCGGGGCGCTGATCGGCATGCCGCAGCTGCTCGTGATCGACCGGCCGCAGGCCGCGTATGCGCGGCAAATCCTAGACGTGGCCGGCGACCTCGCGCTCCTGTCGACCCACGCGCATCCCGCCGCCGCGGGGGCGTTCGCGTGACGCCTCGCGCCTTTGCCGCGATGCTGCGCGCGCGGCTGTACGTCTCGCGGCGTTTGGTGCTCTACGCGTGGGCCGTCGCCGTTCTCGTCGCGCTGGTCCAGCCCGCCGGCGTTACGGCGCCGCTGTTCTGTTGCTCGCTGCTCGCCGTTGCGATCGCGCTCGATCAGACGCCCGGGCGCCATCCGCATCTCGATCGCTGCGAGCAGAGCGCGCCGCTCTTCGGCCGCGAGCTCGCGCGAGCGAAGGCGGTCGTGCCGTGCCTCGCGGGACTGATCGCCACGATCGCCTACGCCCTCGTTCAGGTCGGGCGAGGATCGCCCGATGCGGGCGCGACGCTGCTCGTGGTTTCGCCGGCGGCAGTCGCGAGCGCGCTGGTCGCGCTCTCGGCGACCGTTCGCTTGGGCTGGACTCGGGTACTCTACATTTTGCTTGCCTGCGCTACCAGCGCGGCGGCATACGCGCTCGCGGTCAGCCAACGCCTCGTTCTCGCCGAGATCGTTTTTTGTGCGATCGTTGCCTTTGCCGCGCTTCGGCAATACGGTGAAACCCTGGCTCGATGGGATCCGCTGTGGACGCCGCGCCCGTGACGAGCGGCGCCGCGCTTTTAGGTAACCGGCTGGACCGGAATCGCCGTCGCCAGCTTCTCGAGCATCGCTCGGTTAAACTGCGCCAGGTCCTCGCTGCCGCGCGTCGTTACCCAGTTGGAGTCCGAGACCGTCGGCTGATCGCGGTAGAGTCCGCCGGCATTGCGAATGTCGTCGGCGATCGAGTTCACGCCCGTGACCTGCCGGCCGCGTACGAGCTGCGCGGAAATCAGCACCTGCGCGCCGTGACCGATCGCGAACATCGGCTTCTTGACGGCGTCTACCTCGCGCACGAAGCGCTGAACGTCGCGATCCATGCGAACGCGATCGGGTGACGTCCCACCCGGGATCAGCAACGCGTCGAAATCCTCCGCCGTGCAATCCCCGACCAGCTCTTCCGCCCGCATGGTCTGCCCGTCGTCGAGACCCCGCTTTCCGCGAATGCGCTGGCGAGCGCGCTCGTCGATGCCGACGACCGTAACGATCGCGCCGGCTTCCTCGAGCGCTCGCCGCGGCTCAACCAGCTCGATTTCCTCGAATCCGTCGCCGACGAGTGCGGCTACGCGTTTTCCCTCAACTCCCTGCATATCGGCCGGGTCTTTCGAAGCGACCGGGATACCGACCTTCGCTCGTCCCTAGCCAAATAGGCCACGTGTCAGGCCTCCGTCGACGGATATCGTCTGGCCGGTGATGTACTCCGCGGGCCGGCCGCAGAGGAATACCGCCAGCGGCGCAAACTCGTCCGGAGTGGCAATCCGGCCAATCGGAACCTCGGCCCCGGCGGCCTCCAGTTTCGCCTCGTCGTCGCCGTAGAGCGACCGCAGACGATCGGTCTCGACGCGGCCCGTTGCAATCGAGTTTACGGTCACTCCGTCGGGTGCAACCTCGACGGCAAGCGTTCGAAGCGTCGCCACCAGCGCGGTCCGGAAAGCGTTGGAGAGCAACAGGTTATCGATCGGCTGTTTCACCGAGGTCGACGTCAAAGCGACGATTCGCCCCCACCGCTTGCTGCGCATCGGCGCCACGACGGCCCGCAGCAGTTCGACCATTGCGCGGAGCAGCAGCTGGTATGCGCCGTCCCAGTCGCCGAGCTCGAGGTCGCTAAAGCGACCCGGCTTCGGCCCCCCGCCGTTGAGAACAACGATGTCGGGCGCAGCGCCGCTGCCGGAAATTTCGGCGAGCGCCGCAGCGATCGAGGCTCGATCCTGCAGGTCGAGCGCGACGACACGGGCCTCGGGGGCGCCGTGACGCCGAGCTCGTTCGGCGACCGCTTCGAGCCGGTCGCAGCGGCGGGCAGCGAGCACGAGACGCACCCCCTCCGCGGCGAGCCCGAGGGCGATCGCTTCTCCGAGGCCCGAACTGGCGCCGGTCACCAGCGCCGTCTTTTCGGCAATTCCCAGATCCATGAGCGTGCGCTTTTGCGCCTGCTCCAACTCACCTTGCGCCGTGCCGGAGCCTTTTGCTATCCTAAGCCGGTCGCCGGGACGGCAACGAGCACGCTGTACCCGAGCGAGACCATCCTGCCTAAAGGAGTTTTAATCGTGCCGCTCACCAAGGAAACGAAGGCGGAGCTCTCCGCCAAATACGGCCGCGGATCGAACGATACCGGTTCGGCCGAAGTGCAGGTCGCGATGCTCACCGCATCCATCAACGCGCTGACCGAGCACCTCAAGATTCACAAGAAGGATCATCACAGCCGCCGCGGTTTGCTCCTGCAGGTTGGACAGCGCCGCCGTCTGCTCAACTATCTGCACCAGAAGAACCTCGAGCGCTATCGCAGCTTAATCGCCGATTTAGGCTTGCGCCGCTAAACCTTTCGTTCGTGTGCTTTGCGGGCGGCGGCGACAATTGAGTCGACGCCCATCCCGTAGTATTCGATGAGCTCGGCGGGATCGCCCGACTGTCCGAAGCGATCGTCGACGCCGATGAACTCGATTGGCACCGGATGGCGCGCGGCGAGTATCTCGGCCACGCGCGAACCCATGCCGGCGGCTTTTTGGTGCTCTTCGACGGTGACGATCGCGCCGCAACTGCGCGCGGCGTCGACGATCGCCGCTTCGTCCATCGGTTTGACGGTGTGGTTGTTGACGACGCGGCACTCGATGCCGTCCTTGGCAAGCCGGTCGGCTGCGATCAGCGCATTGTAAACCAGAATTCCGCACGCGACGATCGCGACGTCGCCGCCTTCGCGGAACGTCTGGGCTTTACCGATCTCAAACGGCGTGCCGTCGCTGGTGATCACGGCCGATTTGTCGCGCCCAAAGCGTAGGTAGACCGGCCCCCACATTTCGGAGAGCGCGAGCGTCGCTTTCTTCGTCTGCACGCTATCGCAGGGCACGACGACCGTCATGTGCGGAATCACGCGCATGATCGCGATGTCTTCAATCGCCTGATGCGTCGCCCCGTCGGGTCCGACGGAGACGCCCGCGTGCGCGCCGGCGATCTTCACGTTGGTTTCGTTGAGCGCCATGATCGTGCGCACTTGCTCCCAGGAACGCCCCGGATTGAACATTGCGTAGCTCGCGATCCACGGCACCTTGCCGACCGCGGCCAAACCGCCAGCCATCGCGACGAGCATTTGCTCCGAGACGCCGATCTCGACGTACTGATCGGGATGCGCTTTTTTGAACCCTTCGAAGCGCGTCGACTCCGAAAGGTCGGCGCAGATTCCGAGCACGTCGCGGCTGCGCGAGCCGGCTTCAATCAGACCTTCACCGAACCCGTTGCGCGTCGGGATCAGCTTGACGTCGGGACTGCGATAGTCGACGAGGTGCATTTCCTGTGCGCCGTCGCGCACGCCGGTGCCGCTACTCATGGGCCAAGATCCGTTCGCGCTCGGCGGCGAGTTCGCGCAGCGCTTCGCCGGCTTGCTCCTTGTTCGGCGGCTTGCCGTGCCAAAGATAATCACCCTCCATGTACGAGACGCCTTTGCCGGGAACCGTGTTGGCGATGATCACCTGAGGTTTTCCTTCATAGGAGCGAGCGCGTCTTGCGGTTTCGATGAACTCGGCGATGTCGTTGCCGTCGCACTCGTACACTTCCCAGTTGAAGGCGCGATACTTTTGCGCGAACGGTTCGAGCGGCATCACGTCCTCGGTGCTGCCGTCGATCTGGATGAAGTTGCGATCCACGATCGCCGTGAGGTTGTCGAGTTTGAACTTGGCGCCGGTCAGCACGGCCTCCCAGTGCAGCCCACACTGATGCTCGGCATCGGAGGTAACGACCCAGACGTGAAAATCTTTCCGGTCCATCTTCGCCGCGAGCGCCATTCCAACGCCCTGCGCGAGCCCTTCGCCCAGCGGCCCCGAGGTCGTCTCAACCGAGGGAAGCGTTACCCGTTCCGGGTGGCCCTGCAGCCGCGAGCCGAACTTCCGAAGCGTCAGCAGCTCCTCGACCGGAAAGTAGCCGAAGTTCGCCATGGCCGAGTAACGGACGGGGGCAATGTGGCCACAGGAGAGCAGCAGACGGTCGCGCTCCGGCCAGTCGGGATGCTGCGGGTCGTGGCGCATTAGGTTGCCGTAGAGCGCGGTGAAGACGTCGGCCATGTCGAGCGGACCGGCCGAATGCCCGGATCCGGCGGCGAGAAGCGAGCGGATGATGCCTTGGCGGACGTCGTTGGCCTTGAGCTTTAACGCCGTCAAGTCCTCAGTAGTAAGGCTCTGCATGGGAGCCGTATTACCAGCCGCGGGGCAGTGGAACCTAGGGAACCAGTCAGGTTGGGGGGCGGCAGGGCGAGCATCGCCCCGGCCCGAATGGCGCGCGGTTAATCAAAAGCAATAATAAAGTACCATATTAGGAGATACCGTGCCCGAATCCGTAACGTTGACGGTCGGCGGGCGCACGATGGTCATCGAAACCGGCGAGCTAGCGAAGCAGGCAAATGGCTCCGCTACGGTTCGTTATGGCGACCAAAACGTCGTGCTCTGCGCCGTGACCGCGTCCAATAAGCCTCGCGAAGGCATCGACTTTTTTCCCCTCACCTGTGATTTCGAAGAGAAGATGTATGCAGCCGGAAAAATTCCGGGCGGCTACATCAAGCGCGAAGGGCGCCCACCCGAGCACGCGGTGATCAGTTCGCGTCAGATCGACCGTCCGATCCGTCCGCTCTTCCCCGATGGCTTCCGCAACGACGTGCAGATCGTTGCAACCGTGCTTTCCATCGATCCCGAACTCGACGCCGACGTTCTCGGCGTTTGTGCGGCGGGAGCCGCGCTCGCGCTGAGCGACATTCCGTTGGCAAAGACGGTTGCCGCGGTTCGCGTCGGACGCGATGAAGACGGAAAGCTCATCTGCAATCCAACGCTGCCGCAGTACGAAACCGGCGGCATGGATATCGTCATCGCCGGAACGGCCGACGGTGTGATGATGGTCGAAGGCGGCGGCAAGGAAATCTCCGAGGACGATTTCCTAGGCGCGGCCGAGTTCGCGCACGCAGAGATTCGCAAGATCGTCAAAGCGATCGATCAGCTCGCCAAAAAAGCCGGTAAGAAAAAGCGCGAGTTTCCCACGGTCGCGGTCGATGCGACGCTCGACAAGTGGGTGCGTAAGTCGTTTGCCAAAGACGTCGCCAAAGCGATGCGCATCGTCGAGAAAAGCAAGCGCGAAGAGGCCTTCCGCGAGATCAGCATCGACGAAGCGATCGCGCGCTGCGGAAAGAAGGACGAGAACGTTCGCACGCTTCTCGAGGCTCCGCTTACCGCCAAAGAGTTCGGTAAGACGATCAAGGCCATGGAAGAGGAAGAGCTGCGCATCATGGTCGTCGACGAGAAGATTCGTCCCGACGGCCGCAAGCCCGACGAAATTCGGCCGATCTGGTGTAAGGTTCGCTACGTGCCGCGCGTGCACGGATCGGGAGTCTTCACTCGCGGCCAAACGCAGGTCTTCACCGCCGCGACGCTGGGTTCGACCAGCGACGCGCAGCGGCTCGACGGCATCGTCGCGCTCGAAGACAAGCGCTACATGCACTTCTACAACTTTCCTCCGTACTCGGTGGGCGAGACGCGCCCGATGCGCGGGCCGGGCCGTCGCGAGATCGGCCACGGCCATCTTGCCGAACGCGCGCTCGTTCCGGTGCTGCCGGCGAAGGATGCGTTCCCGTACACGCTGCGTCTGATGAGCGAAGTGCTCGAATCGAACGGATCGTCGTCCATGGCGTCGGTCTGCGGCTCGACGCTGGCGCTCATGGATGCGGGCGTACCGATCCGCGGCCATGTCGCGGGCGTCGCGATGGGCCTGATTCAAAAAGGCGACAAGTACACGATCCTCACCGATATCCAGGGCCTCGAAGACGCGCTGGGCGAGATGGATTTCAAGGTCGCCGGAACGCGTAAGGGCATCACCGCAATCCAGATGGACATCAAGGTGCAAGGCGTCACGATCGACATCTTGCGCGAAGCAATGGAGCAGGCGCGCAAGTCGCGTTACTTCATCATCGACAAGCTCGCGGAGACGATCGCGGAGCCGCGCGCAGAGCTGTCGCCGTTCGCTCCGCGCATGATCGTGATCAAGATCAACCCGGCGAAGATCAAAGACGTCATCGGCCCGGGCGGCAAGGTCATCAACAAGATCATTGCCGAGACCGGCGTCGAAAAGATCGACATCGAAGACGACGGCAGCGTCTTCATCACGTCGCTCGACGGCGCGTCGGGCGACAAAGCCAGAGAGATCGTCGAAAACCTCACCAAAGAGGTCGTCGCCGGCGAAACCTATCGCGGTACCGTCACGCGGATCATCGCGATCGGCGCGTTCGTGCAGATTCTTCCGGGTAAGGAAGGCCTCGTGCACATCAGCCAGCTGGCGCCCAACCGCGTCGACAAGGTCGAAGACGTCGTCAAAGTCGGCGACGAGGTCATGGTCAAGGTCATGGAGATCGACGGCCAAGGACGCCTCAACCTCTCCCGCAAGGCGCTGATGGGCGGCGCTTCGAGCAACGGCGAATCGGGCGGCAGAGCGCCGCGCGAGTTCGTACCGCGCGAGGGAGCGCCCAGAACTAGCGATGCCGCGCCCAGAACTAGCGATGCCGCGCCCAGAACCAGCGATGCCGCGCCCAGAACCAGCGATGCCCCGCCCAGAGCGAGTGAGACGCCTAGCGCGAGCGCCCCGGGCGCACCGCCGATGCGTCGCCGTCGCCGTCCGCACGGACGTCACGACGAGGAGTAACGAACCCCAGGAGGATCGCTTGGCGCGTCACTGGCCGCCAAAGCGCAAGCCGATGTCCACAAACGTGCGGCGCATGCGATCCTCCACTCCCGCGTACCAGCGTAACTGCGTCGCAATCGGCCCCGAAACGTCCCCGTCCACGTGATAGAACGGTAAGCCGTCAAGCAGATCGCGACGATAGATGGCGTCGAAGCGAATCGGGCCCTTTGCTTCGTAGGTCAACCAAAAAGAGTTCACCGTCGGTGTCGCACCCTCGTCGTACCCCGCGACGACGAACGGCGTGACCGAATCGGTGACGTGCATCGTCCAGGCGCGCAGCGAGAGCTGCGGCGTCACCTGCCACGTCGCGGCCAAGCCGGCCGACGTGATCGTCCCCGAGGCCGCGCCGGAGACGCGCTGCGATGCCTCTTCGAAAGAGACGCGCAGTCGCGAAAGATCGGTATACGTGAGCGCACCGGCGACGAGCTCGTTGCGTTGCAGCATCACCGCACTCGGCGTGTAGTCGATGTAATCGTACTGTTCGAGAAATGTCGGCAGCGTAAACGAACCGCTGCCTTGCAGGTTGAGATTCCAGCGGCCGTTCGGAAAAAGCGATGCCTGCAGAGACGGCGTCGCCAACGCCGTCCTTGCCGGCTGCGAGACGCCGTATGAGCCGCCCCCGTAGTCGATCCAAAACGCGCCGACACCGGCTTTGACGTCGTAGTCGGTTCCGCTCGCGCGAATGCCGGCATCGAATCGCGACTGCCCGAGCGTGGCGCCGATGCTGGGAAGCGGCGTCCACGACGTCTGCTGATCGTACAGTCCCGTTGAGAGACGCAAACCCAGATCCGCGAAAACCGAGACCGGACCCGGCGTGTGGGCGCCGATCAGAACGTTCGAATCCGACCAGACTGCCGCCGCCGAATAGGCCGCCGAACCAAACCAGTAGCTCCCTCGATCGACGACCGCGGAGACGTAGAGATTCTCCAGCTGCGGATCGGCATAGGTGACGTTGAGGAACGAAAAGGCGCCGGTATACCTCGAACCAGGCGTGCCGAAGTCTCGGCCTTGTTCTTCACCGCCGGTAAAGGACAGCGATTGGTCGCCTCCCAGCGGTAGCGTCGCTGATGCATCGCCGCGCTGGCGCGATTCGGTGTCGTTGCTGAAAGTTCCAAAGACAGCTCCGGCATCGGGGGAGCCGATCTGCGCGCGGGCGATGGTATCGCTTCCCAGCGTGGCCACCTCCCAGCTCGAATCGCTCGCGAACGGAGTGAGATTGGCGATCCCGCCCGCCGCTTGGTCGCCATAAAGAAATGCGTCGGTTGCGGGCTGGAGGGACGCGCTGCGCTCGAACTGTGCGGGAATCAACTCGTAGGGCGAGGCGCCGGCGACGATGTCGTAGTTCGGCGAACCGTCGTCGATCAGGAGCGAACCATCGGGCGAAAGCCCCCGATCGCTCAAGCGAGAACCGGGATAGGAGCTCTGGCTTTGCGCGAGCAGCACGAACGGGCGAAGCGCCAGCGTCGACTCGACGTTGGCGTATGGAAGGCTCTCGACGTCTCTGCCGCTGGGCGTATCGCCGGCGAGGGCCGCGTACCGCCGCACGATAACGACGACCGGCTCGTTCGTTCTCACCTTCGCTTGCGCGGGAGCGCAGTAGCGGCAGGTAACTGCAACCGAAACGATCTCGGCGGCGGCAATCGCAAAAGTGCCCGCAGCGTCGGTCGTGGTACGCACCGGGGGAGCGCCCAGGCGACGGCCTTCGACGCTCGCGCCCGAGATCGGGACCCCGCTTTGATCTCGAACGGCGCCGACGACCAAAGGAGTGTCAGCCCGCGCCGGGAGCACCATCAGCATCACCAAAGGAAGCGCAGCCGCGAGCTTGTACGCGAGATTCACGGATTCTTTAGACTTTCGGCTATGATAGGAGTAGTGTCAAGAAGCCCGCTCCGTCCCATCGTCGTCTCTATGCTGCTCGCGCTCCTCATAACTTGCAGCCACTTTGCCGTGGCTGGGGCAGAATCGCTCGAGGACGCTATTGCGGGTGCATTGACCCCGTCGGCGGCCCCCGCGATGCTCGGTCCGATTACGTCGGCCGGCCGAACCGGGTGGGAATGCAAGCCGGAGCGTGCTGCGTCCTCTACTGGATGGCATCAGGCCGAACTTCCTGCCGGCCCCGGTACTCCGTGATCGATGCGTGCCTTGATTGCCGGCGCCGTACTTACCGGTCTGATGACGGCTGCGGCAACGGCGCAAACCTACTCGACGCCGCGTCCGCTTCCGCGTACCACATCTGAGCCTGCCCTTCGGACGCTCGCGACGCAGCGAGAGGTCGAGGAGCGCTTCACTTTCGGCCTAAGCGCGCTCGCTCGCAATGATTGGAAATCGGCAATCGCCGAGTTCGAACGCATCGTTGCCCTCGCTCCACCCGAGCCCAAAGGCTCGACGGCGCGGTACGATCTCGCGATTGCCTACGCCAACGACGGGCGCAACGACGACGCCGCACGCGAGCTGCGCGCGGCCCTCGCGCTCGATCCCAAATTTTTGGCCGCGATGGCGAACCTCATCGCGGTCGAGCTCGCTCGCGGCGACCTCGCGCAAGCACGCGCGATCGCCGACCGGTACGTCGCCGCCGATCCCGATTCGGCGCGCGCGCTATACTCGCGCGGGATCGTCGCGCTGCAGGCGGGCGATGCCGCGACGGCTCGTCAAGACTTTGGAAAGCTCCTCCACACAAACGCTTCCTATGCCGTCGCCCACTACGATCTCGCGCTCGCCGAAGAGCGCCTCGGGCGCTACGATGCGGCCGAACGCGAACTGCGCAGCGCGTTAGCTCTGGCACCGGCGTACGCTCGCGCTCGCTTCGCATTGGGCGTCGTGCTGCTCCGAGAGGGAGAGCATGCAGCGGCACGGTCTGCCTTCGAACGTGCTCGCAACGACGCCGGCGGAGATCCGGCCCTGCAGAATATCGCGGCTGCGATGCGCGATTCGATCAAAGCTCCCTAGAGCCGCAAGGCTTTATACTTTTTTCATCCCGCCCGGCTACCCTAGCGAGCACAACGACACTCTCTTGGAGGTTTCATGTCAAAACGACTCGCGGCTCTTTCATTGGCGATCGCCGCCGCCACCCTCGCCGCTTGTGCCGGCGGCGGTACCGGGACCGGCGCCTCGGGCTCCAACACGGTGCTTCTCCCGTCCTACAACAAGAACGTCGCCGTTTTCGCGACGGTGCCAAAGGACACGATCGGCGAAGAACTTCCCGGCGAAGGCCTTGGTTCGATCATGGATCCGCACTGGAAGGCGACGCTGGGTGGATTTACGCAAACCAGCTTTTCGCAAGCACTCGGCTTCCCAACCGGCACGAAGATCACGCTCGAGAATCTTTCCGGCAGCATCTCGCACACGATGGACGTCGTAAAGAAGATCAAGAAAGCCCCAGCAAAGTTTCCACAAGATCCGTCGCTGGTAACGAGCCCGCGCGGCAACGGCGTCCTCGGGCCGAAGTTCGCAAGCGGCATTCTGTCGCCCGGTAAATCGGTCAGCGTGATGTTATCCAAAGCCGGTACGTATTTGATCGGCTGCGCGTTTCATTACTCAGAGGGCATGCGCGACGTGATCGTCGTGAAAGCCAAAGCGACTCCCGGACCGCAAGCGACTCCGCCGGGCAAGTGAGAGCTCCAGCACTCGCCGCGGCCTTTGCGCTCGTAGCGGGCGGCGCGGTCGCCGCCTGCACCAACGGCGGGGGACTCGGCAGCATCAACAGCGGTGGCGGAGGGCCCACGCCCTCCCCGCCGCCATCCAACGGCATTGGTCTAGGCATCCCAACGGGAAATATCGGCGTCGAAAACGATCCCGTTTGGGGAACCGTCAGCGGCTACACTCAAGACAAGACCTCGCAGGTGTTGGCCTATCCTCCGGGGGCGACGGTGACGGTAACGAACCTTTCGTCGTCGTCGCCGCACACGCTCAACGTCGTCGGCGTCACGGCTTCGCCCCCGCCGAACTGGCCGCAAAATCCCAGCCTCTCCTTCAGCCCCACCGGAAACGGCGTCCTCGGCTCCGATTACGCAAGCGGCACGATCGATCCGGGCAAGAGCGTCAAGATCAAGCTGAAGAATCCGGGTACCTATCTGATCGGCTGCGCGTTTCACTACATCGAGTTCAACATGCGCGACGTCATTCAAGTAGTCGCCGGCGCGACACCCGGCCCAACGGCTTCGCCGGGCAGCGGCGGTTACGCGCCTCGCGCTCCACGACCGAAGCCAAAAGCCTCGACCGCGTCCGACGAGCCCCAGCTCATCGATCAACAGGGTCATCACTTCGCGCTCTCGTCTCTACGCGGCAAACCGCTCGCCATAACGTTCATCGCGGCGCACTGCACCGACGCGTGCCCGCTCGTCAACGCGCAGTTCCAACAGGCAGCGCTGGAGCTGCAGCGTCGTCACTTGGAGGGTAAGTTGCTTACCATTACACTCGATCCGGAACACGATTCACCGCACGACATGCAGGTGCTCGCGCACCGCTTCGGCGCCGACCCGAGGTACTGGATCCTCGCGGGTGGATCGAAAACCAGCGTCCACAAAATCATGCGTGCCTTCAACGTGATCTCCGAAGAGGGAGAGCACGGCGTCCACGACCGTCATTCTACTTTTGTTTACGCCTTCAACTCAGCCGGCGAGCTCGCCGAAACGATGCTCGCCTCGACCGCTCTCAACGACGATCTCGTCGCCGGGTTTGCCGGCCGCCGCTGGGTGACGCCGCGATGAGGCGACGCATTTTCACCTCAACTCTTCCGCTCTTGCTCGCCGCGTGCACGGCCGGCGGAACGCCGGTCTCCAGCGGCGGCAGCGGCGGGGCCGCGATTGACATCAATCTTACGCTCAGCCAGCCGGTGAAGACGCCGTACGGGCAAAGCGGCGGCTACACTCCGCCGATTACCAACATTGCAGTCGGCTCGGAACTCCATTTTACGAACACCGATAGTTTCGCGCACACCGCGACGTCGATTCCGAACCTATCGCAGTTCCCGAGCGGATCGCCCTTTGGCATCTCGGCGACGCAGCAGCACGGAACGACCCTTTCCGGGGGATTCAGCAGCGGTGCACTTCAGGCCGGGTCGTCGTCGCAGACAATTACGGTCGATCGCGCCGGCACCTATCTCTTCGGATGCTTCTTCCATTACGGCGCACCGATGCGAGCGGCGATCGTTGCGCAGTAGCATCGCCACCGCGGCGCTTGCGGTACTCTTCACCGCGCTGGCCTGTGCGCCGGCCAGTGCGATCCCGATCTTTGCCCAACGCTATCATCTCAAATGCGGCCAGTGCCACAGCGTGCTGCCCGAGCTCAACGCCTTTGGGAACTACTTTCGCAATCACGGATACCGCTTGCCGCTGCCCGAACACGGCACCACCGTTTTCGCGATACGCTATCAAATGGAGTACGACAAGCAGCCGGCGGCGGGTTCGCGACAGTGGCAGGGCGGCGGTATCGTGCTCGGCAGCGCGAACTTCGGGCCGATCACCACGTTTCTGCACTACAGCCTTGGCGCGGCGGGCGGTCCGAGCGGCACCTATCTGCTCTTTGCCGCCGGCTACGACCAGCACACGAAGACGCTGGTCCGCGGGGGCCTTTTCGAACTACCGCTCGCGCAGTCGCCCGGGCAGCGCCTCGACGATCTCGAGCAGTACGGCTATTACGGTGCGCACGTTGGTTTGAACAACCTTCCGCTCTCGTCGCCGCGCTGGGGTTTGATGGCCGAAAAGACGATCGGCAACCTGCGCGTCGACGGCGTCGTTGCGTTCGCCTCGTTCCAAGGAGCGCCGTACGGCGGCAAACCGGTTCCAACCGGAGAGACGACCTGGAACAGCAGTCCCGAGTTCAGTCTCTGGCTGCGCCAGACGCTCGCGCAGAGCAGCAAGAGCCTCTTCGAGGTCGGCGGTACCGCGATGGGCGGCACGCTCGGCGTCTTGCCTTCGGGGCGATTGCCCTTTGCCGATCTGTACGAACGCTACGGACTGATGGCGCACGCGAGCTACGGAGACCTCGACCTCCAGGCCGAACAGTGGTACGGTGACGATCACGACGCCGACGGTCTGTTGACCAACCAGCACTCCGAGGGCGGATACGTTCGGCTGAAATACTATCCGATTCCACACGCCTACTTCGGACTGCGCTACGATGCGTATGCCAACCCGTTCATCAACCGGGACTTCGTGTACTATGCCGCGGTTCAGATCGCACCGTGCCGCGTCCTACTTCAAGAAGTCCAACCGCCGGGGGAGCATCCGTTCCTCAGCGGAGCCTTCACGATCGCTTTTCCCGGACCGCTCAAAGACTAGCGACCCGGGAGATGGAGGGACGTTCGACGATGCGAGTACTCGTAGTAGAAGATAACGCTGCGGTCGCCGACTCGATTCGAAAGATGCTCGAGACGCGCAAGTACGCTGCCAGCGTCGTCTCCGACGGCGAGACCGGTCTCGACCATCTGGTCAGCCGCGCGTACGACGTGGCGGTGGTCGACGTGGGGCTGCCGGGACTCGACGGCTTTACGCTCGCGCGTAACGCGCGAGCGGCCGGCGTCCAGACCCCGATCCTCATGCTGACCGCGCGCGATGCGGTCGATGACCGGGTCGCTGGGCTCAACTGCGGCGCGGACGACTACCTCGTCAAGCCGTTCGTCGAGGAAGAGCTCATCGCGCGCGTGAGCGCGATACTGCGGCGCGGCGAACGGCCGCTGCTGGGCGTCGTCGAGGCCGGCGCACTGCGAGTCGATCTCGCGGCGCGCAACGTCACCTTTGAAGGCAAGCCCGTTCCGCTGGGAGCGACGGAGTTTCGCCTGCTCGAGTTTCTCGCGCGCAACGCCGGCATCGCGCTCTCTCGCTCGCAGATCGTCGAAAGGATCTGGGACTACGATTTCGACGGATCGAGCAACATCGTCGACGTTTACATCAGCCAACTTCGCCGTAAGCTACGCAAGCTGGGCGCGAAGGGCATCATCGAAACGGTGTGGGGGATCGGGTATCGCGTGAAGGCGTAGGCCGCCCCGAAGGCTCCCCAGGCGATCCCTTCGAATGACGGGGAGATTGATTCGCGCCTCGTTAGTCGTTCGCACCGCAGCACTCTATCTCTGCGTTTTCATTTGCGTTCTTGCCGCGCTGAGCTTTGGAGCGTACGCTTTCGTCGCCAAAGAGTACGCGTCGATGCTCGGGCCGGCACTGGGCGCACCGGAAGCCAGTGCGGGCCTCTCCGCCGCGATGCGCCGCGTCGTCGTCGTCATCGCCGAGATCGACCTGCCGCTGGTCGTCGTCGTGGCGTTCGCTTCGTACTTTCTAGCTCGCACGGCAATCGCACCGCTGGAGGCGGCGCGCGAGCGCGAACGCCGGTTTACCGGCGACGCGGCGCACGAACTCCGTTCGCCGCTGACCGCGATCGCCGCGGTAGCCCAAGCCGCGCGTGCAAACGCGAGCGATGAGAGCCGGGAGGCCTTCGAAACGATCTCGCGCACCGCGTTCGAAGCCGCCGGCGTCGTCAACGATCTGCTGACGCTCGCACGCGATCCGGCGCAGCGCGTGCTTCACTGCGAACCGGTCGACCTCGGGGCGATCGTCAGCCTCGCTGTGCGCGAGACGCTACCGCTCGCCGGCGCGCGGGGCGTCAGGATCGATCTCGCGGCGGGCAGCGCGATCGTCGACGGCGACGAGCGGCGGCTTCGCGAGCTCGTACAAAACCTGCTGGAAAACGCGATCCGCCACGCTCGCGCCGTCGTCAACCTTACCTCGCGGCGAAATGGGCGCGTCTGCGAAATCGTCGTTGAAGACGACGGCGCCGGCATCCCGCCCGACGAGCGAGAGCGGGTTTTCGAGCGTTTCTACCGGCTTTCAAACGACGGCGCAGGCGCGGGCTTGGGGTTGGCGATCGTCCGCTGGATCGCGTCGGCTCATGGCGGCGGCGTCGTCGCCGACGGCTCGGCGCGAGGGGGTGCGCGTTTCGTCGCAGCCTTTCCCGCACGCGAGGGTTAAGCCGCGCCGCGCATAAGCACGCCGCCATGGCATTCCGATCGCTCGAGGCGTTCGTCGAGGCGTTGCGCAAGGCCGGCGAACTGCACGTCGTTTCGGAACGGGTCGATCCGCGGTTAGAGATTAGCGAGATTACCAATCGCGTCGTGAAAGCGGGCGGTCCCGCGCTGCTCTTTACCGACGTCAAGAATTCGCAGTTCCCCGTCTTGACCAATCAGTTCGGAACCGCGCGGCGAATGGCAATGGCGCTTGGCGCCGCGAGCCTCGACGAGGTCGCCGCGCGCGTCGCCGCGCTCACGACGATGCGGCCGCCGAGCGGCTCGTTCGTCGACAAGATCGGCGGCGCGCTCGCACTGGCACCGCTTGCAAACGCAATCCCGAGGACCGTCGCCAACGGAAGCGTCCACGACGTCGTCGTGGAGCGTCCGGATTTGACGAAGCTGCCGGTCTTGACGACGTGGCCGCGCGATGCGGGTCCGTTCATTACGCTGCCGCTGGTAATTACCAAAGACCCCAACAGCGGACGCCTCAACGTTGGAATGTATCGCATGCAGGTGTACGGCCCCACCGAAACGGGCATGCACTGGCAGCGACACAAACACGGGCGCGCGCACGCACGCTCCTGGGGAAAGCGAACTCCAGTCGCCGTCGCGATCGGCACCGATCCGGCGCTCACCTATGCCGCGACCGCACCGCTGCCGCCGCTGCTCGATGAGTTTGCCTTTGCCGGCCTGCTGCGCGGAAAGCCCGTCGAGCTGACGCCTGCAACGACGCTCGATCTCCCGGTACCGGCCGACGCCGAGTTCGTATTGGAAGGCTACGTCGACAACGAAGATCTGCGCACCGAGGGCCCCTTCGGGGATCATACCGGCGTCTACAGTCCGGCCGGCCTCTACCCAACCTTCCACCTGACGTGTGTGACGCATCGCCGCAGGCCGATCTTCGCCGCCACCGTCGTCGGCAAACCTCCGATGGAAGACGCGTGGTTGGGCAAGGCCACGGAACGCATCTTCTTGCCGTTGCTGCAAGCGGTGCTGCCGGAGGTCGTCGACATGAAC
>DATAWH010000012.1:0-14085 GCA_036267315.1 Candidatus Cybelea sp. | reverse complement strand
GCGCAGATCGGCACGATCGAGAACGTCGGAGGACAAGGGTGCACGAACGTGCTCTACGGCTATGGGAAGAAGACGTTCTGGATCGTCGCTGGCCCCACCCAAATCGAGGAGTTCAAGGTCCCCGAGACGCCGCTCAAGTCGCTCTCTCTCCCCAACACGTTCCCAACCAGCTGCGCCATGAACGCTCACGGAGATCTTGCCGTCGGAATCTATGACGGGCCGCCAAGCATTCGCGGCGGCGACGTGGTCATTTTCAAGAACGCCAGCGGATCGGGCACCGCCTACGCCACCCCCCTAGACGAAGAGTTCTTCGACGGCTACGACGGCCAGGGTAACCTCTTCGCAGACGGCTATACCGGGAGCCGCTCGGGCTTCGCGCTCGTCGAGTTGCCCAAAGGCAGCAGCGTATTTAAAGCGATCGAAATGCCCAATACGATACTGTTTCCCGGTTCGGTACAGTGGGACGGCACCTACGTCACGGTTTTCGATCAGCTAGCGAACGCGACGTATCGGTACACGATCGAAGGGACGAAGGCGACGTTACGCGGCACCGTACAGTTGATGGGTGATAGCGATTGCGCCCAAACGTGGCTCGTTCGAGGCCTTCTCTATTGCGGCGACGCGGGTAACGGCACCGGCGAAGTTTTCAACTACCCGGCCGGCGGTCCGCCCGTCGCGGTTTTTACGGGCACCTTCGACGTCCCCCTCGGCGTGGTGGCCGCAAAGAAGTAGGCCGTCACCGGCGCGCAAACGGCTTCCCTTCGAATATCGTTCCCCAAATCGGTATGTCGGCGAGGGCGCTCGGGTCGACGTCGTACGGATCTTCATCGAGAACGGTAAAGTCGGCGCGTTTCCCCGAGGTTATGCTGCCTATTTCGTTCTCGAGTCCGAGCATGAACGCTGCGTCGACGGTGATGGCGCGAAGCGCTCGATCGAGCGTGAGGCGCTCGCTTTCGGCCAGTTGCGCGCCGTCGGCAGTACGGCGCGTGATGGCGATTTGCGCCAGGCGCAAAGGCTGGGCGGGCGCCATCGCAAAATCCGAGTGCAGGGCCAGGGGAACGCCGGCACGCGCGACGCTGCCGATCCGCACCATCTGCGAGGTACGGTCGAAACCGAGAGCCTCCTGAAGATATCCGTCGCCCAGTTCGTACATGTAATATGGATTGGCAGAGACGACCGCGCCCAAACGCGCCAGCTTTCGCACTTGCTCGTCGGTACCGTAGCCGAAATGCTCGATCGTAAAGCGATGGTCGACGCGCGGTTTTGTTTCCTGCAGCATCTGCAGCGTGCCCAGTACCATCTCGAGCCCCGCGTCGCCGTTGGTATGGACGTGAAGCTGGTATCCGTTGTTCCAAAACGTCGTGGCGAGCTGTTCGAATAGGGGCAGCGGCGTCATCCACTCGCCGTGGTGGCAGTCGATGTAGCCGGCGCCTCCGATTTGCATGCCCAGCGAATAGAACGCGCCATCGGCGAACAGCTTGATATGGCGTCCGAAGCGCAAGCGGTGAGTATTCCGTTGCGGCAGCGCATCGGCCCACGCGAGAGCCTGCTCCACACCGAGCTTCATCGTCGGTGTCTTTGCATCGGCGACGAAGAACGTACGAAATGGGACGTCGTCGCTATCGAGGACCGCTTTGGGTCCGAGCCACTCGAGATCGGGATCGGTGATGCCAAAGGACATCTCGGCGATCGTCGTGATTCCACCGAAGCGCACGACATCGCGTGCGCGAGCCATTCCGGCGAGGAAGCGGGCGCGGTCGAACATGTACGGCGCGAGCTTCGGCGCGGCAAGCTCGATCATGCCCGATTCGAAGTAGTGTCCGGCGGGGTAATCGACGGACGAATGCGAGCGGGCCTCTTCTGCCGTGAGGTTCCAGCGCCGCAGTGCCGCCGTATTGAGGAACATTTCGTGTGCCGAGCGGTGCCAGACGACGATCGGCCGAGAGGCAGAGACGGCATCGAGATCGGCGCGGGCAATGGTGCCGTGCCAAAACGGATGATAGCCCCAACTTATCAGCGGTTCCGACGGGTCGCTTTTACTCTGTTCGATGCGGCGAAGCTCCGCGAGGTAGGCTTCCTTTCCCCGCACCGGTTTGATGGTCGCCCACGGGAGCTGCCATTCGAACGCCGTCACCATGTCGGACATGATCATCGCCGCCGCCATGAACGGATGAAGATGCGGATCGACCAACCCCGGCAGCAAAACCTTGCTTTCAAAATCTCGCACCAACTCGTAGCGCTGGTCGCGCAGCCAAGGCTGCAAATCGTCCAGAGATCCAACCGCGAGGATCGAGCCATAGCGCACCGCAACAGCCGTCGCCTCTGGGCGGCCTGGATCCATCGTTACGACCTTCTTTGCCGTATAAACGGTAACGGGTGAACCCATCTTCGCTTCCTTTGCTAATCCTCAACCCCGCAGCGAATTGAGGCTGAGCAATACGTCGTCACCGCCGTCCTTGAGACCTTGCGATACCGATTCGAGCACGCGCGGGCGTTGCAGGAACTGGGAGGAACGAACGACAAGGGGGCGTACGCTCGCTACACAGAGGAGAATTTAATGCGTGTTATTTTTGCGGCTCTCGCACTCGTCAGCCTAACGGCCCCCGCGGTGACGATGGCTGCCAGTGCGCCGCCGCTTACCAAGGTTCAAGCGGCGATGATCATCGCGCACTCACCGGCGATCAAGTTTGCCAAATCGTGTCTGCCGGCAACCGTCAACGACCCGAAGCAGGAAGGGAAATGGGCGTCGGTTTCGGCGCACTGTCTTTCGAATCCCAACGATGCCCGCTACTCGTATTTCATGTACCACAACGGCGCGTGGCACATGTCGTGCGTGCACGGCGTCAACGTTTACGATCAGAAGTTCTTGGTCTCGACCTGCGGCATGACGCAAGGCGAAGCGTCGCTCTTTAAATAAGCGAACGAACGCCGCCGGCACGCGTTGCCGGCGGCGTTGCTAGCCTCCGGGCGTGGGTGAGGGTTCGGGAGCCATTTCGAACTGCTTGTAAAAGGCATCGGTGCTCATCGGTCTGCCGAGAAAGGCGCGCACTTCAGCGTCGGGTTCGTACGTGCGGGCCGGCTCCAGAATAGTTTGACGATACCGTAAACCGACGGCCGGATTTTCCAATCCGCCGCCCTGGAACGCCGTGAACATATCTTGCGCGTAGACCAGCGCCCACAGATAGCTGTAATAGCCTGCATCGTACCCAAAGAGATGACCGAACGAGGCTTGCGGATGCGTTCCGGGAACCATCGCGAGCGGAGTGTACTCCGAAGAGATCTGACCCCAGACGGCCGTCGTATCGACGTTCGGGCCGCTGGAATGATAGGTCATGTCGACCATGCCGAGTTTAATCTGGCCGGTCGTGAAGTATGCCTCGTCCACGTAGCGCGCGGCAATCATCTTTGCGATCAGGTCGTCGGGCAGCGGCTCGCCGGTCGTTACGTTCGAACTGACTTCTTTGAGAATCGAGGGCTGCCACATGAAGTTTTCCAGCATCTGCGAAGGCGCCTCGATGAAGTCCTGACGAAATCCCTCGCTGAGCGTCTCGTACGGAGCGGTTCCGAGCAGCGCGGCCAAGTTGTGCCCGAACTCGTGGAAAAACGTGATCACGTCATCGTGCGAAAGCAACGCCGGCGAACCCGGCGCGGGACGCGGCCAGTTCCCCAAGATCGCCGTGACCGGGGGACGGTACGTCCCGTCGGAGAGCTTGCGCGCCGGCAGCAGCGACCAGTTCGCAAAATGCGAAAACTTTCCGGGTCGCGGATAGAGGTCGAAGTACGTCGTACCGATGAACCGCCCGCTCTTGGTATCGAAGACGTTGTAGCTAATGACGTCCGGCGCCCACGCCTTTGGATCCGGGACCTTCACGAACGTCACGCCGAGGATCTTGTGATACAGGTTCATGATGCGGTCGACGACGACGTCTACCGGAAAGTATTGCCGAATCGCCTGCTCGTCGACCGAATATTTGGTCTTCACCAACTGGTTGTTGTAATACGTCACGTCCCACGGTTCGATGACGGCGTTGGCGTCGCCGGAGTCCTGGGCCTTGAGCTGCGCCCAGCCGGCGAGATCGCGCTTGGCTTGCGGCATGAGCTTGGCGTCGAGCGTACGTTCGAAGGTCAACACGCGTTCCGGCGTCTGCGCCATCCGATCGGCTAACCGGTACGCAGCCCACGAGTCGTATCCGAGCAAACGAGCCAGTTGATAGCGCACCCGGATCGCCTGTTCGAGCACCGCCACGTTGGCCACCGCACGATTGTTGTAGGCAAAGAAGTACGTCTTACGCGCGGCGGCATCGCGCTCGTTCTGCAAGAACGGGGTTACCGTGCTTTCGTTCACCTTTAGTGCATAGGTGCCGTCCGCGTTGCGCGTCAGCGTCTTGACGAAATCCGGCGGCAAGCTCTGCGCTTGCGCGGCCGTGATGTCGACTGCGGCGGTATCGTTGTTGAGCGTTTCCTGCCACTTGCTACCTAATGCAGTCAACTCGTTGGAAAGCGCGATAAACGATTTCCGCTTCTCGGCCGAGAGTCCGGCGCCGGACTGGCGCGAGCTCACGAGGTAAAGCTCGAGAAGCTTCTTGTCGGCATCGGTGCTGGCAGTACCGCTGCGCGCAACGGCCAGTAACGCGCGATAAACGTCGGGCCGCGCACCGAACTCCGCAAAATAGTCGCTCTGAGCGACGTTGCAGCGATCCGACGCGTCGCGCACGGGCTTGTCGAGGGCCATATTAAAGAGGAAGCCCTGGGCGACCAGGTGGTCGTTCAAATCGGACTCGGCATTTTCGAGCGGGAGCAGCGTGTTCCCAAACGTCCGCGCAGCGCGCACGGCCATGATTTTCTTGACGGACGCGTCGAAGGCGGTGATTTGAGCGGTACAGGTCGCCGTTATTTGCTCGGGCGTCAGGTTCCAATCGATCTGGGTCGGACGCACCGGCTGAAGCGGGGCGGCGACTTGTGCTTCCATGGGGACCGGCAGCACGACGGTCGTCAGCACCGCGCAAACAAAAAGAATGGCTCTCCGCATAGGATGACGCTCATTCACCGCGCTGCGCCGAACCCACTTGCCGGAGTTCAGTGCTTTGCCAAACTTTTGAGCTCTTTTGATGGATGTGGGCCTTGGAGGAGTACACGAGCGAGCAAGCGCGGGATGATGCTAGGCCGTACGGGCGCGATAAGCTCTTACCGAGCTTCCTGTAGCAGATCTTCAACGCTTATTCCGCGCTTAACCGGCCACAGCAGGCTCCAAACAAACCGGAGTTGCGTTTGCTGCGAGGCCAGTGGCCGCCGCACCCATGTATAATACTGCACCGATACCTGCATTAACTGATCGCCATCCTTAAAGGTGTTGGTGATTCCCCCACCAACCGGCACGGCCCACCTATTTTCTGCGGCAGCCCAGTTCGCGGTGATGATCGGAGCTGACACGATCGCCCAGCCGTTCTTCAGATTGTAGTTGGCGAACGGCTGCAACAAAAATGAATTGACGTTTCGACCGTTCGTCGGTCCGGCGAACGACCACAACTGCGTTACGAGCGCGCCCATTACCCATTTTCCAGGCATGACCAGAGCGGCCGCATCGGCACCGGCCGCCCACTTGCCGGAAGTCAGCGTCGCGGGCGATCCCGTCGGGAACTGGAAAATCGGGCCTGCCGCCCAAATGAGCCGACCCGGCTTCGTTTTTGGTCCGAAAAACAATTGCTCTTGCATATCACCGATTCCCGACGTCGAAGGGCACCCCGTAGGCATCGCGCAGGCAGTCGGAGGTAGAGCAGAAGGTTGGTTGACGATTGGGAGAATCGTGCGCGCCACCAGCGATAGGCTCGGCGACAGCATGAACGGCGCGACCGGCTGCACGTTGGTGTTATATTGAAGCCGCGTGTAGGGCCCGTATCCGTAATTAAAGTTGTTTTGGAACGGTAATACCGTAATATTGCCGACCGGATTCTGCGACGTCTTGATAACGGCGAGCCGCAAAGCCTCTTGTTGCGACGGCGTCAACTTACTCGGGTCGAAATCGCCGGTCTCGGGGTGCGACTCGTCGGTCCTGGCGGATATCGGCGTTGCGCTTGGAGTCGGACTCGGCGAGGGTGCCGGCTGCGCCGATGCGCCCGCCATCGCCGAAAGCGCCGCAGCGACCATCACCAAAATAATTCCTAGATGCTTCATCTTCGATCCTCGGTCTAAGGGCGCGGGAGGGGAGCTCGGCGGTGGGGGGACCTGCCACGACGCTCTACCGATCGCAAGCATGGGCCGTATTGGTTGGCCTACCGAGCCTTCTGCGCCTCCAAGGGATCGTGCGCGAAGCGCTCTCTACCCGCGCGCCGCGGCCGGGCATCGAGGGATGCTCGTACGTCTCAGATCTGGCGCTACGAAATAAAGACGGCTTCGCGATTCGCGAAGCCGTCTGATGAAGCGGAGCCTAGACCGCCCGTTGAGCCCTCTTGCGAGCTTAGTTGGGTATGAATGAAAGCTTTATGCCTTCGCTCTGTAGTTGCTTTTGGACGCTTGCGAAGCGTTCGTACTCGGACAGCGTGACCGGCCCCTGATACCCGAGCCCCTGCATTTTGCGCGGTGGATACTTGATGTACGACGCGCCCAGTTTTTCAAACTGCTCCGACATAACCGGCCCCAGCCAAGTGTGCTCGGTGAAGTTGTTCATGAAAATGTCGTAGCGTTCTTGTGGATCCTGCCAAAGATTGAAGATCTGCGGGCACGTCGCAACGTATTTTGACGCTCCCTTCCAGCCGAGGTTCGTATCCACGGACAGGCCGCCGGTCTGCACTCCATCGTCGCCGCGAAGATTGAAGACCATTTTGAACTGTCCGATACGAATCGCACCCGGCAGTAACTCGTCTTCTGTAAAATAGTACCATTCGTTGCGAGGACAGGCACCGGTGCCAAAAAGTACCGGCGACATGTCGTAGCTGTCGAAGATAGTGGGTTTGCCTTCGCGGTCTTCTGTTGGCAGCGTTACGCCGGCGAATGCGGCGAACGTTGCCATGAAGTCGAGCCCGCCGATAATGTCGTTATTTCGCTCTCTGGCTTTAATCTTGTTCGGCCACCATGCAATTGCAGGTACCCGGCAACCGCCCTCGCGATCGGTTCCTTTCGTGCCGCGGAACGGCGTATAACCGGCATCGGGATACACGTCCTGCCATGCGCCGTTGTCGGTCGTCCAAAAGACGAACGTATTACCGTCCTTATCGAGCTCTCGGATCAGATCCATGATGCGCCCGACGCGTGCGTCCAGCTCGACGAGTGAATCGCTGTATTTACTCTTTGCAAGTGAAGAGCCGATGTAATCGGGATGCGGCATATTCGGCTGATGCACTTTCATGAAATTGATGTGAGCAAAAAATGGGTTACCAGCGGCATAAGCTCGCTTGAGGTAATCCACCGATGCGTTCTCGATATACTCATCGACGAAAGGGATGCCGACGACGCCCTTTTCGGGCGTATTGACGTATTGACCGTTGAGTTTGAACTCTTCGTGAGCCTTCTCCCCGGCGTTTCCCGAAAGCATTCCTTTTGTTACTTTTATATAGGATGCTCGCAGTTCATCGCTCATCTCGGGAAACCAGGTCGGATCTGCATACGTGTATGCGTTGAGATGGTAAAGCCCGCAATATCGCATCTCGTCGTAACCATGCGCGTTCGGCAGCGCGTAGTCGGCTTCGCCGAGATGCCACTTTCCGCTAAAAAACGTCGAATAATCGGCCTGTTTGAGAACCGACGCCAAGGTCCACTCGGCGGCCGGCAAGCCGCCGCCCTGACCCTGGAACGCGACGGTCGTCATGCCGCTACGATTTGGGATCCGTCCGGTCACGATCGCGGCGCGGCCGGGAGTGCAGCTTGGCTGGCCATAGCAATGGAAAAACGTCATGCCTTCATCGGCCAGTCGATCGAACCCCGGGGTCGGTATTCCTCGCCCTTTACCACCACCGTAAACTCCGAGATCGCCGTAGCCGGTGTCGTCAGAAACAATCAACACGATGTTGGGCTTCTTCGCTGGAGTCGCCATTTGGGTCTAGGCCCCCTTTTCAAAGCAAACGATTTCCCGGGAGCGCGACTAGGCAACGCAACACCGCAATGTGGTGGCACTTAATCGGAGATTTCCCGGTGTATCACCGCGCTTTCGAGGCCCTGCTCGGTGGGCCCCGTCATTCGCGTTCACAGCAGGCCAAAAGGCCGTTTCGGCACGTGACGCATTTGCGCCCACTGGTCCGTATACTCTGAATCCAGATCAACCGAAGGGTTCTCTCAATTGCCCTCCCAGCCAACAACTGATTTCGGGCGGTATCGCGAAGCCGCACTTTGGCCGTGCACGACTTCGGTGACTTTTGGAAATCATGAAGCACAAAGGATCGTTGATACTGGAGTAACTAGCGCAACCGCGAGGAGCGGAAACGGGACGCCACGGTCATCCATGACGTCGCCTGAGGGCGTAAATGCTGCGACGCCTTGGGCAGGCTTAACTTTTCGTCGACGCCAAGTTCCTCGGCACGACCGCACGAGGCGGAGGTCAGAAGCAAAGCGCGGTTTTCTCGAAAGTGGGATTCTTAAGCATGCAGTTAGATCACGTTATCGTTCGAATGTTGTCGGGGGTGGGGATTGCGGCGGTCTTTGCCGCTTGTTCGAACTCCGCGTCGTCGGTAGCGGTAACGCCGTCCGGCGGAGCAACCGGATCGCAAGCGCCGCTCGCGCAAACCAGACCGGCTTCCGGCGCCGTCGAGTTCGCTTATGTGACCGATCACAGCGACAATCGCGTCCTTCTCTATAAGATCGACCCCACAACCGGCGCGTTGGTTTGGAAGCAGCCCTATGGAGCTAGTGCGGGCACGCGCCCAGAGGGCGTTGCGATCGATCCGACGGGGAAGTTTGTCTACGTGACCAATTATCGCTCGGACAACGTTTCCGCTTATACGATCGACCCCGACAACGGCGACCTGACGCCGATCGAGGGGTCACCGTTTAAGGCGGGTGAAGGTGCCCAGGGCATCGCGGTCGACCCAACGGACAAATTCGTTTATGTAACAAACCGGGGCTCGGCGGGCGTTTCCGGAGATGTTTCGGCCTACGTCATCGACCCGCAAAGCGGCGCATTGACGCCGGTGGCAGGGTCACCGTTTGCAGCCGGCGAGGTCCCCACGGGCGTAGCGATAACGCCTGACGGCAAGTTCGCCTACGTGACCAGCAAGTTTAGCGCGCACCGGCACGGCCTAAACGGCGAGGTTTCCGCCTTTGCAATCGACGCGACGAGCGGGGCGCTCGAGGCGGTCCCGGGCTCGCCGTTTGCAACGGGGAAGTTTCCCACCGGCGTGGCGATAACGCCTAATGGCGAGTACGCCTACGTACCCGCGTGGCAATCCCATGCCGTTTTCGCCTATACGATCGATTCAGGCACCGGCGCGCTGGAAAAGGTAAAGGGGTCGCCGTTTGCCGGGGGCGGGGGCGGAGATCATAGCTCCTGTGGGATAGCGATCGATCCAACCGGCCAGTACTCCTATATCCTCCACAACAATAACTTCCGCTTGAAAAATTCGGCGTTCGGCTATCGGATCGACGCGACTAGCGGCTCGCTTACGCCGGTACCGGGCTCGCCGTTTGCGGCCGGCAAGGACGTCAGAGGCATAGCCGTCGAGCCGACGGGCAGATTCGCATACGTGACCGGTGAGTTCGAGCCGTTGAGTTCGAAGGACAAAAACGGGAACAAGGTCTACGGCTATTCCATCGACGCACATAGCGGCGCGCTGAAAAATGTCGGATCCGCCGATAGTCAGTCACCCTTTGGCATCGCCACCTGTCGCGTGGAGAATGGCCGCTGCAAACCGCCGCCGCTCTAACGGGATGACACTCGATATCACAAGCCCGCAGATCGTCTCATAAACGCGCGGGCATTTGAGAACGCTGTAAACACAGGAAGCCTAAAAGGAATAGCTTGATGAATACAACCGGTTTCGCGAGATACGCTGGTGCCTTCGCGGCACTCGCGATGTGCTCGGCCTGCGGCGGCTCGGGGATCGCTCCGTCCAACCCTGCGCTCGGCGGCGGATACCTAGGAACGGCCGCATCCGTGGGCCGGGTGCCCGGCGTCGCAGCCTTTCTCCCCGACCCGACGAGCAAGTCGAAGACCTTTGAGTACATCGTCGACGACTACGGTAGCTACGCCAGTATTTTCGACTATCCGAAGAGCGACAAGCAGATCGGTAAAATCGCCGACGTCGGAGGCCAAGCCTGCACCAACGTCCTCTACGGCTATGGAAAGAAGAACTTCTGGATCGTTGCAGGCTCTGACCAGATCGCGGAATATGCCGCTCCTAAGAAACTGATCAAAACCCTCTCCGTCCCGCCCGCCCAAATGCCGTCGAGCTGCGCCTGGAACACTAACGGCGACCTTGTCGTCGGGATCCTAGATGGGTCGGAATCGGGCGATCTCGTTATCTTCAAGAACGCGAGCGGCTCCGGCACGTTCATCTCCACGCCGTTAGCACAAGAATACTTCGAGGGCTACGACAACAAAGGGAACCTCTTTTTCGACGGCATTAGCCATGACGACACGTCCCAACTCGACGAGATGCCGAAGGGCACCACGAAAATTCAGACGATAACCACCAGCAACGCGATAAGGCTTCCCGGCTCCGTGCAGTGGGACGGTACGTACTTGACCGTCACCGATATGGAGGCATCTGCGATGTATCGCTACACGATCGCCGGAACGCAAGCGACGTTGGAAAGCACCGTATCGCTTAAGGGCGCCAGCCAATGCACGCAGACCTGGATCGCAAAAGGCATCGTCTTTTGTGCCGACGCCGGAAACAACGGAGGCGAGATTTTCAAATACCCGGCCGGCGGCTCGCCAATCGCGACGTTTAAGGGCAAGTTTGACCTGCCGCTCGGAACGGTGGCGGTAAAGAACGATTAAACTTGCAGGCCGCTTGAGACTGGGACCGGCGAGTGGTGGGAAATGCCGGCGTCCCGATCTTCGCCGGCCATTTCCCGGGGTGCGCCTACGACCATGCGTGGTTCGGCCTCAACGGGATCTCGCTCAGTGGCAAGAAGCACGTCGACACCTTACTGCTCGCGCGACGATCGAAGCGCGTAGGGCCAGAGCGTAAATGCCGACGTTTTCGCAAAATCAATTGCGCGCCAAGAGCACGTAGGCGAGGAGCGGCAGCGTCCAGCGACGGCTCGCAATCTTGATTTCTCTGCCGTCATAAAGGATCCGGCCTTCTCCAAACAGCGGCACCTCCAGCATAATGCGCGGCCTTTGCGCTCGTCCGCAGCGGGGCCTTTCGTTCGGCCGGTCGTGGGACACCGCCGGCAATCAAACAGCGCCCGTAAAATGGACGTTTCGGAGTAGCGCCGCATTACGGCGGGGTTTCCCTTCGTCGGCGTGCCCGAGCATCCGATCCGGATTTCACCAGGCTCGGAGACGGTCGCGATCGGATTGGTTTCGCCGCGCTCGTACAGGCCCTTCGCTTCCCGGCGGCTCGCATACTTGACAAGGCAACGAAGTGCGCGCATGTTTATTCTCGCCTTCGCTCTGGTGGTAAAAGTGCGCGCGATTCAATCATCAGGGCTCAAACTAAAAACACCGCATTGGAGAGATCGATGGACGAAGTACGAGTGGAGCAGAAAAGTTATCAGATGCCACCGCATGAGGGGTTTACCGTCGCCCACTTTCTCACGGTAGCCGACCTCGAACGATCTGCCGAATTCTACAAAACGGTCTTCGGTGGAGAGATCGTGAGCATGGGCGATGGAAACGCACCGCCCTACATCAAGATCGCGAACACGTGGCTCATAATCAACGTTGGGGGCGGTCCGACACCTGACAAACCAACGGTGACCCTCCGCCCGCCCCCCGACCCCAATGAGATCAGCAGTTTCATGAATATCCGTGTGGCCGATATCCAAGCGTGCTACAAGTTATGGAAGAGCCGGGGAGCGACGTTTCTCACTGAACCGCTGGACAAGTACGGTGAGACGCGGTGCTACATCCGCGATCCTGACGGTTACATCATCGAGGTCGGGCAGAGCAAAACTGGGGTCCCTTATGGATAGGCACTCGCCAAAGTGCTTCTCATCCCGTGAGTACGCACCCGCTTTTTCCCGCGTACTTGCTCTCCAGCTGACATGGAGTCGTTAATGGAAGCAGTACAGATCGGACACCAGAGCTATGAGATGCCGCGGCGCGAGGGCTTTACCGTCACTCATTTCATCACCGTCGCCGACATCGACCGATCGGCTGATTTTTATGAAAAAGTCTTCGGCGGACGCGTCCTGAGCAGAGGCGACCGAAAGGGTGCGTCTGGGCACATCCAGATCGCAAATACGTGGTTGATCGTCAACGTCGGGGGCGGCCCGACGCCGGACAAACCGTCGGTAACGCTCGGCGTCCCCGCCGATCCCGATACGGTCAGCAGCTTCTTGAATATACGCGTTGCGGATATTCATGCGTGCTATGAATTGTGGAAGAGTCGAGGAGCTGCGTTCCTCACCGAACCGATCGCTAAATACGGCGAGATTCGCTGCTACATCCGCGATCCCGACGGTTATATTATCGAGGTCGGACAGAGCACCGATGTTGCGTACGGCTAAGGCTCGGTCCGACCAATTGCCGGCGCTTTGCAGCGTATCGGCACGGGCCCAGTAGCCGCATATCGAGATGCGCGCTTCACGGTGGTCGCCAACGCCATCTTGGCCGTGTAACCCCGATGCCGCCGAATTAATTACGACCGGGGGTGTCGACCGATTCAAGCGCGTCGGAGCGGCCCGCTGAGCAAAGCAATGGACGATGCCTCGCATCCCGAAAAGAATGTCTCCTTGCCATTCATCCGTCATTCGACCATCCGGGTAGGCCCTGCGAACGTATTCTACCGCGAAGCCGGCACGCAAGGACGGCCGGTTCTGCTGCTGCTCCACGGTTTTGCGAACTCCTCGCATTATTTCCGGCACCTGATGCCGAAGGTCGCAAGCCGATTTCACTTGATTGCACCAGACCTGCCCTCGTTCGGATTTACGACGATCGAAGAGGGACGGGGCTATCAATTCACGTTCGCTGCTCTGACAGAAACGATTCAAGGCTTTGTAAACGAACTTTCGCTACGACGCTTTGCGATGTACGTGTTCGATTACGGCGCTCCAATTGGCTTCAATCTGGCGGTCGCCAATCCAGATAGCATCACCGCGATCGTCTCGCAGAACGGCAACGCATACGCCGAAGGCTTAGGTGCCGCCCCCTGGGCTCCGTTGCGTGCTTACTGGAAGCAACCTTCGGCGGCCATTCGTGAGACAATCAAGGAACGCATGTCGCTCGATGGGGTGCGCGAGGCCTACTTCCAAGGAGTGAGCGATCCCGCAGCGATCGAGCCCGAGGCGTACTGGCTGGATGCGGCTCTGCTTGCGCGGCCAGGGATGATGGATCTTCAGGCCGACCTCAAGCTCGACTATAAGTCGAATATCGAACGCTATCCTCTGTATCAGCAGTACCTGCGAACATACCAGCCTCCGTTGCTGGCTATGTGGGGAAGGAACGACACCTTCTTCATTCCACCAGGCGCCGAGGCTTTCAAGCGCGACGTGCCAAATGCGGACGTCCGACTTCTGGACGCCGGGCACTTCGCTCTCGAAACCAACGTCGATGATTTCGCATCGGCAATCTTAGAAATGAGAGTTAATGCGTGACGCCGCGCTGTCCTCAGGTTCCTAGTTCGGGCTTAGCCGCTCTGGACATGAATCGCCTAATCCGTCAGACGAGCGCTCGACCAATGTGCGCGTGATGCGTTAAGCGGCGCCGCAGCTTCGATCGTGTCTGCGCCCGGCTGCACCGGCGCGGACGCGACAATCAGGAACGGCGCACCCGCGGCTGTCCAGTTCGAACGCACGTCGTCGCCCCAGACGAGTCTTCCAGAATACAGAGCGGGTGCGAGGTCTCCATTTCGTACCATCACGAACGGAGTCGTCAACTCCGCTTACGTCGCGGTTGACGAGCAAAGAAACGTCTACGTGACTGGCGTGAATACGTCGACCGGGTTGCCTTTCTTGAAACGTTGACCATACCGCAAGGTCCCGTCTCGC
>DATAWH010000011.1:0-144547 GCA_036267315.1 Candidatus Cybelea sp. | reverse complement strand
CCCTGCGGCCGAAGGTCATTGCCTTTTGGAGCGGCTCTGCTACAATAGCCCGGCTATGTTCGATTTCGACCTGCAGCTGTTTGCGTCCAAGAAGGGCGCCGGCTCGACCCGCAACGGGCGCGATTCCAACTCGCAGCGGCTGGGCGTCAAGCGCTTCGGCGGCGAGCGGGTCATCGCGGGGAACATCTTGGTTCGCCAGCGCGGCACGCGGTTCTATCCGGGTACCAACGTCGGAATGGGCCGCGACCATACGCTCTTCGCGCTGATCGACGGTGTCGTGCTGTTCGGCACGAGCCGTGACCGTCAGCAGATCTCGGTCGTCCCTGCCGCGTAGGGCGCGCGCGACCGTCTGCATCTGGGGCCGTTAGGCCCCTTTTCGTTATTCGGCGAAGTACGGACCGTGCAGTTCATCGATGAAGTCGAGATCGACGTCGCCGCGGGCGACGGCGGCGACGGCATCGTCGCCTGGCGGCGCGAGAAGTACGTGCCCAAGGGCGGCCCCGCCGGCGGAGACGGCGGCCACGGCGGCAGCATCTTCCTCGAGGCCAGCCCCGAGCTGTCGACGCTCGTCGAGTTCCGCTTCCGGCGAAGTTTTTCGGCCGATTCCGGCAAAGCGGGCGGCACCTCGAACAAGTCGGGGAAGAGCGGCGCCGATATCACGATCTCTGTGCCGGCGGGGACGCTCGTCTTTCGACGCATCGGTGACGCTCCCGAAATCGTCGTCGCCGATCTCGCGCAGGCCGGCACGCGGCTTCTCGTCGCCAAAGGCGGGCGCGGCGGTTTGGGCAACCAGCACTTCGCTACCAGCGTCCGGCAAGCGCCGCGCTTCGCCGAACGCGGCGAGCCCGGAGAGCACGCGCATCTGCGTTTGGAACTCAAACTGCTGGCCGACTGCGGAATCATCGGCGTTCCCAACGCCGGAAAGTCGACGCTGCTTTCGGTCGTTTCTTCCGCGCGCCCAAAGATCGCCGACTATCCCTTCACGACGCTCGAACCGCAGCTGGGGGTCGTGCGCGTTTCGGACGAGGATTCGTTCGTGATGGTCGACGTGCCCGGATTGATCGAGGGCGCGCACGAGGGCGCCGGGCTCGGCGATCTCTTCCTGCGGCACGTCGAACGAACGCGCGTGCTGCTGCACCTGCTCGACGGCTCGAAACCGCTCGACGAAATACTGGCCGATAAAGAGACGATCGAGCGCGAGCTGGGTGCGTGGAACCCGCGCTTGCTCGAAAAGCCTGCGCTGCTCGTGCTCAACAAACTCGACCTGCCAAACGCTCGAGAGTGTTTGCCCGAGCTGCAGGCGCGATTCGCCAACGTCCGCGGCGTGAGCGCCGCGACGCACGACGGCGTGCGCGAGCTCGTGATGGAAGTCTGGCGAACGATCGAATCGTCACCGCTGCCGGAGATCGTCGCGCCGCAGGTGGTTCGCATCGAGCTTCGATCGCCCGAAGCCTTCGAGATCGAGCGGCAGGACGACGGCACCTTCGTCGTGAGCGGCGAGCGCATCGAGCGTTTGGCCGCGATGACGAACTTCGAATCCGACGAGGGCCTCGTGCGCTTTGAGCGCGCGCTCGGAAAGATGGGGGTTGAGAAAAAACTCGTGGAGCTGGGCGCTCGGGAGGGCGACACGGTTCGCATCGGGGCGTACGAGTTTACCTACTCGTGAGAGTCGGCATCTTCGGTGGAACCTTCGATCCCATTCACAACGCGCATCTCTTCGTCGCCGAATCGGCGCGTATTTTGGAACGCCTCGATCGAGTTCTGTTCGTTCCCACCGCAAAGCAGCACTATCGCGAGAAGCCGCAGACCGACGCGGCGCATCGCTGTGCGATGATTCTCGGAGCGATCGCGGGTAACGACGCCTTCGCTCTGGACGACACCGATCTGCGCCCCGACTCCACGGGATATACCGCCGACCTGCTGCCGAAACTGCGCGCGAAGTTCGGCGAACGGCTCACGTTCGTCATCGGCGCAGACTCGCTGGTCAACGCGCCGTGGATGCGGTTTGACGAAGTGCTCGAAGCGTTGGAGCGTTTCGTCATCGCGCCTCGTCCCGGCGTCCGCAGCGACGCGCTGGCGCGGGTCATCTCGGCCGTTCCAGCGCGACTGCGCGATCGCGTCAGCTCGCTGCACGTGCCGGAGATCCCCGAATCGTCGACCTTGATTCGCAACCTGATTTCGCAGGGCCGCAGCATTCGCTATCTGGTGCCCGAGCCGGTCTGGCGCTATATCGTGGCGCACGGTTTGTACGGGTACGCCGATGCCCGCTAAACCGCGCCGCAGAGCCGCCCAACTCGCGGGGACGTGGGTGCTGATGCTGACGCTCTGTGCGTGCTCGGCCTCGCAGTCGCCGAATAATGCCGCCGTCTGCGCGGCGTACTCCGCGCGCCGCTCCGGCGTCGAAGTCGTTGCCGCCGGAACCGTCACGCGTAACTTCGGCGTGCGTCCCGGGAGAAGCAGCCCGCACGAGGGCTTTTTGCTGCGGCTCGACTCCGGCTGCCGGCTCGTCGTGCGCGTCGAGGTCAACACCGATTTTACCGGGAGCGTCGCGTTGACGCCCAACGAACAAGTAGGCGTGAAGGGCGAGTACGAGTACTATCCGCTCGGCGGCGTCATTCACTGGACCCATCGCGACCCGCGCGGGCACCATGAGAACGGATACGTTACCGCCGGCGGAACGATGTACTATTGAGGCTGCAGCGCATCGTCCTCGGCAGTGCATCTCCGCGGCGTTTGGAGCTGCTGAGCTCGCTCGGACTCCAAGTTGACGTGGTGCCCAGCGGATATGCCGAACCGCGGGTCGAGGATTTGAGCCCGGCAGAGCTGGCCGCGTACCATGCTCGGGAGAAACTCGCCGGCGTGCTCGAGCGCCTCAACGGCGGCCGCGACGCGGTAATCCTCGCGGCCGATACGGTCGTGGATATCGACGGCGTAGCCCTGGGAAAGCCGCGCGACGCCGCGGAGGCAACGCGGATGCTGGAGTCGCTCTCCGGACGCGAGCACGAGGTGCACACCGCCTTCGCGCTCTCCACCCCCCGGGGCCAAGCGCACGAGCGGGCGACCACCCGCGTTCGCTTTTACGCCCTCGACCCCGAAGAAATCGGCGAATACGTCGCCGGCGGCGAGCCGTTCGACAAGGCGGGCGCCTACGGCATCCAGGGCCGGGCCGCATCGCTGGTCGAGGCGATTAACGGCGATTTTTACACGGTGATGGGGCTCCCGCTGGCACGCGTCGTACGAACGCTTCGCCGGTTGGGATTTACGCTGCCGGCACCGAAATAGCGCGGCCCCAGAGTGCCACGAGCGGAGTGATCGAATCTTCACCTATCGAGACGAGCGAAAACTCTTTGCGCTGATCGCGATCATCATCGTCGCGGCGCTGCTCGCATTGTTGCAGATTAGCGCGCAGCGCGGCAACGCAACGAGTCCCATTACGAGCATCGGCGGTTCGGTCTTTGCCGCCGGTGAGCGCGCGATCGCGGTAACCACCGGCCTGGCTCGGACGCTGGGCACGACGGTTATTTCGCTCCCGCGCTTGGAAGGCGATAACGCCCAGCTACGCGACGAGAATCGGCGTCTCTCCAAGGAGAACGACCGGCTTCACGAACTTGCTGCCGCGTACGCTGCGTCGAACGCGGTTCGCCCGGTCGTCGCACTGTACGACGGCATCGAAGCGCGCGTAATCGGCTTTCCTCCTGAAAATGAATCTCGCGCCGTGACGATCGACCGCGGCTCCAACGCGGGCATCCACAAAGACGACGGCGTCGTCGCGGCCTCGGGCGTCGTCGGCCGGGTCGTCTCCGTATCGCCGTTTTCGAGTACCGTGCTGCTCGCCACCGACTACGCGAGCCGCATTCCTGCGGTCGTTCGGCGAGGACGCTGGTGGGGTATCGCGCGGGGAAATCTTTCGAGCGTCGTGATCGAGTACGTCGAGCAAGACGCGCGCTTGCGCGTCGGAGACGTCGTCGTCACGGGTGAAGGCCGATCGTTCCATTCGGGTATTCCGATCGGAACGATCGCGGCAATCGAACGCGGCAGCACGACGCTCTATCAGACAGCCGTGTTGAAGCCCTCCGTCGATCTCGGTGCCCTCGATCGCGTTGTCGTCGTCGCGAAGTAAGCCGCACGAAGCCCCGTTCGTCGGGCCGCCTTGGTACGTCGCGGCGGCGTGGCTTTTCGGCGCGGTCGTTGCGCAGGCGACGGTCGTGCACGAGCTCGCGATTCGCGGCGTCGTTCCCAGCCTCGTTTTAGCGGTCGTCGTGTGGTACGCGATCCGGGTCGACGCGCGTCGCGCCGCGGTCTATGGTTTGGTCGCCGGCCTGTGCGAAGACGTGCTGTCGCCGGGTACCGGTGCGGCGTGGATGATCGCGACGGGTGTAAGCGCGGTCGCCGCGAGCCTGCTCTCGCGCGGGTTCTTCGCCGATTCGATCCCTCTTGTAACCGGAATAACGTTCGTCACGACGCTGCTGCGCGCGCTGCTCTTTTGGGTCGCGATGGCGCTGGCGGGATATCCCGCGGGACTGGGCACGATCCATTTGCACGAAGCGCTGTTTGAGGGTGTGCTCAACGCGGCGGTCGTCGTCCTGGCGATGATCGTTGCGCGGCGCTACGCGCCCCAACGGTGACGCTGCCGCGTCCGGTGCGGCCGCCGGGATGGCGGCTTCCCGTCTGGCGAATGGTCGCGTTCTGCGCGATCCTCGTCCTCGCGCTCGGGGGCCTAATCGGGCGTCTGGTCGTCCTGCAGCTCGTCGATGGCCAGCGCTATCGTGCGGCGGCGGCCGCAAATCAGATCCGTTTGATTCCCGTCGCCGCGCCCCGCGGCATGATCTACGACCGCCACGGCGCGATCATGGCGCGCAGCAGTCCGTCGTTCGTCGTCGGCCTGATCCCTTCGGAGGTGAGAGACGCTCGCGCGGAGCTCGCGACGCTCTCGCAGCTCGTCGGCGTCGACGACGCGACGCTCTGGGAGCGGTTACTGCACCATCGCGGCGTCGAGTATCGCAGCTTCGCGGAGGTGGAGGCGTACGAACCGTACGGCCCGGTCGTGCTCGCCGCCAATCTGCCGGTCGCGACGGTCGCGCGGCTCTCCGAAGTGCTCGCGGACCTTCCGGGCGTCGACCTCGAGGTCCAGCCGATTCGCGACTATCCGCAAGGACCGGTCGCGTCGCACCTCATCGGCTACGTCGGTGCGATCACGCAAGAAGAGTACGAACGGCGCAAGCACCAGGGATACACGCCCAACGACGTCATTGGCAAAGACGGCTTGGAGTTTGCCTACGATCGCTACTTGCGCGGCGTTCCCGGGGGCCAGCGGGTCGTCGTCGATGCGACCGGCGCGGTGGTGTCGGCGATCAAGCTGGGTTCGAAGCCGCCGATAGCGGGTGACGCGCTGATCACCAACGTCGACTGGCGGCTGCAGCGGATCGCCGAAAGCGCGCTTGCCGCCGGGCTTCGCGCGTCGGGCCACGGTCGCCGTCTCTCCGGCGCGGTCGTCGCTGAGGATCCCTGGACCGGCGGTATCCTAGCGCTTGCGAGTTACCCCAACTACAATCCCAACGACTTCGCGGCCAATCGTTGGAAGCGCGTCGCGTACGATCTGACCGACTCATCGCAACCGCTGTTCGATCGCGCAATCGCCGCCGCAACGCCAACCGGCTCGACGTTCAAGATGGTCACCGGTTCCGCCGCGCTGACCGAAGGGGTCGTCAAAGTCGATCAGATCGTAGACGACACCGGAGGTTGGGATTGCGGCGGCTACTACGCGCGCGATATCGCGGCGGGTGGGCTCGGCAATACGACGTTCGTGCCCGCGCTCGCCGCATCGAGCGACGGTTACTTCTTTCGCCTTGCCTGGTGGCTCGGCAACGCGCGCTTGCGCAAGTACGCGCTGGCTTTCGGGCTCGACTCGAAGACCGGGATCGACCTGCCCGGTGAAAATGAAGGAAACTGGCCGACCAATGCGTGGGAGATGCGAGCTTTCGGCGTGCCGATGGAGCCGAGCGATGCTTGTTTTTTAGGCATCGGCCAAGGCGCGATGCAAGCGACTCCCCTTCAGATGGATAATGTGGCCTCCGCGGTGATCAACGGCGGCACGCTCTACAAACCCCAGATCGTGCACGAAATACGCGGCCCCGACGGGGGGGTCGTGCAGCGTTTTTCGCCTCAAATCATCCGCCAGGTTCCCGTCACCGATGCGGCGCTCGCCGCGGTGCGCGAGGGAATGGCGAAGGTGACGGACCCCGGCGGGACGGCCTACGGTTTGGCGATCGACGGCCTGCCCTTTTCAGGCAAGACCGGAACGGTCGAGACGGCCGGCGGAAACGGCCCGAATACGACCTGGTTCATCGCGTGGGCCCCGACGGCACATCCGAAGCTGACGCTGGCGGTATTCGTCGACCGCAGCGGCGGGTACGGCGCCACGGTCGCCGCGCCGATCGCGCGCGAAATCCTGGTGAAGTATTTCAACAAAAAGCCGTAGCGAAACGGCCGAGACGGCGCCCTAGCTCAGCAGTTCGAGCATTCGCGCGATGCGCGTCGCGCGTTCGCCGCGGTGCGTTGCAAAAAACCGTTCGAGCTCGTCGCTGCGGCCCGCGCCGGCGAGCGCGCGAGCCGCTGCCAGCGCCACGGTCTCGTCCGGATCGTCCAGCGCTCGCGCGAGCAGCTCGGCGCTCGACGCATCCTCGAGCGCTGCGATGGCGAAGATGAAATCGACGCGCTGGGGAGCGGAGAGTTTTTCGTACCGCGAGCGGACAAAGTCTTCGGGCGCGGGCGACTCGCGGCGAAAGGCCCGGGTGAGCGCTGCGAAGAGACCGCCCACGGCTAAATGTTCGACACGCTAGACGAACGAGTGCAGCGAAGCGACGATTGCGTCGAGCGCAGCGTCGAGCTCCGCGTCCTCCCGATGCGCGAGGGCATCGATGAACTCGCTCGATTCTGCGTCGATCAGCGCGTCGAGCGACGCGACGAGCTGCGCGCGATAGGTCGCGTAGAGCGGGTCTCGCGATGGCAAGAGTCGCGCCAGCGCTGCCCAGGGGAGCGCCGTGGCGAGGGGCGCCGAGCCGAATCGATCGCCGAGTTCGCGCAGTTCTTCGGCGTCGAAAGCTCCACGCAGAGCGAGCGCCGTGGCCGGCGGTTCGACCGGCACGCCGCGAGCCGAGACGCTCTGCGCGATCAAACGCTCGAGCGTGGAGCGCAGCGACGGAGTCTCGATATCGCGTGGTGCGATGGCGTATCCCGGCAAGCGCAGCTTGATGAAGAGACGATCGAGCTCGTCGCGCAGCAGCTCCTTCGACGCGGCCAGCCCTCCGCAGTGCGCGTCGCCGATGGCGTCGGGCAAAAAGGCGCGCACGGCAAAAAGATGCGCGATCAATCCGCTAAAACGCGCTTCGCTCAGCAGGCGTGCGGTGCGGCCCACGCGCTGCGCCGTGAAAGACGTCATCGTCTCGGTCGCGTTCGCCGTCTCAACGAGCGCCACGCTCTCGAAGCCCTCGATCGCGTCCTCGGGTTCGTCTTCGCCGGCCGGCGCGAGCTGCGCCAACGCAAATGCGCCATTGCCATCGCCGCCGACCGGCGTCGCCGGCGGGAGCTGCACGAAGCGATCCTCGGTGAGCGCAGGCGCGCGCTCGCCGACGGCCGGGCCGAGCATTCCGTCCAGTCCGAAAGGCAGTCCGGCGATCGCATTGGCGAAGGCCGGCGCCGACCGCACCCGCAACTCCTCTGAAACGATTTCGTCGTCACGATCTCCGTCGTAGCGTACGTGCGCCGTCAGCAGAATCGACGTTCCCGCGGGCATCGCGTTGTGCACGACGGTGCGCCACCGAATCGCCGCTTCGACGCCGGGATCGACTTCGCTCAGAATGACGCCTTGTCCCGAACAGAGCGGCGACTGCGCGCCCGCGTCGCGAATCGGTACGTCGTTGATCGTCGTGGAGTTGGGAACGTAGATGAGTGAATCGGGAATCGCGGTCGCGACCGAGACCAGGCGCGCCGTTCCGTCGCCGCCGTTGCGTACGTGCAGAATCCATTCGACCGTTTCGCCGCCGGAGACGAGCTCCGCCGGTTCGCTGCGAAAGGCACCGATTGAGAAGTTCGGCTCGGCGCTGGTCGCAATCGTCAGGCGTTCGAGCGGAACGGGAAGAACGCCATCGGCGGTGACGACTGCATCGACGGTTACCGGCCAGTCTTTGGCCAACCCTCGAAGCAGCCGCAGGCCGAGCCGTGCGCGCGCCGATGCTCCCGGCGCGAGCTCGCCGAAGAGCAGCGAAGATTTCTCCCGGGTCGCGCCCTCAACGCTTTCGAGCCGCGCCTCCGAGGAAAGATAGGCGCGCACGCGGACATCGTGTGCGAGATCGGTGCCGACGTTGGTCAGCGTGACGTCGACTTCGGCCAGTTGATTCGGCCGAAGGACGAACTCGCCCGAGAGGTCCAAACGCGACGTCGACGGATCGAACGCGGGATAGGAGTCGACGAGCCACGACGCCTCGGGCAAACGAACTTCGCCCAGCTCCCGCGAGTGCAGCGCCGCCCCGATTCGAATTTCGGTTGCGTTGGAGCAGGGTGACGGCACGCGCGCGCGCAGCGTCAACCGGCGCAAAGCGTACGCCTCGATCGCTCCAATTTCGATCGTGTCGCGGTGCGATCCGGCGGCACTGCGCTCGATCGGCAGACGCGAGCCGCCCTCGAATACGGTGAGGTCTTCCAATGCCGGCACGATGCGCAGCCGCAAGACGCCGTCGTTTGCATCGGCGGTGCCTTCGTTTTCGAGCGTGACCGTCGCTTCGATTTCACCGCCCGGACGAACGATCGCACTTCCCGTACGGGTCAATACGGTACGGCGCGGGGTGAAGGACGGGTCCGAACGCACGACGGCGCTGCACTCCAGACGCCGTGCCCCTTGCGCGCCCGCCGGCTCCCAGTCGAGCGTTGCCGTCGCAGAAACGATCGAACCGTTGACGGCGGGCGCGAGCAGCACGGCATCGAGGCAGAGGGTAACGCTTGCGCCCGCATCGATTGGCCCCAGCGAAAAGCGCAGCACCTTTCCGCGTTCGCGAACGGGACGGCCGTCGATCGTCGTCGCTCCGCGAACGCAGAGCAGCGCATCGGAGAGTTCGATCTGCGCGGTTGCTTTCGACGCCGCGGCGGACCCGGCGTTGGCGGCGCAGAGGGTGAAACGTACCCGTTCACCGGGACGCAGATCGGCGAACGGCGCGGCCGAGAACGTCGTGCGCGCGTCGCTGAAATCGGGTGCGGAGACGACCGTCAGTGAGGCCGGCTCAAGCTGAAAACCGGCGGTCTCCTGGGACGCCACGGTTGCGCGCGCGACGATCTGCGTACCTCCGGCGAGCGGGGTATCGATCGAGACGCGATAGACGAGCGTGGCCGAAGCGCGCGCCCCTAGTGCGTGGAGGATTACCGGTGCGTGCAGCCGGCCGAACGAGGTTCCCAGCTCCGGTTCGAGTTCGCGGCCGTTCAACGTCGCCGACCCCGCGACGTAGGTCGCATTCTCGGGAATCGCCGACGCGACGATGACGTCGCGTGCGGTCGACTCGCCGGCATTATGAATGCGTATCGTAATTTGCGCGTGCGAACCGGGAACTGGGTCGGCAAGAGGCTCGAGCGCGATTCGCGTCAGCGCATTGGCCAGTTGCGGCTTGCTGCGAGCAACGAGCCGGACCACGTTCGACCCGGTCGGCGGCAGTTCGAACGAGGCGACCGCAGCTTGCAGTTCGACGATCGTTCCGTTCTCGATCGCGCCGGCGACGCTGTAGGCGATGTCGATGCGCCGCTCTTGCCCGGGCGCCACGTCGCCGATGGAGGCGCCGGCGCGCGAGAGCAAGGGCGAGTTACCTTGATCGTCGTCGAGTTCGCGGCCGCCGAGTCGTCCGCTTCCAACGAGATAGACGAGTCCGTCGGGAACGTTGAAGCGGATGCGAACGCCGGTTGCCGGTGCACCTCCGTGGTTGCGGAAGGTGAAGGTCGCCTGGGCGGTCATTCCAGGTTCCAACTCGTGCTCGGGCGAAACGACGAGCGTCCGCAGCCGCTCCGGCAACGTCGGTGTTCCAGGCGCGAAAACCTCAGAGAGAGGTCGCATGTCGCGGGGACGTTTCGCCGCGGGCTACGGCGGTCCCGCGCTTGCGCGCGGCGTGCAATACATTGTTTGAGGAAGGATCGCTCCCATATGCTCGCAGTTCACGAAGACCGTCTCGCCGCCGCCGTCGCGCGGCTGGGTTCGGAGAACGCGTTTGAGATCTTGGCCCGCGCTCGAGAACTCGAAGCCGCCGGGCGCCGCGTCGTCCACATGGAGATCGGCGAACCCGATTTCGATACGCCGGCAGAGATCAAAAAAGCGGCCGTCGATGCGCTGTACGACAATCATACGCACTACACGCCGTCGAGCGGCCTGCTCTCGCTGCGGGAAGCGATCGCCGAGCATGCGAGCCGCTTTCGAAACGTCACGCCCGCGTGGAACGCCGGCAACGTCGTGATTGCGCCGGGCGCAAAGCCGGTGATCTGGAACGCGCTGAGCGCGCTGCTCGATCCTGGCGATGACTTCATCTATTTCGATCCCGCCTATCCCGCGTACGCATCGGCCGCTAGCTATCTGGAGGCAAACGTGCACGCGATTCCGTTGCGAGAGTCGCGCAACTGGCGCATGGATCTCGACGAACTGGCGCGACGAGTCTCCGCCAAGACGAAGCTGGTCGTCATCAACTCGCCGCACAATCCGACCGGCGGAGTCTTGACGCGCGGCGACCTGGAGTTCATCGCCGGCCTCGCCGAAAAATACGATTTCCTCGTCCTCGCCGATGAAATCTACAGCCGCAACTTTTACCTCGACACGCCGTTTCTTTCGATTGCGTCGCTTCCCGGCATGCGGGAACGAACGATCGTCGTCGACGGCTTTTCGAAGGCATATGCGATGACGGGATGGCGCCTGGGGTATGCAATCCTTCCCGAGCGCCTCGCGCGCACCGTGACGCTCTTCAACAACAACACCTTCAGCTGCGTCGCCACCTTCATCCAGATGGCCGGCATCGCCGCGCTCACGGGATCCGACGAGCCGGTATTGCGCATGAACGAGATCTTTCGTCAGCGCCGCGATCGCCTCGTCAACGGTCTCAACGAGATCGCCAACGTATCGTGCCTGCTCCCCGAGGGCGCGTTCTACGCATTTCCAAACGTGTCGTCGATCACGCACGACGACCGCGCCTTGGCGAAGTTTCTGTTGGAAGAGGGAGGCGTTGCCTGCGGCGGCGGTTCGTCGTTCGGGCCGGCCGGAAAAGGCTATCTTCGCTTCTCTTATGCCGCGTCGCTGGACGACATCGACTGGGCGCTGGATTCGATCCGCCAGAATCTGCCGAAGTTCACGGGCTAAGCTTCATCGCGTGCCGCACGGAAGCGAGTGTTTCTGAGGCAATCGCACGCGTTCGCTCCGTGCCGTCGGCAATGATCCCGCGTACCAACTCGGGCTCGCTGCGGAAGTGCGCGTAACGCTCGCGCACCGGGCGAAGATAGGCGTTGAGCGCCTCGGCGAAATCGGTTTTATCTTGAACGCAGCCGAGCGCGCCCGTGCGGCACGCGGCCGCGACTTCGTCGAGCCGCATCGGATCGACGAAACGCCATAGCGCAAAGAGCGGGCAGATCTCCGGGCGCCCGGGATCGCCGCGGCGCACCTTAAGAGGATCGGTCAGCATCGAGCGCACTTTTTTCGTCGTCGTTGCTTCGTCGTCGGCGATGAGGATCGCGTTGTCGTACGACTTGCTCATCTTGCGTCCGTCCGTTCCCGGGACTTCGGAAAACTGCGAGAGCGTCGCCTGAGGTTCGACGAGAATCTCGCGACCTTCGCCGTAGAGGTGATTGAACCGGCGAACGATTTCACGTCCGAGCTCGAGGTGCGCGACCTGATCGCGGCCGACCGGCACGTACTGGCCTCGCACGACCGCGATATCGCACAACTGCAAGAGCGGGTAGCCGAGAAATCCGTAGGTGGCGATGTTCTGACCGAGCGCCTCGATCTGCCCCTTATACGTCGGCACGCGTTCGAGCCACGATACCGGGGTAATCATCGCGAGCAGCGCGTGCAGTTCGGAGATTTCCGGCACGCCGGATTGAAGAAAGATCGTCGAGCGGTTGGGGTCGACGCCGGCCGAGAGCCAAACGGCGACCATGGCTTCGCGCGCGTCGCGGATGACCTGCGGATCGGCGAACTGCGTGGTATACGCGTGGAGATCGGCGATTTCGAAGAAGGCGTCGTCATCGCGGCAATATGCTTCCCACTGCGTGAGCACGCCGACCAGATGGCCGAGGTGCAGCGGTCCGCTGGGCCGCATCCCCGACATCACGCGCCGTTTACCCGGGTTCATCCGCGCGTCAATGCGGCCACCCGAAGAAAAATGCCTCTCGCGGCGCTCAATGCTTGGCGATTTGCGATCGCACGAAGCTGCGCGCCGCGCGAACGGCGTGACGAAGTTCGCTTCCGGCGGCTAACTCGCACGCGATCGCCATGGCGAGCGTGCAGCCGGTACCGTGCATCGAGCCGGCGATCCGCGAATCGCTCAAGATCTCGACCCCCTCGCTTGAGGCAAGCGCGTCGGCGGGATCGCCTTCGAGGTGGCCGCCGGTAAGCAAAACGGCCGCCGCCCCGCGGGCGCGCAAGCGGAGCGCCGCGTCGGCCAGGCCGTCGCGATCGATCGGAGGGCAATCGAGCAAGAAGCGCGCTTCGTCGAGGTTGGGAGTAAGAATGACGTTGGGCAGGCACGCCAGGCGGTCGCGCAGGGGGGCGCGGGCGGACGCGTCCCCGAGTTCGCCGCCGCGGCTCGCGCGCATTACCGGGTCGACGACCGCGGGCAGCCCGGGTCGTGCGGCAAGAGCTACGGCGACGGCGGCAACGGCCTGCGCGCTCGGCAACGCGCCGACGCGGACGGCGCCGGCGCTCTCCCAGGGCAGCGTTTCCAGTTGACGTTCCAAAAATGCCACGTCGACCGGAACGAGAGCGCTGACGCCGCGGGCATCTTGCGCGCTCAGCGCGGCGACGGCGGTGAAGACTCGCGCGCCCAACGCTGCGCCCACGACGAGGTCGCGGCCGACGCCGGCGACGTTCCATGGATGGGTCGTACCGATGGATAGGACGATGCGATCCGTGGTGGTTACCCCCGCGCTGACCACGCGCGTACGAGCCGCGCTGCGACGTCGCCCGCGCCGGGACCGGCGAGCGCGGAAAGAACCGCCGCCATCGCAACCCCGGTCGCGCGCACCGCTTGAATGTGCTCCTCGCCAATGCCGCCGATCGCTGCAACCGGAAGGCGCGTCCGCGCCGTAAGCGCGCGCAGGCCGTCAAGGCCGATCGGCGCGCCCGCGTCGGCCTTCGAAGCGGTTGTAAAGACCGAGCCGATGCCAAGATAGTCGACGTCGCTCGCGCCGGCGCGCTCGACTTCGGCCGCCGTTCCGCAGGAGAGTCCGATCAAACGTTCCTCCAAGGCCGCGCGCACCGTCGACGGCCCGGTGAACCCGTCGTCTTGGGGGCCGAGGTGAACGCCGTCACAGTCGAACTCCACGGCACGGCGCCAGTCGTCGTTGAGAATGAGGATGGCGTCGCGCTCGCGCGTGAGTTCGCGCAGACGGCGCAGGGTCTGCGCGCGAAACGCGTCTTTCGGGCGGTACTGAACGATTCGCACGCCCGCCGCGAGAAGCGCGGCGGCCCGTTGCGCGACGTCGGGCTTCTCGTCGAGAATCGCGTAGGGTCCGTGCAGTTGCGCCGCCCTCGAGGCGCGCGTTACGCGCGGGAACGCATCCGTTTCCACAAGATGAAGTTGGCGACGAGGTAGGCGATGTAAACGACCGCGACGACGACGGCAAGCGCGAGGCTGTGGCGCGCGAGTGAAAGCGGCACGAGAATTCCAAAACACAGAACTCCGGCCATGACGAGCGAGACGATGCGCGAAACGGGAAAGAGCACTACCCGAACTCCTTATGGTTCTTTCGACAATAGCAAATCGCCCAAGCGCAGCAGCTCGTCGTCGTTTGCAAAGCGCAGTTCGATGCGGCCGCCGCGTCCGGCGCGTACGAGCGCGACGTGCGTGCCGAAACGTTCGCGCAAGCGGCGTTCGAAGTCGTGCTCGTCGGGCGAGAGCGCCGCGCTGGGGCTGCGCTCCTTCTGCGGTGCCGGCGCCGTCGCGCTTGCGAGCCGCTCGAGGCTGCGCACCGTCAAGCCCTCCTTGCTCGCGCGCTGCGCGAGCCGCTCGCGCACGGCCGCCGGAACGGCCAGCAGCGCACGAGCGTGGCCGGCCGAAAGTTCGCCGCCGACCAGCATCGCCTTGATCGTTTCCGAGAGCCCGAGCAGCCGAAGCGCGTTCGCGACGGCCGGCCGGCTCTTGCCCAGACGGTGCGCGACCTCTTCTTGCGTCAACTCGTGCTCGTCAATGAGATAGGCAAAGCCGGCGGCTTCTTCGAGCGGATTGAGGTTCTCGCGCTGCAAGTTTTCGACGATCGCGAGTTCGAGCGTTTCGCGGTCGTCGCTCGCGCGCACGATTGCCGGAATCGCGTTTCGCTGCAGCGCCGAACACGCGCGCCAGCGCCGCTCTCCGGCGATGAGCTCGTAGCCGTCGTCGCGCCGGCGGACGATGATCGGAACGAGAACGCCGTACTCGGCGATCGACGCTTTGAGTTCCTCGAGCGCATCGTCGTCGAAATGCTTGCGCGGTTGAAACGGATTGGGCGTAATCGCGCCCAGCGGAATTTCGCGAACGATTGCTTGCGACGTCGTGACCGGCACGGCAGAGTCACCCAGCAGTGCCGCCAATCCTCGTCCCAAGCCGCGGCGAGTGCTCACGCAGAAGCCCGCGCGGGCTCGAGCATTTCGCGCGCGACCGCGATGTAGGCTTGCGCGCCGCGGCTCTTGAGATCGAAGAGAATGACCGGTTTACCGTACGACGGCGCTTCGGAGAGGCGAACGTTGCGCGGTATTTGCGTCTTAAAAATTTCGCGCGGAAAATATTTTTCGAGTTCGCGAATCACCTCGATCGCCAGCCGGGTCCGCCCGTCGAACATCGTAACGAGGACGCCGCTGACGTGAAGCGTCGGGTTGAGCGCGTCGCGCACGCGCCAAATGACGTTGGTAAGCTGCGCGAGGCCTTCGAGTGCGTAAAACTCCGCCTGCACCGGAATGATGCAATCGTCGGCCGCGGTCAGCGCGTTGATCGTCAGCAGGCCCAGCGACGGCGGTGAATCCACGAGCACCAAATCGTACGAATTTTCCAGCGGCGCGAGGGCCTGACGGAGCCGCGTTTCGCGCGAGAGCGCGGCGACGAGTTCGACGTCTGCGCCGGCAAGATTGATCGTCGCGGGGGCGAGGTGCAGGTTCTCGACTTCCGTAGGCACGACGACCTCTTCGAGCGTGGCTTCCTGCATCAACGCGTGGTAGACGTCGTGGGCGAGCTGTTTTTTGTCGACGCCCAGGCCGGTGGTCGCGTTGCCCTGCGGATCGATGTCGACGACGAGGACGCGGCGCCCCAGCATCGCTAAGGCCGCGCCGAGATTGACCGCCGTCGTGCTTTTGCCGACTCCGCCCTTTTGATTGACGAGCGCGATGACGCGGCCCAGAGCTACTCTCCGATTCTTTCGGGCGTGCGCTTGTGTTCGAGATGCTGATCGAGGATCTGCAACAGCAACGCCCGCTCGTTACGTCCGGGCTCGTCGGTGACCTGCTCGAAGAGCCACTGGAGCGCGTCGCCAACGCGCCGGTCTCCGCGAAAGCCCGCGGGGACGTCTCCCCGGCGGCGCAGGGCGGCGATGACGTCGTCGCCGTCGACCGCCAGATCGGTGACCGCAAAGGCGGGCCTTCGCTCGATCTCCGCGTGCACGCGGGCCTCGAACCGCTCGTTATCGTCGTTGCGTTTCGGGAGCCCACTTCCGAGGATATCGGCGCGACGCAATGCGAACAAGTGTTCGATGTGTGCCGGCTCGACCCGGCGGATAAAGCGCCGCAGGCCGGCGTCGCCGAGGTCCGGATCGAGGCTGTACATGTGTTGGCGCACGAGGTGCGCGACGGTGCGCACGGTCTCGCTCGGGAAGCGGAAGCGCGACAGCATTTCCTCGGTCATCTCGCCGCCAAAATACTCGTGCTTATAAAAGTGCGGTCCGTCCTTGGTGCGCGGCTTTGCGACGTCGTGCAGCAGGGCGGCGAGCCGAAGGGTCAGATCTCCCGGCGGTGCCGCATCGACCGTCGCCATCAAATGCCCCCAGACGTCGTAAGCGTGCCACTCGTTCTGCTCGACCGCGACCCCTTCGAGCAGCTCCGGCCAGAGGTACCGCAGCACGTTGGTCGATCGCAGCAGCTCGAGGCCGATCGACGGCTTTTTTGCCAGCGCGAGCAGTTTTGTAAGCTCGTCCTGGACGCGTTCGGCCGCGACGCTCGTCACCAAGGGGGCGGCGGCGTTCATCGCCATGCGCAGCGCTCCGGTCGTTTTGTATTCGAAACGCGCGGCGAACTGGGCAGCGCGCAGCATCCGGAGGGGGTCCTCATCGAAGGCCGCGGGCGAAAGAAGATCGATGCGGCGTGCCCGGATATCTGCCTCGCCCCCGTACGGGTCGACCAGCGCGCCGGCCGGAAGCGACCGTGCCATCATGTTCATGCGGAAGTCGCGTCGCGAAAGGTCTTCCTCCAAGGTCACGCCGGCGCCGCTCTCGACCTCGAAATCCCGATGCCCGATGCCGGTCGAGCGTTCGCGCCGAGGCAAGGCGACGTCTACCGTCTCGCCGGCGCTCGTGACCTTCAAAACTGCGAAAGAGGCGCCGACCAGATCCACGCGCGCGTTTTGGCTCAGGCGCTCGACGAGCTCTGTGAGGGGTACCCCCACGACGACGTAGTCAGAATCTGCGGGCGGGGTCTGGATTTGGCCCAAGCTTGCCCGAATTTCGTCGCGGACCCGGCCTCCAACGGCGAAGAGCGAGCCGGGCGGGAGTACCTCGGCGAGGCGGAAATCGAGCGCGGAAAGTTTCACGTGGAACTACCCGGCGAAACAGAATCGGGCCGCAGGCCGTAACGCTCTACCATCGCGTTCATCCGGTCGTAGGAGTGCTCGTCCAGCTCTTTCCATGGAAGGGTCTGCAAAAGGGGGATCACTTCGGCGCGAAGCCGCGGGCCTCGTATCATCAACTGGAAATAGTGCCGGCCGGCGTGGTGATAGGGCCCGTAGAGTCGCGATCCCGGCAGTCGATCGCGCAGCCAAAGGAGCAGCCGCTCGTGGCGAACGTGCATCTTTAGGGTGATTTGCGGCTGCTTGCCGTCACCCCCGAGGTGACCCTGAGCGATCAAGAGGCCGAGGATCAACCCCTTCTCAAACTCAGAGTGAGCCGTTTCCAAGCGCTTCATGCTCCGTTTTGTTTCACCGGTAAGTTTCCCGTGAAACATTACGACTCCTCGCCTACGAGCAGAGCGGACGCTTTTTCGCGGTACCGGTGCGCCGCGGAAAGCGCAACGGCGTGCCGCGATCCTTTTTCAGAAGAACGATTCGGCGTTCGCCGCCCGCGGGGAGGATCTCGTCGAGCCGTCCACCCAACACCAGCGCCGCGTCTTCCAGGCTGGCGCGCTCGCCTTCATCGAGCCGGCCGCGCTGCAGCACGGCCGTTCCGCCGATCCTGACGAGCGGAAGCAGCAACTCCGCGGTGACCGAACCGCCGGCGACGGCGCGGCAGGTTCCGGAAACAAACTGCTCGCGCAGTTCGGCCTGATGACCCGCGATTTCCGCACGCTCCGCCACGACGCGGCCGGGAAGCGCAAGGCCAGCCAGCAAGGCCTCCAGGACGTGTGCCTTCTTGCCGGTAGACTCGATCATCGTCACGTCGATTCCGCTGACGATGGCGATTGGGATCGCTGGAAATCCCGCACCGGATCCGACGTCGACGTACGGAGGGTGGACGTACGGAAGGACGCTCAGACTATCGGCAATGTGCGCCGCCACGTCGGCGGCGGTCTTCGCGCCGGTAATATTAACGCGGCGGTTTGCCTCAAGGACGAGACTGCCGTAGCGCGCCAACCGACCGACGATTGCTTCATCGGGGTAAACGCCGGCGAGCAGCTCTTCGAGTTCTGCGAGGTCGCTCTCCGCCAACGCCTCAACCGGCCACGGGCGCAAGCTCGCGCCGCCCGGCGTGCAGGAAGACGCCGACGATCGCAACGTCCGACGGGGTAATGCCGGGAATGCGGCCGGCCATCCCGAGAGTGCGCGGGCGCCGTTTGCCAAGCTTTTCGCGCGCTTCGCGCGAGAGCGCGGCGATCGCGCCGTAATCGAAATCCGGCGGAATTGTGACATTTTCGCTCTTGGTGGCGCGTTCGATGGCCAGTTCTTGACGGCGGACGTAGCCTTCGCATTTGAGCTCGATCGCGACGCGCTCGCCGATCTCGGGGTTGAGAGGCGGATCGAAGCGTTCCGCGACGTCGGAAAAGCCCAGTGCCGGCCGGCGCAACGCGTCTGCCAGGGTCTGCCCTGGCGGGAAGCGCTCTCCGCCGATGCAATCGGCCCCAATTCGCGTGTTTTCCGCCTTCCGCCGGCCGGCTTCGAGCTGCGATCGCCGGCGCAAAAACGCCTCCCACTGGGCGTCTCCGACCAATCCGTTCTCGCGCCCGGCGGGCGTCAGCCGCAGATCCGCGTTATCGTGCCGCAGCAGGACGCGATGCTCGGCCCGCGAGGTTAGCATCCGGTACGGCTCGTCTACCCCGCGGGTCACCAAATCGTCGATCAGGACGCCGATGTACGCCTGCGAGCGGCTCAGACGCAGCGGCTCGTCGCCGCGGGCAGCTCGCGCGGCGTTGAGGCCCGCAACGAGCCCCTGCGCGGCGGCCTCCTCGTATCCGGACGTTCCGTTGAGCTGCCCGCAGTGATAGAGGCCGCCGATGCGCCGCGTCTGCAACGTCTCGTCGAGCTCGGTCGGCGGGACCATGTCGTATTCGACGGCATACCCGGCGCGCAGCATCCGGCACTCCTCGAGCCCGCGCAGCGTTTGCAGCATCGCCAGCTGAACTTCGCCGGGCAGCGAGGTCGAGAAGCCGCCGACGTAGAGCGTCGGCTCGTCCCAGCCCTCGGGTTCTAGGAAGATCTGGTGCGTCGGATTGTGCGCGAACTTGACGACTTTGTCTTCGATCGAGGGGCAATACCGCGGCCCGATCCCGCGAATCAAATCGAGCCCGTAGAGCGGAGAACGGTGAAGGTTCTCGCGCACGAGCGCGTGCGTCCGCGCATTGGTTTCGGTGAGATAGCAAGGGAGCTGGGGACCGGCGAAACGGCGTTCGCTCGAATCCGAGAAAAGCAGCGGAAGCAGGCTCGGTGGCTGAGGGGTCAGGGCGCCGTAGTCGACGCTGTCCTTGGCAATGCGCGGCGGCGTGCCCGTTTTCAGCCGCTGCGTAGGAAAGCCGAGCGCGCGGAGCGCGAGCGCGAGTCCAGCGGCCGGTGCCTCGCCGAAGCGCCCCTCGTCGCGGACGACGTCCCCGCAAAAAGACTTTCCGCCCAAAAACGTTCCGGTCGCAAGGACCACCCTCTTGGCATGAAACTTCCGGCCGCCGGCACAGGTGACGCCGCGAATCTCGCCGCTCTCGACGAGCAAATTCTCCACGAGGCCCTCGACGATTTGGAGGTTGCGCGTGGTATGGAGCACCTGCGTGGCCAGGTCGCGATAGGCAGGCTTGTCCATTTGCTGACGCAAGGCACGCACCGCCGGACCCTTGCTTTCGTTGAGGAAGCGCGCGTGAAGGCTGCAGCGGTCGGCGAAACGGCCCATCGCTCCACCGAGTGCGTCGATTTCACGCACGAGCTGCCCTTTGGCGCTGCCGCCGATCGACGGATTGCAAGGAAGGGTGCAGATCTTTTCAGGATCGCCGGTGATTAGCAGGGTTGGAACGCCCAGCGCGGCGGCTGCAAGCGCCGCCTCGACGCCGGCGTGACCGCCGCCTACGACGATCGCGCCGGCATCGTCGGCCACTGAAAACCTAGGTTGCCGGTACGGCCGGTGACGTCGTCGCGTGCGAGCGCAGCCGCAGCGAAAACGCGATCATCATGATGCCGAAGACGATCGCATACGCTCCGATCAGCCAGATGATCGCGAGCGCACCGGCGAGCGGACGCCAAAGCATCAAAACGCCGAAAGCGATCGACGCGAGGCCGCCCAGAATCAGCCAGAACTCGTTGCTGATATGCTTGCGCAGCTGAAATGCCGCGACGATCTCGAGAATTCCGGTGATGAACGCCCACGCGGCGATCGTGAGATAGAGCGCGAACAGCGTGATGCCGACGTCGTAAAACGTAATGGCCGCAATCAAAATTCCGACGACCCCTTCGAGCATCAGCGGCCATAAGCGCGGCTGATGCTGCTCCGCGGCTCGAATTGTCGCATAAATTGCGAAGACGCCGTCGATGAGCGCGTAGGCGCCGAAAAGAATTCCGATCGCCAGAATCGTCGCGCCCGGCCACAAGAGCGCGAGCAGCCCGAAGACGATCGCGGCGATGCCGCGGATCAGGAGCACCCACCAGTTGCGGGCGACGACGTCGACTAAACCTTTTGCTAACATGACGTTATTCAAACTCCTTGCCGTTGGCAAGCAGAACGCGCTGCACGGTGCAGAGCTTCGGCTGCGGACCCTGCCAAAGCTCGCCTACCAGCGCGTCGGTTAGGTTGTGATTGATCTGCGCACCTGCAGAAAACGAACCCCGATCCACTAGAACGTAGGTGTGCTTGCGATATTTCACTTTGAAATCGACTTCGGTTGCCGGGGACTTGTGCGTATTGTAGTAAACGACGTTGACGCCGTTGGTTTGATTGCTGCCGTTGGAGTTGACGACGCAGCTGCCGATCGTGACGCCCAGGTTCGATTCGACCTTCGCGTACGCGGCGCCGGGCCATAGAAACGTCGCAGCGGTCAGCCCCAAGAGAAGAAGGCGGCGCATGTGGTTTCTCTCCTTTTTGAGTGCGTGTTACTTTCCGATGCAAAAGCGCGAGAAGATGCCGGCGATGATTTCTTCGGCGGCCACCGGCTCGCTTACATGCCCGAGAGCGGAAAATGCGCGTCCGAGCTCGGTCGCGGCAAAATCCACGGGCTCACCTGTTGCGAGCGACTCCCGGGCCCGGCGCAGTGCGTCGAGCGCGTCGTTGGCGGCTTCGAACTCATAGAGCGCGGCGAGGTGCGGGCGCGTCGCGTCGAAGGCAACGCCGTGCCAGCCGGCTTGAGCGATGGCATCGCGCAACTCCTTTAGCGTCGGTTGCCGGTCCACGCTTCCGACGATGGCGTGCGGTTCGCGGTGCCGCAGATGGGGGTCGGTTCCGAGATCGGCTTTGTTGAGGTAGACGACCCGCGCGCGTTGCGACGTGCGGTCGAGCAGCTCGTCGACGTCGGGATCGGGCGGAAGCGACCCGTCGATGACGACCAGCGCTACGTCGGCCGATTCGAGCGCCGCCTTGGTGCGGGCGATTCCGCGGGATTCGAGCCGGTCCGCGTGGCTGCGGATGCCGGCCGTATCGATCAGCCGGACGGGAACGCCGTCGATGGCGAGCAGTTCCTCGATCGTATCGCGGGTCGTCCCCGGAATATCCGATACGATCGCGCGTTCCGTTCCGAGCAGAGCGTTGAGCAGCGAGGATTTCCCGGCGTTGGGCGGACCGACGATCGCGACGGAAAGCCCCTCGCGGAGGATCCGGCCTGCCTCGCCGTCGCGCCTCAGCCGATCGAGCCGGTCGTAGAGCGGCGCAATCCGCTCGATGAGGCCGGCGCGGCCCGGTTCGGGAACCTCATCGGGAAAGTCGATCGCCCCCTCGAGCTCTTCGACGATTGCGGCGATCCCGTTGCGTATCTCCCTGACGGCAGCGCCGACTCCGCTCTCCAGGTTCGCCAGCGCCGCCCGGGCCGCGCGGCGCGTGCGCGCCTCGATGAGGGCGGCCACCGCCGCGGCTTCGTGGAGGCCGAGCTTTCCATTGAAAAAGGCCCGGCGCGTAAACTCGCCCGGCGCGGCGAGGCGCGCTCCGCCTTCGAGCAGCGACCGAACCACCTCGCGTACGACGACCGGCGAGCCGTGGGTGTGGAGTTCGAGTACGTCCTCACCGGTATAGCTGTTCGGCCCTGGAAAAAGCAGTGCAAGGCCGCGATCGAGCGGTTCACCCTCGCTATCGAGGAGCGTAACCCGCGTCGCGACCCTCGGCGGCAGGGGCGAGCTCGGGCGCAGGAAGCGCTGCACGAGCGGTGCGATGGCCGGACCGCTGACGCGCACGATGCTGATGCCTCCGCTTCCCGGCGGCGTCGCAACCGCCACGATCGTCTGGCTCGGCGCTCCCGTCACTGCGGCGGGCCGGGGCGCGCCACGGTTCAGCGGGGAAAGATGACGACGCGCCGCTCCGGCTCTTCGCCTTCGGACTCGGTGCGCACCAACTCCGAATCGGCCAGCGCGAGATGGACGATCTTTCGCTCCGAGGGCAGCATCGGCTCGAGCTTCTGCGGCGCTTTCTCGCGCACGCAGCGGTCGACGGTCGCCAGCGCCAACGATTTGAGCACGTCGGCACGATGGGCGCGGTAACCCTCGGCGTCGATCGTATAGTAGCGACGGTTGTTCCGGACGCCGGCATTGAAGGCGTTGTTAAAGATCAGGTTGAGCGCTTCGAGCGTGTTTCCGTGGCGTCCGATCAGCATCGCCAGGTCTGGACCGGCGACCTCCAAGTACTCGCCTTCGGGGCGCGATATATAGTAGATCTCGGTCGAACCGGAACCCATTCGCTCTAAGATCTCGCGCAGGAGATCGCCGGCCGGCTTTGCGTCTTCGGGCATTTCTGAGGCTTGCCGCGAGGGAGGACCGGTTCGCCGGTTGTCGCGCCGCCGCGTACCGCCGCTGCGGCCCCCGCCCGAACGTCCGGGGATCGCGCGATCCCTGACGTTGGCGGGCTGCTCCTCAAACTCGAAATCGTCTTCATATAACATGATGGATGCTTTCTTACGTGCCTTTTTTGTTCTTGCGCTTCGAGCGCGACGAGCGCGCAGCCGGCTTCGTTGTGCCGTTTCCGGCCGCGATCGCTTTCACGCCGTTGCTCTTTGTTTTGGGCGGATCGCTCGCGACGCTCTCGGTGATCGCGTGCTCGCTGTCGATCAGCGCGAGCGGCTGATGGTAACGCCGCAGTAGAAAGAACTGCTGTCCCATCGTCAGGATATTGTAGGAGAACCAGTACAGGACCATCGCCGACGGCCAGTGGTAGCGCCAGCCGAAAAACCCCAGCATTACCGGCGAAATCCAGGCCATCGTCCGTTGCATCTGCGCCTGTTGCGGATCGGTCGCCGGCTGACTGACGTAGCGGATGCTGAAGTACATCGAGGCTGCGTAGAGCAGGATCAACACGAGGTCGGGAACCGCGAGGCTCGCGGCAAAGACCGGCGTCCCGAAGATTGCGGGCGCGCTCGCACTCTTGGTGAAGGCGCTGCCGATCCACATCCAATTCTGGTTGGCGAACAGCTCCTTGTGGTTGAGTACCACGTAGTAGACGCTGATGATGACCGGGTACTGAACGAGCATCGGCCAGCAGCCGGCGAACGGATTCACCTTGTGCTGGCGGTAGAGCTCCATCGTCTCTTGCTGCTGCTTCTGACGATCGTCTTTATGGCGCTCTTGCACGCGCTTGAGCAGCGGTGCGATCTTCTGCATCTTGAGGAACGCCTTGAACTGCGCCGTGTTGAGCGGCCAGAATACCAGGCGAATCAAGGCAGCCAGAACGATGAGGCTCCAGCCGAGGTTGCCGATCGGTTTGTCGATCGCCATGACGACCCCGGAGAGAACGTTGACGATCGGGTCGAGCCAAGAGGCGGCGAGCAGGACGTGCACGGTCTACCTCGGCTCCGCGCCGGGAACGAAATCGACGCCGCCGGGATGCCAAGGGTGACAACGGGCGAGCCGGCAGACGGCCAGCCACGTTCCGCGCAGCGTCCCGTGCTCCGCAACTGCGACCATCGCGTACGCAGAGCAACTCGGATAAAAGCGGCACGCGGGGGGAAGCAGCGGCGAGACGAGCAGCTGATAACCGCGCAGCAATCCTAGAGCGACGTTCCGCACGAGCACTCTTACGCCGCGCCGAGCGCCGAAGTTACTTCGGCCTTCAAATCGGTAAAGCGGGCAACGGCGGCCGACGGCCGCGGGACGACGAGCAGGCGCATCGCGCCGTACGCCGGGAGCAGCTCACGGACGATCGCCGACAAACGTCGACGCACTTTGTTTCGCACCACGGCCTTTCCAATAGCTTTGCTTACCGTAATGCCCACGAGCGACGTCTCGTCCGCGAGCAGGTCGGTTCGATAAATGGTGAGACTGTGGCTGGAAACGCGACGCCCGGTCCGGCGCAGCCGTGCAAAGTCCGCCTGACGGCGGAGGCTTGCCACCCGGCGCATTCAGACGGTAAGGCGATGGCGCCCCTTCTTCCGGCGGCGCGCGAGTACTTTGCGCCCGGCTTTGGTGCTCATCCGTTCTAAAAAGCCGTGCACGCGCTTACGCCGGCGATTGTGCGGCTGATACGTCCGCTTCATAACGTCCCTTCGGTGATCGAGTAGTGCCCCACACCCTGGTGGCAGACAGCCCCTGATTATATCCGCCGGGGTCGCGCAACGCAAGCTCAATGGCCGCCTCGGCGAGGGGGGACACACCCCGACGCCGCCGTAACTTGCTGAAGTTTTGAGCCTCTCTAGTATGCAGCCGCCTGCCCGCCGACGCGTCGTCGTGACGGGGCTCGGAGCAGTCACCCCGGTTGGTAACACGCGCGATGACTTTTGGCGGCGCCTGATCGCGGGGGAATCCGGAATCGCACCGATCACCGCCTTCGATGCGAGCGACTTCATCACGCGCTTTGCGGGTGAAGTGAAGGACTGGTATCCCGAACAGCTGATCGGTCGCAAAGAAGCGCGTCGAATGGACCGCTTCACGCAGTTCGGGTTCGTCGCTGCGCGCGAAGCAATCGCCGACGCGAAACTTCCCGACGACCCCGAGTTCAAGGCGCAGGTCGGCGGCGTCATCGGAACCGGCATCGGCGGGATCATTACCTTCTGGCTCAACTCCGACAAAGCCAACGAGAACGGCACCTGGTCGAAGGTCACGCCGTTCTTCATCCCGATGCTCATGGCCAACGCGGCGCCGGCGCACATCTCGATGGCGTACGGATACCAGGGACCGTTCTTTGCCGCAGCCAGCGCGTGCGCGAGCGGCAACGATGCGATCGTTACGGCGTACAACGCGATCGTCCACGGCGACGCGATCGCGATGATCGCCGGCGGAAGCGAGGCGACCGTCTCGCCCCTGGCGGTCGGCGGCTTCTGTTCGATGCGCGCGATGTCGACGCGAAACGACGACCCGGCGCGAGCCAGCCGCCCCTTCGATCGCGAGCGCGACGGCTTCGTGCTCGGCGAGGGCGCTGGGATCTTGGTGCTCGAGGAGTACGAACACGCGCGCGCCCGCGGAGCCTCGATCTATTGCGAGGTGCTCGGCTACGGTCAGTCGGCCGACGCCTACGATCTGGTGGCGCCCGACCCCGACGGCAGGGGCGTTCGGCTGGCACTGACGCGCGCGCTTGCCGGGGCGCACGTTCGGCCCGAAGACATCGACTACATCAACGCGCACGGCACCTCGACGCCGATGGGCGATCCCGCGGAGTCCAAGGCGATCGAAGGCACCTTCGGCGAGCACGCAAACCGAATCGGCGTGAGCTCGACGAAGTCCATGCACGGTCACGCGCTCGGTGCCGCCGGAGGGATCGAGGGCGTGGCGACGGCGCTCGCCGTCTATCACGACCTGATGCCGCCCACGATCAACTATGAGTTTCCCGATCCGGAATGCAGGCTCGACTACGTGCCGAACGTCGCTCGAAGTGCTCCGATTCGCGTGGCGCTCTCGAACTCGTTTGGTTTCGGCGGCCATAACAGCGTGATCGTTTTCGGCAAGGTTCGCCCCGGCTAACTCGGCCGTGCGTTCGATGGGAAGTTCACGTGAGTGGTGAGGCATACCGCCGGAGACTGCGCGCGCTGCTGCGAGTCGCCGGCGTGCGTCAACTCCGCGACCACAGCCTTTTCGAGCGCGCGTTCGTGCATCAGAGTTATGCAAAGGAACGCGGCGGCAGTTCGAACGACCGCATGGAGTTTCTGGGCGATTCGGTGTTAGGCGCCATCGCAGCGGGCTGGCTTTACGAACGCTTTCCTGATGAGCCGGAGGGGCTTTTGACGCTGCGCAAGGCGGCGATCGTCAACGACGCGCAGCTCGCGCAGACCGCGCGGCGGCTGGGATTCTCCGGCCTCACGCAGCTGGGCGCGGGGATGCGTGCCGACGGGGGAACCGACAACACGTCGGTGCTGGCCGACGCCTTCGAAGCCTTCGTCGGAGCGCTCTTCCTCCGCTTTGGACTGGAGAAGGCGCGAGCGTTCGTTGTCGCCTCGCACATCGAAGCGCTCGATCACTCGCCCGAGATGCTGCTCGACTCGAAAACGCGGCTGCAGCACTACGCGCAAGAGCACCTCGCCGGAACGCCGGTTTATCGGGAGACCAGTCGCGGCACCCCGCAGCAGCCCGCGTTTAACTCGCGCGTAACCGTGAACGGAAAGATGCTGGGCAAGGGTGAGGGCCCTTCGAAAAAAGCCGCGCAGCAGGAGGCTGCGAAATCAGCCCTTCTGTGCTTGACCCTCGGCGACGGGCGCGCTCCGGCCGGCACGTGAAACTGCGAAAAATCCGCGCGTTCGGCTTCAAGACGTTCGCCGAGCCGACGACGCTGGAGTTCGGCGACGGCGTCACCGCGATCGTTGGACCCAATGGTTCGGGTAAATCGAATCTCGTCGATGCGTTTCGTTGGGTACTCGGCGAAACGTCCTCCAAGAGCCTGCGCTCGGGCCGTTTAGAGGACGTGATCTTTGCCGGCAACGAGGCCCGCAAGCCGCTCGGACTGGCCGAGGTCTCGCTGCTGTTCGACAACTCCGATCGCGCGCTGCCGATCGAGTTCGGCGAAGTCGAAATTACCCGCCGAGCCTACCGCGTCGGCGAGAGCGAATACTTCATCAATCGCGCGCAGGTCCGCTTGCGGGATCTCGTCGAGCTGGTGATGGGAACGGGGCTGGGCCCCGGTTCGTACGCGATCGTTTCTCAGGGCCAAATCGATGCGATCCTGGTGAGCAAACCCACCGAACGCCGCGCACTTTTCGAAGAGACCGCCGGCATCGGTAAGTTCTTGGCGCGCAAGCACGAGTCGCTGCGCCGGCTCGAACGGACCGAGCAAAACGCGATACGGATCAGCGACTTGATCGCCGAACTCGAACGGCGCATTCCCGAGCTCGATACGCAGCTGCGGCGCGCGAAGCGCTACCGCCGAGTCAGCAGCCGCCTGCGCGACCTCGAGATCCTTGGTTACCTGCGGGCTGGAGCGTCGCGGCGAGCCGAACAAACGCATCTTCGTGAGGATTTGGAGAGACAGGAAGAGCTGCGCGCGGCCGCCGCCGCGCAAGCGGCGACGCACGGGGCGCAGGCCGCGGCGGTGCGCACCCAGCTCTACCGCTGCGAACTGCAGCTCGAAGAGCTTCGCACGAAGCTGCAAAACGAACGCGCCGACGTTGCGCGCGTCGAGGCGGAGTACGCGGCAGCGCTCGCGCGGCGGGAAGCGCTGGAACGGCAATCGACGCAGACATCGCAGGACGCGCGCCGCGTCGAAGAGGAGCGCGACTCTCTGCTCGCCACCGCGTCACGGCTGGACGATCAGCTGTCGCCGTTGCTCGCCGAACTCGAAGCGGCACGCGAGCGAGAGGTGAATGCTTCGGCCGCACTCTCGCACGCGCGCGGGCAACTCGAAAGCGTGTTTACGGAGCTGCGCGAAGTCGAGGCCCAAGCGGCCGAACTCGCGGCGCGAATGGCGGAGCGGCGCGTCCAGGCCGAGAGCGTACGCAGCGAAGGCGAACGGCTGGAGCGGGAAGAGCGGGTCGCGCGCGATCGCACCCAGCAAGCCGAGATCGCTGCCGGCGCGGCGGCCCACGGCTACGAGGAGCGTAAACGCGCCGTCGCAGCGCTCGAATCCGACTTGCTCGAAGCGCGCGGCCGTGCCGAGAACGCCACGCAGCGTCTCGCGGACGCGCAGAAAGACGTCGCGGCGGCGCTGGCGCTGCATCGCGACCGCTCGGGCGAAGTCGCCGCCGCACAATCGCGCCTCCACACGATCGAAGAGCTCGAAAACTCCCTGGAGGGGCACGTTCCCGGCACGCGGGCCGTCGTCGAGGCGTGGCAGCGCGGCGAGCTGCGCGGGATCGAAGAGATCGTTTCGAACTTGATCGCGACGAACGAACGCTTCGCGCGCGCAATGGACGTTGCGTTCGGCGCGCGGCTCTCTAACGTCGTAACGACCACGTCTGAAGATGCGGAGCGTTGCGTCGAGTTTCTCAATCGCAAAGAGGCGGGACGAGCCACGTTTCTGCCTCTCGATACCCTTGCCGATCGCACCGGGCGGACCCTCGACGCCAAGATCGCTGCGATTGCGGGGGTGCTCGGATACGCGCACACGTTGCTGCAGACCGCGCCCCGGTACGCCGGAATCGTCAACTTTCTGGTGGGCAACGTGCTGATCGTCGACCGGCTCGAAACGGGAATCGAGCTGGTTCGCGAACGCGGCGTGCGCGACACGATCGTGACGCTGGGCGGCGAACAGATCACCGGCGGCGGCGCGATCACCGGCGGACGCTTCGCGCGCGAACGCTCGATCCTCTCGCGCCGCTTTTTGGCAGCGACTTTGCGCGAGTCGCTCGTGGGAATGCGCGCCAAGCTGGAAGAGAGCGAAGCCGCGCTGCACGCGGCCCACGCGCAGACGGAAACGGCGATCGCGCAGCGCGACGCGGCGCGCGAACGCCAAGCACGAGCGCAAGCGCAGTTGGTCGGCTCGCGCGCGCAGGCCGAGGCGCTGACGAGCGACGTAGCGCGGACGCAAACCGATCTCGAGACGGCGCGGGGCGCCGCCGCGGCGCTGCGCGAACAGGTCGCGCGCACCCGCGAGATCGAGCTCGAATACGAACGCCGCGAGCCGGCAGCGGATCAGAGCGACAGCGAGCGCACGCGGCTAGAGGACGCGCTCGAGCGCGTTCGCGAGGAGATCGCGCGCGCGCAGGAAGTGCAGAGCACCGCCGGCGACCGGGCGTCGCAGCTGCGCGAGCGCAGCGCATCGCTGACGGCCGAGCGCGACGCGGCAAAGGCCCGCCTGGGAATGCTCGATGCCGACAGCGTCCGGGCGACCTCCGCGCGCGAACAGATGCTCGCGGAGATCGGAGCGCTGATGGAGGAGACGCGCAGCGCGCACCTCCACGTTGACGGCCTGCGCCGCGGAATCGCATCGCTCGACGGAGAGCTCGAAGCCGCACGCGGCAAGCGCGAGGGGTTGGTGACCGAGCAGGCACGCCTCGAGTCGGAGCTGCGGCTGGCCGAACAGGCGGAGCGCGACGCCTCTGCGGGAGGCGAGCGCCATCGCACGCGCCTGGCGCAGATCGAGGCGGAACTGGGGATGCTCGTCTCGCAGTTCGCGCAGCATCCCGCGACCAACGAAGAGTGCGCCGACGTCGAGGCGCGTTACCGCGACGAGGACGACGCGATCGTCGACGAACTCCCGAAGTTGCGCGACGATCTCGCGCGGCTCGAAGCCAACGTCAACCTCAACGCCGAGTCGGAGCGCGAAGAGGTCGCGCAGCGCGAGCAGTTCCTGCGCACGCAGCTCGAAGACCTAGCCTCTGCCAGAGCAACGTTGCTCGAATCGATCGCCGAGATCGAACGCGAGAGCCAGGTGCAGTTCAACGAGACGTTCGAACGCGTTGCCACGGCGTTCACGCGAATGTACGAACGGCTCTTCGTCGGCGGCTATGCCAAGATGTGGCAGACCGAACCGGATAATCTCAACGAGACCGGCATCGAAATCGCCGTGCAGCCGCCGGGAAAGAAGCAGATGCCGCTGGCGGCACTCTCGGGCGGCGAACGCGCGATGACCGCGGCCGCACTGATTTTTGCCCTGATCGAAACCAAGCCGGCTCCGTTCTATCTGCTCGACGAAGTCGACGCCGCCCTCGACGACGCGAACATCGAACGCTTCTCGGCGCTCGTGCGCGAGTTTGCGGCGGCATCGCAGATGGTGATCGTCACCCACAACAAAAAGACGATGGAGACCGCAGACCGCATGTACGGCGTGACGACGAAAGAGCCCGGCGTCAGTGCGATCGTTTCGGCCGAACTCGTGGCCGAAACGGAAATGTCGGTTGCGTGACGGTGGGCCGGCCGTGCGCCGGCGGGCGGCGCTCTTTTCCGTCTCCGATCGTTCCGGGTGCGACGAACTCGCACGCACGCTCGAGCGCCACGGCTTCGAAATTTATGCGACCGAGGGCACCCAGGCCTATCTTGCGGACGCCGGCGTAGCGGCGCGCCCGGTCGAGGAGCTCACCGGCTTCCCGGCGCTTTTTGGCGGCCGCGTCAAGAGCCTCCATCCCAAGATTTTCGGCGCGATTCTCTACGACCGAAGCGACGAATCGCACCTCGCGCAAGCGCAGAAGTACGCCATTCCCGAAATCTGCGCGGTCGTCGTCAATCTCTATCCGTTCGAAGCAACCGTCGCCCGTCCAGGTGCGACCGTTCGCGAGGCGCTCGAACAGATCGACATCGGCGGCGTCTCGCTGCTGCGCGCGGCGGCGAAGAACTTCGAACACGTTGCCGTTCTAACGCATCCGTCGCAATACGCGCCGTACTGCGCCGAGCTCGAAGCCGGCCACGTCCCATCGGCGTTGCGGCGCCGCTTGGCGATCGCGGCATTCGAACGGACGGCCGAGTACGACGTTGCGATCTCGCACTATCTGGCGGCCGCAGGTGAGGTGCTGCCGAGCGAACTTCCCGGCGCGCTCGCGCTGACGCTGCCGCTAGCCAAGCGCCTGCGCTACGGGACCAATCCGCAAGAGCGTGCAGCGTTCTACCTCGACCGGCCGCAGCGGCTTCCCGCGCAACTTCACGGAAAGGCGCTGTCGTATAACAATCTACTCGATCTCGATGCGACGCTGAGGCTGCTCTCGCGCGCGCCGCTGGGTGCAGAGTTCGGCAGCGATCGCGGACGGTTCGTTCGCGCGGCCGTCGTCAAGCACACGATCCCGTGCGGCGTCGCGCAGCGTTCCGGCGTGGCGCTGGCGGTGCGCGAAGCCCTCGGCGCCGATCCCGTCTCTGCCTATGGGGGCATCGTCGCAACCGACGCGGCCATCGATCTCGAAGCGGCGCAAACGCTCGCGCAATACTTTCTGGAAATCGTTGCGGCGCCGGCGTTCGATCCCCAAGCCCTCGAGCAGTTGAAAAAGAAGCGCAATTTGCGGATCATGCAGTTCGCCGCCTCGGTCCCCGACGAACTCGCGCACGAGCTACGCTTGCGCAGCGCGCTGGGCGGGGTGCTGGCGGAGAACGACGATCCGGCGGCTCCGGCCGAAGATTGGCAGGTCGTCACCCGGCGGCGTCCGAGCGCGCAGGAGTGGCACGATCTCGCTTTGGCGTGGGACGTCGTCCGGCACGTCAAGAGCAACGGCATCGTCATCGTTCGCGGGGGAACGACGCGCGGAATTTGCGCGGGGCAGACCAATCGCGTGAGCGCCGTCAAGATCGCCGCGCGGCGCGCAGGCGAACTGGCGCGCGGCGCAGCCTGCGCGAGTGACGGCTTTTTTCCGTTTCCCGATGGCCTAGAGGCGGCAGTCGAAGGTGGCTGCAGCGCGATCATCGCGCCGAGCGGTTCGGTTCGCGATGCCGCGGTCATCGCCGCGGCCGATTCGCTCGACGTCGCCCTCGTCTTTTCAACGTATCGCTACTTTCTGCACTAGACTCCACGCAGACGCAGGAGCGTCGAGGCAGGCGTTGCAGCGCCGGAGGCTAAGCGCTCGGGCATGCCTCGCTTTCTTCATACATCGATCTTCGTCGACGACATGAACGAATCGATCGAATTCTACACTAAGAAGCTCGGCCTGCGTCTGCTCGACGGGCCGTTTCATTACCCCGGGAATGCCGATATGGCGTTCGTTGGAAGCGACTGGGCTTCGTACGTCGAGCTCGTCTACGACTTGGAGGAGCATCCCGAGTACTCGCTGGGAAACCGGTACGAGCATCTTGCGCTCGAAGTCGAGGGCGATCTGCAGCAGTACGTCGACGCGTTGAAGACCAAGGGCGTCAAAGTTCTCAAAGACGTCTACAAATCGCCCGGCGGCACGCGCGCCATCGCGTTCGTCGAGGATCCAAACGGAGTCCCGGTCGAGTTGCTGGAGCCGCGCAAGGCGGCCCATCCTGGGTAGCGCTCAGCGATAGACGAACGGATCCGCCGGGGAGGGCACGCGTCGAATATCTGATGCGTCCAAGTGGAGCTCCCCGTCGACGCGTCCGTCGACGCGCAGCCACGTGCCTGTGCCGTATGGCGGCACTTCTGCGAGCCGCACCACGACCGGTGCGGCGTCGGCACGGCAGCAGGTAATGGCGTAGCGAACGAGCGCGGCGTGCGCCGCTTCGCGGACCAGCGTACCGGTAAACGTCAAGCGTTCGCCGGGAAAGAGTCCGTCCAGCGTCGTCTCCGTCGCGTGGTACGCCGGCGCGGGAGCACCGCTAAACGCCCCGGCGATCATCACCAGCGGTGCGACTCGCCGGAAGGGCGCGAGTTCGTGCCGTGACGCGACGGCGCCGAAAAGCGCGACCGCCGCGGCGGTGCCGATCGCCGGTACGAGGTGCGGATGCACGAGCGACTCGCCGCCACGCAGTGCGACCGCGGCGAGTGCTGCCGAGAGCAGCGCGTAGGCGAGTGCGTCTCGGCGCCGGACGAGGTCCCGGTGGGGCCCGAGCGCGCGCAGGTCGACGATGCCGGCCACACAGAGGAACGCAGCCGATGCCAGCGGCGACCGCGCGTGCAGAGCGGCTGCGACGGCGACCCCGCCCAAGGCGCAGGGTGCCGCGGCAAAACCAAGGAGTGCGCCGGTAAGCATGCCGAGCGCCGGCGACAAACGCGCCGGGTCGAGGAGGCCGCCGAACTGCGTCGCGGCGCCGGCCAGCAGGGCCGACGGAAGCAGGGCAGCCAGCTCGGAGAGAAGCTCGGGAGGCTCTTCTGGACAGTGCGAATGCACCCGTCGGCGCAGGATTCGGGCGACGACGATCGCGGCACCCAAACGCGCCGCCGCTGCCGCAGGCCCGAAGACCAGGGCGGTCGCCACCGCCGCCGGCAGCGACCGTGCCGAAGGCCCGCCGCCGCAGCCGCAACCGAGATAAGCGGCTGCGCCGGGCCGGCGCAGCAGGCGAGCGAGGACCGACGACGCGAGGAGGAACGGCGTCGCCTCGAAGAGCGCGCTCGCCGACGAGGCCAGCGCCCCGCGAAGGGAATCGGGAGAGACCAGCAGCGCGACTGCCAACGACGCTGCAGCGTAGAGCGCAACGCGCACGCTCGTCCATCACGCGCCGCTCGCGCAATGGCTACCACGCGGCGTCGGCGAACGGGGGGTGCCGGACATGCCCGACTCTATCACCGCTCCCCGAGGCACTCAAGATTTTTTTCCGCCCGAATCGACGAGCTGGAACGAGCTCGAAGCGCGCATTCACGCGCTTGCGGCGCGCTTCGGCTACGGCGAGATCCGCACCCCGGTTTTCGAATCGACGGATCTTTTCGTGCGCGGCGTGGGCGAACAGAGCGACATCGTCGAGAAAGAGATGTACACGTTCGTGGACCGGGGCGAGCGCAGCCTTACGCTGCGCCCGGAATGGACGGCCCCGGTCGTCCGCGCGGCGCTCGAGCACCACCTCTTCGCCCAGGGACCCCTGCGGCTGTACTACATCGGTCCGATCTTTCGTTACGAGCGCCCGCAGAAAGGGCGCTACCGGCAGTCGCATCAGTTCGGCGTCGAATGCTTCGGCTTCGACGGACCGCAAGCCGATCTCGAGGTCATTTCGCTGGCCTGCGAGCTCATCCGATCGTACGGTATCGAAGACGCCGTCCTCAACTTAAATTCAATTGGAGACGAAGCGTGCCGCCCGCGCTACCGCGAGGCGCTGGTCGAGCACTTTCGCCGTCACGCCGGCGCGCTATCGGCCGATTCGCAGCGTCGCATCGAACGCAATCCGCTGCGTTTGCTCGACAGCAAGGATCCCGCCGACGCGCCGTTCATCGCCAGCGCTCCGCAGCTCGAGTCGTTTCTCTGCACGGCGTGCCGGGTACACTTCGACGCGCTCAAGTCGTATCTCGATCTAGCCGGGATAGCGTACGTGCTCAACCCACGCATCGTACGCGGCCTCGATTACTACGCACGAACCGTCTTCGAGTTTACCTCCGGCGTTCTCGGTTCGCAGAACAGCCTGTGCGGCGGCGGCCGGTACGACGGCTTGGTCAAGTCGCTTGGCGGCCCCGACGTACCCGCGGTGGGTTTTGCGCTCGGAATGGAGCGCTTTTTGATGACGCTGCGCGCAGCCGCCGCGCCCGGCGAAACTCCGCGGCGCGGCCTCCAGGCGATCGCGCTCGGCGCGCAGGCGCGAGCCGTGCTGGCGCCATTGCTAGTCGAGCTGCGCCGGGCATTAGCCGAACCGGCGTACATGGATTATCTGGAACGCAAGCTGCTCGCGCAGTTGAAGATTGCCGACCGCAATCGCGCCCGTTATGCGCTGATCGTCGGAAGCGACGAGCTCGCCTCAGGAAAGGCGATCTTGCGAGACCTCGAGTCGCGCGACGACCGCGCGGTGCCATTGGGCGACGTAAGAGTCCTTGTCCGGTCCCTCGTAGAAGCGGGCCTTTGATGGACGAGCGCTATGCCGAAGAGACGAAGACGCTGCGCGAGCTGCTCGAGGTCATGCACGAGCACGACCTCGACACGATCAAAGTGCGGCTCGGCGACGCGATCTACGAGCTGTCGCGGAGAGGATCGGAAGCGCCGCTCGCAGTCGAGCACGCGCCGCCTCCGATCGCCGGCGAATCGAACCCCCCGGCCGCTCCCGCAAACGTCACGAAGATCGCCGCTCCGCTTACCGGGGTCTTTTACCGCGCGGCGTCGCCCGACGCGACGTCGTACGTCGAGGTCGGCGACCGGGTCGAGGTCGGCGACATCCTGTGCGTCCTCGAAGCGATGAAGCTGTTCAACGAAATACAGAGCGACTATGCCGGCACGATTCTGCGAATCGTTCCTGGCAACGGCGAGCTGGTCTCACAGGGTGAAGATCTGTTTTGGATCGAGCCCCTCTCGTGAGCAGCGCCGCTTCCGCCCCCGACTATCACGGCAAACGAAGCTTCGACGAGCTGCTCGCAGATCGCAGCAGACTTCTGGACGAGCCGCGCTATCGAGCGCAAGTGGAGGCAATCGTCGACGCGATCGTCGCCGCGCTGCGCGCCGGTAAAAAAGTGTTGTGGTGCGGCAACGGCGGCAGCGCAGCGGAGGCGCAGCACATGGCAGCGGAGCTATCCGGGCGTTATCTTCGCGAGCGGCCGGGACTGCACAGCGAGGCGCTCTCGGTCAACTCCTCGACGCTGACCTGCGTGGGCAACGACTACGGATACGATCACATCTTCGCTCGCCAGGTCGACGCGTTTGCCGTGCCGGGCGACGTCGTCATCGGCCTGACGACCAGCGGCGGCTCGCGCAACATCGTCCTCGCGCTAGAGGCCGCACAACGCCGGGGCGCCGTCACGGTCGCGTTTACCGGAAACGGCGGCGGCAAGGTGGCGGAGCACGCGGATCACGTGCTGCTGGGGCCTGACGGTTACGCCGCGATCGTCCAAGAGGTGCATCAGGTGATGGCGCACATCGTTTGCGACCTCGTCGAGCAGCGTCTCATCTTCGAGGACGGGCTGCGGTGACTTCGTTGATGGCGCCCGACGCGCGCACGCTCTTCGAACGCGCGAACGGGCGCCGCATTTTGGTCATCGGCGACCTCATGCTCGACGAATGGATCTGGGGAACGGTGACCCGCATATCGCCCGAGGCGCCGGTTCCGGTCGTCGCCGTCGTCGACCACTCCTTTACGCTGGGCGGTGCCGGCAACGTCGCCCATAATCTGCGGGCGCTGCGGGCAAACGTCGTTTTTGCCGGGAGCGTCGGCGATGACGATTTCGGCACACACGTGCGGCGCCTGTTGAGCGAGCAAAACGTCGACGCGAGCGGTGTCGTGACGCTGCGCGATCGCCCGACCACCCGCAAGACGCGCGTCGTCGCGCACAACCAGCAGGTCGTCCGTGCGGATTGGGAATCGACCGCGCCGTTGGACGGCGCCGATCGTGCCCGCGTCGCCGCCTTCGTCCGCGAGCACGCCGCGCTTTGCGACGCCGTCATTTTGAGCGACTACGCGAAGGGGTTGCTTTCACGCGAGATCGTCGAAGCAGCGTCGCGCTGTCCGCTCGTACTGGCCGATCCGAAGCCCCTCAACGTCTCCCTGCTGCGCAACGTGACCTGCGTCGCGCCCAACGCGAGCGAAGCATCGCTGATGACGGGGATTCCGATCGTCGACGATGCGAGCCTCGAAGCCGCCGGCGTGCGCCTGATCGAGATGCTCGACTGCCGTTATGCGGTCGTTACGCGGGGCGAGCACGGCATGTCGCTCTTCGGCCGCAACGGCGAACGGTTGACGATTCCCTCGGTAGCGCGAACCGTTTACGACGTCAGCGGCGCGGGCGATACGGTGATCGCGATGCTTGCGCTGGCGCTCGCGGCCGGCGCTCCCATCGAACGCGCGATGCAGCTTGCGAACTTCGCGGCGGGCGTCGTCGTCGAGAAGCTCGGCACGGCGACGGCTTCGCCCGAGGAGATCGTCGCGCTCGTCGAACCGGCCGCGACGTGAGCGGCGATGTGCCGTTTTTTGGGCGGCTCTTGGACCTCGACGAAGCGGTCGCGTGGCGTGAGGAGTTGCGCTCGCGCGGACGGAGCGTCGTCTTTACCAACGGATGTTTCGACGTGCTGCACGCCGGCCACGTAACCTATCTCGCGTGGGCGCGAGCGCAAGGCGACGCGCTGATCGTGGGGCTCAACGAAGACGACTCGGTCACGCGGATCAAGGGCCGCGCGCGCCCGATCGTACCGTTTGCCGATCGCGCGACGCTGCTGCGCGCGCTGCGCAGCGTCGATGCCGTCGTCGGGTTCACGTCCACGACGCCGGAGACAATTTTGGAGCGAATTCGCCCCGACGTCCACGTCAAAAGTTCGCAGTATCGCGAAGACGAGTTGCCCGAACGCACCGTCGTGCTGCGCCACGGGGGACGGATCGCCCTGGCCCCGCACGCGGCCGGCAAGAGCACGACGGAGACGATCGCGCGCATCCTCGATGCGTATAGCCGTCACGGCTAACGGTCCCGGCGAAGTCGCCGGATGGCTGCGGCCGCTGCTGCGATCCCTGTACGCCCGCAGCCCCGGGCTGCAGGCGTTCGTCTTTCTCGTTCCCGACGATTATGCCAGCGGTTTCGAGGCCGAGATGATACGGCAGTGGTTTCCTTCGGCGCGCGTCTACGATCCCAAACAGTACCTGCGCTTTTCGTTGGGGGGACGGCTTGCGGATCTTCCGCCGCAGGTCGACGTCGTGCAGTATCTCGGCGGCGATCTCACGCACGCCAAGCGCGTGCGCGCGCGGCTGCAAGGGCGCGCGGCGACCTATAAGTTCTCGCGGCGCTCGTACCGCTCGCTCTTCGAGCGGGCGTTCGCGGTCGACGCGCACAACGTCGAACAACTGGAGCAGTGGGGCATTGCCCGCGACCGCATCGAACGGATCGGAAACCTCGCGATCGATGGCGCACTCTTCGAAGCAGGGCAGGCGCGCGAGGAGGGAACGCCCGAGGACGGCGTTCTTTTCATGCCGGGCTCGCGCGTTTACGAAGTCGAAAATCTGATCCCGTTTTACTTTGCGGTCGCCCTGCGAATGCTGCGCGATCGCCCCGGCCTGCCGGTGGCGTTTGCGATCTCTCCGTTCACCTCGCGCGCGTTGCTGCAGGCGGCGATCGAACGCGGCGGCCATCCGCGCATGTTCGGCCGTCGCGGCCGTCTCGTCACCGAGGGCGGGCGGGAGTATCTGCAGGACGAGCGCGGCGGGGCGCGCGTGCCGGTGCTCCGCAACGCGCTCGCGGCGGCGCGCCGGTCGCGGCTGATTCTCACGATTCCCGGAACGAAGGTGATCGAGCTCGCGGTGCTCGGAAAACCTGCCGTGACGCTGACCCCGCTCAATGCACCCGAACTCGTGACGATCAATGGGCCGCTCACCTATCTCAATCGCATCCCGCTCGTGGGAGTTCCGCTCAAGCGCGCGGCCGCGGTCGCGGTGTCGCACCGTTTCCGCTATCACACCCAGCCGAACATCGATACCGGCCGCATGCTGATCCGCGAGATGCACGGAACGGTGACTCCGGCGCGCGTGGCAACGACGGTGCTCGAACGCTACGACGACCGGGAGTGGATAACGGCGACGGGCGAGGCGCTCGCCGCGCTCTATCGCGATCACGCCGGCGCTGCCGATCGGATGGCCGATTCGCTGCTGCGCTTTGCGGCCGCCTAAGCGCGAGGATCGAACGTGGATTTTTCCGTCGTCATCGCAACGAAGGACCGGCGCTCCTATCTCGAGCGCGCGCTGGCGGGTTTGCAGGCCCAGGTCGATGCGCCCGCGTTCGAGGTGATCGTCGTCGACAACGGGTCCGCCGACGGCACACGCGCCGCGGTCGAAGCGTACGCGAACGCCGCGCGGCCCGTGCGTTACCTTGGCCAGCCCGATCCGAATCGCGGCAAATCGCGCAACCGCGGCGTCGAAGCGGCGCGCGGGCGCTATATCGCGTTCTGCGACGATGACGTGCGCCTTCCGGAGAGGTGGCTTGCCGCCCACGCGGCCGCGCACGCCGGCGACGGCTTCGTCGTCAATGGCCCCATTCTCAACGTGCAGTCCCCCGATGCTGCGCCCAAACCCGCCGCAGCCAACTACTCGCGGGCCTTTTTGTGTACGTGCAACGCTTCTTTGGCGAAGAACGATTTCGAGCGCGTGGGCGGATTTGACGAGTCGTTCGACCTCTACGGTTGGGAAGACACCGAGCTCGGCGTGCGCCTGCGCGAATCGGGCTGCCGCTGGCGGTTCGCATGGGACGCATACCTTTGGCACCTCAAGCCCGAGACCGAGGGCGCCCTCGAAACCGAGGCGAGAAAGGCCGTGGAGAAAGCGCGAATGGCGCAACGGTTTCTCGCCAAGCACCCGTCGCGCCGGGCACGCCTCGCGACCGGGGCGCACGCTCTCAACCTATTGCGCGCGCGCTATCTGCTGCCCGAGGCGATGCTCCGTCTGTATGCCGGACTCGCACAAAGCGCGCAGATGCCGCCCTGGCTGCGGGCGCTCAGCCGCGCGCAATTCTTAGACGGGCTGTACGCGCGCGAGCTCGTTCGCGCGCTCGATGCAGAGCATGGAAGCTAACCGCGCGCTGCTGTACTGCGCGGGCGGCGGAATCGGCGACTCATTGGTGGCCTCGATCGTCGGCCGCGCGCTCAAGCGCCGGTTCTCGTCGGTGGATGCGCTGACGCTTCGGTCGCACGCCGCCGTGCTCGAGCGGGTCCCCGACGTCGACCGCGTACTGGTAGATGAAGGGGACGATCGAACGATGGCGGAGCGAATTGCGCGCGAAGGATACGCGGCCTGTGTCGTCACCTGGGCGACGTCGCGGACGGCGGGGATTCCGTGGCGTTCCCGGATCGCGATCCGCGTCGGACAGGCCCGGCGCTTTTACTCCTACCGCTTTACCCAGCGCGTCGTCGTGCGCACCGAACGGGGCGACGTTACGTCGCATTGGTCCGACGTGCTGCTGGATTTTGCGCGCGCGATCGGCTGCGATACCGGCGATCGCCGGTACCGTTTCGTTCCCAACCGGCGCGACGAGGCGGAGTCGGCAGAACTGATCTCGGGCGAAAACTTCATCTTGCTCAATCCCTGCAACGCCATTGCGTCGCGCCGCCGTTGGCCGGTCGATGGTTGGGCGATGCTGGCAACGGAGCTGCGCGAACGCTACGGTGCGCAGATCTTGGTGAGCGGCTCTCCGAGCGACGCGGCGGTGGCCGAAGCGATCGCCGAGCGGTGCGGCCCCGATTCCGGGATCGTCTCGATCGCCGGGCGCACCAGCGTCGGGGCGTTCGGTGCGCTCGCACGCCGCGCGCGCGCCTTCGTCGGAATAACGACCGGTTCGATGCACGTCGCCGCGGCGGTCGGCTGCCCGACCGTCGGCATCTTTCCGTTCCAGTCGGATTATCCCGATCGATGGGCGCCGCTGGGCGAGCGCACCGCGGTCGTGCGGGCCTCGTATCCGTGCCACCGGGGCGATACCAAAGAGCGCTGCCGGGACTACGCCTGCATCGAGCGTCTCGATCGCGCGCGCATCGTCGCTGCGACGGACGTGCTGATCGCATGACCGCCGCGACGATTCAGCTCTGCACCTACAATCGCGCCGGCCTGCTCGAGCGCGTGCTCGAGGCCTGTTTCGATCAGACGGTACCCGAAACGTCGTACGAGGTCGTGCTCGTCGACGACGGCTCGACCGACGCGACGCCGGCGGTCATCGAGCGCGCTCGAACGCGCGCCGATTGCCGGTTCATCGTCGTGAGCCAAAGCAATCGCGGACTGGCCGCCGCGCGCAACGCCGGCATCGCCCGGGCTGCGGGGGAGCGTATCATCTTCATCGACGACGACGTGGTCGTGCTTCCGAACTTCGTCGAAGAGCATTTGCGCAGCAACGCCGCCCACCCGGCGGCGGTCGTGCGCGGCGGAGCGATCGAGGTACGGGATCTCGACGTGCTTCCACCTCCGGTCTGGGGCATCACCAACTACAGCGGCAACTTCTTCTGGACGACCAACGTCTCGGTTCCCCTCGCGACGATTCGCGCGATCGGCGGATTCAACGAATCCTTTGCCGAGTACGGATGGGAAGATATTGACGTCGGGATGCGCCTGCGCGGCGCGGGCATCAAGGCGGTCTTCAATCCGCGCGCGCTCGTCTATCATTTCAAACCGCAGCCGCGCGTCGACCGCGTCGAAGCGATGCTCGCTCAAGCGAGGGCGAAGGCGCGTACCGCCGTCGCGCTGGTTCGTCTCCATCCGCACTGGCGAACGTATCTCGCCACGGGGGTCAATCCGGTGCAGCGCCGGCTTGCGGGCGTACGCCGGCGCATGGGAGCGGCCGGGCGGCTCGCGCAACGAGTCGCCGGCCTGCACGGGGATCGCGAGCTCACGGCGCGCGAACTGCTCGCGGTGCGCGCGCTGGCCAACGAGATCTATTTCGAAGAGCTGGAACGTGTGCTATGAGAATTCTGCTTTCACGAACCGACCGCGTCGGAGACTTGGTGCTGTCGACGCCGGCGATCGCGACGGTGCGAGCCTCCTTCCCGGAGGCCCACGTGGCGATCGTCGTGAGCGACTACAATCGCGTGGTCGTGGAACGCAACGACGACGTCGACGAAGTCATCGTTCTGCCGGAGGGCGCTTCGCCGGCCCGTTTTGGCGCGAGCTTGCGTCCGTACGACGCAGCGGTCGCACTCGCTCCGCGCTCGGTCGATCTACGGTTGGTCGGGGCGACCAGGGCGCCGTTGCGGGTGGGCTATACGTACGAGCGGCGTTGGATTGCGCGGCTGACGGCGCCGCTCTACCTCAATCGGCTGATGATCTCGGAGGCCGACCCGGAGCTCTCCGATCGCAACCCGCGCCGCATCGTGCGTCACGAAGTCGTCCAACTGCTCGACCTCGTCGCGCTGGCCGGAGCGCGCGAGCGAGTTACCCGCCTGCGACTGGACTTGGTCGCTGCGGATCGCCGCATCGCTGCGGACCTTCCCGAGCGGCCGATCGTCGTGCACCTCGCACCGCGGTGGTTTACCGGCGGCAGTACGCTCGAGTCCACGCTGCAGATGGTCGACGAACTCGGGGCGATCGCGCCGGTCGTGATTACCTGCGCGCAAGAGTGCGAAGAGCAGGCGCCGTTGTTTGAAAGCCGGGGCAGCGTTGTTCGCTGTCTGCGCCGCCTGCCGTTTCACCAATGGGCGGGAGTCCTCGCTCGCGCCGGGGCCGTCGTCACCGTCGATACCGGCGCAACGCACGTTGCCAGCGCCGTCGGTCGCCCGACGCTGGTTGCCTTCGAACACCACTACTTTCGTCTCAACTCCCAAGAGTGGTCGCCCTACGGAGTGCCGCACGTACTCCTGCGCAAGCCGGCGGCGCCCACCAACGACGGGCTCGCCGTTTTCCGCCGCGAAATCGCGCAGGGCGTCGCCAAACTCATGCGTGCGGAGTCTCCGTAGTGCCGCAAATGTCGGTCGTGATTCCGACCTACAACCGGCTCGATACGCTCTCCCTCGTCCTCCCGACGCTGCTGGAACAAGATCTTCCGGCCTCGGATTACGAGCTGCTCGTCTGCGACTCGAACTCGAACGACGGCACGGCCGAGTTCCTTCGCGAGATCGCCGTACGTCATCCCAACGTCCGGCATCTGCCCGGCGCCTACGGAGGACGGGCCGCGGCGCGCAACGCCGGCATCGAGCATGCGCGCGGTGAGATCGTCATGTTCAACGATGCCGACATCTTCGCGTCTCCGAACTTGCTTTCGGTGCATCGCGAGCGGCATCTGCAGCAAAGCCGCATCGCCGTCGTCGGCTTGGAGGTTCAAGCGCGCGATTTCAACGAGTACGAATACAAGCGCGACCACCCCGAGGCCCGAGGGCATCTCCATCCGCCCTCGCGAAAGAGGCTGCCGTGGTTGTATTTTCTCACGGGCAACGCCTCCGTTGCGCGAACCGATCTGCTTGCGGCCGGGTGCTTCGACGAAAGCTTTACCGGATACGGGCACGAGGATCTGGAACTCGGGTACCGCCTACAGCAACGCGGGATCGCGATCTGTTACGAGCCGCGCGCGGTGAACTATCACTGTCAAGACGTCGCGCACGACGACCAGAAGGAGAAAATGCGACTCGCCGGGCGCTCGACCGCGCGCTTTTACCGCAAGCATCCGCACTTCGGCGTGATGCTGAACTTGGGAATGACGCCTCTCTCGCTGGGTCTCCATTCGCTCTTAACGCGTTTTCCGGCGTTGCTGGCCACGATCGACCGGCGCTCCAAAGGCTCGCGGCTCGCGCGGGAACTCGTTCTGCAGTACCACTACGTGTCGGGGATCAAAGAGGGGCGTAGTGGCGAGTAGAGTTTCCTGCGGCGCGCTACGCGCCGCCAATGCCGGCGACTCCGTCGAACTCAACGGCTGGGTGAATCGCCGGCGCGATCACGGCGGCTTGATCTTCGTCGACCTGCGCGATCACGAAGGCGTCACGCAGGTAGTCTTCGATCCTGCGCATCCGAGTTTCTCGCAAGCAGAACACCTGCGGCACGAGGACGTGCTCAACGTCCGCGGCAGCGTGCGGCGCCGCCCGGCGGGTACGGAAAACCCGCGCCTGGGCACCGGCGACGTCGAGGTTGCCATCGACGCCCTCGAAATAGTGAACCGCTCCGCGGTGCCGCCGTTTCAGATCAACATCGACGAAGACGTGGACGAGAACCTCCGCTTGGAGTACCGGTATCTCGACCTGCGGCGGCCGCGCCTGCAGGCAAATATCCGGCTTCGCCACCGTATCGTCAAGGCGGTGCGCGACTTTTTCGACGAACGCGGTTTCGTCGAGATCGAGACGCCGATGTTGATCAAGTCGACGCCCGAAGGCGCGCGGGATTATTTGGTGCCCAGCCGCCTCTACCCCGGCGCTTTTTACGCGCTTCCGCAGTCGCCGCAGATGCTCAAGCAAATTCTGATGGTCGCCGGCTTCGGCAAGTACATGCAGATCGCCCGATGCATGCGCGACGAAGACCAACGCGCCGATCGGCAACCCGAGTTCACGCAGCTCGACGTCGAGATGTCGTTTTGCACCCAAGAAGAGGTGCTCGAAACGATGGAATCGGCCATGCATTACGTCTGGAAAAGCGTGCTCGGGATCGATCTGCCGCCCTTCGAGCGCCTGACGCATCAAGAAGCGATTGCGAAGTACGGCGTCGACAAGCCCGACTTGCGCTTCGGCCTCGAGCTTGCCGGGGTTGGTTCGGTTTTTGCTCGGTCGGAGTTCGGGGTCTTCCGTTCGGCGCTGGAGGCGGGGGGCGCGATCGTCGCGCTGCGCTATCCGGGCGGGGCGGCGCTATCGCGACGCGACTTTGACGCGCTCACCGAAACCGCCAAACAGTTCGGCGGAAAAGGCATGGTCTGGCTCGCGCTGGGCGCGGACGGCACCAGGTCGTCGGCGGCAAAGTTCCTTACCGAGGGCGACATTGCGGCCGTGACCGCCGCGGTTGCGGCGCAGACCGGCGACGCCGTGCTGCTCTTCGCCGATCGCAGCGAGATCGCGTACGCCGTCGCCGGAAAGATGCGCAACGAAGTCGGGGCGCGCTGCAACTTGCGCGACCCGCAGCACTACGCGTTTGCCTGGGTGACGGGTTTTCCGTATCTGGAGGTAGACGAGCAGACCGGCGCACGAGCGCCGGCGCACCATCCGTTCACCGCGCCGGCACCCGGCGATTGGGAGTTGATTGACACCGAGCCGACCAAGATGCGCGCTCAGCACTACGACCTCGTGCTCAACGGCTACGAACTCGGGTCGGGCTCCATCCGCATACACAAGCCGAGCGAACAGCGAAAAATCTTCGAGATGCTGGGCCTGACCGCAGAACAGATCGACGATCGTTTCGGATTCTTCGTCCGCGCCCTCGATTACGGCGCCCCGCCGCACGGCGGCATGGCGCTGGGAATCGATCGAATCGTCATGATCGCGTGCGGCGAAGAGAACATCCGCGAGGTCATTGCGCTGCCGAAGAATCAGGTCGCGCGCGATCTCATGATGGACGCGCCGAGCGACGTACCCGACCAGCTGGTGGCCGACCTGCATCTTCGCCGCGCGCCGTCTCCTCGATAGCTTCGGGGCGGTTACCTTCCGATTCGGACACATTCGTCGCGCCACATCCGTGTGGCGCTCCTATCGGCTGCCTCGGGCCTTCCGCATCCGTGCTCCGGCCCTCGGTCAGACGGTCCTCATCGGAAGGTAACCGCCCCGAAGCCCACATGAGGTTTGAGCTGCGAAGATGCAGTTCGACATTGGATAGAAAACTTCGCCGGTGGCGCACTAACGGGTCGCGAGGATTTGTTTGGTTAGCGTGAAGATCGAGTCGAACATTGGGACGGTGAGTTTGCCGGTGTTCGTGTTCTGCTGGCTGGGGTGGAATGAAGCGATGACGTCGACGGCGCGGTCGCCGAGGAGCGCGCGATAGCGGGCGCCGTGTGAGAAAACCGGTTTGGGCCCGGCGAAAGTGAAGCCGCGAGCAGCGAGCACTTTTAAGATCGCGGCGAAGCCGATGGCCCCCAGCGCGATCGTGACGCGAGCGTTTTCGAGGGCGTCGAACTCCTCGAGCAGATAGGGAAAGCAGTTTTGCAGTTCGACCGGTGTGGGTTTGTTCTGCGGCGGGGCGCAGCGGGCGGCCGCGGTGATGAAGCAGTCGATGAGGCGCAGTCCGTCGCCGCGCGACGTTGCGACCGCTACTGAAGCAAGTCCGGCACGAAAGAGCGCTGGGTAGAGAAACGCGCCCGATGCGTCTCCGGTGAACGGGCGGCCGGTGCGGTTGCTGCCGTGAGCGCCGGGCGCCAGTCCGACGAGGATCACGCGCGCCTGCGGATCGCCGAAGCCGGGCACCGGTTTTCCCCAGTACTCGCAATCGCGATACGCGCGCTTCTTTTCGCGGGCGATTTCCGCAGCGTAAGCGCGCAGGCGCGGGCACCTTTTGCACGCGACGACGGCTCTCTCGATCTGCGCGAGCGTCTTCACGACGAAAGCTCGAGCGGGAGCGCTTCCATCTCCCGGGGTTCGAACTTTTCCAGGCCGCCTTGATAGGTTCGGCCCCGCCCGATGAAACTTTCGCGGCGCGCGTTGAGCGACGCGACCACTCGCTCGAGCGTGGCTTCGTCTAGCGGACGGCGTGGATAGAGTCCGTGCACGACGTTAAGCAAGCCGAGCTCGTCGGGATTGCGCGCAAAGCAGGGCGCGCCGCGCGCCATGTAGGTCGCGACGATCGGCGGACGCGGAAACTGCACCGCGTACCACGGTCGACGGCGGCTGACGACGTAGCCCCGATGAACCTGCGCGCGCTCGCCCGAGCGCACGTAGTCCGCGAGCGCCTCATCGGCGAAAAGCTCTGCTTCGGAAGCGATCTGAAGCCCGACCGAACGGGTGGGAGCATCGCGAAGCGCTCCGCCGGCGCCGAGGACCTCTTTTGCCGACGCAACGAGCGGAACGCAGTACGGAAGGATGCCGCGCTCCTGCGCCGTGACTTTCGACATGACGAAGAAGCCGTTCGCACCGGTCACCTGTCCGCGCGAAACGCGGAAGAGCGTACCGATCGTCGCCGTATCGGTCTGGCTCGGGTCATCGCGAAATAGAGCTGACCAGCGGGCCGTGCGCGCGAGCACGGAACGTTCGCAGCGCCGGCCGCGCTCGAGCGTGAGGCTCTCGGCGGCGCCCGGAAGCGAAAGTAAAACGTGGCGCGAACGGTTGCCGATGCAAAACGTCGTTATGACCGCCGTCGTCATGGCGTCGGCAAACGGCGTTGCACGCGGATCGAACGCGGCCAGCCCACACCCGCCGAGCGCGCCCGTAAACGCGTCGCGTAGAAAACTGCCGTAGTTGACGTCGAGCCACTGCGCGCTCGTTACGAACGAGCCGACGTCGCCGCGCTCGCCGTGAACGGCCAGGGTCGCCAGATAGAAGAGCACGTGCAAACCGGCGAGGCCGGAGACGTTCGCGCCGATTTCGGCGGCGAGCGCCGCCGCCCGCGCCTTCGTCTCAGGCGTCAGCTCGTGGTGACGGACGTACGGAGGGTTTCCAACGAACGCCGTTCGTCCCGGAGTTCGGCCGATGGGCGCACGAAGATAATCGGCGGTAAGAACTCGCGCGTTGACGGCGCCGGCGGCGGCGAGAGCCGCGCGCGCGATCAGCGTTGCCAGCGGGTCGATGTCGACGGCCACGATTTCGAGACGACGGTCGCGCCTCGCCGCGGCGCAGGCAAACCGCCCGCTTCCGCAGCCGGCGTCGACGAGCCGCGAAGGGAGCCGTTCGAAAACCCAATCGATCATAGCTGCGACGATCTCGGGCGGTGTGTAGAAGGCGCCGAGCGTGCGCCGCTGCGCGCGCGATCGTGCGGCGCAGAGGCGTTCCCCCAGCGGATCGCGGCCGTCACGTATCGCCGACCGGATGCTGCGTCCGGCGCCCGCGCGCGCGGGAGGGGCCGCCCGAACGAGTGCGAGTTCCGCGCGAGAGAGCGGGCCGCCGCAATCGGCTGCGCCGCAGGCCAGCGCCGCGGCGACGATTTCGAGCAGCTCTTCTTCGAGCGATTTCGGGGAGGCGTTCACGCGGAGTTGAGCACGTCGGCGTACTCGACACCGGCCGGCGCGACGACGTAGGCGACACCGTCGTTGCGCTGCCAGATTCGCTCGAGCGCGGCTCGAGGGTAGACGACGCGCACGTTGGGAGCCGCGGGGTCGTTCACGGCGCAATCGCCGGTTCGCGTAAAGCCGCAGAGGACGGCAAGGTGACCGTCGGAGTGTTCGAGCGGCGCCCCGGGAAGCTCGCCGGAACTCCACGAGTACGAGATCGCAACGGGCAGGTTTCTCTCGATCAGCCGTTGGGCGTGATCGAGATTGCGCAAATAAGCGACCGCGCCACGCAGACCAAGCCGCCCGCTGTAGGCGACGTTAAAGTCCCAGTTGCCCGTGCCGTTGTACGAACGATCGAACACCTCGCGTGCGGTCTCGGTGACCGATATCGCGATCCCGTGGTAGGCATGAATCATGGAGAGCGCTGCGGGGCTGCACCATCCGCGTTCGCTCGGATTCTCCGCGTACTGCGAACGGGCGGGCACGTCTAAAATGCGGGACTCTCCCGCGTAGGGCAGCGAGTCGCGACCGCGGACGGGCGCCGAAAAAGCGACTTGTTCGAAGTGGACGCCGGGCGCGCGCACTTCGATACCGTCAAACGGCTGCGCCGCGCGTATGACGTCGACGTCCACGACGGTGTCTTCGTGGGTCGGGCTGAGCGATTTTGCTCCGCCTTGCGTCCACTCCGAATGATCGAGCCAGTCGCCCGCAGGCAAGTGCGCCCGCAGCAGGCGAAAAGCGAGCCGGCCGCTTTCGGCGTGCGTGTTCCAGCTCAAAATGCCGCGGCGCGCCGGTTCGAAGAGTAGACGCGCGGATTCGTCCGCTCCGAGCGCGCGAGAGAACGCCCCCGCGTTCAGATCGTCCACTGCCACGCGTTCCAGGTGTCGCCGATGAAGGCCGCGGGGACGTAATGCTTGAGGTCGGAGTTCGTCGCGGTGTAATCGGTTTGCCAACTGAAAAAGACCGCCGGTACGAGGAGCCGGAGGCGCTCCTCTTCGCGTTGGTAGAGCGCTCGCCGGCGGCGTTGATCGAACGTGCTCGCGGCGGCCAGGCTAAGCTCGTTCACCACGGGGTCGTCGAGCCACGACGTGTTCGCGCCGCGCGGGGGAATGAAGGACCCGGCCCAGTTGCCGGAGTTATCCGGGTCGGGACCGTTGGTTTCGATCGACCACTCGAGATCGTAGCGGCCGGTGTAGAGCGGACCGTTCTGCGCGAAGAGATAGCTGCCGGGATAGTTGCGCACCTCCACGTCGATCCCGACCTCACGCAGCATCGCCTGAATCAACACTTGCGATTCGGTGTTCTCTTGATGTCCGGTCGTTGCGTAGATCGTCAAACGCATCGTGAGGGGCCCTTTGGCGAGCACGCCGTCGGTGCCCGGTTTCCAGCCGGCTCGAGCGAGGAGGCGTCTTGCGTCCGCGGGGTCGTACCGATACGGCGGCAACCGCGGCGCGGCCCACGATTCCGGAAAGATATCGGAGACCGCGAGCCGGTCGAGATCGTGAAAGACGTCGTGCTCGATGCGCGCCCAGTCGACCGCCTCGGCGATGGCCTGCCGAACGCGGACGTCGGCAAGCTGCGGGCGGCTCAAGTTGATCCCGAGGTGACGCCAGTTTGCGCTGAGCCGGTGCGTCACCGTAATCCCCGAAATCGAGGAGAGCGCCGCGACGTTGTTTGCGTTGACGCTGGGGTAGACGTCGATTTCGTGCGCCGCCAGTTCGTTGCGCAGGGTGTTGACGTCGGGAACGATCTTCCAGACGACCTCTTTGACTTTGGGTGCACCGCGGAAGTAGCGCGCGTTGGGGATGAAGACGAGCGAACCTCCGTGGTTCCACTTTTGCAGCACGTACGGGCCGCTCGAAAGCGGGTGTTCGTTAAAGGTGGACCGCCGCAGATCGGTGACGTTGCCGAGCAGGTGTGAGGGCAACGGCGGGTATCCGGAACCTCCCATCGCCAGAATCCCCAGGACGCGCACGCTCGGGTGCGCGAGCCGGATGACGATCGTGTACGGATTCGGCGCCGATGCCGACGCAATTTCGTCCCACCCGTAGGTGCTCTTGACGGTCGTCGCGGGATCGCGCACGACTCGGTACGTGTAGAGCCAGTCGGCGGCGGTGAGCGGTGCTCCGTCGGCCCAGACCACGTCCTTGCGCAAGTGCACGGTGATCCGTCGCCCGTCGCGGCTGATATCGCCGTTGCGCACGGTCGGAACGCGCGTCGCGAGATCCGGGACGTAGTTGCCTTGCGCGTCGTAGCGCAAGAGGAACGTGTACAGCAACCCCGAGATTGCGTCGGCAGCGGCAGTGTGGGCGTACATCAGGTTGAGTCCGTCCGGCTCTTCGTCTTCGCCCAGGCGCACGACGCCGGGAACCGTCCAGGCGTTGCGCTCGCCGGTCGAGTGGACCGCCCGATGCGAGCATGCTGCCGCAAGCGATAGCAACGCCAGGGCCGCTCCAGCGGCGCGGACGCTCAACGGGAGGCGATCGCGGGCTGCCGTTTGACGATCTTCCGGCGAATCTGGTCGTAGAATGCGCTCGCTCCGTACCGAACGATGTCGTCGGCCGGAAGTCCGGTTTCCTCGCGGGCGCGCGCCACCTCCCGGCGCGCGCGTTCGTCGGTGAGGCGCCGCGTGTTGAGCACGATGCCGATCACCGGTGCCGGTTTGATCGTTGCCAGCAGCGCTTCGTGAAGCGCAATCGAACGGTCGTAACTCAAGACCGGCGTGTCGTACTCCTCGATCGTCGTTCGAACGGGATCGCAGACCAGGATCAACGCGTCGGGCGCGCAGCCCGCCATCAGCGCGAGCGTAACCGGTGCGTAGGCGGGATGATTGATCGCCCCTTGACCTTCGACGACGATCAACTCGGCGGCGTCGAACGCGGCGCGCAGGACGAGTTGTTCCGCCGCACCGGGCGCGAAATCGGCAATGACGCGATCGACGGAAATCCCCCATCCGGCGATCATGATTCCCGTCTGGCCGGTTGGAACGAAGGTCGCACTCGTACCGGCCTTGCGCGCTGCGCGAACGATCTCGAGCGCGGCGGTCATTTTTCCCACCGCGCAGTCGTTCCCGATCGTCAGCACGACCGGCGCTGCGATATCGTAGGCTTCGCCGGAAAATATCGGCACCTCCGGGGGCTCGCGCACGTCCCAGATCGCGGATCCGGCGAGGCTGACTGCATCGGAAAACTCCGGATCGCCTCCAAGCTGTTGGTGCAGGCCGCTGACGATCTCGAGTTTTGCGCGAATCGCCGCGAGGATCGCTCCGCGCCAGTCGTCCGGCAGGGCGCCGCCTCTGGGCGCCGTTCCGATCAGCAGCGAGGTCGGGCCGTACTGGAGCGCCTGCGCGACGTCGGCGACGATCGGTGCGTCGTTGTCGAGGTACGGAAGCACTTCGCGGACGGTGCGGCCCGCGACGGACGGATCGATGACCGCGACGATTTCGTCGTTCCCGTAAGCGATGACGCCGTGCGCCGTCTTTGCGTCGGTCGCGAAGTGATCGGGTGCGAGCACCGCGTAGCGGCGTCGCGTCACGCGGCCGATCTCGGGCGTACTCCCAGCCCCGGTGCGTTCGAGAGCACGAGCTTGCCGGCGTCGTAACTGATGCCCTCGTACGGGTCGTCGGCGATGAGCAGCGGCCCGTCAATATCCGCCCAATCGACCAGCGGCGAAAGGTGTGCGGCGGCGCTCGCTGCGATCGTGCTCTCGACCATGCACCCGAGCATTACTTTCAATCCCATGGCGCGCGCGGTGTGAATCATCGCGAGGGCGCCGCGGATCCCGCCGGTCTTGGCGAGCTTCACGTTGACCCCGTCGATGCAGCCGACAAGCGGCGGAATGTCGGTCGCTACCAAGCAGTCTTCGTCGGCGACGATCGGAATGTCGACGCGCTCTCGGATCGCGCGCAGCCACTCCGGATTCCCCGCGGGCACGGGCTGTTCGCAGAACTCGATCTCGTAGCGCTGGAGTTCGCGCAACGTCGTGATGGCGTCTTGTACGCTCCAACCCTCGTTGGCATCGATGCGAATGGCGCCGCCGTAACGCGCGCGGATCGCCGCGATCGTCTCGACGTCGTCTGCAGGCGCTCCGCCCCCGACCTTCACTTTGAGTATCGGATAGCCGGCCGCTTCGTCGACTTTGCGCAGCATCTCATCCGGTTCGGCGATGCCGATGGTAAACGACGTCGTGGCCGCCTGCGACGGGTCGAGCCCCAGGAGTGCGTAGAGCGGCTTTCCGAGTTGCTTGCCGATGAGGTCGTGCAACGCCAAATCGAGACCGCCGCGCGCGGCCGCGGGAATGCGCGCGTCGAGCAGGGTCTCGAGTTGGAACGGATCGTCGCCGGTTAGCGGATGCGCGTCGAAGTAGGCGATGACGCTCTCGACGCTTTCGCCGTACCGCTCGACCGGCGTCGCTTCTCCCAAACCCTCCCAGTCGCCGGCCTTTACGCGTACGAGCGCGGTGCGTGCGACGGCCTCTTCGCCGCGCGCAATCTTGAAAACGTGAACGAGCGGCAGGTCCATCGGGGTTACGTCGATCGTCATCTCAGGCATCCAAGCGCCTTTTCGAGAAAGGTCGTTCTTCTACTAGCTTGCTCAACTGGTAAAAGGCCAATAACGCATTGGAACCCCCCGGGCCGGCCGTGCGTCGCTGACCGGCATCGTGCCGAACGGGCGAGTGTCGCGATACGGCGATGCCCAGGTTTGCACTTGACGTTCGGTGGTAATGTAGAAAGGCTCGACTGCGCTTAGCGCGCAGCTCGCGTTGGTACCGAGCCGACTTAGAGACCCAAGGGAGCACAAGCTCCGGGTACGACGGATTGCTAGGCATACTGCTTGGCGGACGGGCGCCCGGGCCGCACCCACCTGCGAGAACGCAGGTTCGTTCACCGCGTGGGCAAGACGCTATCTGTGGTTGAGTTCTTTTTATCGGCGCGACAGAGCGCCTCGCGCCAGGCGCGCACCGCTTTGCCGGTTTGAGCGGCATCGGCATCCTCTGCGAGTTCGTCGAGCGCGACGTGGCCGCGGAATCCGTCGAAAGCGTCGATCGCTTGGGCGATCGATTGCGGCGTGCTGCGAACGCCGGCCCAAAGCAAGACGCTGTTCGGTGCCAGCGCGCGTACGTCGCTGGCAGCATCGAGCGCCGCAGGATCGGGCCCGTACCGCAGCCATGCGGAGTCGGTCTCCTTGACGACCCGTTTGCAATCGTGCGTGCTGGCGGCGAACGTTGCGGGCGCGTTACGCAGCGCGAGCGTAACGTTCGCCGCTTTGGCAAGCGCTGTCGCCGTTCCCAAAAGCTCCAGCTGTTCGCTCCACGAACTCTCCATCTCGCCGCGTAGCGGCGCCGCCAGCAGCGGCGCGCCGAGGGCTGTCGCGTAGTCGAGGGTGCGTTTCATCGCATCGGGCGTCGCGCGCAAAAAAATCGCGTCGCTCATCGCAGCGATCGTGAGGCCCCAATCGGCGGCCATCTTTTTGATCTGCGCGAGGTAGTCGCCGTCGACCCGCGGGAAGTGGCGGACGTCGAGCACGACGCCGTCAAGTGCGAGCTCGCGGGCGCACCGGTCTAAAAACTCGAGTTGGGTGAGCTCGCCACTCTCGATCTCGCGCCCGAAGGCGCTGCTCGCGCAAGCAAGCTTCATCGGGCTCCGATTTTCGACCGCTCGCCGTTGCTTACCCTCGTTCCCGAGCTCTCAAGGTCACCGGCGCGCGGACACCCAAAGAAGCACGGCAATGGAGATCCTGACCCCGACCCACATCGAGTCGAGCGACCCCGAAGTTTTCGCCGCAATCGCCGGCGAGGAACGGCGCCAGCGGGAAAACCTCGAGCTCATCGCCTCGGAGAACTACGCGAGCAAGGCCGTTCGCGAAGCGAACGCCAGCGTGATGACCAACAAATACGCCGAGGGATATCCGGGGAAGCGCTATTATGGCGGTTGCCAGTGGGTCGATGTGGCCGAGACGCTCGCGCTAGAGCGCCTGGGGCGCATCTTCAACGCCGATCACGCAAACGTTCAGCCGCACTCCGGCGCGCAGGCCAACATGGCGGTCTTCATGGCAGCGCTGCAGCCCGGCGACACCGTACTGGGGATGTCGCTGGCGCATGGCGGCCACCTGACACACGGTACGAAGGTAAGCTTCTCCGGCAAACTCTACAACGCGATCGCATACGGCGTTCGGAAAGAGACCGAGCTCATCGACTTCGACGAGGTGCGGGCGCTCGCGCGCGAGCACCGGCCGAAGTTGATCGTTGCGGGTGCGAGCGCTTATCCGCGAACGATGGAGTACGAGCCCTTTGCGGAGATCGCGCGGGAGATCGGCGCGCCGTTGCTGGTCGACTTCGCGCACGTCGCGGGCCTGGTCGCGGCGGGCCTGCACCCGTCGCCGGTGCCCCTCGCCGATTTCGTCACCTCCACGACGCACAAGACGATGCGCGGCCCGCGGGGCGGTTTCATCCTTTGCACGAGCCAGTGGGCGCAGCCGATCGATAAAAGCGTCTTTCCCGGCATTCAAGGCGGCCCGCTGATGCACACGATCGCCGCGAAGGCGGTCGCGTTCGGCGAAGCGCTCGCGCCGGAGTTTACGGACTACCAGAGGCGCGTGGTCGAGAACGCGCGCGCCATGGCCGAAGAGTTCACGCGCGCCGGGCTGCGGCTGGTGGGCGGGGGGACCGACACGCACCTGATGCTCGTCGACGTTTCCGTCAAGGGGCTTACCGGTAAGGCGGTCGAGGCCTACCTCGACGAGATCAACGTCACCGTCAACAAAAACGCCATCCCTTTCGATCAGCAGAAGCCCTTCGTCGCGAGCGGCATTCGAATCGGTACGCCGGCGATCACCTCGCGCGGCTTCGGTGTCGAGGAGTGCCGAGAGGTCGCGCGGATTATTTGCGACGCCTTCGGCGATATCGAGCAGCGCGAACGGATCGAGCAGCTCGGAGGGCGCGTGCGCGAGCTGACCTCTCGCTTCGACGTCCCCTAAGGTACGGCGTTTGCGCCCGGGTTGGGATGAATACTTTATGGAGATCGCGCGTACGGTAAGCACGCGCGCGACCTGCCCGCGCGCCGCCGTGGGGTGCGTGCTGACGCGCGGCCATCGCATTCTTACGACCGGGTATAACGGCGCGCCGCGGGGCGTCGCGCACTGTACGGAGGTCGGCTGCGAACTCGTCAACGAGCACTGCCTGCGGGCGACGCACGCCGAAGCGAACGCCGTCGTACAGGGCGCGCTCCACGGCATCAGTCTCGAAGACGCGGTCGCCTACTGCACGCATCAGCCGTGCGTTAACTGCTCGAAGCTCCTGATCAGCGCCGGCATCACGAAGATCGTCTACCAACAACCGTACGCCGACGAAGTCGCCTCACGGCTGCTCGCCGAGGCCGGAGTCGCGGTCCTTGCCTATTCGATGCTCGAGGGAGCGCGCGGGTGAACCCGCACGTGCTCAGCGCCGCGGCGGTGTACGCGGCCGCGTTCGGCCTCGCGGGGCTCGTGAGCATGCTCGGGACGCCGTTGATCTTACGGCTCGCGAGCCGGCTGGGCATCGTCGACGCCGACGGCGGCGAACGGCGCATGCACGACTCCCCCAAGCCGCGAGTCGGTGGTATCGCGGTCTTCTTCGGCTTCGCCTTCGCCCTCTTCGCGGTGCTCGGCGTCGCGATGGCGTCGCCGTTTCACCTTCTTCCGCTCGGCGATCAGTTCGATGCGGTGCATCGGCTCGTCGGGCTGCTCTTTGGAGGGCTGCTGATCGTCGGCGTCGGCATCTGGGACGACGTCATGCAAATGCGCCCTCGCAATAAGCTGATCGCGCAGATCGTCGTCGCGTCGATCTCGATGCTCTACGGATTCGTCATTCCGGGAATTAACAACCCGTTCGATCGCAATCCGGGCACGAACTGGATCGACTTTCCCCCCTGGGTCGGGGTCCCGCTGACGCTGCTCTGGTACGTCGGCATGATGAACGCCATCAACTTCCTGGACGGACTCGACGGACTGCTCGCCGGCGTCGCGGCGATTTCCAGCATCTTCCTCTTCGTCATCGCCGTTCTTCACGCGAACCCGGTCGTCGCTCTGGTGGTCATCGCCTTGGCCGGCGCGGCCCTTGGATTTCTTCCTTATAACTTTAATCCGGCCCGGATCATCTTAGGTGACTCCGGGTCGCTCTTCATCGGGTACGTTTTCGCGACGGTCTCGATCATCGGGGCCAGCAAGACGGCGATTGCGATTAGCATCGTCGTTCCGTTGCTGGTGCTGGCCCTTCCCGTCCTCGACACGGCCGCGGCAATCGTCCGCCGGGCGACCAGCGGCAAGCGCATCACCGAAGCCGACCGGGGACATTTTCACCACCAGCTGATCTTTCGCTTCGGTCTCAACGTGCGCCAAGCCGTGCTGCTTCTGTACGCGGTCTGTTTCGTTCTCGGAGCGGTGGCGCTCGCGTTTTCGGGCGAGTTCACGCACGTCTTTAGGCACGCATTATAAAATGTCGAACGAGTTGCGGGTGATGACCGTTTTCGGTACGCGCCCGGACACCATCAAGATGGCCCCCGTCGTCCACGCGCTGCAGGCAAATCCGAACATCGTCCATCGCGTCTGCGTGACCGCGCAGCACCGGAGAATGCTCGACGATCTCCTCGAGTTCTTTGCGATCGTTCCCGATTACGACCTCAACGTGATGACCGAAGATCAAACGCTCACTCAAATCACCACCCGCGTTCTGGCCGGGATGGAGCCCGCGCTTGCAGATGCGCGCCCCGAAGTCGTGCTCGTCCACGGCGATACGACCACCAGCACCGCGGCGGCACTCGCCGCCTTCTATCAGCAAATTCCCGTCGGCCACGTGGAAGCCGGGCTGCGCACGAGCAATCGCTGGCTGCCGTATCCCGAAGAGATGAACCGGCGCCTAACGGGAACGATCACGTCGTATCACTTTTCCCCGACGCCGCTGGCGCGCGAGCATCTGCTCGTCGAAAACGTCGAGGCCGACGACGTGTTCGTGACGGGAAATACGGTCATCGACGCATTTTTGGAGACCGCGCGCCGGCAGGATCTTCCAGAGCCCCCACGTTGGAGCGAACTCGATCCGAGCCGGGCGATCGTCGTCGTCACCGCGCATCGTCGAGAGAACCACCCGCACATGGGCGAGATCTGTGAAGCGCTGCGCGCGATTAGCGAGCTTCCGTCCGAGCCGCAGATTTACTGGCCGGTTCACCCGTCGCCGCGCGTAGCCCCAATTGCTCGCGAACTCCTGGGCGACGCGCCGGGCATCTGGCTCGTCGATCCCATCGACTACGGAGAGATGGTCGCGGCCGTCAAGGCCGCGACGTTCGTACTGACCGACTCCGGCGGCATTCAAGAAGAGGCTCCGTGTTTGGGCAAGCCGGTTCTGGTCATGCGCGATGAAACCGAGCGTCCGGAGGGCCTGGTCGCGGGCACTCTCGCGCTGATCGGACACCGCCGCGAACGGATCGTCGAGGCTGCCGACCATCTTCTGCGCGACAAGACCGCGTACAACGAGATGGCGCGAGCTCAGAATCCCTATGGCGACGGCTTTGCCTCACCGCGGATCGTCGAGTGGCTGCTCGCCAGACTCCGCTCTGGCAGCTATCCTGCGCCGTTCGACCCGGAGAACCCGAAGGTAGTCGCCCGAGAGTGAGGCCCCTGCTGCCGGTCCTGCTTGCCGGCGGAACCTTCGCCGGGTGCGCGATCCTCGGGCTGGGCGCCGGCATTCTCGCCGCGGAGCGCTTCGCGCAGCCGGCATTTGCACCCGGCGGGCTGATGCTCGGCGGAATCTTCGGCGCCTACTCGGCATTCCGGCTGCTCGCAAAGTCGATGGCCTAACCGAGGCGAGCGATGGCCAGGAAGGATATGCCTGCGGACCGACGTAGCTACAGCGGCGCCGAGTCAAGGGCAGATCTCGCCGCCTACTATCGTCTCAAGTGGTCCGTCGCGGTGGTTTGCGCCGTGGGGGCCGCCGTCGTTTCCCTCCTGCTCTTGCCGTTGGCCCGGTTTGCAAGTCTGGCGTTTTCGATTGGAACCGTATGCGGAATCGCCAACATGCTCGCGATCATGCGAGGTAGCGAGCGTTTGGCGGAAACGCGCAGCCCGATCTTCTTTGGGTTAAGTAGTTTACTGCGGCTGGCGGCCTTTAGTATAGTAGCCGCGGCACTAGCGGCCCGCGGACCCTGGTGGTCGCTGGGGCCGTTTCTAGCCGGTTTCTTTTCCCCCCTCGCCGCGTATGCCTTCGGTGCGCTGCGAGTCTTTAGACGGAAGCCTTAACGGACACTATCGGTGCAGGAACACATCGGCGAACACATTCTGTGGCATCTGCCCGTACTCGGGGCGGTTCATGCCGACACGATCGTGACGACCTGGCTCGTCATGATCGTCGCATTGCTGTTCCTCGGCTGGATCGGCGCCAGCTACCGCTCACCCTATGTGACCAAACGCCAAGCGGTCATCGAAGCAGTATTCAACTACATCGCGGACCTCGTGACCAGCGTCTTGGGCGAGGGCGGCGAGCCGTTCGTCCCGTTCTTCGTGGCCCTCTTTATCTTCATCTTCTTGCTCAATCAGTTCGGGATGCTTCCGTTCAAGGCGTTCAATCTGCCGTTCGGAGGCTCTCCAACCGCGGACCTCAACACGGTCGTCCCGCTCGCGCTCGTCGTGTTTTTCATGATTCAGACCGTCGCCTTCGGCAAAAAGGGCTTCGGCTACCTCGGGCACGTCTTCAAGCCGTTTCCGGCGCTCGCTCCGGTCAACATACTCGACGAAATCCTTCGGCCGATCACGCTCTGCGCGCGTCTGTTCTTCAACATCTTCGTGGGCGAACTGCTCTTCGTCATCGTGACGTCGATCATACTCGCGCACGTCAGCATCGGCTTTTTCAATCTCTCCTTCGGCGTGGCAGTCGTGCCCGTGCTGATTCAGTTCTTCAACTTCTTCGTCGGAACGATCCAAGCTTTCGTCTTCACGTTGCTGGCAATCGTCTACCTCTCGCTGGCGCTCGCCGACGACCACTAGAAAGGAAAACCATTGAGTCCTGAAGCTTTAATCGCCGCCGCAGCCCTGCTCTGCTTCGGCATCATCATTTCGGGCGTAGCCTTTGGCTCGGCAATCGGCGACGGAACCGTTGCCGCGAAGGCAGTCGAATCGATCTCGCGCCAGCCCGAGGCGCGTCCGAACATCTTCCTCTTCATGTTCTTGGGCGTCGGCGTCCTGGAAGCGGTGCCGTTCATCGCCATCGCGCTGTCGTTCTACATCCTGCTGGTCGTCGCCAAAGTTCCGGCGATTATCAGCGCGCTGGTGAAATAAGGCGCGATGTCGTTCCTGACGGTCAACGGCACAATAGTCGTACAGTTAATTAACTTTGCGATCTTCTTTGCCGTGTTGTCGGTCGTCTTTTTGAAGCCGGTCGCTTCGGCGATCGGCCGGCGCCGTCAGTACATCAATAGCCTAGTCTCGGATTACGATCGCTATCAGGCCGAGGCAGCCGGGTTGCGAGCGCAAGCCGAAGAGATTCGCGCAAACGCGCGCCGCGATGCCGAGCAGCGAGTCGCGAGCCAACGCGCCCAAGCCTCGAACGAAACCGCCGAAATATCGTCGGGCTATTCGGCGCAAGCCCAAGAAGCCGTCGAAAAAGCACGGGCGACCGCTCGCGAAGAGCTCGACCAGGCGCGCGCGGGAGAGAAGCAGGCGGCGCGCAGCATCGCCGACTACATGCTCGAGCGCGTCGTGCCGGAGGCATCCGGGTGAACGACGCGCAGCTCTACATTCAGATCGCCGTCTGGAGTCAGGTCGCTTCGTCGGTGATCTTCATCGGCGTGCTCGTCTACATGTGGAAGCGCTTTGCGATGCCGGTGCTGATGGCGGCGCAAGAGCGCAGCAATCGCCAGATCGCCGAAGCCGAGCGCCATCGCGACGAGGTCAAAGGCGCTCTAGGAGCGCTGCACGACGAGATCGCCAGCGCCGGTCGCGACGCCCGGCTCATCGCGCAGCGCGCCGACCTGCACGCAGCGCGCGAACGCGAGGCGATGATTGCCGAAGCGACGGAATCGGGAGAGCGGAGCCTGCGCGACGCGCAAGGCGAACTGGAGCGCGCGCGCGCAGCCGCCCGCCAGCGCCTGCGAGACGAGCTCGTCGAGCGCGCCCTGACGATCGCGCGCGAAGACGCAGTGCAGCGCATCGGGCCCTCGCTCGACGAACGTTTGATCGCGGGTTTTGCGAGTACGCTGGGGGAGGCTTCGGGTGGTTAACCAGACGCTGGCGCGCCGCTACGCGGTCGCGGTCGATTCGCTCGCCCGCGATCGTGGCATCGGCGACAAGATTGCGAGCGACCTGACGGCCATCGCGAAAGCGATCGGCGAACGAGGAAAAATTTACGAGTTTTTCGCGTCTCCGGTCGTACCCAGGCCCGATAAGGAACGCCTGCTGACCGAAGCATTTGGGGACCGCGTGGATCCCGTCGCGCTGCACACGGCGCTGCTGCTGGTCCGCAAGCGTCGCGAAACGCTGCTCGGCGCGCTCGTTCGCGAGTACCTCGTGCTGCAGCGCGCTGCGCGGGGCGCGGAGACCCTGGTGCTTACGTCGGCGCGTCCGCTGGACGAACGCCAGGCCGCCGCACTGGTCGAACGACTCGAACGCGCTTACGCAAAAAAATTCGAAGTCACGCGAGAAGTCGATCCGAAACTCATCGGAGGCGTGCGTCTCGTGATGGGCGATCGCCGCATCGACGCTTCGATCGCCGGCCGCCTCGACGGTCTCGCCCGAGACCTCTCTACCATCTCATAATCGAACGAAGAAAGCTTACGCATGATCAACGCAGATGAAATCGCCGGAATACTCAAACAACAGATCGACCAGTTCGAGACCGGCGTTGCCGAGGACGAAGTCGGCACGGTCATCAACGTCGGCGCGAACCTCGCGCGCGTGTATGGTTTGCGTGGCGTGCGAGCCTCCGAGCTCGTCGAGTTTCCAAACGGCTTGCAGGGCGTTGCCCTCAATCTCGAAGAGGACAACGTCGGCGTCGTCATCCTCGGCCCCGACGTCGATATCAAAGAGGGCGACAGCGTGCGGAGAACGGGGCGCATCGCTTCGGTTCCCGTGGGCGACGCGCTGCTCGGGCGCGTCGTCAACCCGCTGGGACAGCCGCTCGACGGCAAGGGCGATATCGCGACCGTCCGTTACCGCACGATCGAAAACGTCGCGCCGACCGTCGTGCAGCGACAGCCCGTCAAGCAGCCGCTCCAGACCGGAATCCGCGCGATCGATGCGCTGATCCCGATCGGCAAAGGCCAGCGCGAGCTGATCATCGGCGACCGATCGACGGGTAAGACGGCGATCGCGATCGACACGATCATCAATCAAAAGGGGCGCAACGTTTTCTGCGTTTACGTTGCGATCGGCCAAAAGAACTCGACGGTCGCGTCGCTGGCGCAGATCCTCGAACAGAAGGGTGCGATGGCCTACACGACCATCGTCACGGTCAGTCCCTCCGAAGCGGCCGCGCTGCGGTGGCTCGCGCCGTTTGCCGGCTGCGCGATGGCAGAAGAGCTGATGTACCAAGGCAAAGACGTGCTGATCGTCTTCGACGATCTCACCAAGCACGCACAGTCCTATCGCGAGATGTCGCTGCTGCTGCGCCGCCCGCCGGGCCGCGAAGCCTATCCCGGCGACGTGTTCTACCTTCATTCGCGGCTGCTCGAGCGAGCGGCAAAGCTCTCCGACGAGATGGGCGGCGGTTCGCTGACGGCGCTGCCGGTGATCGAAACGCAGGCCGGCGACTTCTCGGCGTATATTCCCACCAACGTCATCTCGATTACCGACGGTCAGATCTACCTGACGCCGCAGCTCTTCTTTCAAGGGATTCGGCCGGCCGTCGATGTCGGGCTCTCCGTCTCGCGCGTCGGCGGGTCCGCGCAGACCAAGGCGATGAAATCGGTTGCGGGTCAGCTCAAGCTCGAGCTGGCGCAGTATCGCGATCTCGCGGCGTTTGCAAAACTTTCCAGCGACCTCGACAAGGCGACGCAGAACCAACTCATGCGCGGCGAGAAGCTGACTGAGCTCCTCAAGCAGCCGCAGTACGAACCGCAGCCGATGGAAGACCAAGTCGCGATCATCTATGCCGCGACCAACGGATTTGCCAACGACGTCCCCACCGCTCGGCTGGCGAACTGGGCGTCGGGATTGATCGACTTTCTGCACGCGGACCATCCCGAGATTCCCAGCGCGATCGCGCAAAGCGCGCAGCTTTCCGACGACACGCGCAAGCAGCTCGACGCCGCGCTGACCGAGTTCAACAAGAGCTTCTAAACAGCAATGCCTTCCGTACGAGATCTGCGCGACCGGATTCGGTCGCTGAGGAATACCCAGCAGATCACCAAGGCGATGAAGCAGGTCGCCGCGGCGAAGATTCGTCGCGCCGCGGCGGCGCAGAAGCGCGCACGCCCGTACGCCGACGCGCTGGGCGAAATGCTCGACGACTTGATCGCCGCCGTTTCGTCGGTCGACCATCCCTTCATGAAGCCCGGCAAAGTGGGCGCACCGCCGGGTATCATCCTTATGAGTTCGGACAAGGGGCTCGCCGGCGCGTTCAACTCCAACGTCATTCGCGCGGCGGAGGATTTGGCGCGCAGTCGCGGGGCGGTGCGTTATTACACGGTTGGCATCAAAGCGCGCAACGCGGTCCGTCGTCTGGGCATCGCGGAGCATCCCGCGTGGCCGCTGGGCGCCGAGTCGAAGCTAGTCACGGCGCGCGAGGTCGCCCAGCGTGCGGCCGACGATTTCGGCCGCGGTGAGATCTCCGAGATCGTGCTGGTCTCGCAGAAGCTCGTGACGACGATGCTCCAGCGCCCCCAGGCGCGCACACTGGTTCCCGTTGGGGATACGCTCGCGGCGGGAACGGGAGGCGGCCGCGGCAGCGAGGGAGGTTCGACGGGACCCAAGGGAGCTATCGAGTTTTCGCCCTCCCCCGAGCGCGTGCTCTCACGCCTGCTGCCCAAGTACCTGGAGTTCACGATCTATTCGGCGATGCTCGAAACCGACGCGGCGTTCTTTGCCGCGCAACTGGTCGCGATGACCAACGCGACCGACAACGCGTCGAAGCTTATCGACGAACTCACGATCGCGATGAACAACGCACGTCAAGCCGCGATTACCAAGGAACTGCTCGAAATCGTCGGCGGCGCGGAAGCGCTGGGCGTCGAGTAGGTGCAGGAACTCCGCAAGCGCTTCGAACCCGTCAACTAATCGCACGAGAAGACCAAAGGAAAAGAGACGTAACAAACCATGGCTGATACCGGAAAAGTCGTCCAAGTTCTGGGAAACGTCGTCGACGTCGAGTTCACGCCGCAGACGCTCCCCAAGATCAACGACGCACTCGTCGTCAACGTCAACGAGGATTCACACGCTTCCGGAAACGGCACCGCGCCCGGCGCAACCGCGGCCGGCATCGAGCTCGGTGGAACGGCGATGGCGGCGCGCGAACTGACGCTCGAAGTTCAGGACGAGCTGGGAGGCAATCAGGTGCGCTGCCTGGCGCTGGGCTCCACCGATGGCTTGGTGCGCGGATCCGCGGTGCGAAGCTCCGGCGGACCGATCACCGTGCCCGTCGGCGAGGGGACTCTTGGACGAATTTTCAACGTGCTCGGCAAGACGATCGACAGCGACGCGCCGGTGAAGGCCTCGGCTCTGTGGCCGATTCACCGCCCCGCACCCGAGTTGAAGTACCAAGAGCCGACCGCGCGCATCTTCGAAACCGGTATCAAAGTCGTCGACCTTATGGCGCCGTATACGCGCGGCGGCAAGGTCGGTCTCTTCGGGGGCGCCGGCGTCGGCAAGACGGTGCTGATTCAAGAGCTGATTCGTAACATCGCTTACGTCCACAAGGGCTTCTCCGTATTCACCGGCGTCGGCGAACGGACGCGCGAAGGTAACGATCTCTGGCTCGAAATGAAAGAGTCCGGCGTCATCGACCAGACGACGTTGGTCTTCGGGCAGATGGACGAACCGCCGGGCGTGCGTTTTCGAGTCGCGCAGACGGGCGTCACGATGGCCGAGTACTTCCGAGACGAGCTGGGCGCCGACGTACTGCTCTTTATGGACAACATCTTCCGGTATATGCAGGCGGGCTCGGAGGTCTCCGCGCTGATGGGCCGCATGCCGTCGGCCGTCGGATACCAGCCGACGCTGGCCACCGACATGGGCGTTCTCGAAGAGCGCATCACCTCGACGCGCAAAGGTTCGATCACCTCGGTGCAGGCCGTGTACGTTCCGGCCGACGACTACACCGATCCGGCGGTCGCCACGACGTTTGCACATCTCGACGCGACGACCGCACTCTCGCGCCCGATCTCGGAGTTGGGCATCTACCCGGCGGTCGATCCGCTGGCATCGACCTCGCGCATTCTCGATCCGCAGATCATCGGCGAGGAGCACTACCAAGTGGCTCGCGGCGTGCAAGAGATTCTTCAGCGCTACCGCGACCTGCAGGACATCATCGCCATCCTCGGTGTGGAAGAGCTCTCCGAAGACGACAAGATCGCCGTCGCGCGGGCGCGCCGCATCCAGCGCTTCTTCTCCCAGCCGTTCTTCGTCGCCGAGCAGTTCACCGGACGCGAGGGCAAGTACGTCAAGCTCCCCGAGACGATCGCTTCCTTCAAAGAGATCCTGGAAGGGAAGGTAGACGATCTTCCGGAGGCCGCGTTCTTCTACGCCGGCACGATCGAAGAAGTGCGAGAGAACGCTCAACGTATCGCCCATGGCTGACGCGATACCGTTTAAGCTCGTCACCCCGGCGCAAGTCGTTTTTGACGGCATGGCCGAGCTGGTTATCGCAGTTACGACCGAAGGCGAGGAAGGCATCCTCCCCAAGCACGCCCCGTTTTTAGCCGCACTGAAGCCCGGAGTGCTGCGTGCCAACGTTCGGCCGGCATCCGGCGGCGAGGGCAACGCGACGCGCCTGGAGCTCGCAACCGGCGAAGGCTTCATGCAGGCGTTGCCCGACCGGCTGACCGTGTTGGTGGATGAGGCTCTGGCCTTCGACGACGTCGTCGTCGCCACGGCGCGCGAGCAGCTGGCGCAGGCATCGGATCGTCAAAAAGGCGAGGCGCCCGGAAGCGAGCGCTTTGCGCGCGAGCAGGCAGTCATCGATTTTGCCAACGCACAGTTGCGCTTGACCGGCCACCGGTAGGCGAGTTTACCCCCTGGGCGAACGATAAATCGTTGATGCTCGATCGTCTCGAAACGACGCTCCGCGTTCGGGGCGGCGCGCGCCTCGAAGGTTCGGTGGCGACGCACGGTGCGAAGAACGCGGCCTTGCCGATCATGGCCGCCTCGCTGCTGGCTCGCGGTACGGTCACGCTCCATCGCGTACCGCACATCACCGACGTTTCGGTGATGTGGTCGCTGCTCGAGGCGCTGGGAGCGCGCATCCGCTACGAAGGCGATACCACCGTGACGATCGACGCCAGCAACGTCGCGTCGTACCGTGCGCCCTACGCACTCGTTCGTAAACTCGCGGCGTCGTTCGATATCGTCGGGCCATTGCTCGGACGCTTCGGCCGGGCCGAGGTTCCGCTGCCGGGAGGCTGCGTGCTTGGAACCCGCGCGACGGATATGCACGAGCAGGCGTTCGTTGCACTGGGATGCGACGTCCACAATGCGCACGGCTACCTGATCGCTCAAGCGAAAGACGCGCGAATGCACGGTGCGGCGATCGAGTTCCGCATGCCCAGCGTCGGCGCAACGAAGAACGCGATGCTGGCGGCCGTCTTGGCCGACGGGACGACGACGCTGCGCAACGTCGCGATGGAGCCGGAGGTTGTCGACCTAGCGAACTTTCTGCGCGCGATGGGCGCGAAGATCGCGGGGCATGGAACCGATACGATCGTGATCGACGGCGTCGCGGAGCTGCACGGCGTCGAGTACGAGATTACGGCCGACAGAATCGTGACCGGTACGTTGCTGCTCGCGGGCTGCGTCACGCGCGGCGACGTGACCGTGACGCGCTGCCGCCCCGATTACATGGGGGCGCTCATCGACAAGCTCGTCGAGTGCGGGGTCGAGACGATTACCGGTGAGGACTGGATTCGCGTCAAGGCGGCAGGCATCACCGGAGGGACCGATATTCTGACGGCTCCGTATCCCGGCTTTCCTACCGATTTGCAACCGCAGATGACCGGCTTTCTCTGCACCTGCCCCGGCACCAGCGTCGTCGAAGAGTCGATCTTTAACGCGCGCTTTTCGTACGTGAACGAGCTCGCCCGCATGGGCGCCGACGTCAAGGTGACGATGGAGAGCAATGCGGCCGTCATCAAAGGGCCCAAGCAACTCTCCGGCGCACCCGTAGAGGCGCCGGATATCCGCGCCGGCGCAGGACTGGTCGTCGCCGGTCTCGCCGCCGCCGGCGAGACGGAGATCATCGGCTTAGAGTACATCGATCGCGGCTACGAACGCCTCGAAGAGATGCTCTCCGATCTTGGCGGACAGGTGCAGCGCAGCAGCGGCGTGACGCCACTCGTGGAACCTGCGGGATTCTTTGAGACGAGCGAGTATCCGCGAGTCTCGGCGGGTTGAAATTTGCAGATTCTACCGGTTAGGTAATCAGGAGTAAGTTTTGGACATCGGGATCGACCTCGGTACGGCCAACGTGCTCGTCTTCGTCAAGGGCAAAGGCATCGTGTTGCGCGAGCCTTCCGTCGTGGCAAAAGACATGAACACGGGCAGAGTATTGTCCGTTGGTGAAGAGGCGCGGCAGATGCTCGGCAAGACGCCGGCGCACATCGCCGCGATTCGCCCGCTGCGCGACGGCGTCATCGCCGATTTCGAAGTGACCGAAGCGATGCTCTCCTACTTCATCAAGAAGGTGATGAAGGATCGCTCGTGGTGGATGGCGATCATCAAGCCGAAACCGCACGTCACGATCTGCGTTCCGGCCGAGATCACGAGCGTCGAAGAACGTGCGGTTAAAGATGCCGCGAAACTCGCCGGAGCGCGCGACGTCGACATCATCGAAGAACCGATGGCGGCCGCCGTTGGGGCCGGATTGCCGATCGACGGCCCGTGCGGCAGCATGGTCGTAGACATCGGCGGCGGTACCAGCGACGTCGCCGTCATTTCGCTGGGTGGCATCGTCGTCTCGCAGTCGCTGCGCGTGGCCGGCAACAAGATGGATGAAGCGATCGTTCGCTACATTCGCCGCGTCTACAACCTGATGATCGGCGAACGCACGGCCGAAGAGATCAAGATCAAGTTGGGCTCCGCCTATAAGCTCGAACAGGAACTCGCAATGGAGATCCGCGGGCGCGACCTTATCAACGGGTTGCCCAAAACCGTCAAGATCACGAGCGAAGAGATTCGCGAGGCGCTCTCCGAGCCCGTGGGAGCGATCGTCGAAGCGGTCAAGTCCGTTTTGGAGAAGACGCCGCCCGAACTCTCTGCCGATATCATCGACCGTGGAATCATCCTCACCGGAGGCGGCGCGCTGCTCCGAGGGTTTGACAAGCTGCTCTCTGAGGTAACCGGCGTACCCGCAATCGTCGCCGACGATCCGCTCTCGTGCGTCGCCCTCGGCACCGGCGCCCGGGTACGATTTTAAGAGGTCGCGCAAGCATACGCGAGGTGGCACAGCTAAGCCCGGGCTCATCGTGGAATGATGGTGATATGGCCAACGAGCGCTGGGGGCGCGTCATCGATGCGACGGCCGCCGGATTCGACGATGTAGCCGAGGAGGTCGCACGCGCGGTCTTTGCGGGCGAGACCGTCATTTTCCCCAACGACACGAGCTACTTGATCGGCTGCGATCCATACGACTCGGCGGCGATCGATCGGATCTACGCCGCCAAGGGCCGCCCGGACCAGCGTCCGCTGACGATGCACGTTGCCTCCGTCGCGGAGTTCCTCGAGTACGCTTCGGGCAACCCGCTGGCGGTGCAGTTTGCAAAGCGGCTGCTCCCGGGGCCGGTCATCGTTCTGATTAGCAAGCCGGCATTCGTCAGCGACGAGCTGGCGGCCGGCCTGCACACGCTCGCTTTTCGGGTGCCCGACGATCCTTTCGCCCGCGCGCTGCTCGAGCGGTGCGGTCCGATCGCCGGCACGACTGCGGTCGATCGCGCCGGCCCGGCCTATCTCGGCGACGCGGAACGCGCGATGCTCGCGCCGGCCGATTTGCTGATCGAGCACGGTCCGGTTCGTTACGGCGTCGAATCGACGATCGTCGATCTTTCCGGCGCGCACCCCCGGCTGCTCCGAGAGGGCGCGCTCTCGCAAGCGAGATTGGCGGAGCTGCTCGGGCCGGTCGAACGCCCTACGGTAAAGGTACGTACGCAAACACAATGATTCGCATACTCGCAGCCATCGTCGGCGCGTTGGCCGTGGGGGGGCAATTCGCCCAAGCGGCGCCCCCACCCGCGGTGATCAAACCGGCCCCCCCTCCTGGAGCGACGCCCGTGCCCAAGCGCGTCCCCGCGGTTGGGAAGGCGGCCCCGGGCGGTCCGCCGCCGGCCTCGTTCGACCTCGGCGTTTGGACGGTGAAGGCCAACTCGCTCAATGCGAACTTTAAGACCGGCGACTTCAACACGCCCGCGAAGGTCGTGATGACGCGGGTTGGCGGCGACGTCACCGCCGACAGCGCCAACGGCAACTATAAAAAGCAGGTGCTCTTCCTCAACGGGCACGTGATCATGCACGATACGCAAGGAAGCGCCACCGGTCTGAGCGGCGACGCTCCGGCACCCTCGCAGCCCTCAGCCCCTTCGACGCTGACGGCCGATAAGGCGCAGGTCGACGGCGCCGCTAAAATTTATAAGGCGATCGGAAACGTCCGCTACGTTCAAGCCGACACCGTGGTTACGGCGAACAACGGAACGCTCGACGACGCCGCGCACAGCTTGCTGCTCGAGGGCGCCGTCCACATCGTCTCGGGGACCAGAAGCATGAACGCGCAGCGGGTACTCTACAATACCGTTACTGGGGACGCGCACGCCCAAGGCGACGTTACGATGCAGTTCCCCGGAGCGTTCCATCGCAAGCTCGCGACGCCAAAGCCATTGCACGTGCCGAAGAATGCGCTGATGCAGCCGGTAACCGCACCGCCTGCGGAGCCCGTCACCGTACCGGCGAGCGCCCCGCCGCGGTGACCGGCGCGCCATGCTCTTCGACTTTCCGTCGGTAACGGCGCCGCTCGCGGCGCGCATGCGTCCGCGAACGCTCGACGAGTTCGTGGGACAAGGCGCGCTCCTGGCACCGGGTCGTGCGCTGCGAACGGTGATCGAGCGCGACACGGTGCCGTCGATGATTCTCTGGGGACCGCCTGGCAGCGGAAAGACGACGCTGGCCGAGGTGGTCGCCGCGCGAACCGGCGCCTATTTCGAACGAATCTCGGCAGTCAATGCGGGCGTCGCCGATCTCCGCCGGGTGGTCAACGAGGCAAAGGTGCGGCGGCGCTCCGGAAAGGCGACGATTCTTTTTATTGATGAGATTCATCGCTTCAATAAGGCGCAGCAGGACGCGGTGCTGCCCGCCGTTGAGGACGGTACGGTCACGCTCATCGGCGCGACGACGGAGAACCCGTCATTTGAAGTCAACTCCGCACTGCTCTCTCGCGCGCGCGTCTTCGTTCTCGAAGCATTATCCGACGACGACGTGGGCGAGATCGTCGACCGCGCGCTGCGCGATACCGAACGCGGACTCGGCGCGAAGGAACTGACGCTCGATGACGACGCGCGCGAACTCTTGATCGGTTTCGCGAACGGCGACGCGAGAACGGCGCTCAATGCGCTCGATCTTGCAGCCGGAGCAGTTCCGCAGGAAGGCCGTCGCATCGAGGCCGGCGTCGTTCGGGAGGCGATGCAAAGACGGCAGGCTCGATACGATCGCGCCGGCGACCTGCACTACGACACGATTAGCGCGCTCATCAAATCGGTTCGTGCGAGCGATCCGGATGCGGCGCTTTACTGGCTTGCGCGCCTGATCGACGGAGGTGAGGATCCACTCTTTATCGCTCGCAGGCTCGTGATCGCGGCGTCGGAAGACGTCGGGTTGGCGGATTCGATGGGTCTGCAGGTCGCCATTGCGGCGCAGCAGGCGGTACACTTCGTCGGCTTGCCCGAAGGGTTCTACGCGCTCGCGCACGCGACGCTCTATCTCGCGAACGCGCCGAAAAGCAACAGCGTGGGCCGAGGTTACGGCGCCGCGATGACCGACGTGCAAGAGACTCGCAACGAGCCGGTCCCGCTGCACTTGCGCAACGCGCCGACGCATCTCATGCGCCAGCTGGGTTATGGTAAGGGGTATCACTACGCGCACGACGATTACGACGTCGTTACTGAATGTTTACCACCCAATTTACAGGGCCGCCGGTACTATGCTCCGGGGAAGCAGGGGGCGGAAGCGGACGTCGCCGCGCGCAGGGCTGAAAAAAAGAGGCGGTTCGAGTGATTCTCGAACCGCCAGTTTCCCGTTGCTACTTCTCGGAGTGTGCGTTGGAGCTTCGCACAACCCGATATTAGAGCATCACTCTGGGAGCGACCTGTGAATTTCGATCGAATTTACCTCGACCACGCCGCTACGACACCGCTGCGTTCCGAGGTTGCAGCGGTGATAGCGGAAACGTCGTTGCACGCCGGTTTTAACGCCAGTTCCTTGCACTTCGAAGGCCGGCGCGCGCGCGCCGCGATCGACGACGCGCGAGATCGCGTTGCAAAAATACTCGGTGCAAAGCGTACCGAGGTTGTTTTTACTTCCGGCGGAACCGAAGCCGATAATCTGGCGTTAATGGGCGCGGGAAACGGCGCCGATTCCGCCGCGCGGGTCGTCGCTTCGGCCGTCGAACATCACGCGGTTTTGGCGGCACTCGAACGTTTGCAGGAGGACCCAACTGCGCCCGCTTTTCTGCACGTCGATGCGAGCGGGCGCGTCGATCCGCAAGAGTTCGAAAAGGCCCTGGTTCCGCGACCGCGTTGCGTTTCGGTGATGTATGCAAACAACGAGGTCGGAACCATCCAGCCGATCGCGCGGCTTGCCCGGATCGCCGCCGCGGCGTCGGTTCCGTTTCATACCGATGCCGTCGCCGCGGCGGCCTGGCTGCCGCTGGACACCGGCAAGCTGGGGGTGGATATGATGTCGCTGTCGGCTCACAAAATCGGAGGCCCAAAGGGCGTCGGAGCCCTCTTCATCCGCGAGGGGCTGCCGTTGCGGCCGACGATGCTGGGCGGGGGCCAGGAATCCGGCCGGCGCTCGGGCACGGAGAACGTCGCAGGCATCGCCGGTTTCGCGCTCGCGCTCGAGCTCGCCGTCGCCGAACGAGCCGCGGCAGCAGCGACGACCGGTGCGCTGCGCGACCGCCTTGAGACAGCGATCGCCGCAGCCGTTCCGGGGATGACCGTCAATGGTGCCGGGGCGCCTCGCCTGCCCAATATCTCCAATATCAGCTTCGATGGCGTGGAGGCGGGCGAGCTGCTCGTCGCGCTCGACCTCGAAGGCGTCGCCACCTCCGCCGGAAGCGCGTGTACCTCGGGAAGCCTCCAGACGAGTCACGTCCTGGCGGCGATGTATCCGGACTCGCCGGGCCGCAGCGGGATTCGCTTCTCGTTGGGAGCAAGGACGACCGCCGGTGAAATCGACCGAGTCATCGCCCTTTTGCCCCCTTTGGTCACCCGGCTTCGAGAGCATTCCGCGTACGCGGCGCCGCTAGGGGGAATAGGTAGACTCGAAACCCACGGTGCGCGGCTTTGGAGGCAGAAGCTTTGAACGGAACAGAGTACGGCGGTCTCATCCTCGACGTCCTCGGGGGGGTGGGTGCCCTGCTCGTCGGTATCGGGATTTTGGTTGCATGCCTCGCACTTGCCAAGACGCTCGCGCGGCTCCGCACGACCCTCGACGAGGTGGACAAGCAGCTCGAGAACGTCGGCGTACCGGTCGCCAACACGCTGCTGCACGTCGACGAAGTGACCAAGTCGCTCGGGGAGACGGCCGAGAGCCTCTCTCGCACCGCCGATCTGACCAAAAGCGCGGTGTCCCCCGCAATCGTTAACGTTGGGGCCATAGTCACCGGCGTAACGGCCGGTTTACGGCGCATGGTTACGGGAAAAGACTCATCTGCTAGGGAGTAATTGAATCATGGGTAAGGGCAATGGCGGCGGCGGTTTCGTCGCCGGTCTTCTCATCGGTGCGGTTGCCGGCGCGGCAGCGGCAGTGCTGGTCACGCAGGAAGAGGCACGCGAGCGAATCGCCGGTACGGCGCGAGAGGCGGGAGACCTTGCGATGGACGCCACCGGCGATCTGCGCGACAAAGTCACCGGCGTAACCACCGCCTGGCAATCGAGCGTCTCGGATCTGTACGAGCGCGGGCGCCAAGTCGTAGAGAGCGCGCGCTCGAACATCGACGCGGCAGTGGCCGAAGGGCAGAACGCCGCTCAGGAAACGCGCGACGAGCTGCAGCGGAAAGCCGAGGGATAGCAACTTGGACATCAAGGTGAACGTGCGTGAGGCGCCGGGTGATTGCCACGTCGTCGATCTGAGCGGAGAAATTGACGTCTACACGTCTCCGAAAGTAAAGGACGCAATCGGCGAACTGATCGATCGGGGCGTTTACTATCTGATCATCAATCTTGAAAAGGTCCGGTACATCGACTCGACCGGACTCGGCGTGCTCATCGGCGGCCTCAAGCGCGTTCGCGAGCACGGCGGTTCCGTCAACCTCGTTTGCACCAACCCGCAAATAAAGAAGATTTTTGACATTACGGGCCTCGTGAAGATCTTCGGTATCTTCGAAAGCGAGGATGCCGCGATGAAGGCGCTGGCGTGAACCCGGCGGTCGAGGACGCGCAAGAGCTCGTCGAACTGCGCATTCCCTCTCGTCCGGAGTGGGTCGCGCTCGCGCGCCTGGCCGCTGCGACCGTTGCCAATCGCCTACGCTTCTCGATCGAAGAGATCGAAGACGTAAAGCTCGCCGTCGCCGAAGCCTGCACCGCCGTCATCCAGCACGAAGGACACGGCGAGTTCATCGACTTGACGTGTGAAGCGCTCGCCAGTGCGTTGCGGATCCGGGTGCGCGACAGCGGGCGTCACGGCATGCATCTCGCCGAAGCGCCGAAAATGAACTTCGACGAAGCGCGCATCGCCGGCCTCGGCGTCTTCCTGATCCGCACGTTAATGGACGAGGTCAGCTACGACGTCAACGCGCAGATGGGGACGGATTTGCTGATGGTCAAAAAGGTCGCGCCCGGGCTCTAGTGCTCGAACGCGACGACGCACGGCGCGATCGTGAGAGGACGCGTGGGCTTTTTGCCGGCTTCATCGAGGAGCGGCGGCAGCACAACGAGTCTCCGGAGACGCCGAACGCACAATATGAGGCCTTGCGCGACGAGCTCGTCGTCGTGCACCTCAACCTCGTGCGTTTTTTGGCGGTGAAGTTCGCCAATCGCGGCGAGCCGCTCGACGATCTCGTGCAGGTCGGCACCGTTGGCTTGCTCAAGGCGATCGATCGCTTCGACCTGGAGCGCGGCGTGGAGTTCACGACCTACGCAACGCCGACGATCGTCGGCGAGATCAAGCGCTACTTTCGCGACAAGGGTTGGGCGGTTAAGGTTCCGCGCCGACTGCAAGAACTCAATCTCGCGGTCAACCGGGCCAGCGACAAGCTGGCGATCGCGCTCGGGCGCAGTCCCACTGTGGGCGAGCTGGCGCAGCATCTCAACGCCCGTGAAGACGAGATCCTCGAAGCGCAAGAGCTTGGCCAGGCCTACAACCTGCTCTCCCTGGACAGCGAAGTGTCGGGGGATGCCGACAAGAAATCGCAGACGCTCGCGGATACCGTGGGCGTCAACGACGCCGGGCTCGAACTGCTCGAGGACCGGGCGAACCTCGAGCGCGCCTTCGGCGTGTTGACGGGTCGCGAGCGGGTCATCATCTATCTGCGCTTTTATGAATCGGTCTCGCAGACGGAGATCGCCAAACGCCTGAACGTGTCGCAGATGCACGTCTCGCGGCTGCAGGCCAAGGCTTTGGAGAAGTTGCGAGCCGTATTGGCTGAATAACGAGCTGGACTTGACGGGCGACCCTTATCGACGCCTCAGCCGCAGAGCGCTTTACACGAGCATCTGGCTCGACGTGGACACCTATCGCATCGTCCATCCGAGCGGAACTCACGGCGAACACGTCGTCATCACCACGCCTCAGTCGTGCGGCGTCATCGTGCAGGATGGAGACGATCTTCTCTTTACCCGGCAGCCGCGCTTTGCGGCGCGCCGTCACGTGACCGAGATCGTCAAAGGCGGTCAGCACGAAGGAGAGAGCGTCCAGGACTGCGCGCGACGCGAGCTGCGCGAGGAGCTCGGGGTTCGAGCGGCAGAGTGGTCCGACCTCGGGAGCCTGCGCGAGATTCCGTCGATCGTCGACCCACCGCTGCGGCTCTTTCTCGCGCGCGACTTGGAGTTCGCCGCGCCGGAGCCGGCCGAGGAAGAATCGATCTCGGCCGTGCGCCTTACGATCGACGAAGCGCTCGATGCCGCCGTCACCGGAGTACTCGACGACGCCGTTACGGTTGCGGCGCTCTTTCGCTTCGCTGCGACGAGCGGCCGAATATTAGGTGCGGCGCCGGTGCCGCCGCACGAGGAATAGGACGAGGAGCACCGCGGCGCTCGAGCCCAGAGAGACCACGGCGATCAATGTTCCGACGCGCCGATCGGTACCGGCGCACGCTGCGAACCCCGACGCGACGGCGTCCTGCGCGCACCACGCGACCCTCCAGGCTTTTCCCCACGGTTCCGCGGGGCCGTACACGCTGGAGCTCCAGCCGCTCGCTTGAAGGTTCCACTCCGAGCGAACGGCTGATGAGGCCGCAATGCGTGCGTGGAGTCGCGCGAGCGATCGTGCGTCGATGCGTTGCAGCCCCCACATGCGATCGAAGCGGTGCGGCGGCAGCCATCGCTGACGATCTTCGTCAAACCGATACAGGTCGATGTCGCGCAAGCTTCCGTCGCGAGCGAGGCGGAGCGCGTAATACGTTGGATTGTTGGCATAGATGGGTGAGAGCGCCCCGAGCCCGACGATTGGAACTTTTCCGGCGAGTCGAAAGTCGAAACGATGCGTATGACCCGCGATTGCAAAGAGAACGTTTGCCGGACGGCTCTGCATTGCGTCGAGCAGTGCGTTGGCATAACGGGGTTTCAAGAGCGGCCATGCGATGAGATCGTAGGCGTAGTCGGTCGCGAAAGCGTCGATCCCGGGCGGAATATGCAGCAACACGATGTTTCGGGTACCCAAGGGCGTGTCGCGCAGCGCGTTTGCAAACCACGTCAGCTCGGCCGTCGCGGGAGATGGGCTTTCCCCGCAACTTCCCGAGTACTCGGCAGAAAAGGGGACCGTATCGAGCGCGACGAGCCGTAGACGAGGGAGTGGGAGGGTCGCGGTGTAGTAGCCGCCGCGCGCGAAAGATGATACGAAGCCCGGTGAGGCCCCGTCGCGGTCGACCAGGGGTTTCCAAATCGCGGCGACGTCCGCGAGGTACTTGCTTCCGGCGGCGCTGCGATAATCTCCACAAGGAGTATCGTTGTTGCCCAGAGCGATGGCAAAGTGCGATTTGGGAAAGCTTCGTCCGAGAAGCGTGGCAATCAACCGCATCGATGCGAGCCCGTCGTCGTCGGCCGCGCTCCTGGACCCGGCGTGCTCGAGCAAACCGTGCATGAGGAAGTCACCCGAGACGAGCACTACCGCGGGGTCGTGCACCGTACGCTTCATCTGCGCCACTGCGGACTGCAGAAGTGCGATATTTGTATCAAGACCGCGCCGGCTCGGCCGCGGGGAGCGATCGAAGGCGTTCAAATGAACGTCGCTCAGAGCGAGCCAAATCTGCTCTGAAGCGGCGTCTGCGGGTAAGGAACACCAGCCAAACGCGAGGAGCGCCGCAAGAAAGTTCGCGAGCGGGAAGAGGCGCGCGCCAACCGTCAAGAAGAGACTCTTGGGAGCCCGTGCGGCACGCGCGTAAGCATCGAGTCGTTCCTACGACGCGCCTACTCGCGAATCCGGTCAAATCACCGAGGTCACGTCACAACGCAGAAAGGAGCGCCGGGTTTACCGCGTGAGTAACTCAGATCCGATTCGGGTTCTCGCATTGCTCGACGACACGGTCGTCTCGGGGAAGGTGAAGCCCGTGTTGACGCTTGCCGGGTACGCTCGCGACCATCGAGAGTCGCAGCCGTCGCTGGAGATCTCGATGCTGACGTTCGTGCGCGGCGAGTCGGACCCGGAGTTCGTCAGGACGCTTGCGCGCGACGGGTTCGCAATCGACGTGGTAAGGGAACGCCGCCGCTTCGATTTGGGGGTTTTTCGACAGCTACGCGAGATCGTGGATCGTCGCAAGCCGCACGTGTTGTGGACGCACGGCGCGAAGACGCATTTTCTCGTGCGCGTCGCGGGACTGCATCGTGACGCGGCGTGGGTCGCTTCTCATCACGGCTATACGGCGACGAGCCTCACGTGGAGACTCTACGATCAGCTCGACCGATGGTCTCTGCGCGGCGCGAACTCGGTGATCGCGGCGTGCGAGGCCTTCGCGGTCGACCTCCACACGAGGCTGCGCATTCCCAAAGCGCGCCTCAGCGTCCATCGCTCCCCCATTGCCATCGACTCTACGCTCGCCACTCGTGCAGAGCATCCCTCGATTCGCGCGGCGCTGGGATTGCCGGCGAACGCGCGCATCGTTCTGTCGGTAGGCAGGTTATCGAAAGAGAAGGCCCATGCCGATTTAATCCGCGCGATGCCGATGGTGAAGCGCGACTGCAATTTCCCCGTCGCGCTCGTGATCGTTGGCGACGGCCCCGAGGAGAGGCGCCTCGAATCGCTTTCGGCTCAACTCGGCGTTGCCGGCGCGGTGCATCTCGCCGGATACCAAGACGACGTTTCGCCTTATTACGAAGCGGCGGACGTCTTCGCCCTGACGTCCTCCAGCGAAGGCTCGCCGAACGTCCTTTTGGAGGCGATGGACGCGGGTGTGCCGATCCTGGCGACCTCGGTCGGCGGCGTTGTCGAAATTATCCGTCACCGCGAGGAGGGCTGGCTGGTGGAAAGCGGCGACGTCGAAGCGATCGCGCGCGGACTCGTCGCGCTGCTCGTAAATCCCGCGCTGGGTGAAGCGCTTCGCTTGGGCGCGCGCCGGTCGCTTGCCGCGTATGCTCCGGAGCGTTATTACGTTGGGGTCAGGTCGGTCTTCGAGAAGGCTCGGGCCTAACCCATGCTCGCATCGCCGTCATACTCGGTCGTTTGCCAAAACCGCGGCTGACTCAGCTCGTTAGCGAATCGAGGCCGCTTGACGCGGTACCAAAACGGCCACGGCTGTTTTCGCCGGTACGGCGCGGATTCGTCGAAGGCGCGCATCTTCGCCAACCCGAGCCCCGACTTATCGAGAACGCATACTTCCTCCGCAGCGCATCGGCGTAACGCCGCGCCGAGTAAATCCTCGAGGAGGTCGACGTCTTTTTCAATGGTTTGATAGTCGACCAATCGCATGCGACGAGGTTCTTGGCCGGTGTCCTTCCGTTCGAACACCGCGTACGCACGCAGCTCGCGCCCTCGCGAAGCGGTGAGGATCCAGAGGCGCTTCTTCCTAAGCGGCATTGCAAAGTGCCACGCGAGCGTCGCGCTGTCGCGTGCGGCGAGGATCGTCTCGGACTGCTCGCGCAGCAGTTCGCGCCAGAAGGCATCGAATCGGGAATCGAAACCGCTCGCCTCCTCGATCGCGAATGCGCGGTGCGTCGCAAAGCGTTTGCCCAAGATGGCATCTCGTAGGTTCAGGGTAAGGCCGGCGGCCGGCGCCAATCCTCGCGCGAACGGTATCTTCAGCTTGCGCAACGCTCGCTGCGCGAAGACGCGGTGTCCCGTTACGAAGTACGCCACGGTCCCCCAATCGGCACCGGGAGCTCGCTTCGTGAGGAAGCCGAAGCGATCGCTAGCCTCTTGGCTAACCGAGGTGTCCAGGATGAAATCGACGGACGGCTGATCGTAGTGCGCATCGAGCAGTCTCCGGGCACTGCCGTAACCGCGATGCTCCGGCAAAACGATCCATCCGCGACCGCTCGCCGCCAAAAGCTCATCACCGAGAAAGTGATAACGCATCGGCATATTTCCCATGGCGCCGACGATCTCGCCGTCGGGCGTTTCCAGAACCCAACCGATCTCCCACCACGAACTGACCTCCGGCCAAACCGGATTGCTCAGCCATAGCCCCTGCCACTCGTCACGCGACAGCGTCTGCGGGCTCAGAAGCGCCTCCAGCCGGACGATCGCCTCGTAGTCCTCAAATCGCGCGGGCCGAAGCAGGGGACGCGGCCCCCGCGTTCTCTTTCCACGCGGGCGCTTGGCGATCGCTTCTAAGATGTGCCGCCGTGCGGCGCTACTCGGCGTCAACGGGGCGCAGATCCGGTGCTTGATGCATGAAGTAGTCCTCGTTTTCCTTGGCGGGAATCGCCTTGAATTGACGAGGCTTTTGGGTGAAGTCGAAGCAATCGCCGGCAGGGGACAGCGCCCGCTTGTCGCTGGCAGACAACGCCGCGAGCCCAAAACGATCTTCGACGAAACGAACGATGCTTGCCAGCTCGTAGTTTTTGTGCGAGATGAAGTTGCTCTTGGCGTACGGCGAAATCACTAACATCGGTACCCGGAAGCCGAGCCCGTCGTAGTCGAGCATTTTCGGCGGTTCGTGGTCGTACCAGCCGCCGTAATCATCCCAGACGACGAAGATCGCCGTCGATTTCCAGTACTTCGATTTTCCGATGGCGTTCACGAGCGACGCGACCCACGCCGGACCGGTATCAGCGTCGCAGCCGGCGTGATCGGAGTTCTCGCAGGTTGGAGTGATCCAGTTTACGGGGCGCAGCTTTCCCGCCTTGACGTCCTTGAAGAACTGCGTCTGCGGACTGATGACGTCCTTGCTCCAATCCGGGCCGTTATAGATCTGGTCGATCGCCGAGTAAGCGCTCCAATAGGCGCCGTCCCCGGTAGGCGTTTGCGCGGTGTAGTACGCCCAGGGAATGTTCTTTGCGTCGAGCTCGTCACCGATCGTGGTATTGTCGAAGCAGACCTGGATTCGATGACCGTAGTTGATCTTGCGTTGGAGCGTGAGCGTCTGAATCGTATCGGTCGAGCCGCCTTCGCAGCCCCACTCGTTTGAGTTCGGATAGTTAACGGCCGAACTGGATTGAGCGGCAATGAGGTACTGGTGAGCGACGAAACTGCTCGCATCGAAGTTTGACGTAAACATGTGATCGGCGAGAACGTACTGCGACGCCATGGCGAAGTACGGCTTCGTCTCGTTCGGCGGGACGTAGGCATACTGCGGTTCCTTGACGGGGCACTTCGTGTAGCCCGGCATCCCGCACGAAACGGCTTCTAGATTGAAGCCGTTCATTTGGCAGTCGGTTCCGGGGTAGCTGCCCGTGCCGTTGCATGCGGACAAAAAGGATGCCGAGCTATGGTCGACGTCCCAGGCCGTCTTCATCGTGATGGGTGACAGTTTGACTTTCTTGCCCGTGCTGTCGTATCCAAACGACTGGGTATCGGCCTTCGGGAAGCCTTGAAAGAGATTATCGAAGCTTCGATTCTCCTGGATGATCATCACGACGTTTTGGATCTTGTTCAGTCCCGACCCGCTTTGAGGCCGCGCGCCGGCAGCCACGTTCGCTACCGCCGGTGGTGCCGCCGGCGACAGGTTGCCGCCGCAGGCCTGGAGGATAATGGCGGCGGCTAGGGCGCCCGCCATGCCGGCGGTGCGAAGGGTTCGCATTGAGATTTTCCTCATGGTGCAGACGGTGCGATGTGCTTACTCGTTGTCTACCGGGCGCGTGTCCACCGGCTGGCGGAGGAAGTAGTCCTCTCGCTTATCTGACGGAATGACGACGAACTTGCGCGGCGATTGGTTGAAGTCAAAGCAATCGAGGGGAGGCGTGGCCCTTTGGTCGCTGGCATCGAGCGCCTGCAGACCGAAGCGCTTCTCTACGAAGCTCAGGAGGCTTGAAAGTTCGTAGTGAACGTGCGATACGTATCCTTTTTTGGCGTAGGGCGACACGACCAGCAGCGGCACCCGCATCCCGAGACCGTCGTAGTCGACGTACTTCGGGGGCACGTGATCGTACCAGCCGCCGGGGTCGTCCCAGACGACGAAGATCGCCGTCGAACTCCAGTATTTCGACTTACCGACCGCGTTGACGATTGAGGTCACCCACGCGGGACCGGTGTTCGAATCGCAGCTGGCGTGATCGGAGTTCTCACAGGTCGGCGTGATCCAACTCACGGCGGGCAGTTTCGAATGCTTGACGTCGGAGAAGAACACGGTCTGTGGATCGATGACGTCCTCCTTCCAATCGGGGCCGTTGTAAATGTGATCGATCGCCGAATAGGCGTTCCAGAGGTGCCCGGATCCGCCGGGCACCGCCGACGTATAGAAGCGCCACGAAAGCTTCGCCGCGTCGAGTTCGTCGCCGAGCGTCTGATTCTCGAAGCATACGACGATGCGCTTATCGTATTGGACCTGACGCTGTTGGGAAAGGGTCGGGATCGTGACGCCGCCGCCGCCGTAGCATCCCCAGGAGTCGGAGTTGGGATAGTTCACGGCCGAACTGGACTGCGCGGCGATGAGGTACTGGTGAGCGACGAAGCTGCTCTCGTCGAAATCAGAAGCAAACATCCGGTCCCCCAAAACGTACTGTTCGCCGATCTCGAAGTACAACTTCGTTTCTTTCGCCGGCACGAAAGCGTACTGCGGATGTGCGATGGGGCATTTCGGATAACCGGCGTGACCGCACCCCGCTGCTTCTTTGTCGAAGCCGTTCATCTGACAGTCGGTGCCGGGAATGCTTTTGCCCGTCCCGTTGCACGCCTCGAAGAATGCGGTGGAACTGTGGTCGAGATCCCACGTCGCTTCGAGAGGAACTTGCCCGAGCGCGACCTTCTTCCCGGAACTGATGTAGCCGTAGGACTGCGTGTCCGCCCCCGGAAAGCCTTGGAAAAGATTGTCGACGCTGCGATTTTCCTGGATGACGATCACGACGTGATCGATTTTATTGATGCCCGCGGCTGCGACCACGCCGCTTGCGCGATCCGCGTCGGCGGATCCCGCTGCGACCGGCATAGCGCTCGAGTTCGCACCGCATCCGGAGAGGGCGATGGCGGCAAAGGCGATGTAAACGCTAGCGTTGCGTAGGGTCAAGGTGTCTGCTCCTGCACGAAGAGGTAACGAAAGGCAACGTTCAGTCGTTGTCGGGCGGCCGTAGGTCGAGCGGCTGGCGCAGAAAATACTCTTTACCCAACTTCGACGGGATGGATTTGAACTTCCGCGGAGGTTTGTTGAAAGCGAAGGCGTCTTTTTCGGGTGAGTTCGCGCGCTTGTCGCTGGCCGCGAGACGCGGCAACCCGAATAGGTCTTCGACGAACTTCAGAATGCTCGCGTGTTCGTAGTGGACGTGCGAGACGTGTCCCTGCTTGGCGTATGCGGAGACGATCAAAAATGGGATCCTGACGCCGAGGCCGTCGTAATCGGCATACGCCGGAGGTTCGGAATCGTACCACCCTCCGGGATCGTCCCAAATGATGAAAATGGCCGTATTGTCCCAGTACTTCGACTGGCCGATCGCGTTGACGATCGAAGCGACCCACATCGGGCCGGTGTTCGAGCCGCACCCGGCGTGATCTGAGTTCTTACAGGTCGGCGTAATCCAACTGAGCTGGCGAAGAACGCCGTTGGAGACGTCGGTAAAGAACTGCGTCTGAGGCGTGATGATGTCGTTTTGCCAGTCGGCTCCGTAGTAGACCGTGGAGTTTGCCTGATAGGCGCTCCAGATGCCGCCCTGACCGCCGATCGCGCCGGTATAAAATGCCCAGGAGACCCCGGCATCGTCGGCCTCCTGTCCCAACGACGTGTCGCTGAAGCAGGGTTCCTCGTGCCCGTAGGGCACCTGGCGGTCCGGGCCGACGGTTGGAACCTCGTCGCCGCCGCCTCCCTCGCAACCCCAGTCGCCGTTGGGATAGTTCGCCGCCTGCACGGCCTGTGCCGAGATGAGGTATTGGTGACCGACGAAACTGCTTTCGTCAAAATTCGACGAGTACGTTTGGTCGCCCAAGACGTACTGCTTTCCAATCGCGAAGTACGGTTTCGTCTCGGATGCGGGCACGTAACTGTACTGCGGGTTCTTGATCGGACACTTCGGGTAACCGGGCTGGTTGCATTGCACGGTCTCTTTGTCGAACCCGTTCATTTTGCAGTCGGTCCCGAGAATGCTGCCCGTACCGTTGCACGAATAGAAAAAACCGGCTGCCGAATGTTCCACGTCCCATTCCGTCTCCAACGGTATCGGCTTCAACTCGATGCGCTCGTTCTTTGAGTCGTATCCGTATTTGACCGTCGTCGCTCCGGGAAAGCCGTAGAACAGATCGTTGAACGAGCGGTTCTCCTGGACCACGATCACGACGTGTGTAATTTTGCCGGCTGCCGCGCTTCGAACCGGCGCCGCGAACCGGTGTTCCGCAGCCGGGAAAACCGCGTGAGACGCTAACGCTGGGCCGACTGCCGTGCCTCCGCAGGCGCTAAGGCAGAACGCGGCTCCGACACAAACACTCCCAAAGCTGACACTCGCATTGGTTCGCACGAACCGCTCTCCTTAGGCCGGATAGAAGCGTCACGACTGCAACAAAAAAGCGCGACACTGCCGAGAACAAACCTTCAGGTACGAGCGGCGGACTCCTGGCGCCGGCCTTGCGCCCCGCGAGCACAGCGCGAATTTTTTGCGCGCGCGGCTACCGGATGAGGGCTCCCTTAACTTGCCATACCAGCAATAACGGCAGCAGGGCAAGTTGACATTAGTTATCTTCGATTAAGATCACACCGCAGTCACCGCACAACTGGTCACTCCCGTCCCCCTTGAAGGGCGCGACCTGGGTGGAGAGGGTGTTCTGTCCCGTACAATATTTCTTGTTCGTACAGGTCGTCATCGCGATCGAACCACCCGAAATGCCCTGATAAGGTACCGACGTCAGCTCGCCGCCTTGCAGCGAGAGGACGTAGCTATACGATGAGATTGGATCGCTCTTGAACCACGAGCTGGTGATGTTCTCGGTGGTCGTGCTCGTGTTGAGGCACGCCGCCGTTTTGCCGTAGTCGATCTGGTTGATGTAGAGGTGCGCGTACTGCTGGCAGTAGATGCCCGCCGAAGCCACGCACGCAACGAGCAGCGATACTGCGCCTCCGGAATCGCCGTATGCCGAGGGGCATCCGCCGCCGACCGTTACCTTCGAACCGTTCCAAACGAATTTCGGAACGCTCGTTTCGGCGCCGTCGGGTACGAGCGTGTCTTCAAAGAAATAGGGTGCTTCCGTTTTGCTCTGCCCTTCGGTGAGCAGCATCGAGAGCACGCGATCGGGAATGCCGGTTACCGGATTTGGCACGAGCCACCGGTACGCCAACGTCGCAAGCCGCACGGCATAACCTCCGGTGATATCGCCGAGACCGCCCGGGCCATAGCTCGGCTCGATCGCAACGATCTTGGTGGTGGCGCAGCCGTCGTTGGTGTGCGAGTAGAGATTGGCGGCCGTATTGATCTCGACGGCCATCGTTTGACTGTTGAGAAACCCGAAACCAAATCGTCCCGCGTAGACGGGGCGCTCGGCCTGAAGGTACTTGAGGTTTCCGCCGGTGACCGTGCTGCAAATATTGTCCATGTCGGCCTGGTCGTCGATCAGGCCCGACTGGTATTCCGCGTGGCAGTGGCCGCCGGTTACGACCGCGCACGCTCCAACGTTGCCATATCCGGTCGCCGCGCTGTTCGTGGCCATGTTGAGGCACTTCGCGCCGCAGGCTCCGTTGACGAACGTGCCGAGCGCGGTCTCCCAGTCGGTCGCGTCGTGATAGGGCGAGTTGCCGATCTGATTGGCGAAACCCGACGGTTTCGTTCCGCTGCCGTACTCGGTGGAAACCTGACCCGAGCCGCCAACGACGATTCCAGCAAAAATGGCCCCCTGATCCTCAATGACTCCGTATGGAGCCGGGAAATCGTTCTGCTTGTCGTTACCCGCCCATACGGTTTGATAGAGGTAGGCGTTGAAGGCGGGATCGGCGGCGTTCATTCGCATGGACGCCTCCGGGTTATCGGGTTTGCAGTTCCGGCCGCTGGGATTGGGCGTCGCGTTATACTCGAGTCGATTGCTTTGCGTGGTTGCGTTTGGATAGATATGCTGGAATGCCGTCTCGTCATTTTTGTCGGCCCACTGATAGGCCGCCAACGTTGCCGGCGTATTGCACGAGTCGTAAAGAAAATCGATGTATTTGTACGGCTGACAGGTAGAAGTGCTGCTGACGCCGGGGCAGTTTGCCAAGAGCTGCGAGTTTGTCGGGTACGCGTTGTCTTCGATTACCGCGAAGAGGTGCTGGTCGGGGACTGCGCCCGGATCGGTGTCTTGGGGATCTCCGCCCAAACCCCAAACGGGGATGACGGGCGGTACGTCATCGTTGTGGACAGAGCAGCAGAAGAGGCCGTGCGTGCGTTCCGCTTTGTCGCGGTAGTAGCCGACCAAATCCCCGCGGGTGTCGATGCCGCTCAAGACCGTGCCGCCGTGCGCTCCGGGCTCGTCGAAGGCCTTCCAGCGCGGCGTCGTGTTGACGTCACGAAGTAAGAAGCCTCGCGTTTTGCCTGCGGCGCCGGCGAAGGTTCCGACGATCTCCCCGTGCGGGGAAATTCCGAGCGGCTTGGTCTCGATCGCGTGAGGATAGGAAACGTCGCGGAAGCTCCCGGGGTTCCATAGAAAACCCTTAACGCTCCGGCTTGCCGTCTCCACATAACCCACGACGTCTCCATCGTTATCGATCGCCGTGGCCGTGACGCTCGCGCGACCGTGATGAATGGCGCTCGTCTTACCCGTTTTGAGGTTGCGCGTGAATCCGTGGTTGACGCCGTCTCGATCGGTATAGAAACCTACCGCGACCCCGCCGTCGTTGACGCCTAGATACTCGGTCGGATTCGACTCGTTGGCGTAGTGCGTCCAAATACCGTTGCGCTCGCTGAAAGCAACGACGCGCCCCCGCGGCTCCGTATAGAAGCCCACGGTTACGCCGCCGTTGTTGAGGCCGGTGACGGTGGTGAGCGATGCGCCGGGGGCCTGCTCGAGCGTGAAATCGCTCGACCGGTACGGCGGTCGCGCTACGTAGCCCAACGTATGCTTTCCTCCGCCCGCGTCGACTGCGATGTAGCCGAGATCGTTGATCGCGAGGAACTCGCTGGAGTCCGGATGACCCGGAACCGAGAGTTCGGGCGCCGGCGCGTTCTCCGATAAGCGTGCGAGGGCCGTCTTCGACTGCAGTGACGACTGCCCGGCGGTAGGCAGCATCGTTTGCGAAGAGCACGCCCACAGCCCTAGAAAGAAAGCAGGGGCGCCAACTGTATATAACAGCCGATGAAGTTTCACGAGAAAAGCTTAGTACGTTAATACGTTAACGTGCAAACGACGTTGAGTTAAATTCCTATCAACGCCTTTTGGACCTATTTGCGCTGGTTGCTTTCTAACAGAACGATGCCGCACGGGCCGCACAACTGCTCCGAACCGTCCCCCTTGAAGGGAGCGGTTTGCGAGGAGAGCGAGTTGCGCCCCGTACAGTAACTCGCGTTCGTGCAGGCCGCGATCCTGATCGAACCGCTCGGTACGCCGCGGTACGGCACCGACGTCATCTCGCCGCCCATCAGCGCCAGCTTGTACCGGTATGAAGTAATCGGGTCGCGCGTAAACCACGAACGCGCGATGTTCGCCGGTGCCGTGCCCGTGTTGAGGCACGCAGCCGTCTTGCCGTAATTGACGCCGTTGATGTAAAGACGCTGATACTGCTGGCAGTACACGCCGGCCGAGCCCACACACGTGGCCAGCAGTGAGACGGCGCCCCCGCGATCGCCGCTCGTCGACGGGCATCCGCCGCCGGCGGTCTCGGCGCGGCCGTTCCACGCGAACGGGACGACCGAGTGCTCGGGACCGTACGGCACGAGCGTGTCCTCAAAAAAGTACGCGACCTCGTCGGGCGTACCGCCGATGGTAAACTGAAAGGAAATCACGCGATCCGGTATTTTGGTCGCCGGATTTGCTACGAGCCAGCGGAATGCCAGCGTCGCGAGCCGCACGCGGTATCCGCCCTGCATGTCGCCCACGCCCCCCTCGCCGTAACTCGGCTCGGCATCGACGACTTTCGTTCCCGCGCATCCGCCGGTCTTTTGCGCGTAGAGGTTGGCGATCGTGTTGATCTCGACGGTCATGGTCTGGCTATCCATGAACTGATAGCCGAAACGCCCGGCGAAAATCGGACGCTCCGCGAGAAGATACTTTAAGTTGCCGCGGGGAGCAGCTCGACAGACGTTGTCAATCGCCACCTGGTCGTCGATCACGCCGGCGTGATAGTGCCCGTGGCAGTGGCCGTTGCTGATGACGTTACACGGCCCGATGTTTCCCGATCCGGTTGCGATGCCGTTGAGCGCCATGGAGACGCATTTGTTCCCGCACGCTCCATTAATAAAGGTGCCGAGCGCCGTTTCCCAATCGACGGCTTCGCGATGCGGAGAGTTTCCGACCTGATTGGCAAAGCCCGATGGCGTCGTGCCACTACCGTACTCGGTGGATACTTGGCCGTAACCCCCCACGACGATTCCGCCCAACATCGCGCCATCGTCTTCGAAGGCACCGTATGGTGCGGGAAAGCCCGTTCGATAATCGGCGCTGGTCCAAAAGTTTTTGTACAGATAGGTGTTGAACGCGCGGTCGGCGGGGTTCATTCGAAGGACGGCGTCGGCGTTGTCGGGAGCGCAGTTGGGGCCGGTCGGGTTAGGCGTCGCGTCCCAAACGAGCCGGCTGCTCTTCGTTCGAGCCCCCGGGTAGACGTGCAAGAAGGCTTTCTCGTTCTGTTGCGTCGCGTATTGGTACGCCGCGAGCGTAATCCGCGTGTTACAGAAGTTCTTGAGGAAGTCGACGTATTTGTACGGCTGGCACGTCGAGGTGCTGCTGACGCCCGGGCAATTGCGCGCGAGCGATGGGCTCGTATTCTCGTTGTTCACGAGAATGGCGGCAAAGAGCCGGCGGTCGGCTTCCGCGCCGGGATCCGCGTTGTGGCGATCTCCCCCATAGGCGCCTACGGGGATCACGAGCGGCGGCCCGGATGCGCTCGGCGGCGCGGCGGCTCGAGAGGGACTCGCCAACAGAACGGCCGCGACGAGCGCAAGCAGGTAAAGTTTGGTATGCATCTCAATCGTGCTGGAAAATCAGGTATTCTTCCGAGGACACCGCATGACGGGACAATTCAAGAAGTACGCTCTGCAGGCCTTTGCAAGCACGGGCTTCGATCGCGCGTGCATTTCGTTTCACAATCGGGACGCTCTGGTGCTCGTCTACCACGGCATTTTTGACGAGCAGAAACCGGAGCCGTTTCGCTACCATCACACCGCTGCGGAGTTCGAATCTCACCTCGATTGGCTCGGTGGTCGCGCTACGCCCGTGACGCTTGCAGACTTTGCGCGTTGGAAACGAGGTGAGTGGCGTCCGAAGAAGCCGCCGGTTCTCGTCACCTTCGATGACGGCTATCGGAATAACGCGCTCGTTGCCGCACCGCTGTTAAAGCGCAAAGGAATGCCGGCACTATTTTTTCTTGCATCGGAGTACATCGACGGGGCCCGCGTCCTGTGGCCCGACGAAGTCTTCGCCCGGGTCTGCGCGTGGCCGGAGGCATCGCTCGACGGGCCCGATGGAACGACCCGGGCGATTCCGGGCGAGCCGGCCGAGCGCGAGGCGGCCGCGCTCGCGATCGTTGAGGAATGCAAAGAATCGACCAACGCGCGACGCCTCGAGTTCATCGCAGAACTAGCCCGCCGGACGCCGTCGTGCGATCCTCTCGTCGACGCCGACGCGCAAAGCTTCATGACGTGGGATGACGTGCGGAGCCTTTCGGGTGCCGGGTTCGATCTGGGCTCGCATACGGCGACCCACCCGATCCTCCGAAGCCTCTCGCCTGGCGAACTGCGACGAGAGCTGCGCGAAAGCCGCGCGGCGATCGAAGCGAGAACCGGCGTTGCCTGCACGGCGTTGGCCTACCCCAACGGTCGCGCGCGCGATATAGACGCGGCCGTGCTATCCGAGACGGCCGGTGCCGGATACGACTGGGCCTTTACCGTCTCAAATCGTTGGTGCCCGCCGGCGGCCAATGCGCTCGCACTCGACCGCATCTCGCCCCCGGGCCACGCCGATCTCGCCACCTTCGCGGTGCACGCGAGCGGGTTTCGGCAATGGCTTAGGCCTCGCGCGAGTCGCGCGCCGGCGCCGCTCCCAACTGCGTTAGGGAGCGAGCTGCCCAGCCGATCGGCATAACCAGCGGAGAAGAGCTCAGGACGGCGAGCGCAAAGAACGGCATCTGCCAGTCACGCGCAGATAGGTAGCGCCGCGCGAGTTCGTTGGCACCGCGCCAGTCGCCCCAATATCCCAGTACCGAAGCCGTCTTGCAGGCCCGCGCCTTGAGAAACTGGCGCAGCAGCGGTAAGAGTTCCGGCGGGCACGCGTCGAGGACGACGCTTTCGTCGAGTAAGAACGGCTCGACGGGTCTGGCAGTGCGATAGTTTCGGCAGAGCTCGGAAGCTTCGACATCCATTGCTGCGAGCTGCCGCGGGTGAAAGTAAAACGGCTCGTTGAGAAACATCTTGAGGTAGAGCGCGGCGTCTTCGCCGTAGCGCGAGCCCGCTTCGTAGAATCCTCCCCATTTAAGAACGCTTTGCGTTCTGGCCAAAATGGTACTCGGATTCGTATAGGCGATCATGCCGACCATGTCGCGTGCTTTCGTGCCCGGGGAGAGCGCGACGAGTCCCTCGTTTGTGTTGCAATCGCGCCACCACTTGGCCGGAAAGGCGCCGCCGGGATCTTCGCACCACCCGCAGCAGACCGCGGCGGCGGTGGGGTGGCGCTCGAGTAGTGCGAGGTTCTCGGACAGAAAGTGAGGCAGCCACCGGTCGTCCGCGTCGAGGAATCCGACGAACGGCGCGCGAGCCTCTCGCAGACCTCGGTTGCGAGCCGCTCCCGGCCCGGCATTTGTCTGGCGAAGCAGCCGGAACCGCGAATCTCGTATCGCTTCGGCGATGCGATCGCCGCCGTCGGTCGAGCCGTCATCCACGACGATAACTTCGAGGTCGGAGACGGTCTGTGCGGCCAAAGATTCGAGCGCGCGCAGCACGTAGCGCGCCTTGTTATACAGCGGAACGACCACCGATACGAGCGGCATCTGCGTTATGGATCCGGTGTGCGGCCCAACCTCGAACGCGGCAGCAGCCACGTGCGGGCGCCGAAGCCTGCAAAGATCAGCATCTCGGTGAAGAGCAGCCACGCAAACTTCGTCGCGAGGACGTCGACGAACATCGCCGCGACGATCAAGCCGATCAGCGCCGCCGCGAAGACCGGCCGCAGCCACGCGAATGGGGGCGGAATCAGCCGGACGCTCCGATACTGGAGGATCAGCGCTCCCGCCAACAGCACGATTCCGGCAGCGCCCAGCTCGACCGCGGTCGACATGATCAGGTTATGAGGATCGCGATCCCAATCGAGAAACTGCGGCTGGTACGTTAGGAAAAACGCGCGGTTATAAGCGGCGATGAACGTACCGACTCCCGAGCCGAGAAGCCAGTGTTGGGGAAAGGCGGCAACGGCGACCCTCCAGATGTCCGTGCGGCCCGTGAGCGTCGAGCCGGTGCCTTCGTTCAGCCGCGAGCTGAGTTCGCTCGGGACGACGTACACGAGCGCTGCGACGACGGCTAAAATTGAGCCGAGAAGCACCCGCCGGCGCGAGTAGAGGATGGCCACCGCGGCCATTGCGCCTATGGCGACGAGCGTACCGCGCGAAGCCGAAAGGTAGACGGCACCCAACGCGAGGCCGAGCGGCACGAGGAGCGCCGCGCGAGTCCATCTCTTCGTCTGTCCCATGGTGCCGACGGTCATCGCGATCGGCAGCAGCAGCGCGGCGCCAAACCGGTTCGGGTCGACGGTTGCGGTTCCGAAGCTGAGGTAGAGGCGGCCGACTTGGCCGGCCTGCGTCGAGAGTTCGTGGCGCGCTAGCGCCATCGCTATAATTCCAACCGCCGCCCCGCTGAGGATCGTGGCCCAAACGACCGTGCGGAGTTCCGCTTCCTTCATCGGTACGGCTACGAGGATCAACAGGAGAGCGAACTCCGACACGATCGTCGCGAGGTTGCCGGTAGACATCTCCGGATCGATGCTCCACGTGAGGCTGAGCGCCATCAGCGCGATAAGCGCCAGCCAGCCAAAAACTGCGTACGGAACGCGAACTCGCATACCCCGCCGCAGCATCGTTGCGCCGGCGAAAATCGCTATTGCGAAGCCGACCATCTTCGTGACCGTGAAGCCGCCTCCAACCAGGAGCGCATCGTCGATCGGAACCAAAACGATGTAGAGCCCGAGCAGCGCGGCGAGCGGGCGACCCGCAAGCGCGAACGCGAGGGCCGGCAGTGCGGCGACGATCACGGCCGCCGGCAGCGCGACGAGCGGTGAATCGCAAAGCCCGGGGATTGCAAACCAAATACTGCAGTTCCCGGCGCTCACGCCGATCGCCAGTGCGAGCAGCAGACAGGCCACGACGGCGACCGCGACAACGATCGCGGCGGCCGCGACGTCGCTCTTTCGAGGCTTGCCGGGTACTGCAAGCGACACGGTCAGCGGCCCCGCAGAGCGCCCATGGCACCGGTCAGCAGCGAGCGGTAGGGCCGCAGATCCGCCGTCGAGTAGGCAAAGGTTCGCGCGAAACTCAGACCGCTAACCCGCGTGAAGTAGATCGTCGCGAGCACGAACGCAGCGCTATACGAGATAGACGTTGCTAAAGCCGCGGCGATAAGCCCGAATCGCGGAAGTGCAAGCGCGGTGATCAGCGCGCAGACGCCCGCGGAGAGCGCGCTGAAGTACGAAGGAACTCTCGGGCGCCCCAGTTGTTGGGAGAAGAATGCGGACAGCGCCGGCATCATGCTGTAGGCGATGATGCCCGGCAACAGCGCGATGGTGAGGACTGCGCCATAGGAAAAGGCCGGTCCGTAGAGCAGCGGGACCACGGTCCGTGCGAGGAGGGCGACCGCGAGCGCGGCGATGAAGACGAGAAGGAGCGAGTGGCGCATGCACTTTGCCGTTACCTCGGCCGCGCGTTCGAAATCCTTTCCTCCGATGTCCCGCAGCGACGGATTGATCATCGCGCTGCTCAGTTGCCAGATGAACTCACCGATGGCAATGCCCACGGAGTAGATTCCAAGCGCCGCGCTCCCCAGCATGAACATCACCAAGAAGACGTCGATTCTGAAGTCTACGTACTGCAGCAGGCTGCTCAGGCCGGCGTGACCGCCGAAGCTTATCTGCTCTTTTGCCAGCGCCTGCAAGTCGGTAGGCGCGGGAACGGTTCGATCGTATCGGCGCAGAGCAAAAGCGATGTAGCCCGCGGCCACGATATAGCCTCCCGCCCACGCGGCGAGCACGACCCAAAGAGACCGGTCGAAGAACACGACGATCGGTACGTAGACGAGCGGCGCGAGCACGTTGGGAAGAAGTTCTTTCACGTTGAGCGTTCGCACGTCGCCGTCGGCAAGGAACAATCCGCCGGCGGATTGCGCAAACATCGCGAACGGTAGCGCGACGGCGACGAACAGCAGGCTGTGCTGCGATGGCACGAAGGCGCCGATCGCTGCGGTGACCACTGCCAGCGGAACCGAGACCGCGGCGACGATGAAGACCATTACCCGCAATACCGAACCGGCGGCAATGGCGCGCTTTCCGTATTGCCACAGAACGGCCCGCGTATGGCCGACCGCCATCATGAGCGCAAAACCGAGGATCGTTCCGACGTAGGTGAACTCGCCTTTGCCGGCCGGAAGCAACGTGCGCGCGACGACGATTCCCCCGCCCGCGGCCAAGAGTTGCGTCGCGACCCGCACGACGAACGTCTCGAAGCTTTTTCTGGCGATGCCGCTCATCGCATCGGTGTCCCCTCGATCGAAATGACGAAGGCTCGACTACAGCGCCTCGCGCCGCGCCGCCGAGGCCCCTGCGTACCAATCCATCAATGCGACGATGCCGGCGGCTGCCAAAAGCGCGATGACCCCGATGGCAATCAGCGAGAGTACCAGCGGCGGCCGCACCTTCGCCAGAGCCGGATCGGCCTCTTGCACCACGGAAAGATCGCTTACAGCCATACTCTTTGCAACGACGGCGTTGAAATAGTTCGTCTGAAGGGCATTGTAGATGGTTTCATCCGATTTCTCCCGGCGCTGCAAAGCCGCCAGCTGGGCGACGTCGGCCGGAAACAGTCGCAGCTGATCGCGCAGAGCGATCTCTTGCGAGCGCAGCAGGCCGAGCTGCGCGTCGTTGCCGATAATTTGTGACTTCAGCGCCCCCGCCTGGCTAACCAAAGACGAAGCCAATGGATTGGGTTCGATATTCTGCGAGGTGACCCGCGAGCTTTGAGCCTTCGCCAGAGCGGCCTCGAGGCCGGCAATCTGCGAAGTGGTCGCAATGACTTCTGGATACTGATCGGTAAACTGACGGCGCAGAATTGCGAGCTGAATTCGCTGCTGCGAAAGCTGCTCTTGGAGCTGGTCGGTCGTCGGGGAGGCGCCGATCACCGTGGCGGCATCGATTTTCGTAGGAGCCGCCGCGAGCTGGCGGGTGAGCGCCGAAAGTTGGCCTTGCGCCTGGGCGCGGTCGTCTTGAACCACGCGCTGCTTGGCGGCGACGTCGCTAATCGCCCCGAGTATCGAGGTCGTTTGCGTGGCCGCGTCCGCGAGCTCGTGCCTGGTTTCGAAGAGTTCGAGCGCGCGCTCGGAACTCGACAGGTCGCCCTGAGCCCGGTCTAACGCTATCGCAAGAGAGCTCGCCGCTTCCGCCGCCTGCGAGGCCGCGAGCGCTCGTTGCCTCGAAACGAACTCGTGCGCGATGCCGTTGGCCACCGCGGCGGAAAGGTTTGCGTCGCGCAGACTCACCTGGATGTTAATGATGTCCGAATGCGTGACGGGGGTCACCACGAGGTTCCACTTGAGAAACTTCTTGAGGGTCGTTCGCACTCCCAGCCTCGCAATCACGTGCTGGGAGATCGCCGGCTGCAACGCCATCGCGACGTAGGTTTCGATGGCGGTATCTCGATTCGACGATAACAGCGCGTCGATTTGCGGATAGTTGGTACTCTGCAGGAGCGTGTCCGGCCGTTTGATCAGCACGTGGCTGGAAACCACGTACGACCGCGGAAACAGCAGGACGGCCGCGGACCCGACGATCGCAATTGCGAGGAATATGAAAATTGCTTGCCGGCGGCGGCGGCGAAGCGAAGCCATCAGTTGTGTGAGTTCGTACACTTACGGAATCGCCCCAGAGTGATTCACGCCTGGCGTGAGGAGCAGATACAAGTAGTACAGGCCGAACGGCAGATTCAGCCATGCGGCCTGGTTCACTTGTCGTGCTTTCGGCACGTACACGACGTCGCCCGGTTGCAAGAGCGGATCCGCGGAATCGTCGGCGTTGAGCAGCATGTTGTACAGATCGTAATTGTAGACGTGCCGGACTCCGTCGACGACCCGGTTCACCGTAATGTGGTTGAGGTCCGGATACGAATACGAGCTGACGCCGGCCTTGGCTAAAACGTCGGCGAGCCGATCGCCCTTTTGCAGCTCGATTTGGCCGTTATGATCGACGCTGCCGAGAACTTTGATGGTCGAAGGCGTGCTTTTCGCAACGAGAACGCTGACCGTGGGATGGCGCACGTAGGCCGTCAACGCGCCGGCGATGAGTTTGCCCGCGGCGTCGGGCGTGAGACCGGCGACGTGGATCGATCCGATGAGCGGGTAGCTGATCGTTCCGTCGGCGAGCACGGTCACCGCTTGAGAAAGCGGCGCGATCGTAGTAGCCGGCTGAACTTGAAGTGGAACCTGGATTGCCGTGATTCCCGGCCCGCCGAACACCATAACCTGCAGCTGATCTCCGGGTTGGATGATGTACGCCGTCTCCGCTCGCGCAAAGGAAGGAGCGAACGCGCACAAGGCGACTGAGAGCGCTGCCAAGCGCCATACTAGCATGCGGAACCTCGATTCAAAGGCGAAGATTTTCGGCAATACGCGATCGACGGGCAGCATAGGAAGCGCCCCGGCCTTGCTAGCATTTCTTGCCCCGCGCTTTTGCCTCCCGCCAAGCGAGCAGTCTGAGCCGTCACGAGAAACCAAGAAGGCGCCTCATCTGGTAGGCGGCCCATCGCCATTCCAGGCGGCGGTGCTGACTCGTCGAGATCAAGCATTCCCCGCGCTGCTGCTCGATACGATCGAGGAGCGTGCCGACGGGGACGTACCATCCAGGTCGCCGGCTGAGATCCTCGAGAATGCGCGCCACCCGGCCGTCGACGGCGCCCTCTCGCACGAAGCCGTCGGCGACGTGCGCGTAGACGATGCAGCAGCCGCCGCTGGATTCGAGCGCATCGATCTTCGCCGGTGACAGCAGCCGCACGAAACGTTCGGCATCGGAGCCGTCGCTTGCCGAAAACCAGCGAAGCGCGGCGGGGCGACGGGGATCGTGGTACGGCATCCATGGATCCTGGCGCGACGTCACCGTATCGTCGAAGTTGAAACCGCGAACGTACCGCAGCTTCGTCGCACACAAATCTTCCCAGTTGTACGGAGTTCCCGGCGTCGAGCCCAAAAATCGCTCTCGCCCCGAAAAGCGGCGAAACATCTCGCGAAGCAGAGGTGCGTCGAACCGCTCCTCGCCCCAATAAATGCACTCCGGGTTGACGGCGTGATTCGCGTACGTCCTCGGATAGGTTCCAATTATTTCGCGGAAACGCTCCAGCGCCGCGCCGTGTTCGGCGCGTTCGGTGCCGCCGGAACGCGCGCCGTGCCAAGCGATCTCAAAGCCGGCTTTTTGGAGTTCGAGTATCCATACGCGATAGGCGGGGTTCTGAAGGCTGTCGCCCCGGAACGGGTCGTCCGGCGGCGAGTCGAGCGCCCACACCGTCTTTGTCGTGCGGAGTCCCAGCGCAACGAGCAAATCGTAAAACGGCTCGACCGCCGGAAGGTAGGCGCGGTCGGTATCGTCCATGATCGTGAAGGCAAATCGCTTTCCTTCCGGCCAGCCGGTCATGCGTCGCTCGGTCATGCTTCTACTGGGAAGACGCCGAAAATTACGTGCATGTCGAACGGCTCGAGGTCGATCTCGACGAGCAGTTTGCGCGCGACGATGTCGTAAAGCGCGACGCGCGTCGGTTTCTCTTCGCCCTTGATGAACCGTTTGACCCAACGCACGTTCTCTTTCAATCGCGTTTCGCGTAGCCGCGTGAACCCCACCCAAAGGTGGCGCTCGTCCACTCGCGCTAGGCCGCGACACCAGCCTAGGTTTGCCTTGCCGGCATTATCGATCTCGTTGAGGTCGATGACGCGTTCGGTCTCGAGCGTCTCGGCGTCCACGACGACGATGGTTCCGGTCACGGTCGTGAAGTAAACCTTTCCATCGTAAACCTCGCCGTCGTGGCAATAGAACGTCGCATCGATTCGACGCCCCGGCCGAGTGAGAGAAACCGCATCCTGCTGCATGCACCGCGTGACCCAGAGTTCGTCGCCGATGAAGAACGTGAAGTTCGGGTGCGAGGCATGCGGCTTGGTCGTCATTACCTTGCGATAGTCGATGTCTCGAGAGAAGCGGGTCCACGGGGACTCTCCACTGACTGCCCACTCCCGTACGACGTCGCCCTCCAGCGTCGTTTCGACCACCATGTCGAGGCCGGTGTTGGTAACGATCAGGTTGCCTTCTTTGCTCGGCCTGACGTGATGAACGTCGTTGAACTGCGGGAGAGAGACGCGCGCTACCGGCGCAAAGCCGGGCACGCGAAGCACGAATGCTTCGGTTCTCGTGCAGGTGTACAGGAGGTCTCCTTGCAGAGCGCCGCCCTCGAACGTGATGGAGGAGTCTTGCGCGCAGGCTTCCGGCGGCGTCGTATAGTCCATGCATCGTTCGACGGATCCACGCTCGGGGTCGACGCGCAGGATCAGGCCCCTTTCGAATACCACCCACTCTTCTCGAGCTTTGAGGCCTAGCGGCTTCTGCTTGCCGCCCGTGATGTAAAGGGCCTTGCCTAACTCGAGGTGATCGGCGACGACGTTTGCAGCTTTTTTAAAGATGCGCGGTCCTCCCGTGGGGGACGTCACGTCGCCGGCGTAGACTAAAAAATCCCCGCAACCAGCCGATGCCGAACGCAACGTGCATCGTCGCGATCGCCGCCGGTTCGCGCAGCGCGACCGAAAGTCGCTTGGAGCGGCGCATGCCATCGGCTACGCCAAGGGCGAGGACGCACGCGTACATTACAGGCACGACGATTCCCCACGCGATAGCCCCGAACGCGCACAGAACGGCGGAACCCAGTAGGCTAACGAGCAATGCGGGGGGCACGTAAACTCTCCACGGCACCGCGCCCGGATGCTGAACTTCGGTCCAGCGCCGATAGTACCCGTACAGCAGATACTGCTTCGCTAGCCCCACCAAGGACGAACGTACGAAATAGGTGACCTCGATGCTGGGTGACACGAGCACTTTGTAGCCGGCAGCCCGCAAGCGATAGTTGAACTCGCAATCCTCGTTAACGAGGTTGCTCTCGTTGTAGTAACCGACTTCGTCGAATAGTTTGCGATCGATGAACGTGCCCATGATGTTATCGCACCACTGCTCTTGCTTCGCGTGCCGATACGTCGAGTCGCCGACCCCAAGCGGAGACGACATCGCAAGGGCAATGGCCTCACCCATCGGACCCTCGCCCCGGTGCGTTATCACGCCGCCGACGTTGGCCGCTCCCGTACGCCGGCGTGCGTCGAAACAGGCGGCGAGATAGTTCCTGGAAAAGCGCGCGTGCGCGTGGATGATGCAGACGATCGTTCCGCGCGCTTGCCCGATACCCAAGTTGAATCCGGGCGCCTGGCGGCGTTTGGGGTTGTCGACGAGACGCACGTTCGCTCTGCGCGCATACGATTCGACGATCGCACGCGTCCGATCCGTGCTGCCGCCGTCGACGACCAAAACCTCGACGTCGGCATCGATGCCTTTCTGGCCGAACATGTCGTCGAGGACGCCCTCGATATAGCGCTCTTCGTTCAGAGTAGGAACGATCACGGAGATCGAGGGCCGGCTCGTCGCAGCCGCCGGCGACCCGTCAGGGAACGAGCTCATCGTGGTTTCCGGTACGATCTGTTCTTAAGCCCAGCGTTGAAACAAAACTTCGACGCCGGTCTTGAAGGTGATGAAGACGTCTAAGAGCAGCGAGTAGTTCTCGATGTAGAACAAGTCGAGCTCGAGGCGCTCGCCCATCTCCTCGATCCCCGGACTTCTGCGCATGTGGACGTGAGACCAGCCCGTAATTCCAGGCCGGACCAAATGCCGCTCGTCGTATCGCGGATACTCCTTGCGAAACCTTTCGACGAAGACGGCCCGCTCGGGGCGCGGACCGACGATCGACATCTCGCCTCGCAGCACGTTGAAAAACTGCGGCAGTTCGTCGATGCTTGCTTTGCGAAGAAACGCTCCAACTCTGGTGGCCCGTTTATCCCGTGTAGGATCCCCGACCGCCCACGTTGGGCCGCACTGGGCCTCGGCATCGATGCCCATGGTGCGAAGCTTGAGTATCTCGAACGTCTTTCCGTCCCGGCCAACTCGAGCTTGCTTGAAGATGACGGGCCGCCCCGACTCGATGAGAATCGCGACGGCGCCCAGCGCCATCAAAGGCCAGGTGAGGAGGACGCCGATCGCTGCCGCGGCGATGTCGAAGTAGCGCTTGAACATCGTGTTGATCGGCGTGCATGCGGGCACGCGACGCGCGACGAGGCGCGGCTGACGGTGCGATAAGACGAAATCCAGTCCGTGCAGCTCCTGCGGCAAGCCGGCCGGCGCAAAGCCGACGGCGATGTGGTCGCGGGCAGCGCGCTCGACCATCAGACCCGCCGGTACGGAGGGGACGCCGGCAAAGACGAGCTCGTCGCAACCATCGCGGCGCAGCTGGTCGTACCAAAGAGCGCAGCCCGCAGCCGCATCGCGTATCGCGTCCTCGGTGCTGAAGACCGGCACGAGCTTGATGTCGTGCGAGCTGCTTTCCATGACCGAGGCGAGCGGCTGCAGGTCCGAGTGACTTGCGACGATGGCGATTCGATGTTTTCGCTTGCCGGCGTTCGTTCCATATTCGGTGTGGATGACGGAGCGGCCCAGACCGACGAGAACCACCGACAGGACGAACGAAATCAGCAAAACGAGCCGCGAGCTGGAGATCGTCGGAAAAAGCGTAAAGAGAATGAGGAGGGGGGCGATACCAATCGCCAAGCCGACGATGACGTGGTACCATTCATCGCGTTTGTCGAGCGAGTACGATATCCGGTAGAGCCCAATTGCCCGAAACGTCCAAACCGACGCCAAGGTCCAGATCAACGCCGATTCGACGATACCGCGGTAATCCACGAAGTCGCTGAAATAGGAGTCGACGAACGCAGCGGCCGTCGACGCGATCGCAAGCATGGCGACGTCGCATCCCATCAGGACGAGCGTACGCTTCAGTTCGAAGGCACGGATGGACCGGCTGCGCTCCGAAAGCGTTTCTACGGACGGCGTTGCCGCGACGCGTTCCAAAGTCTCCATGTGTGGAGTCAGCTCCAGGTGTGCGTCATCTGAGATGGCGGAACGTTGAACACGCCGTCGCTCCGCTGCCGATTGCATAGTTGCCTTTCTTATTGCAGATAAGTAAGACAGTCAGCGCCTTTTTATGTGGTTTCGAGCTCATCGCGCCGGCAAAATCGCCATGATGAGCGTGCCCGGGCACGACAGTTGCGAAGGGCACGAAACAGTGTTCCGACGGGGGGAAAGGATGGCCTCTAAAATTTCGCAGTGCGTCGCACTTTTCCGGGTCTTTCGATCGAGGGTCAGAGAACCGAGATACTTCACTGCTAGCTCCAGTTAACAATGCAGCGCGGGCGACTAAGGGTCCGCTTTTGCGCATCATCCCACAGGTTTCGTTGATGAGTCAACGCAGTTTTTTTTCAAAAAAAGCATAGGTGGCGTTCGGGGGCTAGCTTGGTTTACGAGGCGGTCCGGTAGAGGCTCTATCTTGTCGTCACACTGCACGAGCAAACCTGCGGAATTCATATTCAAACTCACCGCAAACGCTTGAATTGGTACCGCGCTCGAGCTGCAGCTTGGCGTAACCGTCACGAGCGACAACGTGCTCTTAAAGGTTGCCCCATGGGACTTTTTTCTCAGCAACAGCCACGCTCGATGGCCCAAAAGTACTTGGCGATGGAACAAACTTCCCAAGACGTGGGCGCGCACGCAGCCCAAAATGATGACGCTGGTTATTCTGAAGAAGCTTGGGTAACGTTACGCACGAGCGAGCGCAACGCCGGGAAACGATGTTGGGCACTGCGTCGTTGCAGGTTTTAGCGCCGCATCTCTTGCATCAAGTGTGCTGCGCACGTCCACCTCAAGATAATTTTCTATCACTTTTGGAGGGTTACTCATGCCTGTCGCTCGCCTTTTCGTCCGCAGCGTTCCTTTACTCTTAGCCATTGCCGCGCTATCGGCGTGCGCACAGCACGAGGGAACGACGCTGCCGGCGACGCCGCTTGCAGTTCAAAACAGCGTCGGCGTCCCAAATGCTACGGCTACGCCGCCGCCATGTAAAGGTCAGAAGAACGGAAAAACTTTCGCATCCTTGAACGTCACGCTTTCGAGCAAGGGTGGCGCGTTCTGCGTTCCCGCGATCGGCGGGTTTGGCGGCACGATCTCCTATCCGAAGGCCAAACCGGCGGTGAAGGTCGCGCTCATCAGCAGCTCGACGAACTATAAAAAGCTGCCGGAGCTCGGCACCGGCACCGCGATCTTTTATCTACAGATGACGCTCGCGACCGGCACGACGTTCGGTAACGCGATACGGCCGACCGGCGGCCTTACCGCCGCGACAATTTCGTCGGGAAAGCCCTACACCGTGTACGGGCAAGCCACCGTCAGCGGGCAAAAGATTACGTTTGGACCGTGCTATTCCGTGGCGACGAAGGGTAAGTACGGCGGCGTCGTCGGTGCGATCGGCGCGTTGCTCGAGTACGGCGCCGTTCCGACGAAGGCTGCGGGCTTCCTCGAAGTCTATTCGGGCAAGCAAACCGCTACTCAGTGCTAAGGCGCTCAAAGCTGTCCGCGCAAGCCGGTTTAAGACTGGGTTGAACGCTACGATGCCGCGAAGCGAACCGGTGCGAAGATCGACCGGAACGCCTCCGCGGCGTCGCCAAACATCCGATCGATTCGTACGTTTTATATAGCCGCCGGCGTGAGGCGCCGGATCCTCGAAACTCGTGCCTAGCAATGACGCAACGGACGACGAATGCCTAGCACGTCGCGTGAAGAGGCACCCATGATCGTAAACCGGTTCACGACGCTCGCCGAGCTAGAGGGTTTGCGGGCGCGCTGGACCGAGCTCTATCGAGTCGATCCCGATAGCAATCTCTTCCTTTCCTGGGACTGCCTGTTCGCGGCCCTTTCCTGCGAAAAAGGGTGGATGATTTTAGGCGTCCGACGCGCCGGCTCACCCTATCTGGCGTTTCTGCCGCTAACTCTCACCGGGCAGCCGCGGTTGGGCCTTTCGTTCTACCGCCAGTTGCGACTGGGAGCCGGTCTGCGCGCCGACTTCACCGGCATGCTCGGCTTCCCAGGCGAGCAGGCAAACTTCATTCCGGCGCTCGCACGCGAGATCGAGCGATTGGAATGGGATACTTTAACTCTGGCAAACTGCGCGGACCGGCGCATTGCCGCGCTCGTCGCCGAGTTGGATCTTAGCCGGTACCGGGTCGTTCCGGCGAACTCGACACCGTGCCCCTTTGCAACACTCCCGGCGACGTGGGATGCCTATCTCGCGACTCGTGGTGCGGCTACGCGAGCGACGCTTCGCAAGCGCCTGCGGCGGATCGAACGATTGCCCGGCTACCGGGTTCATTTCGCGAAGCCGGACGAGGCCGAAGGCGCGATCGACGGTCTCCTTCGCCTGCATAGCCGGCGGTGGAAGCAGAGCACGAAAAAATGGCACCGGCTGTTCGGCGAGTTTCTTGCCAAATGCTACGCGTCGGGACGCTTTGCGGTCTGCGCTCTTTATCAAGGTACGACGCTGGTTGCGGCGCAGGGCTTCTTTATAGACGCTCCGCAGCGCCGAGTCGTCGCATATATGATCGCCCACAATCCGAAATATTCGCGATACTCCCCCGGGACGATGCTGATGTGCGCGAGCATCCGCCACGCGATCGAAAGCGGTTTCGAATCGTACAGTTTTTCGCTCGGGGCCCAACCGTATAAGATGTCTCTGGCAACCGACGTCACGTATGTAACCAACGCAAAGCTGTGGCGGAAGAACGCACGAGCCTCGGTGGGTTTCAGAAGCATACAGCTGATCGCCGCGGCGAAAGTCTTGGCGCGCAGGGTCTATCACCGCTCCGGGCTCGGGCGGGCGCGGGCGAGGCTGCTCGCTGAGGGAACGGCGGGGCTCTAAAGCCGAGCCGGCGCTGGAGCGCGTGGCCGGCACCGGAGGGTGAAAGCGCGACATCGAACGCATCGCCGGAGCAAAATGGTCGGTTATGATAGGCTCATGAAGAGCCAGGAGCTCCGGCAAGCGTGGATCGATTTCTTCGTCAGCAAGCAGCACAAGCTGCTGCCGCCGGCGACGTTGGTGCCGCACGAAATGTCTACGACGCTCTTTACGATCGCCGGCATGGAGCAGTTCGTTCCGGTCTTCCTGGGCGAGCAGCCGGCGCCGGCGTCGCGGGCCGTAACCGTTCAGCGGTGCCTTCGGGTCGCCGGCGCGAAGAGCGATATTGAAAGCGTTGGCCGGACCGGACGGCACGGCACGTTCCTCGAGATGCTCGGGAACTTCAGCTTCGGGGACTACTATAAGCGCGAGGCGATCCGCTGGGCGTGGGATTTCGTTACCGGGGTTCTGCATCTGGATCCGGCAAAGCTCTACGTGACCGTCCATACGAGTGACGACGAAGCCGAGCGCCTTTGGATCGACGAGGTTGGGCTCGATCCGACCCGCATCACGCGGTTCGACGAAGAAAACTTCTGGACGATGGGCGCGACCGGTCCGTGCGGCCCGTGCACGGAGATTTTTTACGATACCGGAGCGCAATACTCGAGCGGTGCCGGCGACACCGGCCCCAACTTAGGAAACCGCTACGTCGAGCTCTGGAACGTCGTCTTTCAGCAGTATAACCGCACGTCGGACGGCAAGCTCGAGGATCTTCCGCGCAAGGCGATCGACACGGGCGCCGGGCTCGAACGGATGCTCGCGGTCTGCAACGGCTATGCGTCCATGTACCAGACCGATCTGTTCACCGACTTGGTCGCCGCGCAGCCTTCGATCGGGAAAACGACGCTGGACGAGCGGGAACAGCGGGCGCGGCAAAACATCATCGCCGATCACCTCCGCTCGGCGACGTTTCTCATCAACGACGGCGTCTATCCCTCGAACACCGATCGCGGGTTCGTGCTGCGCTTTTTGATACGCCGGGCCGTGCGCAACGGGAAGCTGCTCGGTTATCCGGAGGGCTTCTTCGCGCAACTCGTGCCGGCGGCGATCGCATCGCTGGAGCCTGGCTATCCCGAGCTGCGCGAGAGCGCTGGACGGATTTCCGACGCGCTGCGCAATGAAGAGCAGACCTTCGACCGGACGCTCGAGCGGGGCGTCGCGATGCTCGAGCGCGTCGTCGACGCCGCCCTGGAGAAGCACGGCGGAGTCATCGCCGGTAACGAGGCGTTCTTGCTGCACGATACCTACGGCTTTCCGCTCGAACTGACGCGCGAGATCGCGGGCGAGCGCGGAGCGACGGTCGATACCATCGGTTTCGACCGGCTGATGGACGAACAGCGCGAGCGCGCGCGCCGCGACGCGGCGGCAAAGCGAGACGTCGTCGCGCTGGCCGATCTGCCGGCGCTGCGCAGTGCCTTTACCGGTTACGACGAAGGGCTCGAGACCAGCGGAGAGGTCGTTGCCGCGCTCAAGGACGGCAAACCCGTCGCTTCACTGAAAAGCGGAGACGAAGGAACGCTCGTTCTCGACCGGACCTCGTTTTATGCCGAGCGCGGCGGGCAGATCGGAGATCGTGGGACGATCGTCGCAAGCAGTGCGCGATTCGAGGTATACGATACGCAGTACATGGGCGAAGCGATCGCCCACGCCGGGCGCGTCGTCGACGGGGAGATGACGGTGGGCGCTGCCGTCACGGCACGCGTCGCCGAGGACTGGCGGCGCGAGATCCGCCGTCACCATACTTCGGCCCACCTCTTGCAGCGGGCGCTCAAAGACGTTCTCGGCGACGAAGTCAATCAGGCCGGCTCGTGGGTGGGCATCGATCGCATGCGCTTCGACTTTCGCTGGCCGAAGGGTGCCCTGACGCCGGAACAGCGGCGGTCCGTCGCTCGCCGCGTCAACGAGATGATTCGCGACGACGCGCATTTGGTGACGCGCGTTCTCCCGCTCGAGGAGGCCAAGAAGACCAGGGCGGTATGGATGGCGGGCGAAAAGTACGGCGACCGGATCCGCGTCGTACAAGCTGGGCCATCGCTCGAGTTTTGCGGCGGTACGCATTCGCATTCGACCGGAGAGCTCGGGCTCTTCGTGATCCTCTCCGAATCGTCGATCGGCAGCGGCATCCGTCGGATCGAGTCGTGCGTCTCCGCTGCTGCCGAGGAGCACGTCGGAAAGCAGAGCGATCTGATCGCGACGCTGTCGTCGGCGATGTCGGCTGCCCCCGACGAACTGCAGGATCGTTTCGAACGCATGCAGCGCGACGTGCGCGATCTGCAGACGTCGCTCGGGCAGCTGCGCGCTCGAATCGCCGCCTCCGAAGCGGAGCACTACGTGGAGCGAGCAGAACGGAAGGGTGACCGCGCCTTCGTCGGAGCGATCGTTCCCGAAGCAAACGCCGAGGCGCTGCGCCAACTGCAGGGCGCGATTCGCGGCAAGCTGCGCAGCGGCGTCGTCGCGCTCGCGGGCATTGATAACGGGAGCGTCAGCCTGATCGTCAGCACGAGCGAAGATCTCGTCGGCAAGGGCGTGCACTCCGGCAATTTGGTCAAGCTCGCCGCGCCGCTGGTCGGCGGCAAGGGCGGCGGTCAGGCAGCGGTCGCCCAGGGCGGCGGAAGCAATCCGCAGGGTGCGCAGGCCGCGCTGCACGCGATTCGTGACGCCGTTTTGACGTGAAGCGGCGCGCGCGACTGGCGCTCCTGACGGCGTTCGCGTTGCTGGGCGCAGGCGCACCCCAAGCACAGCTCGATTCGGCCTACGTTTTGCAGCGTTACGCAATCGCGCTGCAGCACGTTGCCTCGCCCGCGGTCGTGGTCTACTCGTACACGGTTTCGCAGGTCGGTCCCAGCAACATCGAGCAGCGCCATCGGATCTATCGGAGCGGTGCGAGCGTTCGCGACGAAACGCTTGCCGTCAACGGTATCGCGCTACGCCATAAAGTCGTGCGTTTCTCTCAGCGCGAAGAGCGCTACACCGTGGGCCGCTTTGCCCCGAGTCCCGCCGCCTACGAGCTCCTTTTTCTCGGAACTTCCAATGATGGTCATCACCTCGACTACGTCTACGAGGCGACGCCGTTGAGCCATACGGCAAACGTCTGGATCGACCGGCTCACCATCGACGGCGTGAAGTTTTTGCCGCGCGCGGTGCGTTTTCACAGTACCGGCACCGGCGTCGCCGGCAACGGCGAGATCGAGTTTGGCGGATTTGGAAAGTTCTGGCTTCCGCTGACGGCCGGAGCCAGCGCGTTCGTGGGAAGAAAGCTCGCGCGCGAACGAATCGTGTGGGCCGAGTATCGCTTTCCCGAAAGCCTGCCGCCGTCGACGTTCCAAACGCCCAAACCCCTGCCGCGTCCGACGCTTCCGGCCTTTTGAAGCAGCGCGTTGCACCCGCGTTGGTCGCGGGTCTGATCGCTTTCGCGGTTACGGCGCTGCTCTCGCACCTCAAACCGACGCCGTACGATAACTTCGTTCTGCTGGCGCAGGCGCTGCTTGCAGGACACGCGTGGATCGTCTGGCCGGGCGCGTACATCGACGCGCTGCCTTACCACGGGCAGTACTTCATCATCGAAGCCCCGCTGCCGGCGATCCTGCTGATGCCGTTCGTCGCGCTCTTCGGGGGGCAGACGAATCAGACGCTTCTGGCCGCCGTCTTGGCCGCGGTGACGATCGGCGCGACCTGGGAGATCGGCGAGCGCTTCTCGCTCCCGCGGTTGCATATCGCCTGGATCTGCGCGTTCTTTTTGGCCGGCACCGACCTGCTGTGGTGTGCGATGTTGGGCGACGTCTGGTTCATCGCCCACGTCTCCGCCTGCTGCTTTACGATGCTGGCGCTGCTCGAACTGACCGGCAAGCGGCGCGGCTGGCTGGTCGCGCTCTTTGCCGCGTGCGCGGTCGAATCGCGCTTTTCGATGATTCTGGCGCTGCCGTTTTACGCATACTGGCTCACCGATGCCACGCAGCGCTCGGCCACGATGCGCCGGCTCGCGGCGTTCGCGGCGGCGTTGCTCCCCTTTGCTCTGCTCTGGTTTCTCTACAACGAAGCGCGCTGGGGAACGTGGAACGACCTCGGATATACCGCTTGGTACCACCAAGATCAGGCCGGCATGCCCACCGGCTCGCCGTTTCGCTTCGAGTATCTTCCCAATCAACTGTGGTCGTTCTTCGTGCAGCTTCCAACGCTCTTGCCGGCGTTTCCCTGGCTGCGGCCGGAGTACTCCGGCGTCGCTCTAACCTGGACGTCGCCCGCGCTCGTGCTCGCGTTCCTGGCGCGCGCGCCGGCGCGCTGGGCGATCGCGCTCTGGCTCTGCACCTTTGCAGTTGCGCTCCCGAACTTGCTCTATTACGTCAACGGCTACGCGCAGTTCGGCATGCGCCACGCGCTCGACTTCGAGCCGTTCTTGATCGTCTTGATGCTGCTCGCCGTGCGCGCGCGGTTTCCTCGCTGGGGATACGTCTTGACCGCATACTCGATCGCAGCCGGGCTCTGGGGCTGCTGGTACTGGCTTCACTTCGTACGCACCGCGTCGTAAGCGGCGCGCACCTGCTGCGGGATCGCGATCGGCGGTCCACAGGTCGTTCCAACGCAGACATACCCCGCCGGCCGCGGCTGCCGCGGCAGACTCGCGGCGTCGGCTTGCGCCGGCGTCAGCGTGCGAATCGAGACAAACGGTGAGGGCAGCTGCAGCGCGGCTTCGCGAAACGGATCGGTAGCGGCGGCGTCGCCGGCGATCCGGATCGCCACTTCCGGAGCGAGGTACCTGGCCAGCCCGCGAGCGTACGTTGCCGCGAACGTGCCGGCGCGTTGCGAGGTCGCAAAAAAGAGCGCGAGCGTCGCGCGCGCCTGCTCGCGATACTCCGCCGAAGCGTCCATCGAGTGCAGACGCAACAAGCATTCGGCGAAGAGGCCGTTGTCGACGATCGGGCGATCCTCGATCGCTAGTTGGCCCAAAGACTCGCCGGCACGCAAACGATCGTAGAAGCCGCCGCCCGGCGCGCCGAAGCGCTCGATCGTCGCGAACGCGATCGCTTGCGCGCGCGAGAAAAAGCGCTCCTCGCCTGAGATTTCGTGGGCGTCGAGCAGCGCCCGGCAGTAGGCGACGTGGTCGCCGAGCAGGCCGCTGATCTCCGGAGCTCGATCCGGTACCGCGACGTGATAGAGGAGACCATCGGGCGTAACGAGTCGCGCCGCCACGGCGTCGAGCGTCTCGGTTGCCCGCGCGAGCAAGGCGTCGTCGTCGAGAGCGCGTGCCACCCGGCAGAGCGCCCCCGCCAGCGCGCAGGTCCAGTTCGTATACGACGAGCGATCGATAAACGGGGCCTCGAGCGCGCGGCGTTCTTCGAGCGGAAGCGAGTAGTACGTTTCGTCGGCGTCCTGGCTGCCCGCGTAGAGCGCCGTCCGTTCGTCGCGCAAAACTCTCTGGACGTAGTTGGTGGCCGAAACGAGGGTTTCGCGAAACTCGTCGTTGCGCGCGAACAGTACGAGCTCGGCGAGGACGCGCAACAGGCCCGCGTGATCTTCGGCCATCTTTTCGAAGTGCGGAACGCTCCAGTCGCGCGTCGTCGAGTAGCGAAAGAAGCCGCCTTCGACGCGATCGTAGGTCCCGCCGCGAGACATTCCCAAGATCGTTCGCGCCGTCATTTCGTACCAGCGCTGCTCGCCGGTCGCTCGCCACTGCTGGAGCAAAAACTCCAGCGCCTCGGCTTGCGGAAACTTCGGCTCGTCGCCAAACCCGCCGTACTCCGCGTCGTAGGCGGACTCCAGGTGCGTCAGTAGCGCGGCGATCGGCGCGCCGGTCAACTCTTGCGCTCCTTGCGCGTCGCCGGCCCGCGCTTGCGGCGCGGGAAGATCGGCGATCTCCGCTTTGCGCTCGGCGTAGAAGCCGGCGATTTCGTCGAGCGCGCGCCGCATCTGCGGCGGCGGCAGATAGGTCGCGCCGGTTAGCGTTCGTCCGCCCGGCGTTAGAAAAGCGGTGGTCGGCCAACCGCCCATGTTGTAACGGGCATTGATGTCGGGCCGCTTGTCGTTATCCACGCGGATCGGCACGAAGCGGCGGTTGATCGTCTCGATCACTCCGGGATCGGAGTACGTCGTCTCGTCCATCACGTGGCACCAGTGGCACCACACCGCGGAAATTGAAAGCAGAATCGGACGATCTTCCGCCTGCGCGCGCGCGAAAGCTTCGGCGCTCCACTCCATCCAGCCGATCTCCGCGGCGCGGTTCGGCCGGGGTGAAAAACGAAACTCACTCATCGGCTTCCGAAGCACCCCGCAGAAACGACGTCAGGTAGAACACCGCGAGCAACGCATACAGCGCGAGCGCGGCGATGCCTGCCGTTGGGAAAGCCAGAAGCTGCGCTGCGATGAAGACGCCGGCGAACGCCAAACTGACGAGCGCCCAGCGGCGGTGCGTCGCCGCGCTCATGCCGTAGATTTCACGGTCGTAGTAGCCGCCCGTTCCGGCCGCGCTGCGCCACGCGATCAGGGTGACGCCCAACGCTGCGGCGATGCCGATTCCCATGTACAACACGCTTTCTAAAGAGTAGCGCGCCGCAGCGTCGAACGCCAAGCCGCCATGGCCGCCAAGCGCGCCGGATCGAAACCCGGCTCTCTGCAGACGTATCGCAAAAAGCGCGACTTCAAGCAGACGCCCGAGCCGAGCGGGCGGAAGGAAAAAGCCGCAAAGCAGATGCGCTTCGTCGTGCAGATGCACCACGCGACCCGCCTGCACTACGATTTCCGGCTCGAAGCCGGGGGCGTGCTCGCTTCGTGGGCCGTTCCGAAAGGGCCGACGCTGGTGCCGCTGGACCGGCGCCTCGCGATGCACGTGGAGGACCATCCGCTGAGCTATCGCGACTTTGAGGGGACGATACCGCGCGGTCAATACGGCGCCGGCAGCGTGATCGTGTGGGACGAAGGCTACTACACGCTCGTGGAAGGCACCGACCCCGCCAAAGAGATCGCCAACGGCAAGATCAAGTTCGTTCTGCACGGCGAGAAACTGCAGGGCGAGTTCACGCTGGTCAAAATTAAACCGCGCGAGGACGAGCACGGCGACCCGTGGCTGCTGCTCAAGGACCGCGACGAACACGCCGATCCGAAGTACGATCCCGCCGATCACCCCAAATCGGTCAAAAGCGGCAAGACCCTCGCGCAGATCGGCGCCGACCCCAAATCCCCGACGTGGCAATCCAAACCGGCCAAGCACGCTGCCGCGCCGCGACGGCGCGCGAACGTCAAACGCGATCCGCTGCCCAACGTCAAGGGGCTGATGCTGGCGACTCTAGTGGATACACCCTTCGACGATCCGGAATGGCTGTTCGAGATCAAGTGGGACGGCTATCGAGCGCTCTGCACGGTCGAAGACGGTAAGCTCTCCGTCGTCTCTCGTAACGGCGTCGACATGCTCGAACGCTTCCCGTCGCTGCGCGAGCTCTCGGCTTCGTTTGCGAGCTCGCCGGTGATGGTCGACGGTGAAATCGTCAGCCTGGACGCGCGCGGGCGATCGGCGTTCCAACGGCTGCAGGAGTCGCAAAAGAAGCCCGCTGGCCTAACGTTCGCCGCGTTCGACCTGCTCTACGCCGACGGCGTCGACATGCGCTCGGCACCGCTCGAAGAGCGTAAGGCGCTGCTCGAACGGCTGATCCGCGACGACGGCATCGCGATCTACTCCAAGCACGTCGTGGGCAATGGTGAAGAACTCTTCGACGTCGCCTCTCGGCAAAAACTCGAAGGGATCATCGGCAAGCGCAGAGGCTCGACCTATCAAGAGCGCCGCAGCCGCGACTGGGTCAAGGTCAAAACCGTCAACGAGCAAGAGTTCGTCGTCGGTGGCTGGACGGAACCCAAGGGCAGCCGCAAAGGGTTTGGCGCGCTGCTGCTGGGCGTGTACGACGGAAGAAAGCTTCGCTACGTCGGCTCCGTCGGCACCGGCTTTTCGACGAAGCTGCTCGGCGAGCTGTACGCGCGGCTCGTGAAGCTCGAGCGCAAAACGTCGCCGTTCGTCAACGAGGTCGACGCCAACGCGCCGACGCATTGGGCAACGCCCGAACTCGTCGCCGAGGTGCGCTTTGCCGAGTGGACTCGCGACGGCTTTTTGCGCCAGCCCGCCTACATCGGACTGCGGCTGGACAAAGCGCCGGGGACGGTCGTCGCCGAGAGACCCGCAGAATCGTGAGCGCATCGAAACGGCACGACGTCCGAATCGGAAGCAGAACGCTCTCGCTCTCCAACCTCGACAAAGTGTTGTGGCCGCGTGACGGATACGCGAAGGGCGATCTGATCGGCTACTATCAGAGCATCGCCGCCGCCGCGATCGCGCACTTGAAGAATCGCCCGCTCACCGTGCAGCGCTACCCCAACGGCATCGACGGCCCCACGTTCTTCGAGAAGCAAATGCCCAAAGGCATGCCGGATTGGATCGAGCGCGTCACCATTCCAACCCCCGGCGGAACGCGCAGCGAGGTTACCTTTCCGCTCTGTAACGACGAGCCGAGCCTGGTGTACTTCGCGAACCTTGCGGCGATCGTGCTGCACGTGTGGACCTCCGCGCTGCCCACCCTCGACGAACCCGAGTTCGTGCTCTTCGACCTCGATCCGGGGGAAGGGTGCACCCTCGCGACGCTCGCGAAAGTCACCCTGACGGTGCGCGACCTCTTGCAGTCGCTTGGTTTGAAGGCGCTGGTCAAAACGACCGGCGGCTTCGGCCTTCACGTCGTCGTCCCATTGGCAGCCGGATACTCGTACGATACGGCAAAGGTGTTTGCCGAAATCGTCGCGCGCCGGGCCGCGGCGGAGGGGAAGAGCGCCGCGACGCTCGCGCGCACGATCGCCAAGCGCCCGCAAGACGCGGTCTACATCGATTACGTGCAGGTCGGGCGCGGAAAAACAATCGTCGCCCCGTACTCGGCACGCTCCCGCGACGGCGCCCCGGTCTCCACCCCGCTGGAATGGGAAGAAGTCGAAGCCTTCGCCCGGCGGCGCGCGGCGATCGCCCCGGCCGACGAGTTTGCGAAGTATACTATCCGCACGGTTCCGCCGCGGCTGGATCGCGAGGGAGACCTGTGGGGGGGCAAGCGCTGGAAGAAGCAGCGGCTCGAGGGGGCGAGCGCCAAAGCCGCCCGCCTGTGGGGAGATACGCTCGGGGGGTAGCAAACGAGCCCGCGCCTTGGGTAGAATAGTCGGGCTATGGCGCATGCAATCTGGTCGGGAGCCATCAACTTCGGGCTCGTCACGATTCCGGTCAAGCTCTTCACCGCCGTGAAGACCGACGACCTGTCCTTCAACATGCTGCACAAAAAGGACGAAGGGCGGATTAAGTACGAGCGCGTCTGCAGCGTGGACGGCAAGCCCGTTCCCTGGGACGAGATCGTCAAGGGCTACGAGTACGAAAAGGGCGAGTACGTCCTACTGACCGACGAAGACTTCGCCAAGGTCAACCCGGAAGCGACCCAATCGGTCGACATCGTCGAGTTCGTCGAGCTCGATCGGATCAACCCGATGTTCTTCGACAAGCCGTACTATCTGGAACCGGCCAAACAGGGCCGGCACGCGTACGCGCTGCTGCGCGAAGCGCTCGCTGGCAGCAATCGCGTCGCCATCGCCCGCGTCGTCATTCGCACGAAAGAGTACATCGCGGCGGTGAAGCCGCTCGAAGACGCACTCGTGCTCGAGCTGATGCACTGGGCCAACGAAATCGTGCCCGCGACCACGCTCGACCTTCCCGGGAGCGAGAAACTCCCCGAGAAAGAGATGCAGATGGCGCGCATGCTGATCGATACGATGAGCGTCGACGAGTTCGAGCCGGAAAAGTTTTCGAACCAGTATCACGACCAGCTGCTGGCGATGATCGAAGCCCGCGCCGAGGGCAAAGAGTTGCCCAAGGCAAAAAAGGCGCCGGCTCGGTCGAAGGTCGTCAACCTCATGGACGTGCTCGCGCAGAGCCTCGAACAGAGCAAGAAACGCCGCGGCGAGAGCGACGAAAAGCCGGCGTCCAAGCGCCGGAAGAGGACCGCCGCTTAGGGGCCCGGCACCGCGTCGGCGGGTTCGATCGCTTCGCGCTCCGCAGTCATGCCCGCGCGCAGACCAATCACGAGCGCCACCGCCGCCATCACCAGCGATTCGCTGCCGGCAACGCGCGGACCGTAGCTCGAGAGCAGACCGGTCGAGACCGGCGGCGCGATGATCCCCGAGAGCGAGTCGAGCGAAGAACTCGTGCCGAGCACCATCCCTTGATCGCGATCGGAGGCTGCGTTGCTGATCAGCGCGGTGATGCCCGTGTTCGTTAGCGCCATTCCGAACGAAAAGAGCAGCATCGTCGCCGAAAGCATCAAAATTTCGTGCACGAACGGCACGAGTGCGAAGCCCGCTACCAAAGCGCCCAGGCCGAGGTTCGACATCCGCCGGTCGCCGAGCTGCGCCGAGACGCGCCGGACCATGACGACGTTCATGAACACGTTGAAGACGGCAAAGACCGAGAAGAAATAGTCGGTCTTCGCCAGCGAAAAGTTCACCTGGCGCTGCAGGTAGAGGGCGAAGACGCCAAACCAGCCGTAGAGCGCGAGCGAAATCGCGAGCTTTTGCCACAAAACCCGCGCGAGTCGCGGATCGCTGAAACTGCCGAACATCGACTGCACCGAGAACCGTTCTTCATCGCCGGGCCGCGCGCGCGATTCGGGCAGCATCACGATCGTCAAGAGCAGCGTGAGAAACTGCAGCCCGGCGGCGACTAGAAAGGGCGCGGCGAACCCGTAGCGAGCGTACAGCAGACCGCCTCCGGCGGGTCCGAACACCATGCCGGCGGCGAACATCGCGCCGATCAAACCGAAGGCGCGGGCGCGATCTTTTGCTTCGACCAGATCGGCGACGTACGCCTGCGTGATGCCGATGTTCCCGCCGGATATGCCTTCGAGAATGCGCGCGACGAAGATGACGCCGATAGGAGCGACCGAGAGCGCGACGGCGATGTTGGGTGCAACGCCCAACAACGCCCAGCCGATCGTCGCGCCGATCTGGCTCACGATCAAAACCGTCTTTCTCCCCAGACGATCGGAGATGATTCCCCACAACGGCGCGGAGACGAACTGGCAGAACGAAAACGTCGCGAAGAGCAGCCCGACCACGTACGCCGAAGCGCCGAAATGCGTCACGAAGTACGGCATCATCGGAATCAGCATGCTGAAGCCGACGATGTCGATGAAGGTAACGCCGAGGATCGGCAGCAGCTTGCGAATCATGTTCGGACGGCTAACCGGGCGACTCTACCGGCAGGACTATCCGCGATAAGCGCTCGCTCCGGCGCAGCAACTCGATTTTGTAGGGACGGCTCAAGTCGATGCTCGTCATGACGCGATGGAGCGCGTCGACCCCGCGCAGTGGTTCGTCCTCGAACGAGAGCAGCACGTCGCCGCCGCGCACTCCGGCGGTGTCGGCGGGGCTCCCCGGTTCGACCGAATCGACGACGATCGCGCGCCGGTCCGGCAAGTTCAATCGTCTGGCAAATGCCGGCGCGAGCACGACGTCCTGCGCCGCGATTCCCAGATATCCGCGCCGGACGCGTCCGTCGCGCATCAGCAGGGCCGCGACGTGCTTCGCTGTATCGATCGCGATCGCAAAGCAGAGTCCTTGACCGGGGAGCACGGCGGTGTTAACGCCGATGACTTCGCCTGCGGCGTTGACGAGCGGGCCGCCGGAGTTCCCCGGATTGAGCGCGGCATCGGTTTGAATGATATTGTCCATGAGTCGCCCCGATTGGGAGCGCAACGAACGTCCGAGCGCGCTGACGACGCCGGCCGTGACGGTATACGCGAGGCCGTACGGATTGCCAACGGCGACGGCGAGTTGTCCGGGACGCAGTTCGCTCGAAGCGCCGAGCATCGCGTGCGCGAGCCCGGGCACGTCTACGCGCAGGACGGCGAGATCTGAGTGCGGATCGTCGCCGACCAGCGAAGCCTCGAGCTCGCGGCCGTCGAGCAGCGCAACCTCGATGTGCTTCGCGTCGTGGACGACGTGGCTGTTGGTGATGATAAAACCGTCGGGCGTAAAAACGAACCCGCTGCCGCTGCCCCCGTTTCGCCCGTTGCGAACCGCGATGCAAACGACCGCCGGGCTGACCCGCTCCGCCGCAGCCGTGACGGCAAGCGAATAGGGATCGTGGTTGGGCGCGTCCGAGATCGCTAAGAGTGGAAGTGTCATGTGGTTCCCTCAAGACCGTCGCCCCTTGCTCGAGGTTTCGGCGAAGCGGGGCGCTCGCGGGCCTTGCGCGAATCGGGTTTGGCCCGTGCCCAGATGGCGGAATTGGTAGACGCGCTGGTTTCAGGTACCAGTGGTGGCAACATCGTGGGGGTTCGAGTCCCTTTCTGGGCAGTTGTGCGGTTCGTCGTTCTGCGAAAGGTTGTGGAGGTTATTCCTAGTTCCTCATTGAGAGTGGTCGCCGCATTTGCATTCGGCGCCATCTCCACCGGCTGTGGGCCGAGCGTTGCGCCCTTCGCGAACGCATCGAGCGAGCTCGAGCGCGCCGCCCCGGCGGGTGCGGCCGGGTACAAAGTTCTTTACCGCTTTCCGGGGCAGGCTGCGGGGTCTACTCCGACTGGATTGACCGCGTTTAAGGGCGCGCAGTACGGCACGACGATCAACGGCGGCACGCATACGTTCGGCACCGTCTTCGTGCGAACGGCGACCGGGGTGAAGATCCTCTATAGCTTTAAGGCCGGCGCCGACGGTTCGGGCCCCACGGGTGCGCTCACCGCGTTCGGCGGCAGATTGTACGGCATGACGGAGTACGGCGGAGGCGCGGGCGACGGAACGGTCTTCTCAGTCGACACGCAGGGCAACGAACGCGTCGTCTACAGCTTTACGGGCGGCAGCGACGGCGCGGCGCCGGCGATGGGCGCGCTCCTGGACGATAACGGCGCGCTCTACGGCACGACGACCGCCGGCGGCGATCGCGAGTGTCATGTCGGGAAAAGTGTCGGATGCGGCATCATTTTCTCACTCGCGCCCGCGACCGGCAAAGAGAGCGTGCTGCATCGCTTCTCCGGAAAGCCCGACGGCGCTTCGCCCTTGGGCACCCTCCTCGTCTCCGGTGGAAAGATCTACGGAACCACCGAGTTTGGCGGGAACTTCGATAACGGCAGCGTCTTCGTCTTGACCGGCAGCAAAGAACGGCGGCTCTACAGCTTCAAGGGCTACCCCGACGGCGCCAATCCGTTCGCCGGCCTCACGCTGAGCAACGGTACCTTCTACGGCACCACCGCGTTTGGCGGAGCGTTCGACTATTCGGGTACGGTATTCTCACTGAGTGCCGGTGGGGAAGAACACGTGTTGTACAGTTTCAGCGGCACTCCTGACGGTGCGATACCCCTGGGGGGCTTGACCGCCGACGGCGACGCGCTCTATGGCACCACCGAGTATGGTGGGAACGACATTCGTCAGTGCACCGGCAAGGGCATCATCGGCTGCGGCATCATCTTTCGCATTACGGCGGCCGGTCGCGAGCAGAGCGTCTATCGCTTCAGGGGCTCCCCCGACGGAGCAAACCCGTGGGCGAGTCCGATCCTGCGAAACGGTACGCTGTTCGGAACGACGACCTCGGGCGGCCACGGCGGCTCGGGCACGATCTTTTCGCTGCACCCTACGGCGAAGTAATCCGATGAAGCGTTTTGGCGCACTTGCGATTGCCGCGCTGCTATGCGGCTGCGCGGACGGCGCGCCCGTCCCGCAGAGTGCTTTTGGCGATCGATCGATCGTGCCCGCGATCGCGCTGAGCGAGGCCGGCCCGGCCGCGAAGATTTCCCACGTCGTGATCATCTTTCAAGAGAACCGCTCGACCGATAATCTTTTCAACGGTCTCCCCGGAGCCGATACCGTGCGCGAGGGGCTCAACTCCAAAAACAAACGCGTGAAACTGCTTTCGGTTCCGCTGACGGCACCGTACGACGTTAGCCACGAGCACAGCGCCTTCGTCGTGGAGCGCGCCAACGGCAAGCTCAACGGTTGGGATCTCGAACACTCGTTTTGCCGCGTGCCCAGCCACTGCCCGGCGCACGACCGGCGCGCGTACGCGTACGTTCCGCGTTCGGAGGTCGCTCCGTACTTCACGATGGCCGAGCGTTACGCGTTCGGCGATCGAATGTTCCAAAGCAACGAAGGTCCGAGCTTCCCCGCGCATCAGTACATCATCAGCGGCACCTCGACGATCGCCGACGGCTCGACGCTGCGCGCGTCTTCCAATGCGTTCACGCCGATCAAGGGCTTCACCGGCGGCTGCGACTCTCTCCCGGGATCGTACGTCTATTTGATCGATCCGGCCGGCAACGAGAATCAGGCGACGTACCCCTGTTTCGATCGAAGCGCGATGATGGACTTGCTCGATCGCAAGTCGGTGAGCTGGCGTTACTACCAGCAGCACCTCGGATCGGGGCTCTGGGAGGCCCCTGACGCCATCTATCACATCCGTCACAGCAGAGAGTTTCAGACCGACGTCGTCGCTCCGTCCAGCCAGGTTCTCAAGGACATCTCCGCCGGAAGGCTCGCCGGCGTCGTGTGGGTTACGCCGACGTCGAAATCATCCGATCACGCCGGCTCGACTGACGGGAGCGGCCCATCGTGGGTCGCCAGCGTCGTCAACGCGGTCGGCAAGAGCAAGTACTGGAACCATACGGCAATCTTCGTCACCTGGGACGATTGGGGCGGCTGGTTCGATCACGTGCCGCCGCCGTCGTACAACTCGTACGAACTCGGCTTTCGCGTTCCGTTGATCGTGATCTCGCCCTACGCAAAGACGCACTACGTCTCGCACGTGCAGTACGAGTTCGGAAGCATCCTGAAATTTGTCGAAGAGGCCTTCAACCTGCCCTCGCTCGATACGACCGACGTTCGCTCCGACGACCTCTCCGACTGCTTCGATTTCAGCGCGCCGCCCAAGAAGTTCGTGCCGATTCCCGCGCCGCTCTCCCCGAAGTACTTCTTGGATCAGCCGGAATCGACCCAGCCGATCGATTATTGAGCTTTCAACGCTGCGGCGGCCCGGCTGGCCAATAACGCGGGTACGACGCCCAGAGCGACGAGCGCCGCGAGCGCACGCCACGCGACGTCGTAACCGTGGACCTGCGCGAGCGCGCCGAAGAGCGCGGGGGTCGCGAAGGCGGCCAGCAGCGTCCACGTCAAGCCGACGCCCAGCGCGCTGCCGGCGTGTTCCTCACCGCCGAGCTCGGCAAATCCGATCACGCTCACGCCCAGCCATCCCTCCGCGGTAAAGCCGAGCGCGAGCGCGAGCAGGAGGGCGATCCAAACCGGCGTTGCCGTACCGATCGAGGCGATACCCAGCGCCACCAGCGCGACGAGGACGCAGTTCGTCGCCAACGGAAGCGTTCGGCTTCCGGCAAAGACGTGGTCGCTGATCCAGCCCCACGCGAGCCGTCCGCCGATTGCCGCCACTTGCGAAAGCGTGAACAGCGAAAGTGCGAGAGGAAGCCCGTAACCGGCGCGGTGCACGAGCGTGAGCGTCAGAAAACCCATGAGCGCGAGCTGACCGCAGATCAGCACCATCGAGGTCAGCGTCAGAAGAATGAGGCGCGGTTCCCGAGCGATGACGATCATTTCGACGATCATCGCGCGCAGCGAGACGCGCTCGCCCTCGAGCTCGATCGGCTCCCGATAGAGACGCGACGCGATCGTGCACGCACAGAGCGTCAGCACGCCGGCGGTGGCCAGGGCTAGACGGTAGTCGAAACGCAGCGCGATCGCCGGGAGCAGCAGCGATCCGATCACGCCCGCGAGCGGAACGCCGCACTGACGAACCCCCATCGCAAAGCCGCGGTCGGATTTCTTGAAGAAAAAGATGATCGCATGGCTGCCCGCCGGAGTTACGGCGGCGTAACCCAGGCCATACACGCCCAGCCAGCTTATGAGCCACGCGTAACTTTCGACGGCCGAAGCGGCGATCAAAGCGAGGCCCATGATGACGCCGCTCCATAGCACCACCGTCTTGTCGCCGAAGCGATCGGTTAGCGCGCCGGCGACCGACGTCATTGCGACCGATCCGATGAACTGGATCGAGAGCAGCCACCCCATCTGCGCTTGCGAAAGGTGCAGCGCCGCGCCGAAGCTCGGCAGAAGCGTGCCGGTCGCCATGATGAGGAGCGAAGCGCCGACCATCGCCCCGGTGAAGAGCGCCAGCACTTCGTAGGGAGACTCGGGCATCGGATTATGCGGTCGCGGACGTCGCTTCAAAGGCTGCATCGTTTGGAGTCTCTTCGGCGCGTGGTGCCGAAGGCCGTTTCGAATGAATCGCGACGAGCAGCGCAGCCGACACTGGACGATCGCCGCGCTCACGGGGCCCAGCGCGGTCATCGTTTGGTTCATCTTTCACACGGTCTACGCGAACCTTAGCGCCTCCGAACGAGCCGTGGGTTACGTCGACCCGATGACGCAGACCGGCATCTTCTTGGGTTACGTCGCGATGATCGGCGGCACGCTCGTGCTCGGAGCGGTCGCTCTTTGGAATGCGCTCGCCGCGCTGCTGATCTCCATGCGCCGCAGCCCGTAGCGTGTGGGTGCCGTAACGTGCGCGTGCTGCTCTTCGTCAATCCACAGTCGCGCCGAGGAGCGCGGTCGGCGGGCGAGGTGCGCGGGGCACTCGAGCGCTGCGGCGTCGAGATCGCCGCTTCGAACGGAGAGGAAAACGTCGACGCGATCGTCGTCGCCGGCGGCGATGGAACGCTCGCCCGCCACGTGAGCCGTGCGCTGCGGCTCGACGTTCCGGTCGGCCTGATTCCACTGGGTACCTTTAACGAGCTCGCGCGCACGCTGGAGATCCCGCTCGACATCGACGGCGCGTGCCGCACGATCGCTGCCCGAGCAACTCGGCGCATCGACCTGGCGACCGCCAATGGGGCGTACTACGTCAACGAAGCCAGCATCGGACTATCGAGCCGGCTGACGCGTCTTCAACGGCCGGCCGACAAGCAGCGCTTCGGCTTTTGGGCGGTCGTCGCGAGCGGCTTCGCGGCATTTCGTTATCTTCGTCCCTTCCGGGTCGAGATCGAATTCGACGGGGGCAGCGTGCGCCTGCGCACCTTTCAGCTTACGGTGGCCAACAGCAACCGCTTCGGGGGCTTCATCAACGCCCAGGACGCCGCGATCGACGATGGCCGGCTGGACCTCTATGCGATCGACGCCGAGGGGCTGCTGCCGATCTGGAGCGCGATTCGAGCGATCGTCGCCCATCACTGGGGTTCGGGGGCCGGCCTGCGCGTCTACCGGGCGTCGCGCTTCTCGGTCTGGACCGGCCACCCGCACCGGATCACCGCCGATGGGGAGCCGGCGGGCAAAACCCCGGCGGAGTTTGCGCTTCTGCCCCAGGCCTTGCGGGTTTTCACGCCTGGGAAAAATTTCAGCGCTGGGGGTTGACAGTAATCGTCCTATTACACTATTGTACTAATGTACTAGTACGATAATGAACTGGTACGATACGAAAGGAAGCCCAAAATGACCTCGACGACCATCGCACAGTCCCAGACTCCGCGCGAATCCCGCACCCCGGTGCGGCTGCCCGACCAACGCTCTACCGCTCTGTTCCCGGGCTGGGGACCGAAGTTTTAAGGTCTCGGAGATGCCCGCCGTTCTAACGGTCGACCCACGCAGCGGCGTGCCAATCTACCTCCAAATCATCGAGCAAGTTAAGCGATCCATCGCGCTCGGGGTTTTGAGGGGCGGCGAGCAGCTGCCGACGGTCAAGCAGCTGGCGATCGATCTCACGGTCAATCCGAACACCGTCGCGCGTGCCTACCGCGAACTCGAACGAGAGGCGGTCATCGAGACGGCAACGGGTCGCGGATCCTTCGTCCGGACGGATGAAATCGACGCCTCGCCCAGAGTCGCGCTCGAGATCGGTCGAGACGCACTCGAGCTGGCCTTGCGTGAAGCCAAAGCGGTCGGACTCGGCCGCGATGAGGTTCGCGAGATCTTCACCACCGCGTTAGAACGCTGGTTTTCCGAGCTCCCGAAAGGCGATAGTCCATGAGCAGTATCAAGATTTCGAACCTGCGCAAGGTATACGGCTCCACGCCTGCAGTTGACGGTTTTTCGCTTGACGTTCCGAGCGCCAGCGTGTTCGGCTTGCTCGGCCCTAACGGTGCCGGGAAGACGACGACGTTCAAGTGCATGCTCGGGCTCGCGCGCCCGTCGAGCGGAGAGATTCTCTACGACGGAAAGCCGCTGGTTCCGGAGAGCTTCCAACGCATCGCGTACGTTCCCGAGCGTAACGTTCTCTACGAATGGATGACCGTCGACGAGCACGTCGAGATGAACCGGCGCGCGTTTAAGGCATTCGAGCCGGCGCGCGCTCGCGAGCTTCTCTCGCAGTTCGGCGTCGACCCTCGTAAACGCGCCTCGGCGCTTTCGAAGGGGATGCGAACCGCCGTCATGGTTGCCTGCGCCTTCGCGCGAAACGCGGAGATTCTCGTGCTCGACGAACCGACGAGCGGCCTCGATCCGGTCAACCAGCGCCACGTCCTGAGTTTGATCATCAACGAAGCGGCGAAGGGCAACTCGGTCATCTTCTCTTCGCACCAAATCGGACAGGTCGAGCGGGCCGCCGAGCGCATCGCGGTCATGGACCGGGGTAAGGCGATTCTTTCCGGGGTCGTCGACGACCTCAAAGCCGATCGCAAAATCGTCGAGGGAATATTCCCCGACGTCAATTATTCGCTGGACGGCATCGCGAACGATCCGCGCGTCGCGCGCGTCGATCGTACCGAACGCATCCTGCGATTGCTCGTGACCGCCGGCGCCGACGAGATCGCCGCCCGGCTCTCCGGTCTGGGAGCGACCGGCATTCGCGTGCTCGATCTCAATCTCGAAGACATCTTCTTGTACGCCGTGTCGCCGAAGGACGCGACCGCGGACATCGTTACGAAAGAACAATCGTCATGACCTACGTTGAATGGCTGCGCATACGCAACTGCCTCAAGGTGCTGGCCATCATCCTCGTGATTTTGCTTGCGCTCGCGATCGTTTTGCGCGTCTCGGTCTCTCGCTACATGTCGCCGGCGCAGTGGGTCCATCACATCTCGCTCGATCCGGGGACGCACGTGACCAACGTCACGCTTCCCGACGGCGCGAAGGAGACGATCCTCGACAACCCCGGCGAGCAGACGCACGTGACCATCGACGACCACGGCAACGCCGGCACGCACATCGTCGTTACCGAGCCGTCGAGCCGCGCCCACAAAGATAAAAATAACGTGACCGTCGGCAGCATTCACGTCATCGAGACGGATCACGGTAAGGTGACGACGACCGTCATCGATACCAACGGCTCGGTGCCGATGCTCTACTACATGGCGATCGCCGACTTCTTCGCGCTCATCGTCGCGACGATTCTCGCCGCGCCCTTGGCGCGCGAGATCAACGGACACCTCGAGATGACGCTCACCAAACCGATCTCAAGGCTCCGGTATGCACTGGGTGCGATCGGCGTGGACGTCATCGGAATCCTCGCGGCTTCGGTGATGACGGTCGTTGCGTTCTACATCTGCCAGCTGCTCTTCGAGACGCCGCGGCTCGATTTCAGCGGCGTCAATACCCGCGCGATTTTGATGGGTATCGCTTGCCCGTTGGCGTGGTACGCGATGCTGTGCGCGGCCACGACCTGGCTGCCGCGCGCCTACGGAGCGCTGCTCGGACTCATTCCGCTCGGCCTGCTCTTCGTCGGCTTGCTGACGCTCGTGCCGGCGTCCAATCTCGTCGCGCTCTTCGTGCACGACGTCGCGTGGGTCATCTCGCGCCTCGATCCCTTAACCTACGTCTCGGTGGCCGCGCCCAACGCTGAGGGTACGGTCAACTATTCGGGAGCCAACTTCGGATTTCGCATCTCAATGGAAGCGCTGTTCTTCGTCGCCTACGGTGCGTTGGCACTCTGGCGCTGGCAGCGAGTGGAGGCATAATCGTGGAGATCATTGGAACGAACTTTACGCTCGCGCTGGGCTCCTGGCGCCTACGTTTCGTGCTCGCGATCGAGGATAGCGACGAAAAGCCCAAAGAACGAGTCGCACCGCCGCATCGCTTGCGCGTCGTCCCCGAAGACGAGTTCGTACGGTAGCGCCGGCCGGCGCCAAAGTTACCGGTCGTTATTGCGGACGATCGCGGCGACCGCGATGCCGAGTGAGCCGAGGCCGAACGCGGTATCGCGCAGGGGACCGACCAAATCGGACTTATTCTCGAGCGCGGCCAGCGTCGCGGCAATTTCCCGCCGGGCCAGCTCGATGCGCGACTGGCGTTGTTCGATCGTTTCGCCGGCGTCAGATCGACCGGCGATTTTGCCGATCGCCGAGACCATCGGCTGGGCGGCTCGGGCCGCCTGTTGCCGCGCCAACGTTGCGAGCACGATCGCCGCGACGATAAAGGCGACGCCGACGATCAGCGCAGCGAGCCAAAGTGCCACGACGAAGACTAGCGCGGCGATCGCGCAGGCGGCAAAAGACGCCATCGCCACCACCGCGCAAGCCATCGAAAGCGTCAGACCGCGCAATGCCTGAAGGCCGGCCGTACCGCGATCGCGGACCTCGACCTTCGCAACCTCGAGTTCCTCGCTAGCCAGGAGCGAGACGTCGCGATAGAGACGCTGCAGCAACGACTTCGTTGGTTGTGCGCGCAGCTCGTACGGACGTGGAGGCGTTTCACTTAGCATACTCTTACGTTACCCCTTAGCTTTCTTACGTTACCCCGTGCTAGGACGCTCAAACGGGTACAATACGGCATGCCTGGTAGGAAGGGCTCGCCGCCTCGTCCGAGTGCCGCCGGAACGAGTGAGACCGTGCACCTCACGCGTACCGAGGAGCAAGAGGTACGCAAGCGCACTGCCGTCCGGGCGGCGGTCGTTTTTGAATCCGTGCGGCGCGAGGGTGACGTGGAGCTCGGACGTCCCCCGCTGTCGCTTGCGTTCTCCGGGCTCGCCGCCGGTTTATCGATGGGTTTTTCGCTGGTGGTTACGGGCCTGTTACGCGCCTACTTACCGGAAGCGCCGTGGCGTGTCCTGATCGAAAACTTCGGTTACACGGTGGGATTCGTGATCGTCGTCTTGGGGCGGCAACAGCTCTTCACCGAAAACACGGTTACCGCGGTGTTACCGTTGCTCGATTCCCCGCAAAAGGGGGCGGCGCTCGTCAAGGTCGTGCGCCTTTGGCTCGTCGTGCTTGCGGCGAACCTGCTCGGCGCGGCGGCTTTCGGATACGTAATCGCCCACACGACGATCTTCCCGGCACCGGTCGACGCCGCATTTGCGCAGTTGGCGCACGACGCGGTTGCACAGGGGTTCTGGAGCAACCTCGTTCGCGGCGTCTTTGCGGGTTGGCTCATCGCGCTGATGGTCTGGCTGCTGCCGGTAGCGGACACGCAGAAACTCTGGGTGATCGTCCTGATCACCTACATTGTCGGCGTCGGCAGCTTCAGCCACATCATCGCGGGTTCCGTCGAGGCGCTTTATGGTGTCGCCACCGGAGCGATATCGGTTGGTACGTACTTTGGCAGCTTCTTTTTGCCGGTCCTCATCGGCAACACGCTGGGCGGGATCCTGCTCGTCTCGCTGGTCAACTACGGTCAGGTCGCGCCGGAATAAGAGGTGCACGACAACGCAGCTTGCCCCAGGCTGATGCCTCCGTCGTTGGGCGGAACCCTCTGATTGATCCAAAGGCGGTCGCCCAAGCGCTGTGCGAGGAGTTCAATCAGCAACGAGTTCCCAAAGACGCCGCCCGACGCAACGATTTGTCTGGGCGCAAGCTGATTCGCCGCGGTGACGATCGCATCTGCAAGCGCGAGATGAAAGGCTCGTGCAATCGCTCGGATATCGCGGTCGCGCATGCGATCGGCGACGATCGCGGCCAGGAGCGGCCGAAAGTCGAGCTTGTTGCCCGTTAGCGGAAACGGATAGCCGCGTGCCGTTTCGTTCGAACGCGCGAGATGCTCGACCCACAACGCGGCCTGCGCTTCGAAGGTAATCGGGCGGGTGAAGCCGAGCAGCGCGGCAACCGTGTCGAATAGGCGTCCGACGGAGGTCGTCGTAAAAGTGCGGACGCCGCTGCGCGTCAACGAGCGCGCCTTCACGTACCGATCGGGGAAACCGAAGGGCGGTGCGGTGAGATCGGGGAGGTCGTCGAGCTCGCTCAAAAAGCCTGCGGCAGCTTGGACGGGATTGCGCGCTGCGGCATCGCCGCCCGGCAGCTTTGCTTCCAGCAGCCAGATCGCGCGTGTCAACCCGTGGCGTAGACTGCCCGTAAAAATCTCACCGCCCCAGATCGTGCCGTCGTCACCGTAGCCCGTGCCGTCAAATGCAACGCCGACCACGTCGTGGTCGAAGGCTTCGCGTTCGGCCAAAACGCTCGCCACGTGCGCCCGATGGTGCTGGACTGCCAGATGCTCGCCCGGCAGCGAGCGCGCGTATTGGGTAGAGGCGTACTCCGGGTGGGCGTCGTGCACGACGAGCATATCCTCCGGCGACACCTCGTACATCGCGCACAGGTCCGCGATCGTCTCCTTAAATGCGACGAAGGCCGGATAGTGGTCTAGATCGCCGATGTGTTGGCTGGCGAAGGCCTGTCCGTCGACGACGAGCGTGATCGCGTTCTTCAAGTCGGCGCCGACGCATAGGATCGGCCGCCTTGCCGGCAGCCGCACGATCGCCTGCGGCGCGAAACCGCGCGCGTGGCGAAAAACGGCAGGCCCGTACGGACCGGCGCTCGTTACCGAGTCGTCGAGCCGGCGTGCAATCTCGCGTTCGCCCGCAAGAAACGCATCGGCGATTCCCGCTAGCCCTTCGAAAGCATCGACGTCAATGTAAGCGATGGGTTCGCTCGATCGATTCGCACTGGTCATCACGAGCACGTCGGGCGCGCCGCGCGCGAAGAGCAGATGGTGCAGCGGCGCGTACGGCAGCATGACGCCGTAGTCAGAGTTCTCCGGAGCGATCCCGTGCAGGGCGACCTTCGCGGGCGCGAGCACGATCGGCCGCTCCACCGATTGCAACAGGCGCTGCGCATCGGGCGAGAGCTCGACGAGCGTTCGCGCCGTCGCCAGATCGCGCGCCATCAAAGCGAAGGGACGCTCTTTGCGGTATTTGCGGGCGCGCAGGCGCTCGATCGTCTCGGGGCGCCGCGCATCGGCGGCCAAGTGATAGCCGCCGAGGCCCTTGATCGCCAGGATGGCACCGTCTCCCAGAAGCTCTACCGTACCCGTGACGGCGGCGTCTCCGCTTACGTTGCGGTCGCCGCGTCGCAGGTAATATGAGGGACCGCAGGCGGGGCAAGCGATGGGTTGGGCGTGAAAGCGCCGATCGGCGGGGTCGTGATACTCGGCGGCGCAGCGATCGCACATCGGCCACGCCCGCATCGTCGTCTGCCCCCGGTCGTAGGGTAAACCCAAGATGATGCTGTAGCGCGGTCCGCAGTTCGTGCAGTTGATATAGGGATAGCCGAAACGCCGGTCGTTTGGATCGAACATTTCGCGCAGGCAGTCGTCGCAGACCGGCAGATCGGGCGACACCCGCACCGTCGGTCGCTCTTTCCTAGCGCTCTCGCGAATGACGAAGTCGCGGAAGCCTTCGACGGGCGCAGGCTCGTCTTCAACGGAGGCGATGCGCGCTGCCGGAGGCGCCTGCGCCGCGATTGCGCGCGCGAAATCGGGGAGGGCCGTTTCCGCGCCCTCAACGTGAATCTCGACGCCCGTCTCTGCGTTGAGCACCCAGCCGCATAGGTCGCGCGCTTGGGCCAGCCGATAGATGAAGGGACGAAAGCCGACGCCCTGCACGACTCCGGTAACGCGCAGATGCCGCGCCTTCACGCTCGCGCTACGTAGCAGCTCCGGCCTTTGTGCCCAATTTGCACGACTTGCCCGTCTTCGACGAGCACCGGCACGTTGAGCGCGCCGCTCACCAGCGCGACGATCCGTTCTCGGGCGGCGCCGTCCGCTTCGACGTCGAACTCGACGAACGGTGTCTCGTTCCAGTCGAGCTCGTCGCGCAGCTCGGCGGTATACGGGCAGCCGCGCGTGCCGTACAACTCAAGCGGCATGCCGGCCAAGTAACTCCAGCGACTCGCGGATGATGTGGTAGATCGTGCCTTGGACCTCTTGAATGCGAGGGATGTAGTCGCAGTGCACGACGATCGGAATATCGGCGAGTCCGCTACGGACGACCTCGCCGCCGTCGTAGCCCAGCAACGCGACCGTGAGCAGTCCGCGCTTGCGCGCTTCTTGCAACGCGGCGACGATATTCTTCGAACCGCCGCTGGTTGAAAGCGCGATCGCGACGTCGTGCGGACGAGCCTGCGCCACTAACTGCCGCAGGAAGATCACCTCGGTGCCGACGTCGTTGGCGACGGCAGTGATGATCGCGGGCTCGAGGGAGAGCGAGACGGCGCGAATCGGACGCGCGCCGTCCTCGGGCATCACGCAATCCAAGGCCCAATCCGTCGCGTCGGTAGCCGAACCGCCGTTTCCAAAGAGCATCAATTTGCCGCCGGCCCGCAGCTGGCCGGCAATTGCCGTTGCGGCGTGCGCGATCGCACCGAGCTGGTTGGCCACAACGGCTGCGCGCAAGTCGCTCGCATCCTGCGATTTTGCGAGAACCGAACTCGCTACTTCCTCGATCAGCGATTCTTGCGGAGCGGCCCGCTCGCCGAGAAACGGGTACAAGAAGGCCGCGGCGCCGACATCGTGCCCCATCTCTCGATGCTCGAAGAAAACGTGTACGGTTTCGTAAAGCGTGTGACAGAGGATCTCGATCATCTCCTGATGCACGTGCGGGTCGTCGCTGGGCGCTGCGACCGCGTAGTCGGCGCGCGTACCGGGAAGTGCGAAGGTAAGAGCGCCGCGAGCGCGGGCTCGATCCAGCACTTGGAGAACCTCCGCGTCGCCGCCCGGCGGACCGAACCCCATCACGATGTCGTCGGGCTCGAGGACTGCGTCGACCCAAGACGCGAACGCGAGGCTCAAATCCATCGCCGGCAGCGCGCGCTTGCCGACGATCACCGGGTGGACGAACTCCACCGAAACGTGCTGCGCGTCGGTGGCATACGCACCGCGGCCGAAGGCGAGGAGCCGGCCTCCACGATGAAATCGTTCGAACATTTGGCGGCAGGCAAGTGCCAACGGGCGCGCCTGCGCGGGGAAGAAGCTCTCGGCGACGGCGTTGCGGGCCGCAAATCTATCGGCGATCCAGCGCTCGAACTCCACCAGCGGCGGTTCGCTAGTTAACATATGCGCGGCAACGGGTCGCCGACGAGCATGTCGATGATCCGGCTGCCGCCATAACTCGTCACCGCCAAGACGGCTCCGGCCGGCCGCTCGCGCACCTCACCGATGCAGACGGCACCCACGCCGCCCGGCAGAGCGCGCATTCCGTCAAGCGCCGCATCGGCGAACTCGGGCGACACGACTGCAAGTAGCTGTCCTTCGTTGGCAATATGCAGTGGATCGAGACCGAGGATCTCGCAAGCACCGCGCACTTCGTCGCGCAGCGGAATCGCTTCTTCGAAGAGCGTGATGCCGACCGGCGCGCCACGGATCAGTTCGTTGAGCGCGGTTGCGACGCCGCCGCGCGTTGGGTCGCGCATCCAACGCAATCCGTCGCCGGCCGTTTCAAGGAGGGCTTCGACGAAGGGCGTTAGCGGGCGGGTGTCGGAACGGAGATCGGCTTCGAGATCGAGCTCGCCGCGCGCCAAGAGAATCGTAATACCGTGATCGCCGATCGGGCCCGAGAGCAGCACGCGATCGCCGGCTCGAATCGATTCGGGCGACAGCGAAGCGCGCGCATCGACTTCGCCGAAGCCGAAGGTCGCGAGGTACATTCCGTCGGCGAAGCCGTGCTCGACGACCTTCGTGTCGCCGCCGATGATCGCCACACCAGCGCGCGCGGCCGCAGCTGCCATTGCTTCGACCTCGGCGCGCAGCGTATCGCCTGCCAAGCCGGCTTCGAGGATGAAGGCCGCCATCAGCCCGAGCGGCCGCGCGCCGGCGACGGCCAGGTCGTTGACCGTGCCGTTGACGGCAAGCTCGCCGATCGATCCGCCGGGAAAGCGCAACGGTTTGACGACGTAACCATCGGCCGTGGTCGCCAGGCGCGAACCGTTGAAGTTCGAGATCGCCGAATCCGAGAGCGTTGCCAAGATCGGATTAGCGAGCAGCGGAACGAAAAGGCCCTCCACGAGACGCCGTGAGGCTTTTCCACCGGCGCCATGCGCCATTTCGATTGCCGCATCCGCGAACCGGACGCGTGGCAACTCGCGCTCCGCCGTCTGCATCTGCCTACACGGTCACCGGTTCGTTGAGATGCGCGTACCGGTAGTACGCGGCGCACGCGCCCTCGCTCGAAACCATCAGCGCTCCAATCGGATGTTCCGGGTTGCACTCCTTACCGAAGAGCTTGCACTGCGGCGGCTTGAGCACGCCCTTGAGCACCTCGCCGCACTGCGCCGCCTTCGGATCGGTCACGCGCACGCCCGGCACCTCGAACTGCACCTCCGAATCCCAGGTAGCGTAGGCTTGCGAGACCCTCAGCGCCGATTGCGAGATGAAACCGAGCCCGCGCCATTCAAAATACGGACGCAACTCGAAGGCGTCGCCGATCGCACGTAGCGCGGGCAGGTTCCCATCCCAGGGAACGATGCGGCGATATTGGTTTTCGACGCGCGCATCGTCGCGGCGAAGCTGGTGCAAGATCATCAAGATCGATTCGAGGATGTCGAGCGGCTCGAACCCCGAGATGACGACAGGTTTGCGGTAATCGCGCGCGATGAACTCGTACGGACGGCAACCGGTGACCGTCGAGACGTGCCCGGGGCCGACGAATGCATCCAGCCGCATGTCGGGCGAATCCAAGATTGCGCGAATCGCGGGGACGATCGTGACGTGATTGCAGAAGACCGAAAAGTTCCGGATTCCCAACGCTTTCGCACGCGCCAACGTCAATGCGGTGGAGGGCGCGGTCGTCTCGAAGCCGATCGCGAAGAAGAAGACGTGCTTGTCGGGGGCACTCTGCGCGATGCGCAACGCATCGAGCGGAGAATAGACCATCCGGATATCGGCGCCACGTGCCTTGAGCTCGAGCGGCGTCCCAAGCGTGCCGGGCACGCGCATCATATCGCCGAAGGCCGTCATAACGACGTTGGGTTGCTGCGCAATCGCCAAGCCGTCGTCGATGCGGCCCATCGGCAACACGCAGACCGGACAGCCGGGGCCGTGAATCAGCTCCACGTTGTGCGGCAGCAGATTCTTTAGCCCGTGACGATAGATCGCGTGGGTGTGGCCCCCGCAGACCTCCATGATGCGATAGTGCCGATTCGGATCGGCCACGCGCGCGATCTCGTGTGAGACGTTGGCGATCAGTTTCGGATCGCGAAACTCATCGACGTACTTCATCGCGGCCGCTCCTCTGCAAAACTATAGCCGCGGACTTCCTCCATCGCCATCTCGTCTTCGCCGAGCGCCGAAAGCATCCGCAGCTGATCGCGGGCCTCCGCCTCGCCGATCTTGCTCATCGCAAAGCCCACGTGGATCAAGACCCAGTCGCCGGTGCCGATGCCCTCGTCTTGCAGCAGGCTGATGTTAACGTTGCGCTTGACGCCGGCAACGTCGACTTTCGCTAGGGCGGGCTGCTCGGTCGACATCTCGACGATGCGACCCGGAATGGCCAAACACATGCCGTTGTTACCGTTCCTTGCGCGCGACCAGCCGAAGCCGCACTTTCACCAGCGGCTCGACGCTAAGCACGAGCAGATTCATGGATTTCAAGCCGAAATGCCGAACGTCGACGTTGATCTCGCCCGCGACGCGGACGTACGCGCCATCGCGCGTCGCCGAGAGCTCCCCTTCGTAGCGGCGCGCGAGACCGGCCAGCGTGATCTGTCCGGCCGCCGAAAACCGGCCCGGCAACGCGCCGGCGCTCAACTCGCCCAGCTCCCCCACGATCTTCGGGAAACGATTGCTGTCGATAAGTTTCCACATCTCGCGATCTTGCAGTTCGTTGCCGGTGCGAAGGCTCTCGACTTTGAGTTCGAGGTGCATTTTGGGTGCCGCCCGAAGCGCGAGCGAGCCGTTGGCGTTCCAGGCCGCCTCGACATAACCGCTCAAGCCGGCGGCTTTCCCATAGACCGGGAAGAGCGTCGAGGTGGCAAAAAACGTCAGCGACGAGTCGGCGCTCACGACCTCGAAGCGTTCGTTCGCCAGCTGTTCGGGCATCATCTCAATTCGGCTTATTCCGCCAGAACGCGCTTCGATAACCGTCATGCGGCCTTCCTCGCGACCAGCCGCGCTCGAACGTGCAGGATCGGGTCTACCTTCAAAAAGAGCAGGCTGGGGGGCGTCACCCCAAAATCGCGCATATCCACGCTCAACTCGCCGTCGAGCGTTACGCGGTCGCCGTCGTCTTGAATCGAGAACTCGCCTCCGTAGCTGCGCGAACGCCCTGCAAGCGTTACGTCGCCGTTGGCTTTGTAACGGTTGCCCGAGACGGGCTGTACGCCCCGGAGGTCGGCGGCGACCTTGGGAAAGCGGGTGGCGTCGATCAGTTTGCGCATCTCCCGGTCCTGGACGCTATTTCCCGAACGCAAACGGTCGATCGGAAACTCGACGTGCATCGCCGGCGCGGGCGTCGCCGCCAGGCTTCCATCCGGATTCCAGATTGCCTCGATGTACCCGGAGAGATTCGAAGCGGTCGCCCGAACGTTGTGCAGCGTCGAGCGCGCGTCCACCGACAAAGACGAATCCTCCGGCGAAACGGTGTAGCGCTGCGTCACATGCCCCGCATCTTCGCGTACCGGACGGCGTCTTCCGAGAGGCTGTCGACAAACGAGTTCACGCCGCTCTTACGCACGGAGCCGCTCAGCAATGACGCCGCCGTCGAGAGCAACTCCTTGAACAGCGGTTCCTCGTTGGACATCTCCCGCATCTTGTTGTAGCGATCCAGATCCCTTTTCATCCCGGCGAAGAGCCGCTCGGCCGCAAACGCTGCCCCAAATGCAAGCGCGCCGAGGATTACGCCTCTGAGCATATCGTACTCCCTTTCTCGCCGCCATTTGCCGCGGCTAGCGTTTCTGCGACCAAGCGCCGGACGAAATCGGCAGCGGGTGCCACCATATCGCGGACCGGCGCAGAAAGCCCGATTCCTTCGTCGTACCGGGCAGGCTCGCAGCCGATCAGCGTGATCGGCGGAGCCACACCGCCGATCACGCGCAGAAATGCGAGCACGTTCTCCAAATCCATGCGGTGCGCGTCCGGTAACGACTTCGTCTCGACCGCGCCGGGCTCGATCCGATAGAGCGTTCCCGGAACGCCGCCCTGGCCGACCGCGTCGATTAAGAATGCCCGATCGTAGCCCGCACTCAGCTCGTAGGCCAGATGCAGACCGCGTATTCCGTAGTCCTCGATCTTCACGCCCGCAATGCCGTCCTGCGCCAGCAGCCGCGCGACCTCCGGACCGAACCCGTCGTCGCCGAAGAAAATGTTGCCGATGCCGGCGACGAGCACGTTCACGACGACTCCACCGCGGTTGAGGCCGGTTCGACCTCGTCGGGATAAAAGAAGAGCGAGCGCCCGTACCAGTCGTGCAACTCACTGGCCGGATCGTCATCCACGGTAACCGCCACGTACATCTGGTTTTCAACGTCCTGATGCACCGCGCGCACCGTCGCGAGCTTGTCCTGTAAAAACGCATCCCAAACGTCGGCGCGGCGCTTCGGATGCAGGCGCACCGTCGAACCCTTAGCGATTTTGATCCCGTCGACGAAGACGCAGTCCATCGCGGGAATATCCAGAATGCCGTGCAGGTTCGTCAGCTCTTCTGGGCCGAACCGTTCGGCGCGTTCGACTATTGCGCGCCCCCGCGGATCGGTCGCGCGTGCCTCTTCGCGCTCGTCGTCGGAAAGGCTGCGAACGCTCAACATCATTAACTCGTCGATCTCGGTGGCATCGAAGGTATCGCCTTCGCTCTGCGCGGCTACCGCGGGAAAATCGTAGAGGATGATCGGCGAGGACAGGACGAGCTTAGAAGAGTGAGCGTCGTCCCCCGGCGCGCCGACGAGCACGGGCCAGGTGTGGCGATTGCGCAGCGACGCGGTCTCGAGCGCGGCCTCGGCCGGCGGGTCGAGCAACGAGAGAAAGGCGCCGTTTTCCGCGTGCAGCAACGTGTGCGTCGAAACGAAGGCAGTGCGTAATGCAGAACTTCGCTCGCCCTCGACGACCGCCGAGTGATTGGCGATGCACACGCGGATCCTTCGTAGCGATGGCTGCGCCGCGACGGGTTCGCACTCGACCGTCACCGCGCCGTGCAGCGGCCACCGGCGCCGCACGATGCGACCGGCGACCTTGCCGCCGCGGTCGTATAGCGACTCGACGCTCTGCTCGCCACTGAAGGCAACCGGAGCGGCGGCGGATGCAGCCGATGGGTCCAGTTGCAACTCGACCTCGCGTTCGAGGCCTTCGTCAAACGTGACATAGCGCTGCCCTTCGACTTCCAAGGAGTCGACCGTTTCGTAATCGGAGGCCATGAGCGTCTGTACCCACCGCGCCTCGACCTGTAAAAAGCGAACGCGCACGGTGACCCGGCAGCTTTTGCGGCAATCGAGCAGGATCTCCGTCTGCTGCTCTGCCGGTTCGCCGGTGCCACGGGCCGCGTAGCCGGCGGGCACGATCACGCCGAACTGCCAGCGAATGCGGTTCTTCTTCGCCGAGGCGGTATACGGAAAGAGAATGTAGCCTTCGTACAGTACGGCGTTTGCGACGGCAAGAGCGGGCTCCATCGCGTTCACGGGCGCACCCGTGCCAGCTCGCACAACCGCTCGAGGGCCGCATCCCAGGTCGGTAGACCGGTTCCGATCTTGAACCGGCGCAACTCGTCGAAAAGCTCGCGGTTCACCCTGATCCACGCGGAGTTAGGAAAGAACCCATCCATCGCCTCGCGCCAAATTTCGACAGGCAACGAATAACGCGCCTCGCAGCTCCACGGCACGAGCTCGGCGGTAACGCCCGACGGGTGGTCCACGAATATCGTTCCGCTAAAAAGTAGATTGATGGGAATGGAGCCGTTGCGCAGCGAGGCCAAATACTTGTTTGCGGCGACCTCGAAATCATAGCTGCACGGCAGTGCGAGATCGAACTCGGTCTCGCCGTGGAAGGCCAGGACCATCGCCGTGGCGTGCATCCAAAGCATCGGCTTGAGCGTTTCGGCGTAGCGCGCAGGTTCCCCGAACAGCTCGGTTAGCAGCGCGCTCTCCTGCGGAAGATAGCGCCGCCGCTGGACTTCGAGCTGAATCTGGGCGCGCAGAGCGATCGCGTCGATGCGAGCGCCGCTCTGCTCGGTTACGGCGAGGCGCAGCCGAATCTCCGGCGACGCCGCGTAGGCATCCACGCGCGCCCCCGTAACGCGAAACGTCAAGTCGCTCACGAAGTTCGCGCGCCGGTCGCGCCTCGCGCGCGCTGCGCGAGCTTTGCGAAGAATCCGTCCATGGCGGCGTGCGCTTCCTCACCCCCGTCGAACCCTTTCCAAGTGCTGCGGATAATTCCGACGAGCTCGTAGGCCGCGTCGATCGGCACGATAAAGCAGCTCCAGCGTTCGTGCGCGCGCGCAATCAGGGCCGCTTCGACGTCGGGTAACATCGAAGCGAGGAGCGGAGAGTTGGCCGCCATCTCAGCCCACGTGTCGATGGGCAGAAGCGACTCGGTCGCGCCGGCGGGACCGGGATAGAATGCGACCATTTTTTGCTCGAGCGAGTTGTAGAAGAAAAAAGCGAGACCGATCGGGATCGCCAGCGCGTCCCACTGGGCCTCGTCGAGCGCAAAGTCTCCAAGCTCTTCGTACCGCGAGGGAATAGTGCGGTACTTTCCCTGTGCGGCGCCGGCCGGCTCGAATACGAGGTAGCACGGCCGGCAGGCGCAGAGAATTCGTCGCGCGGCTAGCTCGATAAGATGGCTGTGATCGGGGGTCAGCGGCGCCGCGCAAAAATCGCAGCGCTCATCGGGGGGTGGCTGCCGCTTGCGCAGCATCTGTTGGAGAAGGGCGACGTTCGCCGAATCGTCGCGATTCACGAGCTTAGGCCGAAGTCAAGATTCTAAGCGTCATCTCTTCGGCGCGGACTTCCCGAATCTCGGGAGCGCGCTCGAAGATGGCGCGCTCGACGGCGAGCTTGAGCGTCGACGCGGAACCCGGACAGCTTTCGCAACTGCCCTCCAAACGAAGGTAGACGACGTCGCCTTCGATGCGCGACAGCTCCATGTTGCCTTTATGCGACTTGATATAAGGCAGCACCGACTGCATCGCCGCTTCAATGCGATCCTCGAGCGAAAGCGGGTGAAGTCCGTGCAGCACGAGCAAACCTTCGACGAGTTTGTCGTCGCATAGCCGGGTGAAGAAGTCGTCTCCGCGATCGCCGAGTTCTGCGTAGAGGATCGAGAGCAGACGTTCTAAGCCTTCACCATAGAAAGCAACGACCGTCCGGACGAGCTCCTCTGCCCGTTCGCGGGAGTCTATCCCGTCACGGACTGCGCCCGGCTGCTCGTCAGACGGGGTGGAGAAGCCGGCAAGAAGTTCCTCGAGCCGTTTCGCCGCCCCACCCGCCGCGATGCTCACGCTCTATCCAAACGGCGCCAGCGGAGAATGTACCGTTTCGATGCTCTTCCCTTCGCCGAGGTACATGTGGACGCCGCAGGGCAGGCACGGATCGAAGCTGCGCACGGCTCGCATGATATCGATTCCCTTGAAAGCGTCGGGGCCGTTCTCCTCATGGATCGGCGTGTTCTGTACAGCATCTTCGTACGGTCCGGGCGTCCCATAGATGTCGCGCGGATTTCCGTTCCACGGCGTAGGCGGCCAAGGATGATAGTTCGCGATCTTTCCATCGCGAATAACCATGTGGTGAGAGAGCACGCCGCGCACCGCCTCGGTAAAGCCGCAGCCGATCCCTTCCTGGGGAACCGTGAACGGTTCCCAAGAGCGCGTGCGGCCCGCGTTGAGTTCTTCGAAGGCCTTATCGAGGAAATGGAGCGCTGCAGCGGCCGAGTAAGCCTGAAAGTAGGTCCGCGCGCGATTGCGTTCGAGCGTGTTCGACCATTTTGGTATCTTCCATTCGAACGAAACCGGACCGGATAACGCGCTCTTAGGGAGATTGATCTGCACGCTGTTTCCGGTCGCCTTGACGTAGCCGCCCATGTCGACCAACCCTGAAAGAGCGGTCGACCACAGTCGCGCGATCGGTCCTCCGCCGGTGTCGAGCGCGAGATAATCCTTGCCGTCGAACCAGCGCGGCGACATCACCCAGCTGTATTTGTTCTCGAAATCGCGCTTCTTTGGCGTCGGCAGCGTGTGCATGTTCCACGGATGACGCCGGTCGACCGGATTGCCGAGCGGGTCTTGGGGAACGAAGGTTTCCTCGTTCTCCCAATCGTCGTAGTACGAATGACCAAGCAGGATGCGAATCGCCAGGTTGATCTTGACCAGATCGTTGGTGACGAGCTTGCCGTCGACGACGACGCCGGGGGTTACGAACATCTTGCGACCCCAGTTGGTCATGTTCTTGTAGGTAAAATCGCAATGGTCGGGATCCTGGAACGCGCCCCAGCAGCCGAGCAGAATCCGGCGCTCGCCGTTGTGCTCGTATCCAGGGAGCGCTTCGTACCAGAAATCGAAGAGATCGTCGTGCAGCGGAACGCAAACCTTCATGTACTCGATGTAGCGCATGAGGCGCGAGTAGTAGTCGGTAAAGAGCTGCTGAGTCGCGACCGTTCCGGTGCCGCCGGCGTAGAGCGTCGAGGGATGCACGTGACGCCCTTCCATCAAGCAAAACATCTCGCGCGTATAGCGGCTGATCTGCAACGCCTGACGGTAGAAGTCGCCCGTGAAGGGATTGAGGGAAGTCATGATGTCGGCGATCGTCTTGTAGCCGTGGATACGAGCGTTGGGCGCTTCGGTCTTCTTCGCTTTCTCCCAGACGCTCGGATTGGTCTCACGGACCATTTTTTCGCAGAAGTCAACGCCCACGAGGTTCTCTTGAAAGATGTTGTGATCGAACATGTACTCGGCCGCTTCGCCGAGATTCATGATCCATTCGCCCATCGCCGGCGGCCGAACGCCGAAGGCCATGTTCTGTGCGTAGACCGAGCAGACGCAGTGGTTATCTCCACAGATGCCGCAGATCCGCGAAGTAATGAAGTGCGCGTCGCGGGGATCCTTGCCGCGCATGAAGATGCTATAGCCGCGGAAGATCGACGAAGTCGCATGGCATTCGGCGACGACCTTCTTTTGAAAGTCGATCTTGGTGTAAATCCCCAGGCTGCCGACGATCCTCGTAATCGGATCCCACGACATTTCGACCAGCCGTGAGGGCTGGGTTCCGGTGACGGTTCCGGGAAGATCCTTGATGGCCATTCGTTCGTATGCTCCTCTCAGCCCCTGGTGTAACCGGTCGTGAGTTTCTTACCTTTATGTCGCCAACTGGGTTCTTTGTCGATCGTCGCCGTGGTGAAGTTACGCAAGGCCTTGATCACGGTGCCGGTCGCGGTGGAGACCGCTGAGGATATCTTTCCGCCTGGGGGTTCGTCCATGAACGGCATGAACTTGTCGGGGAACCCCGGCATCGTGCAGCCGATACAGATGCCGCCGACGTTTGGACACCCGCCGACACCGCCCATCCATCCGCGTTTGGGAACGTTGCATTTGACGACTGGTCCCCAGCAGCCGAGTTTAACGAGACATTTGGGCGAATCGTACTCGGTCGCAAACTCGCCCTGTTCGTAGTAGCCCGCACGGTCGCAGCCTTCGTGGACGGTATTTCCGAAGAGCCAGGTCGGCCGGCCGGCTTCATCGAGCGGAATCATCGGCGCGCGACCGGCGGCCTGCCAGAGCAGATAGAGAATCGTCTCGGAGAGGTTGTCGGGTTGAATCGGGCAGCCCGGAACGCAGACGATCGGCAAGCCGGCGCTCGACTTCCAATCCCAACCCAGATAATCGAGAATGCCCATCGCGCCGGTGGGGTTACCTGCCATCGCGTGGATGCCGCCGTACGTCGCACAGGTACCGACGGCCAAAACCGCCCAGGCTTTCGGCGAGAGGCGATCGATCCAGCCGCTAAACGTAATCGGCTGATCCGAACCCGGCGCGTTGCCGAAGCCCGTCCAATACCCTTCTTTCTTGATTTCTTCGTTTGCGATCGAGCCTTCGACGACGAGCACGAAAGGATCGAGTTCGCCGCGTTCCGCCTTGAAGAACGCCTCGAGAAACTCGGCGCCGCCGAGACTGAAATCGATCAGCGGCCAGTGAAACTTGACGCCCGGCAAGCCGGGCAACGCGCCGAGCGCGATCTCTTCGATGCTCGGCTGCATCGCGCCGGTGAGCGCGACCGAATCGCCGTCGCAGCTGAGTCCCGCGGGAATCCAAAGGACGTTTACAACCGTTTCCGCCATGCAACTTCTCCCTCGCAGCCCTGCACCGGAATAGCTTTCAGGCTAAGGAAAAACGTGCGCAATTACAAGAGGCGTGCGCTGGATTTTGCTCGTTGAGTTGGTTACCAACTCGTTACCTTTGTGGGCTTCGGTAAAGCGGAACATCGCCTTCGGGCGGATCGTGCAGGCGGGGGCTTTCTCAAGGCGTAGCGTCGCGCTTTCCGCCGCAAGGGCCGTTACCGAACCGTTACTCGCCCGCTCGTGCTATACTCTCAAAACCGAAAATAAGGAGGAGCGGTGCACGAAGTCTCGGTCGCGCTCGGTCTTTTAGAGGACGTCCAGTCGACGGCTTCGGAGCAAGGCATCGACCGGGTCTACGCCGTCCACATCCGGCTCGGCGCGCTCACCGGGATCGTGCGCGATGCGTTGCTCTTTTCGTGGGACGTCGTTACCGCGCAGACCATTTGCGAAGGGAGCGAACTGCGCGTCGAAGATATACCCCTAACCGTGTACTGCGAGCAGTGCGGCGCAGATCGCGAACCCCGGCCGGGATCGGGGTTGCTCTGCCCCCAGTGCGCGACCATCTGCCCCACCGTCGTGCGCGGCCGGGAGATGCAGCTCGTCGCAATGGAGGTTCCACAATGAAAAAGATGCGCGTCGTCGAGATCGCCGGTAACTTGATGATCAAGAACGACGCGATCGCCGGCAGGCTTCGCGAAAGATTTGCAGCGAGCGCAACGCTGGTAGTCAATCTGCTTTCGAGCCCAGGGTCGGGCAAGACGACGCTGTTGCAGGAGACGCTTTGTCGATTGGCACCGCGTTATCGGACAGCTGCGCTGGTCGGAGACCAGGCGACGGATAACGATGCCACGCGCCTCTCCGCCAGCGGTGCGCCCGTTCGGCAGATTACCACCGGGGCGGAATGCCGCCTCGACGCCGAGATGATCGTCAAAGCACTCGCGGGTTGGGAAGGCGAGCGTTTCGACGTACTCTTCGTCGAAAACGTCGGTAACCTAATCTGTCCGGCCGAATACGATCTGGGCGAGGATCTCCGCGTCGTCCTTTTTTCAGTTACTGAGGGCGAGGACAAACCGCTAAAATATCCTTTGGCGTTCAATACATCGCACGTCGTGCTGATCACCAAGAGCGACATTGCTCGAGCGGTGGGTTACGACCGCTCCGCCGCAACGGCGAGCATCCGCCAAGTCAATCCGGCCGCGCAGATCCTCGAGATCTCGGTCCGTTCAGATACCGGCGTCGATGCGTGGATCGAGTTGCTCGAGCGGCGCATGCGCGAAAAATCGCTGGCGCCGGCACGATAGGCCCGGGATGATTCTGGCGCGTAGACGCCTGCTTGCCCGGGTCGGTTCATCCGAGCCGCGTCTCGTCCGGCTCTGCGCACCCCCCGGCTACGGAAAAACCGACGTTGCCGCGCTCTGGGCACGCCGCTTCGATCGCCACGCGATTTGCGATTGTAGAGCCGTGACTGGGACTGCCGATTTTGCCGGTCGCCTCATGTCGGCGCTCGCCGACGAAACGCGCGGAAGTGGCGAAACGATCGCCCGTACGAGGCTCTTGCTGCACGTCACGCAAGCCGGCGACGCCGCCTGGAGCCGCGCGCTGATTGAAGCCTGGAAGCTCCGTCAAGAGCGAGCGCTTTTAATACTCGAAGGCGCCGACGCGCTGGCATCGCATCCCGCGGCGCTCGCGCTGCTCGGCGATCTCCTCGCGGCGCGGCCGGAGGATCGCGTGGTTCTGACCGTTTCGCGAACCCCGTTGCCGCTCGATGTCGCGCGTTACCTCGCACCGCACCAAATGCTCAGTTTCTCAAGCGACGAGTTGAAGCTCGACGACGGCGAAGCTGCCGGCGTCTTCGCCGGCACCGAAGTTGCGCCGTCCGTCGTCGATCGGATGCTGCAGCTAGCTGCTGGATGGCCGATCGCGCTGTTGCTCCTTTCGCGAATCGCGCACTACGAGCCGGAAATCGAAGCGCTGCTCGAACGCCTGGGGGACGCCGGTATCAATCTGCCCGAGTATCTGGTCAACGAGATTCTCTCGGCGCTCACCCCCGAAATGACCGACACGTTGCTCGCGGCCGCCGCGATCCCGCAGGCAACGCTCGAGGATATTTCGGTGGCGACCGGCCTCTCGCACGCGGCGCCGGCCATCGAGGGTCTCTTACGACTTCCGGGGTTCATCTCGTATGAGTCCGGAACGTACCACATTCATCCGGTGCTGGAATCGGCGTTGCGAGCGCGGCACGGCGTCGACTTTTCCGGTTTGGTTTTGCGTGCGGCCCGCGGAAACGAAAGCGTCGGCGATTTCTTGCGAGCTGCCGAGCTTTTCATCGTCGCCGGGCAATTTGAAGAGGCTGCGGCGGCGATCGATCGTCTCCCGCTCAACGCCTTGGCGCAGCCCACGCCGCGCGCGATCGCGGCGCTCGCGAAGATTCCGCTTGCGAACATTGCTGCTCGGGCCAATCTCTGGATCGCGACGCTTCAGTATCGCCGCGGCGTGGTCGACGTCGGGCGACTCTACCGCGAGGCGGTTGCTTTGTGCGCCGGCGACCCGGCGGTTACACCGACGCTCTACCGTCGCCTGGGCGTGCGTCGCGCGATGCTCGCGCTCGAACTCGATCGCCTCGGCGAAGCGCGAGCAACGCTTGACGAGGCGGCCGCCGGGTCACCGCCGGACGCGCCCGAGGAGCAGCGTCTCTTTCTCATGACGGCGGCAGTGGTCGCGGCGCGGCAAGGACGCTTTTTCGACGCCGACGCTTGCGTCGAAGAAGCCGACGCAGTTCACGCGGCCCGGCACCTGCGTTTCGACGACGAGCGCGCGCAGATCGCCGCGGAAAAAGCGCTCGCGCACGGCGATTGGGACGACCTGCTGCGAATCGCTGAAGAGCGGCTGGCGGCGACGCAATCGACCGGCCCGACCGAACGAATCGGTGAAGCCGCCAGAATCGTGGCGCGAGCGGCGTGGTACTGCGACGACGACGATCGCGTAGCGGCGGCGCTGCAGATCGTAAGCGATTGCGCCGTCGACACGATTTCCCCAGACGAATCGCTCGCCGATTGGCGGAGCGCGCTCACGACGGACGATTCCGAGCGAGCCTCGGAGGCATTCGCGCGCGCGATCGAAGCGGCAGATGCCGGCGAAAACGACTTCCTGCGCATCGTAATCCGCGTCTGCGCGGCGTCGCTCCTGCCGGGGCAGCGGCGACGCTTACTCGAGGCGCGCGCCATCTCGCAGCGCATCGAATCACCGTCGCTTCAAACGTCGCTCGAGCTTCTCATCGATTCGAACGAGCAGCGAGATTATGGGATCTTCCGCTATCTCGGCGCACGCCTGAGACGCTCGCCTCTGAAGACCCAGCAAGAGCGCCTCTTCGTGGACGTGCTCCAAGGCGAGGTGCGTCGCGGATCGGAAGTACTACACGTCTCCGATCGCGGGCTCGAACTGTTGGCTGCGCTCGCGCTCTCGGCGACGGGCACGACGAATGAGGAGCTTGCCGGGGCGCTTTGGCCGGCGCTCGACCGGCGAGACGCCCTCAACGCGCTCAAGATGTGCGTTTCGCGGACGCGAGCTCAAGTCGGCGATCGAGAGTCGATTCAAAACGGCAGAAACGGATACGAGCTGGGCGCACACATCGAAAGCGATGTCCGAGAGTACGAGCGCCTCCTGCAAGACGCCCGCGGTGCTGGAGCGCTGGGCGAGGCGATGCGGTTTCAAGTACGCCGGTTTCTGAACGCCAATGGCGACCACAGGCCGGCGCATACGCTGCAGTGGGCTTGGTTTGCACCCCATGGGCGGCGCCTGGACGAGCTGCGCGGCAAGCTTAGCCGCGCGTTGGCGATAGGCGCTTAAAGGACTTGCCGGCAAAGGGGGCCCTCGGCAAGCTCGGCGCGCCGCGTTCGACGCGAGCGAAGATCTTCGTCATCTACGTGCTGCTGCTCGGCGCCAACGCGGCCGTTTGGGTGTTGGCTTTTCTTTCCTTCGCTCCGCCGCATACGCTGCTGTTGGGCACCGCACTGCTCGCCTACACGTTCGGGCTTCGCCACGCGGTAGATGCCGATCATATTTGCGCGATCGACAACGTTACGCGAAAGCTCATGCAGGACGGCAAACGGCCAGTCGCCGTCGGCTTCTTCTTTTCGCTCGGACATTCGACGATCGTCGTGGCGCTTACGGTCGCGATCGCGATCGGCGCGACCGCAATAAAGGGCGTTCTCCCAAGCCTCGAAGGGCTCGGGAGCATCGTCGGCACCGGAATCTCGGCGGTCTTCCTTTTTATTATCGCCGCCATCAATGCGTTCGTGCTCGTCGACATCGTGCGCGCGGCGCGCCGGCTCAACCGCGGCGCGGAGTTCTCAGAGCAGACGTTGGACGACAGCCTCGCGCAACGCGGGCTACTCGGGCGTTTCTTCCAACCGCTGTTGCGGCTCGTGAAGCGCAGCAGCGACATGTACCCGATCGGGGTGCTCTTCGGACTCGGATTCGATACGGCGACTGAAGTTGGTTTGTTGGGAATCGCGGCCATCGAGGCCGGTAAAGGCCTGCCGATCGTCGCGATTCTGATTTTCCCGGCACTTTTTGCCGCGGGGATGTCGCTGGTCGATACGAGCGATGGCATCCTCATGCTCGGCGCCTACGGGTGGGCCTTCATCAATCCGGCGCGCAAACTCTATTACAACGTCGCGATCACGGGCGCATCGGTATTGGTCGCCGTATTGGTCGGCGGGATCGAACTGACGAGTATCGCTGGGAACGGCGTCGCGCTAGGATGGGCGGGCTTTGCGATCGTCGGGATCTTTGCAATCGGCTGGCTCGTCGCCGCCGGGCTGCACGCGGCGTCGAACGGAAATAGAGCGCCAATCAAAGGCGACGCTACCGCCGGTTTCGACGGCGAGGCTAACGCATAGCGTGCTCGTGCGTATGTTCGCGATCCGAACCATCGTGCGTGTGTTCGTGTTCGTGTACGGTGCCGTCGGGATGCCGGTGCGAGTGCGTATGTTCGTGCGTGTGGCCCGCCGGGGCATTCTCGTGCGTATGCTCGGTCCCGTCGTCGTGCCGGTGGGGTAAGCCTCTTTCCATCTCCGTACCTCCTGGAAAGTATCATTATACACCAACGCCCGGGGCTCGGTTAAGCGGGCGGTTCCTCTCGGCGCGCCGCCGGCGCTCAAGACTCCGGCTGCGACTACATCGACTCCACCATCGTAAACGAGCTCGTACGCCTCCACAACGCGCGCTCCGCCGGCGGGCGGGAACGCGAGACGATCGTGATCCGAAGCCCCAACCTGCTGGGGCTTTTTGAGATGTCGCAACCGACGTCGGTCTTTCACGTTGTCGAGAGTTTGGACTAAGCCGTGGACAAAAGTGGAGAAAAAATCACCGTTCGATATGCGTTCGCCGACGACGATGAAGCGCGCCCTGACGGCACCGCTGAAAGCGCTACCGCCTAGAGCACGAAGCCGGTGCGTACCGCGGGCCGCGCATATTTGAAGCCGTCTTTGTCGACCGTATAGAGATAGATGTTCGGAAGCAGCGGGTCGCCGCTGATGTTGAACGAGAACTGTCCGACCAGCGCCGTGAACGTGCCCCCGTGCTGCAGTGAGGTCAAGAGCGACGTTCTGGTCGTGGCGTTTCCGCGCTGCGAGGCCGCGATCATCAGCTGGCCGGCCGCGTAGCCAAATGCGGAGAACGCCGTGATCTGCGTTACTTCGCGCTGAAAGTCGGTAACGAGCTGTACCGCGCTGGCGACGCGATCGAGCGGCGGCATCGGCGAGGCGACGTACGCCCCTTCGAGCGTCGCTCCATACGTTGCGATCGTGTCGTTGTTGTAGAAACCATCGGACGCGCCGAAGTCGCCGGTGTATCCCGCTAGCCGCAGCGCCTGCGCGATCGGGCCCAGCTCGGCCGTCTTACCCGCGAGAAAAACGTATCCGGGACTGCGGTCGAGCACCGTGCGCGCCGCTTGCGCCGGATCGGTCTTGCTTATCGGAAAGAGCAGCAACTCCGAAGGGTGTCGTCCGTTCCGAGCCGTGTCGACGAAACCGCGAGCGACGTCGAAGCCGTAGTCCCCGTCGAAGGCGACGGCAACGGTGGAAATGCCTTTCTTCCCATCGAGTGCCGTTCCGGCGAAGAGGCGGCCGGCGGTGCTGTCTTTTGCCGGCAAGCGGTAGACGTTGTGATAGCCTCGGTTCGTTACTGCGTCGGCGGTAACGGTCGGAACGATCAGCGCGAAACCCATATTCGCGTAACGGGAAAGCGCTGCCAGCGTCATCGGGGCGGTGAGATTACCGACGACACCGACGACGGTCGAATCGGCGGCGGCGACGTTGGCATTCGAAGCGGCCAGGCCGGCGTCGTTCCGATCGTCCAGCGGCTTGAGGCCCCAGACGTTTCCGATCGGCGCGTGAAAGCGGTTCTGCTCGTCGACGGCGGCTTGCACGCCTTTGACGACTTCGCTGCCGTACTTTCCCAACGCGCCCGAGAGCGTGACGTTCACGGCGATCGTCAGCTGTGGCAGAAATTGAGGGTTGAGCGGGTTGATCGGCTGGGCCGGAATGATCTGCGCGCGCGCGCCCGCGGTCGTAGCCGCAGCGGCGGCGGCTGCGGCGAGAAAGGCGGCGCGCTTCACCGGTACGCTCCCAGCGTCGTCGCCAAAAAAACGACTGAAAAAATCATGTTGGAGATAAACACGCGTTCGTTGATGACGAAGAGGTTGGCGCCGCTGCGGAAGAGGTGTTCCTCATACAGCACCAATACCGCGACCGCCGCAACTCCGAGGTAGTAGGTGCGCCCGGCGCCGTCGAGCATTCCGGCCCAGGCTAGCAGCGCCAGCATGGCGACGTGCAGCGTCAGCGGGACGAGCCGGCCGCTGCGCTCGCCAAACCGCTCGGGCAGCGAGCGGATGCCCTGCGCGCGATCGACGCCGAAATCCATCAGTGCGTAGATGATGTCGAAGCCCGCGACCCAGATCGTCACCGCGGCAAAGAGCGCGAGCGCCGGCGCCGTTATCTGCCCGGCGATGCCGACGTAGGCGCCCAATGGGGCAAGACCGTCGACCGCTCCCAGCACGAAGTGCGTCAGCCACGTGAAGCGCTTGCAGAGCGGATAGATTAGCAGCAGCACGACGGCGATGGGCAGCAGTTTGATGCACAGTGGATTGAGCATCCACGTTGCCCATAAAAGGATGCTGAGCCCGATCCCCGCCGCCCACAGCATGCTCGAAGCGGGCAGCGTGCCGCTGGCGAGCGCTCGCCGGGCCGTGCGCGGATTGCGAGCGTCGATCTCACGATCGAAAAACCGATTGGCGGCCATTGCCGCCGTGCGCGCGCCGAGCACCGCCAGCGTAATCCACACCAGCTTCGAGAACGGTGGGATGCCGTGCGCCGCGAGGATCGCGCCGACGTAGGCGAAGGGCAACGCAAAGAGCGTGTGCTCGATGCGGATCTCGCGCAAAAACAGGCGGATTCCGTTCAACTCCCGCTCCCTAGGGGTCGGCTTGCGACCGCATCAGACGCTCGTACGCGTGCATCCCTTGCCCCGACCATGGATCGGGCTGCAACGCTTTGGCGATGCGGTCGAGCCCGTAAGAGCTCCAGCGCTCGCTGACGACACGACGCGTCGCCGCATCCATCAGCATCTCTGCCGGCCACTCGCGCGTGTAGCCTTCCGACGCATCCTTACGCGTCGCGTCGATGCCGATCTTCGTACCATAAGCAATGCTGTAGGAACCGTGATCGAGGTCGTCGACGGGGCCGGGCATCGTTACGACGTCGCGCTCCGGCGCGAGGTTATTGAGTACGTACCAGGCGACATCGCGCGGTTGCGACACGTCGACCTCGGCGTCGACCACGATCAGAACGCGCGTCAGCATCATCATGTGCCCGAGCCCCCACAACGCGTTCATGACCTTCTTGGCCTGTCCGGGATAGGTCTTGCGAATCGAAACGATAGCGAGATTGTGAAAGCCGCCTTCGACCGGAAGGTTCATGTCGACGACCTCCGGCAGCACCGCTTGCAGCAACGGCAAGAAGATGCGTTCCGTGGCCTTGCCCAACCACGCGTCTTCCATCGGAGGTTTGCCGACGACGGTGGCGGCGAAGATCGGCCTGCGGCGATGCGTCAC
>DATAWH010000010.1:0-6819 GCA_036267315.1 Candidatus Cybelea sp. | reverse complement strand
AGATCGTAGGTGAACTGTTCGCCGCCATCCTCATTGGAGGCGACGTCGTCGTAAAAGAACTCGAGCGCGCCCTTGAGCTCGTCGCTGCCCGTCCGTTCGAGCAGCTCGCACGCAGCGGTGCGGCTGATCGCGCCTTCGTGGCGATAGCCGTAGAGCGCCGTGCGCGGGTAGAGTTCGCTCGAATGCGGTACGAGCGTCCGCAGCACGCCCTTGGGAAGGAAGACGCGGTCGCCTTTGGTTCCCTGCCAGGTTTCGGAGGGACGCGTCGCGGCGCGCTTGCGCTCGCCCATGAAACCGACCAGCTGTTGAAACTTGCGTGCATGTTCGGCGTTGCGGACGCGCATCACGTAGAGATCGGAGGCGCTCCAACCGGTTTTATCGGTGCGCGTGCTGGTGGGAATACCCAGCGTCAACAGCACGGTGCGCACGTCGTCGATCAGGCTTTCGTTGGCGGTCGAGAAATGGACCGAGCCGTTGATCAGCGTGGCGTCGGCTTCGAAGAGGCCGCGGACGAACGCCGCGTAGATCGCGGCATCGTTGGAGGCAAGGATCGCGTCGGGCACGTGCGAGACGTAGCTCTTGCCGCGCGCGTCGGTCGAGGGATGATGCTTGGCAAAGCCGCAGGCCTGCCACCACGTCGCGAGCGGAACCGAGTTGAGCGCAATTTCGAACGTCCCGGATTTCTCTGAGACACTGGCTTCGAGGTTGAACAACCGTCGCGCGAGTGCGACGAGCCGGTCGCGAACGTCGGCATCGTCTTGCAAAACCACAAGGCGCAGACCCCGCGCGTTCAGGCTGCCGTTGCCCATGAAGTAGCCGACGAACTCGGCCAGCTCCGGGGTCACGCCGGTGGGCGTCGCGGTCGTGAAGTCAGCATTCCAGTGCTGTTCGCCCAGCGGCGGGAGCGCGACGCGCTGCGGCTGACCGGCGAAGCCGCCCATCGAAAGGGCAACCGTATCCCCTGCCGCGACCTCGGCGAAGCGCTTCCAGACGAGTTCGCCCGATTCGCGATCGACGATCTTGACGCGGTGTTCGGGCGTTCCCTGGACCGTGTAGCCGCCCGACGTTTTGATGCGCAGCGTCGGCGCGATGCCGTTGATGAAGAACTTGGTCGCGCGCTGCTCGCCGTCGTCGGTGAGGACGCGCACGTTAATGTCTTGCCACTTGCCGCCGTCGACGTCGCCGAGCCGGCTCAGGCGCGCTAGGCCGCGATCGGTCGAAATCAGTGAGTTGCCAGTGATGCAGCCCGTCGGTGCGATGACGACGGTTTGAGCGTTGCGGAAGCCTGCCACCTCGCCGATGGAGAGCGCCTCGTCCCACATCTTGCGCGCGAGCGCCCAGGTCGCTTGGGTGAAGAGTGTCGGCGCGTGCGTGACCGGCGTGACGGTGAGCGCTTCGTATTCGCTCGCTTCGGCGGCGTATGCCGCCTTGCGGTGATTGCGAATCACCCGCAGCATCGGCTCGCGGTTTGCATCGAAGCGCGCAAACGATCCGAGTTGCTGCGCCATCTCTGCGGAGGTGCGATAGGCGGCGCCCGTCATCAGCGACGTGATCGCGCCGCACCAGCCGAAGCCTTCCTCGGAATCGTAGGGTAAACCCATGCGCATCAGCAGCGTGCCGAGGTTTGCGTATCCGAGGCCGAGCGTGCGATAGCCGTGGTTCTTCTCGGCGATCTTGCGCGACGGCATCTGTCCCATCGTCACCGAGATCTCGAGCGTCGTGGTCCAAATCCGCGCTGCTTCGGCGAAGCGTTTTGAGTCGAAATTCCCGTCGTCGTTGAGGAATTTAACGAGATTGAGGCTCGCGAGATTGCAGTTGTGGGCGATGAGCCCTTCGGCGATGACCGAGTGCGTAACGGGTTCGGTGATGTCGTAGACCGTGGCGACGCCATCGGGAACGACGGATGTGACTTTTGGAGCGTGCGGGTTCTTGAGCTGCGCTGTAAAGGGTGCCGCGTGTAGCTCTTGCGCGAGACGCTCCTTATCGGCGGAGCACGGGAAGCCGATCAGCGAGACAAACTTGCGCGACTGCTGGTTAAAGAGATGAAGCTGGCCCTGCGGATTCTTTCGGCCCTCAGGATGCATCCACGAAATGCGCGAGGTCATGCCGAGATCGGAGAGCAGCAGTTGAACCGAGCGCAGCAACGCCGGAGAAGACGATGCAAGCATCACCTCCTTCTCCGCGGCTTTGCCGTTTTTGCGGATGCAGCCGTCGGCGGAGAAGAGGCCTTGCAGATAGGCGACCTTGAGATCCTCGGGCACGCGATGAATCGCCGAGGGGACGTCCTTGTCAATTGCCGTCGCCTGTTTAAAGCCGTAGCGATGCTCGAGATACGTAACAAGGCGCGTCGACGATGCGCTGGTCTGCATCACGCCATTGCCTTGAGTGGAGATGTGGCTTGGGCGGACGTTGGTTGCCGTTGCGCCGGCAACGCCCGCGACCATCGTCTTGAGCTCGTTAAGCTCAGCCGTCATAAAGTCTGCCGTCTGCCGTTCGCGCGGCCCGAAGACCAGGGCCACGGTGTCCTTGTTGAAGACGCCGTCGCCGGTCAGCCATCCGAGCATCTGCCAGCGCTTCACCTCGGCGGGATCCGAAGCGAAGGTTACGGGGTTGCTGGTCTCGCGGATCTCGACCCGATCGATGTGCGGAACCAACTCGTCGACGCGCTTCCACGCGCCTTCGACCGTCAGGAACTTGTGATCGCCGGTCGTGCGGATCTCGCGACCATCGGCCAAACTCATGCGGTAGACTTGCCGCTCCCCAACCTTGGTGACGTACGCAGGACGGTGCGCGCTCAATCGCCGGGAATCGTGTTCGGAATGAATATCGGTCGTGATCAGAACGCGCTGCCCGCTCTCTTGGCGCTCGAAGAGCTCTTCGACCGTCCGTAAGCCGTCGGGTGTGCTGATGCGCGTCTCCGGCGCGAAGCACGCCGTGTCGTCAATGAAGACGTACTCCGAGCAGTTGTGGACCCTCAGCCCGTTTGCAACGAAGTGTTGCGTATCGGGCTCGGTGAGGTCAAAGACGTCGGCGATTCCAAGACTATCGAGCGAGTGAAACTCGTCGCTACAGGACGTTGGGGACATCACAGCACCGTCGAACAGGGTATCGAGAGCGTTTTCACCGCTGCCCCCGCCGCTGGGCGCCATCGAAATCGCTAGCCCGTCGCTGCATCGCTGCGACCGAATTGCAAAAGAGAGCAAGAGCAGCTGGACCTGCTTCATAAGCTCTGCCGGGCACGAGCGCAGCACGATCGAGCGCGCGTCTTTGCCGACGGCGGCTGCGGCGTTCACCGTTAGTAAGCCGCGCAAAAGTGCTGCCGTCGTCGCGCGGTCGAATGCGAAGATGGCCGAGCTGAAGGCCTCGACCGATCCCTTTCCGTCGCTCGCGACATACCGAGCGATATCTTCGGTGTTAGAAGAGGTCTGTACGCCGAGCGCGCGGCCGCCCGAGGAAACCGGCTGCTTGGCCGGAGCTCCGATCGCGCAGGCCTCGCCCACGGCAATGCCGATGCCGAAGGCCACTCGCTCATCGAGCGTGACGTTGCCAAAGCCCGAACCGCTCAGGCCGATGCGATCGCCCGCGCGCAGTTCGGCCGCGGGAACGTCGCCGCGGTTCTCGGTCCATACTTTGTGATCGGCGGTAAGCTTGAGCTCGTAGCCGCCCTTCGTGCGGAGGCGATAGACCGGCTTCGTGCCGGTTGGAAAAATCTTACTGACGAAGTGCGGACGACCGTCGCCGCCGATGACGAAGGCCGCTTTGCCCACGAGATCTTCGATGCGAGCGGGGCCGTCGGCCGTGGCGACGAGCGTGTCGCCAGTAACGCACGGATTCGTTGCGTTGATGCGGTCGTCGTTCGAACAGGTGTGCCATTCTTGGATCGTATCGTCGTACTGCAGGCCCGGATCGGCGCACTGCCAGGCCGCCACGGCGATTTCTTCCCAAAGATCGCGCGCTTTGATGCGTTTGACGACATCGCCCGTGGTGCGCGACGTCAGTAACCAATCGGCGTCGTGTTCGAGCGCGTCGAAGAAGCCGTTGCTCAAGCGAACCGAGTTGTTGGAGTTCTGCCCGGAGACCGTAACGTACGCCTCGGAATCCCACGCGGTGTCGTACTGCTCGACCTCGAGACGGGTGTAGCCCTGGCGCGCGTAATCGAGCGCGTTCTGCGCTGCGCCCGAGGGTATTCCGGCATTGATTGCGTCGCGAATCGCGTGGCGCAGTGACGCATTGAGCGCGGGATCGAGGCGCGCCGTCTCGGGCACCCGGGTGTCGTGCGCGGCGGCCACGATCGCATTGAGGTTGCGTTCGAAAATGCGCGCACCGATGACGAGATCGGCGACCTTGCGCTCTTCGCGAACCTTCCAGTTGACGAACTCTTCGATGTCGGGATGATCGGCGTTGAGGACGACCATCTTGGCCGCGCGGCGAGTCGTGCCGCCCGACTTGATCGCACCGGCCGCGCGATCGAAGACCTTGAGGAACGACATGAGCCCGCTCGAGGTGCCGCCGCCGGTGAGCTTTTCGCCGGCCGCACGCAGTTTCGAAAAGTTTGCGCCGCTGCCGCTCCCGCCCTTAAAGATCCGCGCTTCGCGCAGGACGCCGTCGAAGATTCCGCCGTCATTGACGAGATCGTCGTCGATGCCCAGGATGAAGCACGCGCTGACCTGCGGGTGGGTGAAGGTATCAGCCGAGGGTTTGACCGTGTGGTCGCCGGCGTCGACGTACCAGTGGCCTTGCGCGGGCCCGGAGATTCCGTACGCCCAGTGCAGACCGGTGTTAAACCACTGCGGCGAGTTGGGCGCGCCGATCTGGCGCGCGAGCATCGCGCACATCTCATCGAAGTAGATCTGCGCGTCGTTTTCGGTATCGAAGTACCCGTGTTTCCAGCCCCAATACGTCCAGCACCCCGCCATCCGGTTGAAGACCTGGCGGGCGTCGCGCTCCGGCCCGAACTGCTCGTTGCGCGACAAAGTTTCGAGGGCCGCGCCGTCGGCGACCGAGCGGGAGAGCCACTCGGGGACGCCGTCTTCGGCAACGCGCTCGGTGTGTTTGGGCACCCCCGCCTTGCGGCAGTATTTCTGGGCGAGGACGTCTACGGCAACCTGGCTCCAGACCGTCGGAACCATGACGTCCTTGGCCTCGAAGATCACCGAACCGTCCGGATTGACGATTCTCGACGTGCGAGGCTCAAACGCGACGCCTGCATAAGGCTCGCCGGGGGCTGAATAGGTACGCGAAAACTTCATAACGCTGGCTCCTCGATTCTTCCTCGAACATATCGAACACGCGTTCGATTGAAATAGCTTCGGGCTGCGCGGGCTGGTTACCTATTGTGGCATATCGAGCTCGATACCACAAGATATGGTGGTCAACGGTGGAATCCTTGTGCAGCCCTTGTGGTTAGAGGCGCTCGCTTGTGGACAGAAGCCGAGCAAAGCGGGCAAGCATGGGGACCGCGTGTGGAAAGTCCCGAGGATACCGGGGATAACCTCTGCAAGACGCCAGCGATGTTCGGCCCCGACCGGTTTGCCCCGCGACTCCACGACGTGCCTCACGAAGAGCTCGAAGCGGCCGGCATCCGTGGGCTGATCGTGGACCTCGACAATACGCTCTTGGGCTTTCGCGAGACCGAGCTCGGCGAGGAGCACGTGACCTGGGTCGCCCGGGCGCACGAACGGGGATTCCGGATCGTGATGCTTTCCAATAACTTCTCCGAACGGGTGACCGGGCTGGCTGCCACGCTGAAGGTCGAATGCATACCCAATGCGCTCAAGCCGCTGCCCTTTGGCTTCCTCCGCGCCAAGCGCCGGCTGCAGATGCGCCGTCACGAGATCGCCGTCGTCGGGGATCAGCTCTTCACCGACGTGCTGGGCGGCAAGCTCTGTGGCCTTTACACGATCCTTACCGAGCCGATCGAACTCAAGGACTTTGCGGTGACGCGCGTCTTCCGGTTCTTCGAACGAATCATGCTGCGAGGTAAACGATGATGAAACTTGCGCTGATCGGCGACCCGGTGGAGCACAGCGCCAGCCCCGCGCTGCAGCGCACCTTTCTCGAAGAGGCGGCAATCGACGGCGAGTACCTCGCGCTGCGCGTCGCAGCCGGCGACGGCGCTCGTGCCATCCGCCGGCTCCGTGACGACGGCTTTACCGGCTGCAACGTCACCTATCCGCTCAAAGAAGAAGCCTTTGCGGCGTGCGAGGCGCATAGCGACGAAGCGCAGCGCGCACAAGCCGTCAATACGATTTTCTTCGGCCGGCAAACGCTCGGGACGATCACCGACGGAATCGGTGCGCGCACCGCGATCGAGGCGCTGCTCGACGAACCAGTTGCGCTCAAACGCATCGGAGTCTTGGGTTACGGTGCGACGGCGCGTGCGATTCTGGCCGAGCTGCACGATACCGACGCCTACACGTTCGTGTGGGGCCGCAACGACGACCGCGTGCGCGCCGCCTGCGAGCGCTTCGAAGCGAGCCCGTGGGCGCCGGATAATCCGCCCGAAATCGTGGTCAGCACGCTGCCGCCGGCCGTATCGCTGCCCAAAGACTTGATCGAACAACTGCGCGCGGCCGACTTCGTCATGGACGTCAACTACGGGCCGCGGGCAGTTTTGGGACGGCAGCTCGGGCGCGAAGTGGTCGCCGGCGATGCGATGCTCGAGGCGCAGGCGCGAGCGAGCTTCGATTTCTGGCTGGCGCACGTCGATCGGGTCGCGAACTGACGCGCGGTGTACGTACCGCCGCTCTTTGAGGTTCGCGACCGGCAGTGGACGATCGAGCTGATCGATGGCCATCCCTTCGGGATGCTGGTGACCTC
>DATAWH010000009.1:0-40021 GCA_036267315.1 Candidatus Cybelea sp. | reverse complement strand
CTCACCCCATTCCGCGACGAGGGCCGCCCTGGAGCCGACGGCTAGAAGGAGACTGCAAAGCGCTATGGCAACGTCCAATCTCTTCTGGAGGCTTTTCGCCCAAACGGGTTCGATCGACGCTTATCTGGCATACCGAAGGCTGCACTCGGCGCCAACGGCAACGTAGTTATCCTCTGCGGCGAAACACGCCGCACACAGCGTTAAGCGATTTTCGGAGCGCCCGGTAAGAAAGAACGACCGGGCGTTTTCCTTTTGAAAAGTGATGACGGAACTGCAAAACCAACTTCAAGACGTGCAGCAGCGCTTTGCAACCGCGGTCGACGCCGCAGACGACGGACAAGCGCTCGAAAACGTACGCGTAACCTATCTCGGACGCAGCGGTGAAGTAACCGCGCTTCGACGCGGCATCGGAAAGCTCGCGCCGGCGGAGCGGCGCGAAGCCGGACTGATCGTCAACGACGCCGTCGCCGCAATGGAGCTTGCACTCGGATCGGCCCAAGAGCGGCTCGAAGCGCGCCGCTTCGATGAAGAGCTCGGCGTTTCGATCGACGTCACGTTTCCTTCGATCGCCCAACCCGACGGTTCCATTCATCCGGTGCGCCGCATCATCGAAGAGAGTTGCGCGTATTTCGCACGTCACGGTTTCGCGGTCGTCGTCGGTCCGGAAGCCGAGCCCGACTATTACAACTTCGACGCGCTCAACATCCCCGCCGATCATCCGGCGCGCGAGGGGTTCGACTCGTTCTGGCTCACCGGAAAGATGCTGCTCCGGCCGCACACATCGCCGATGCAGATCCGTACGATGCAGCGTTACGCTCCGCCGATCGCGATTGTCGCCCCGGGCAAGTGTTTCCGGCGCGACGCCGTGGATGCTCGACATCTCTTCCAGTTCCACCAGGTCGAAGGGCTGCTCGTGGCCGAGGGCATTCATTTCGGGCACCTCAAAGGGATGCTCACCGGCCTCTGTCGAGAGCTCTTCGGAGAAGCACAGCGCGTGCGCTTTCGGCCCTCCTACTTTCCGTTCACCGAACCGAGCGCCGAAGTCGACACGACCTGTCCGAAGTGCAAAGGGACGCCCGGGCCGCCAGCCTGCAACATGTGCGGCGGCTCGGCGTGGATCGAACTCGGCGGCGCCGGCATGGTGCATCCCAACGTGCTCCGCGAGGTCGGCTACGATCCCGGCCGCTATTCGGGCTGGGCCTTCGGCTTCGGCGCCGAGCGGCTCGCGCTCGCGCGCTACGGCGTCGACGATATTCGCCGTTTCGTAACGAGCGAGACCAACTTTCTCGAGCAGTTGGCCTAGCGAATGCGCGTTCCAATCAGCTGGCTGCGCGAGTTCGTCTCGCTTCCCTCCGACGTCTCGGCGATCGCCGATCGGCTGGCGATGCTCGGCTTTCCGGTCGCGGAAATTATCGAGCGTCCGGCGATCTCCGGCGTGGTGACGGGCCGGATCGAGAGTCTGGTCAAACATCCCAACGCCGATCGTCTCCAGGTCGCACAAGTGGACGTCGGCGACGGCGCCCCGCTGACGATCGCCACCGCGGCAACCAACGTTGCGGCCGGCCAAACGATCGCGGTCGCCAAAATCGGGGCGCGCCTTCCGGAACTGACGATCGCGCCGCGCACCATGCGCGGGGTGGCGTCGGCGGGGATGATGATCTCCGCCGAAGAGCTCGCACTGCCGGGCGAGTGGTTCGAAGACGGAATCTTGCAACTCGAATCGAGCGTCGACCCCGGGCTCGACGCGGTCGAGCTCTTCGGGCTGGATACGGCGGTTCTCGACGTCGAGGTTACGACCAATCGCCCCGACGCGATGTGCGTCATCGGTTTGGCCCGCGAGCTGGCCGCGTCCTACGGCGTTCCGCTTCGTCTTCGGTCGTTCGAGAATCCCGGTCGCGAGAGCGAGCCGGCGGGGGAAGAAGCCCGCGTCACGATTGTGTCGCCCGACTGCCGGCGCTTCGTCAGCCAGCGTATGGACGGGCTGCGCGTCGGAGTTGCACCCGCGTGGATGCGCGTACGGCTCGCGTTATCGGGACAGCGTCCGATCAACAACCTCGTCGACGTATCGAACTACGTGATGCTCGAAACCGGGCAGCCGCTGCACTTTTACGACGCCGATAAGATCGCCGGCGGAACGCTGATCGTACGCGACGCGCGCGACGGCGAGCAGATCGAAACGCTCGACGGGGTCACCCGTACGCTCGACGCGCAGGCGCTGGTCATCGCCGACGCGGCGCAGCCGCTCTGCCTCGCCGGTTTGATGGGCGGCGCGGCGAGCGAGGTCAGTCCCTCGACGACGGCGATCGTATTGGAGGCCGCCAACTTCGACGGCACGCGCGTTCGCCGCATGAGCGCGGCGCTGGGCTTACGCACCGAGGCGTCGTCGCGCCACGAGAAATCGCTCGCGCTGGACCGTAGCGACGCCGGCGCCGCGCGTGCAGCGCAGCTGCTCGCCGGCTTTGGCGCGACGGTCTACACGCCGCGAAGCTACGGGATGGAGGCGCAAAGCGCGGCGGCGATTTTGCTGCAGCCTTCGGAGGTGGAACGGCTCCTCGGCGTGCGCGTTCCCGTCGAACGAATCGAAGGTCACCTCGTCTCTCTCGGCTGCGCGGTAGCAAACGACGGCGACGCGCTTGCCGTCACTCCCCCGCCGTGGCGGCGCGATCTGAATATCGCCGCCGACCTCGTGGAAGAGGTCGCGCGAATCGAAGGATACGAACGCATACCCGCGGTCGTTCCGGAGGTGCCGGCGCACGACATTTCCAGCGCCGAGTACGATCTCGAGAAGCGAATCGCCGTCACGCTTGCAGGTTTGGGATATCGCGAGATCATCACGCATTCGCTGGGCAGCGAGGGCAGCGTCGAAGTTCTCAATCCGCTTTCCGAGGAGCAGCGCTTCCTGCGCGAGTCGCTCGTGCCGGGCGCGCTCGAATACTTCGCACAAGCGGCCGCGCCGGTGCGGATTTTCGAAGTTGGGGAAGTCTTTTTCGGCGGCGAGGAGATATCCGAACGCTCGCTGCTCTGTTTCGGTTTTTCCGCAGATCCGATCGAAGAGCCGTCGTGGCGCGACTCGCACTTCCTCGCCCTCAAAGGCGACTGCGAGCGGCTGCTGCGGCGCGTCTGCGGCGGCACGCCCGAGATTGCCGCCGGCGTGAAAGAAGGCTTCCACCCGGGCAAAACGGCGCGTCTTTCGCTGCACGAACGCGAACTCGGATTTTTTGGTGAAATCGACCCGCGACTTGCTAAAAAGTACGACGTGCGCCGGCGCGCCTATCTGTGCGTGCTCGACGCCGGTGCCCTGCCGGCGTACGAGATCCCCTCCTATTCGCCGCCTTCGCGGTATCCGTCGACCTATCGCGACCTCGCCCTGGTCGTCGACGCGGAGATCGGCGCGAGCGCCATCGAGCGAGCGGTCTCGGCCACACTCGGCGCGCTCTGCACGCACGCGCGGGTCTTCGACGAATATCGCGGGCCGCAGATCGGCGAGGGCCGAAAGAGTTTGGCGGTGCGGGTAACCCTGCAGCGCTTCGACGGCACGATCACCGACGAAGAAGCCGACGCCGGGATCGCGCGTTTGCTCGAAGCGATGCGCTCGCAGTTTGGAGCCGAGATCCGTACGTGATCGGCGGCTTCACCTGGCCCGACGCGATCGTCGTTATCGTGCTCGCCTTCGCAACGTGGAAGGGCTATTCGCGCGGTTTCGTCGCCGAACTCGGCGGCGCGGTGGCGGTGACCGCCGCACTGGTCACGCCGTGGTTCTACAACGGCAGCTTCGATTCTCAGATCGAGAGCATCACTCGGCTGGGTGCGGGTTCGGCGCACGTCGTGGGAATGTTCTGCACCGGCCTGCTCACCTACGTCATCGTGCTCTTCATCGCGCGCATCCTCGGCGGCATCGCCAAGCTGCCCGTTCTCGGCTTAGGAAATGCGTTGGCCGGCGCGTTCATCGGCTTCGCGAAGGGCGCGATCCTCTTGTGGCTGATCCTCTTTATCGCGCTCTTCTTTCCGCTCGCGAGCGACATTCGCGGCGACCTCCACCAGTCGAAGCTGGCACCGTACCTCGTGAGTTACGACCCGACGATCGACGCCGCGATCCTTTCGACCATTCCCTGGTTCGCGCGGCCGTTTCTCATGCCGTACTTCAAGCGACACCACTTGTAAGCCCGGCGAGCGTCGACTCGAGCGCCGTGAGCGCGCGGTCGAAATCTGCGTCGGAGACCGCTCCCATCGTCCCAAAGCGCACGATCTTTCCGGCGAGCTCTCCTTGGCCGCCGGAGAGCACGACGCCGTGCTCTTCGCGCAGTCGGCGTAAGAGCGGCGAGGGGTCGACGCCGGACGGAGGGTAGGCCGCGACGACGGTGTCGGAGTGCGCGCCGGGTCGTGAAAAGAGCGTAAAACCTAGTCCCTGCAGCGCCGCGCGCACCTTCTGTGCGTTGCGCGCGTGGCGAGCGAACGCGGCCTGCATGCCTTCGGCGTGATACCGCGCGAGCGCCGCATCGAACGCAAAGATGGTTGCGATCGGCGGCGTCCAGGGAGTCTGCCCGATCCGGGCAAACTCGATCGCGCTGCGCAGATCGAAATAATAACGGCCCGAAGCCTGCTCCGAAAGCCGCGCGCGCGCGCGATCGCTGAGCGCGATCGTCGCGACGCCGGGCGGCGCGGCGAAGGCCTTCTGCGAGGCGGTCGCGACCGCGTCGTAACCCCACGCATCCATCAAAAACTCCGACGCACCAAGCCCGCTCACCGAGTCGACCAGCGTCAACGCGCCGTGCGCGCGCAGGATCGGCGCGATTGCCGCCATGTCGTTGGCCACGCCCGTCGACGTTTCGTTGTGCGTCAGCAGCACGCCGGCGATGGTGTGCTGCGTATCGTCCTCGAGCCGGCGGCGCAGCGCCTGCGGATCGAGCGCGGAGCCCAACGGCGTAGAGAGCGACTCGACGATGCAGCCGCAGCCTTGTGCGATCGCGGCAAAGCGATTGCCAAAGGCACCCACGGCACACGACAGCAACCGCTCCCCCGGCGAAAAGAGGTTGACGATCGCCGCTTCCATCGCGCCCGTTCCCGAACTCCCGAGCACCGCGATTTCGCCGCTAGTGCCATAGACGGGGCGCAACGCGGCGATCACCCGCTCGAGCAGGGCGGCAAACTCCGGTCCGCGATGGTCGATCATCGGCCGCGCGGCGGCCTCCAGTACGGGTTGCGCGACGGTCACTGGGCCGGGAAGGAATAGCAGCTGATTCGGCATGGATATACGGACTTCTATGGACACCGCGGGCATCCGCCTCACCGCGCTCTCCGCCTGCGCCGGCTGCGCGGCCAAGCTCGGCGCAGCCGAGCTGCGCGACGTCATGGCACGCGTGTCGCCCGCGACCGACGCGCGCGTGCTCGTTGGCTACGGCAGCTGCGACGACGCCGGGGTGTACCAACTGCAGGAGGGTTTGGCGCTCGTTCAGACGGTCGACTTTTTTCCGCCGATCGTCGACGATCCGTACGATTTCGGACGAATCGCCGCAACCAACGCGTTCTCCGATATTTATGCGATGGGTGCGGTCGCACTGACCGCGCTCAACATCGTCGCCTTTCCCGAAGATCTCGACCTCGCGATCTTAGCGCGCATCCTCGAAGGCGGCGCCGCCATGGCGCGCCAGGCGCGCGTCGCCATCGTCGGCGGACACACGATCAAAGACGCGGAGCCGAAATACGGCATGGCCGTCACCGGCATCGTCGATCCGGCGCGCACGATCACCAACGCGAAAGCGCAGCCCGGCGACGTGCTCGTTTTGACCAAACCGCTGGGAACCGGAATCTTGACGACGGCGCGTCGGCGAGACGCTATTTCCGAGGAGGAGTTAGGCGAAGCAATTGCGGCGATGACGACCCTCAACGAGGGCGCGTCTCTAGCGATGCAGGCGGCCGGCGCGAACGCCGCGACCGACGTCACCGGCTTCGGACTTTTGGGGCATGCCGAAAACTTGGCGCGCGCCTCGGGCGTCGGTTTAGTGATTCGCGCGGCTGCGGTGCCGCTGATGCGCGGCGTCATCGACCTGATCGAACGCGGCCTCGTGCCCGGCGGCACGCGGCACAACGCGCAGACCCACGCCGCGTTTACCGAGTTTGCTGCGGCGGTCGATGAAGCGCTCCGCGTCGCGCTCTCCGACGCTCAAACGTCGGGAGGCTTGCTGATCAGCGTGAGCGCGGACCGCCTCGAGCGGCTCTCCGAAGAGCTCCGCGCGCGTCAGGTCTCCGGCGCGGTTATCGGCGAAGTCCGCGCCGGATCGGGGATCGAAGTTATCGCTTGACCTTGCGCTTACGCTCCGGCGCGCGTTTGCTGGCGACGCCGTTGCGGCGCTTGTTCTGCGCCGCACGCCGCAGCGAAACGACGTTGTTCGTCTTGGCGTGATCGGTGCCGAGCGGTACCGGCGAGATGATGCGCTTGCCCAGCGCGTGATGGAGTACCTCGGAGAGCTCGTCGACCGGCACGAACGTCATGCTCTCGCGGACCTCTTTGGGAATGTCGTCGAGATCGACTTCGTTGCGGCGCGGCAGCAAGATTTTACCGATGCCGGCGCGACGCGCGCCGAGCACTTTCTCTTTGAGGCCGCCGATCGGCAACACTTGTCCCGTCAGCGTAATCTCTCCGGTCATCGCGAGGTTCGGGTCGGCTTTGAGGCCCGTCAGCATCGACGCGATCGAGGTTACCATCGCAATTCCGGCCGACGGACCGTCCTTCGGCGTGGCCCCCGTCGGAACGTGGATGTGGATGTCGTGCTTGGCAAAGTAGTCGTCCGGTAAGCCGAGCTCCGCGCAGCGCGACCGCAGGAACGAGACCGCCGCCTGGGCGCTCTCTTTCATGACGTCGCCGAGCTGCCCGGTCAAGACGAGTTTTCCGGTGCCCGGCATCGCCTGCGTTTCGATGAAGAGAATATCTCCGCCGACCGGCGTCCAGAACATCCCGGTCGCGACGCCGACTGAAGCGACGCGCTTGCGCACTTCGTTGAAGAAGCGCGGCCTGCTGAGATAGTCGACGAGATTCTCCGCCTTTACGCGGGCCTTGTAGCGCGAGTTCTCGGCGATCTTCCGCGCGATTTTGCGAAATACCGTGCCGATCTCGCGTTCGAGGTTGCGCACGCCGGCTTCGCGGGTGTAGTCGTTGATGATCGCGCGAATCGCCGGATCGTTGATCTGCACTTGACTGTCGCGCAGGCCGTTGGTCTGGCGCTGCTTCTTGAGCAAATACCGTTTGGCGATCTGCAGCTTTTCGAACTCGGTGTAGCCCGAGAGCGTAATGATCTCCATACGGTCCCGCAACGGCGGCGAGATCGAGTCGAGCGTGTTTGCGGTGCAGATGAAGAGCACTTGCGAAAGGTCGAACGGCAGGTCGAGGTAGTGATCCCGGAAGTTGTTGTTCTGTTCGGGATCGAGCACTTCCAAGAGCGCCGACTGCGGATCGCCGCGAAAATCTGCGCCGACCTTGTCGATCTCGTCGATCATCATCACCGGATTTCGCGTGCCCGCGTCGCGAATGGCGCGGATGATCGTCCCCGGCATCGCGCCGATGTAGGTGCGGCGGTGTCCGCGAATCTCGGCTTCGTCGCGTACGCCGCCGACCGACAGGCGAACGAACTTGCGTCCCATCGCGCGCGCAATCGACTGCCCGAGCGAGGTTTTGCCGACGCCGGGCGGCCCGACGAAGCAGAGGATCGGACCGGTGAGCTTCTTCTTGAGCTTGCCCACGGCGAGATACTCGATGATCCGGTCCTTGATCTTATCGAGATCGTAGTGATCCTCGTCCAGAACGGCGCGCGCGGTCGCGATATCGATGTAGTCGGCCGTCTCTTCTTTCCACGGCAACGTCACCAGCCAGTCGAGGTAGGTGCGGATAACGCTGTACTCCGGGCTGGCCTGCGGCACTTTCGAGAGGCGGTCCAGCTCGCGGTCCGCCGATTTCTTCACGTCCTCGGGCATCTCCGCGGCGTCGATCTTCGTCCGAAGCTCGTTGGTTTCGGCCTGCTGCGGGTCGACTTCGCCGAGCTCCTCCTGGATCGCGCGCAGCTGCTGGCGCAGATAGAACTCGCGCTGATTCTTTTCCATCTCGCGCTGAATGTCGCTTTGAATCTTGTGACCGAGCTCGACGACTTCGAGTTCTTTGGTGAGCAGAAGCGTCAGCTTGCGCATCCGCTTGGCCGTGTCGCGCTCCTCGAGCAGGGCTTGACGATCGGCAGTCTCCAGACGCATCGTTGAAGCGACGAAGTAGGTGAGCACCACCGGATCGGTGATGTTGGCGACCTCCATCTCCATCTCGCGCGGCGCTTGCGGCAGATAGGAGAGCAGCTTCTGGAAGAGGCCGGCGAGGTTGCGCTGCATCGCGACGAGCTCTTCGTTCTCGACGGTCGTGTCGGGCAGCTCGGTATACTCCGCGACCATGTACGGCGCGACTTGCGTGAACTGGTCGACGCGAAAGACCTGCTGTCCGGCGACGATGCAGCGAAGCGTGCCGTCGGGAACCTTCAGCATCTTTTGAATGACGCCGATGGTACCGACGCGCTGAACGTCCTCCGGCCCGGGATCTTCGATCTCGCGGTCGCGCAGGACCGTCAGGCCGATCGGCTTGCCTTCGCGAAGCGCCTCCTCAACGAGCTGGATGCCCGACTTCTTGACGACGGCCAACGGAATGACGGTATGCGGAAAGAGTACGGCCTCTTGAAGCGGCAGGATGCCGATCGAGTTGGCGGGGACGATGTTTTGATTTGTTTTCTGAGCCATTACGGTTAGGAATGAGTCCTTTTGACCAAGATGTGGAGTTCGGTTCGAGTGGTTGGAAGGTAGGCCGTCGCGGAGATCGGTGCGAGGACGATCAGGTATCCGTCCTCGTAGCTGGCGACGATGCGGTCGTATTCGATGGCGACCGGAAGGGGAATTCGCTTGGCGAACTCGCCGTGCGCGATCTCCTTTTGTGCGAACGATCCGCTGCGCAGCGGCGCTGCTTCGCGCCGGCGCCCGCCGATGACGAGACTGCGCTCGTCGAAAACGAGACGCAAGCTTTCGGGATCCGCTCCCGCTACTTCGATAACCACGACCAAACGCCGCGCGTCATCATCGACGAAGACGTCGGCATTGGGTGTAAAGGCCCCGAGCCGAGGCCCGACCAGGAACTCCATTCGGCTCACAACACCCTATCTTAGCACTCGGATGCGCTGAGTGCTATCGCCGGTTGATTCGCTGGGCGGCCCTAGAGCCCCGGGTCGGGCAACGGGCGGCTCGCCGGCCAGGCGACGCAGGAAACGAGCGCAATCCGCAGCGGGCCCATGGCATCGGGCGGGATCGAGACCCGGAAGAACTGCGGATACTTCGTCGCCACGCCATACCGCGTCTGCGGGGGGAACTCCGAGTCTTTCACGCCGGGCGCTCGCGTCGAGGCAAGCACGGCGTTGATCGCGGTTGCGTTCGCGGGAGAGACGAAATCGGCACTGCGCTGCCCTAGCCACGTCGCACCGTCCTGGGTCGTGTAAACGAAACCGATCACTTGGCCCTGGGTCATCGTCGCCGTCGAAACGACCTCGTCGATTCGTACGATCTGCATGCCCCGAGAGACCGGCTTTTGTAGGACTTTCGGCGCCGGACGCGGTGAATCTAAGCACGCGCCGCTTTCGAGCGGCGGCTGCATTGGTTGGGCCGGGGGCGGTCCGGGCGGAGGAGCTTGCGCGATCATGCCGTTCAAGGCTGCAAATAGGAAGGTAACGATTGCCAACATGAGTCGGCTCTTCGCTGCGATGCGGACATTCCCCCGATGACATCAGACGTCAAGCTTGCGCGGCGCTTAGGCGGTCGCGACGCCGCGCTCATCGTGATGGGCGGAATCGTCGGCTCGGGAATCTTCATGAACCCGTCGGTCGTGGCGCGGATTCTCCACAGTGGAACGCTGGTTATGGCTGTCTGGATCGCGGGCGGAGCGATCGCGCTGCTCGGAGCCGGCGTCTTCGCGGAGCTTGCCGCGCGCCGTCCTCAGGACGGCGGTCAGTACGCCTACTTGCGCGATGCCTTTCATCCCGCGCTCGCCTTCATCTTCGGCTGGACGCTGCTGCTCGTCTCGCAGAGCGGCGGAATGGCCGCCGCCGCCGTGACCTTCGCCAACTATTTCGCGCCGCTCACCGGATTTGAGGGCTCGCACGCGCAGATCGCCACGATCGCCGTCGCCGCGATCGCGGTCTTCACCGCCGTTAACGCGCTGGGCGTGCGCTCCGGCACGACGACTCAGAACGCGTTCATGATCGCGAAGATCTTGGCAATCGCGGGCTTTGCCGCCATCGGGCTCTTCGTCGTTCACACGCCGGCGGTTGCGGCCGCCGCGAGCGTCGCGCCGATCGGCGGAAACACGCTTGCGGTCATCGGTCTCGCGATGGTGCCGGTGCTCTTCGCCTACAGCGGGTGGCAAACGTCCAGCTTCATGACCGCAGAAATGCATCGGCCGCAGCGTACGCTTGCGCGGGCGATGATCGTGGGAGTCGTCGCGGTGGTGCTGCTCTATCTTGCGGTCAACGCGACCTGCTTGAGCGCACTGGGCATCGGCGGATTAGCCGCCACCAACACCCCGGCGTCCGACGTCGCGCGGCTTGCCTTCGGTCCCACCGGTTTGCGCGTGATGGCGATCGTCATCGCGATCTCGACGCTGGGGTTTCTGAGCAATCAAATTCTGACGTCGCCCCGCGTCTATTTTCAGATGGCGACCGACGGCACGTTCTTCAAGCAACTCGCGCGCGTCAACCGCCGCACGCACGCACCGGTCGTCGCGATCGTCCTGCAGGGTCTGGTCGCCATCGTCATCTCGGTGAGCGGCCGTTACGACCAGATCCTCACCTACGTCACCTGCAACGACTATATCTTCTTCGGGCTCTGCGCGATCGCGCTGCTGATCTTTCGCAGCCGGGACGCGCGCGATCCGCAAGCACCGCGGCCGTTCTTTCGCATGCCGGGGCAGCCGTTCTCGACGCTGCTCTTTTTGGCGGCTGCTTGGAGCGTCGTCGCCGATTCAATCTGGAAGTCGCCGCTGGAGACTTCGATCGGAATCGCGATCCTGCTGAGCGGGCTGCCCGTCTACTGGCTGTTTTCGCGCCGTAGAGCTTACGGCGCTCGCGATCTACGCTAGAGCGCGCTCGCGAGCGACGCGAGAGCTTCGCTTGCCCGAGCACGCAGGACGCAGTCGGCACGGCCGCTCAACGCCGTCGCTTCGGTGTTGATCTCCGCAACGAACGCCGCATCGCTGCAGCCGCTCGCCAACGCAGCCGCGGGATAGACGACCGCGCTGGTTCCGATGACGAGGATGACGTCTGCGCGCGACGCCGCCTCGCGAGCCGTTTGCCACGCCGCTTGCGGAAGCGGCTCGCCGAACCACACCACGTTGGGGCGCATCATGCCGCCGCAGCAATGACGGATTCGATCGAGCGGCAGACCGGCGGCCTCGAGCACCAGACGCTCGTCGCAACGAGTACAGCGCGCCTCGCGCAGGTCGCCGTGCAGCTCGATGACGCGCCGGGATCCGGCGCGACGATGGAGCGAATCGACGTTTTGCGTCGCGAGCGTCAGGCAAGAGAGCCGCTCTTCGAGGCGCGCGAGCGCGCGATGCCCTTCGTTGGGCTGCGCGCGTTCGTAGGCTGCTTTTCGCTGGTTGTACCACGTCCACACGAGTTCGGGGTCGTGCGAAAAGCCTTCCGGCGAAGCCAGCTCCTCCACGCGATGCATTCGCCAGAGACCGCCGGCTCCGCGAAACGTCGGCAACCCGCTCTCGGCAGAGATTCCCGAACCGGTGAGCGCGAAGACCGACGACGCCGAACGAAGCGCGTCGACGAGCCGCTCCATCGCTAGGCTTTTACCGAGACCGCGTGATGGAGCTTTCCGAACGCGATGTAGTGACGCAGTGGGATTTTCGCGGTCGCGGCGTGGCGCAGCCCGAACGCCGCAGCCGCGATCACCGCGACTCCGGCCGCAATCGCGAACCAAAACGACGCTTGCAGGCCGCCCGCTAGCGCCGCGATCGGCTGGGCGCCCGCGGCCTGCAGCGCGTTGGTGCGCAACTCTTCTGCAGCAGCGCCCAGCGCGACGCCGAAGCCGATGCCGAGCTGCAGCGCGAAGCTCAGCACCGCCGAGGCGCTTCCTTCATCGGCGTCGTCGACGTGAGCCAAGCCGCCGATCATGCCGCTCTGATAGGCCAACATTCCACCGAAGCCGCCGATGCACGTCGAGACGAAGATGCTGCTCCAGTAGGACGAATGCGGCTGCATCCAAAGCAGGATCGTTTCGCCGGCGATCATCACAAAGGCGCTTGCGATGCACATCGTTCGTACTCCGATCGCGCGGGCGATCGGCATCGTCAGCGGCGCTGCAATCAACGAAACGAGCAGAGACGAGGGCAGGAAGGCAAGGCCCGCAAAGAGCGGCTCGTATCCCGAGACGCGCTGCACGTAGACCGAGGCAAAGACCAAAACTCCGGCATACGACATCGGCTGCAAGAAGACGATGGACGCTCCCGAGAGCAGGTCGGGGTAAGCAAAGAGTCGGCGCGGCAGAATCGGTTCGAGGGCACGGCGCTCCGCTGCAACGAGCGCTCCGAAGAGCGCGACCGTCATCGCGAATCCCACCAGCGTCTGCCACGCCGCGAGGCCGCGGCCGGGAATCGATTCGATCGTAAAGACGAGCGTCACGAGCGCGGTGGTGAGCAGGGCCGCGCCGAGAACGTCGAGTTTCGCGCCCCCGCGTTCGCCGCGATCGCGAGGAAGCATCGACGGAGCGATGGCGAGGATCGCCAGCGCGACCGGCACGTTAACGTACAACACCGAACGCCACCCCAAATACTGCACGAGCACTCCGCCGAAAAACATTCCCGCCGCGACGCCGAGGCTCCCGATCGTTCCCCACAACGCGACCGCGCGCGAACGCTCCTCACCCGAAGGAAACATCGACAGCACGATCGCCAGCGCGGCCGGATTGACGAGCGCTGCGCCGAGCCCTTGCAGCGCGCGCATGGCGATGAGAAACGTTCCGGTCGTCGCCAAGCCGCCGAGGAAGGACGCGAGCGTAAACAGGACGAGCCCGGCGATGAAGAATCGAAAGCGCCCGAACAGGTCGGCGCAACGCCCGGTAAGCATCAGAAACCCGGCCAAAAAAATGGCGTAAGTGCTGACGATCCACTGCCCCTGCGAAGCGCTCATACCTAATTCGCGCTCCATCGACGGTAACGCGATGCTGACGATCGAAAAATCGACGAGCAGCATGAAGAAGGTTGCGCTCAACAACGCAAATGCAACCCAAACGCGCGGGTTGCCGCGCATCGTCGCCACGCCTACGGTGAGGATTTTACCTTAGCGAGAAAGTGATAAAAGTGGCCGCCGATCGTCGCGGTTCCCGAGATCTCGCCGTTTCCCGCCAGCGTTCCGCGCACGGTAAAGCCGCCGGACGCGCGGAAATCCAGGGTAATCTGTCCTTGACTCACGCCGCCGCTCACGACGATCGTTCGTCCGTAGAGCGGATCGGGGCGCACGGATTCTGAAACGTAGGTGCCGCTCACGATACCGTTATCGAACTTCAGTTTGAGCAGGCCGGAGTAGGGCACCCCCTGACGGCCGAAGGTCGGTTGATAGGCAGCCACGTAGGTCGCTTGCCACACGCGGCCGTGCTCGACCGCGGCGAACGCGGGCTGGAGCGTTGCGAGATACGCGAGTATCGCGAAAGTAGCGATCGATCGTTTCACGCGCTCAACTCTCCACGATCGGACGCATCAACTTTTCCCAGTCCTCGCGCCCGATCCGGAGCGTCTCTTCGTCGAGTCCCGCGAGCGGCTGCTTCACCATGCGCTCTCGCGCGCAGAGATCTTGCTGGTGAGTATCGACGTACAACAAGCCGGTCACGAACTCGCCGCGCTCTCGCGCGTCGTGAATCGTCTTCTGCGCGTTCGACTCGTCGGTCGGATCGTAGTCCACCTCGAGTTTGCGCAGGAGCACGTGCGCGCCGTCTTCGAGTTCGACGTCGCGGACGGTGCCGGGTTCGTAATCCACGGTAATCTCACGGCCGCCGGCGATGTAGTCGGCCGTGTGCAGCACGATGTCGTGTTCTTTGACGTAGGCGTAGCTTTTCGTCGAGCCTTCGTGATCGTTGAACGTCACGCACGGACTGATGACGTCGAGGATGGCGGTTCCGCGGTGCGAGAAGGCCGCCTGCAGCAGCGGCACGAGCTGCTTGCCGTCGCCGGAAAAGGAACGCGCGACGAAGGTCGCCCCGAGCTCGATCGCTAGGCCGCAGATGTCGATCGTCGCGTATTCGTTGGCTTTCCCGCCCTTCTGGGTCGAACCGACGTCGGCGGTGGCCGAGAACTGGCCCTTGGTCAACCCGTAGCAGCCGTTGTTCTCGACGATGTACGTGCAGTCGACGTTCCGCCGGATCATGTGGCAGTACTGCCCCAGTCCAATGCTCGCGGTATCGCCGTCACCGCTGATGCCGAGCACGACGAGCTCGCGGTTTGCCAGCTTCGCGCCGGTCGCGGCCGACGGCATGCGCCCGTGCAGGCCGTTAAAGCCGTGCGCCTGTTCGACGAAGTATGCCGGCGTCTTGGAGGAACAGCCGATGCCGCTCATCTTCGCCAGCTTGTGCGGCTCGACGCCGTACTCGTAGAGCGCCTTGATCAGATGGTTCGTGATCGAGTTGTGCCCGCAGCCGGCGCACAGCGTCGTCGGAAGGCCTTTGTACACCTCGCGCGCGAGGCCGATAATATTGAGATTCGCAGTCATACTTTATCTTGTCATCCTGAGCTTGTCGAAGGGTCCGTGTGTCATCCTGAGCTTGTCGAAGGGCTGAGCTAATCGGCTATCACCGCCGGCTCGCGCTGCTCCTCGAGCAGCGGGTCGATGATGGCGTGGGCGTCGATCGGCACGCCGTTATAGTGGCGTATCGACTGCAGTCGCCCGATCAGATAGGTCGGAAGTTCCGTCCGCAAAATTCCGTAGAGTTGTCCATCGCGATTCTGCTCGACGACGTAGACTCGTTCGTGGCGCGTAATGAAGGCGGCCACCTCTGGGGCAAGCGGAAGCGCGCGCACGCGCAGATAGTTGACTTCGACGCCGGCGTCGCGCAAGAAGTCGCGCGCTTCGACGACGGCGTGGTGCGTCGTCCCGTACGCGAGGATCGCGACCTTCGTGCTCATTTTTTCGGAAACGACGGGCGCAGGCACCGCGGTTCTTGCGGTGTCGGTCTTGCGGTTGAGGCGGTCTAGGTTCCGTTCCCAGACCTCGGGCATTTCCGAGTAGCGCGCCTCTTCGTCGTGCCCCGTGCCTCGAGTGAAAAATCCGGCCGCCGGATGATTCGTTCCCGGAAGCGTGCGGTAGCCGATTCCGTCTTTGTCGACGTCGCGGTAACGTCCCCACGATTTCATCGACGCCAAGTCGTCGGCAGCCAACACCTTTCCGCGATCGAACGGTTTCTCGGGATACTGCAGCGGCGGCGTCAGCCAGGGATTCATTCCCAGATCGAGATCGCTGAGCACGAAGACCGGCGTCTGAAAACGTTCGGCCAGATCGAAGGCTGCCATCGCAAACTCGTACGCTTCCGTGACCGTCGCCGGCAACAGCACGACATGCTTCGTATCCCCGTGCGAGAGCGTATAGGCAGAGGCAACGTCGCCCTGCATCGTGCGCGTCGGCAAGCCGGTCGACGGCCCCGCGCGCTGAACGTCGAAGATGACGCCCGGAACCTCGGCAAAGTATCCGTAACCCGCGTACTCGGCCATCAACGAGATCCCGGGGCCTGAGGTCGACGTCATCGCCCGAGCTCCGGCCCAGCCGGCGCCGAAGACGATGCCGGCCGCTGCCAGTTCGTCCTCGGCCTGCACGACCGCGACGCTGCGGTTGCCCGTCTCCGGATCGACGCGAAAGCGCTCGCAGTAGCCGATGAAGTACTCGCAGAGTGACGAGGACGGCGTGATCGGATACCAAGCGGCGACGGTGCAGCCTCCCATGACGCACCCCAGCGCCGCAGCGCGATTGCCCTCCATGAACAACAGCCCGTCGATCTTGCCGTTCATCGGCACCACGCGCCAGGGATCGTGCTTCTCGAGGTTTTGCTGGGCGTAGTCGACGCCGACGCGCACCGCCGACATATTGAGTTCTACCGCGGCGGCTTTCGAGCGAAACTGGCTGCGCAGCGCCTCTTCGATCGTCGCGAGCGGAATGTCGAGCAGGTGCGCTAGCACCCCCACGTAGATCATGTTCATCAAATACTTGCGCAGGTCGCCCTTATCGGCGAAGTGCTCTTTGGCAAGCGCCGTAAACGGCACCGCGTAGTAACTGAGATCCTCGCGCAGCGTGTCGCCTTTGCACGGGAACGCCTCTTCGTGCACGACCGCACCGCCGGGTTTCACGCCGGCGACGTCCTGTTGCCACGTCGCCGCGTTGAGCGCGACCAGCACGTCGAAATCGCGCGCGCGGCACTGATAGCCGAGCGCGCTGATGCGCACGTCGAACCAGGTGGGCAGGCCTTCGATGTTCGAGGGAAAGACGTTCTTGGGAGCGACCGGAACTCCGAGGCGTGCGATGGCGTTGGTCAGCACGAGGTTGGACGATTGGCTTCCCGAGCCGTTGACCGTCGCCACGCGAATTGTAAAGTCGTTTACCGCGCGAGCAGACATAAAGCTCAAGTTATCCGTCATGACGGGGCGGCCTTCTCCGGGGGCAGCGCGACCCTCCGGGCGGATGGAGTCCCGGGCCGCAGGACGAAGGGACCAGACGCCATCCTTCCTTCAAACTAAGGTAGTTCGAAATGCTCGCACTCTCACACGTCATACTTCACGTCGGCCTCTGCGGCTCGATCGCTCGGGCGCCGGCAAACGCGACGATCGCGCTGCACGTCCGGCTGATCGACCGCGCAGGGCGCCACATGCTCGATAAGGTCTACCGCTTCGAGCGCGGCGACGAAGCCGAGAGCATCGTCGAGTTCGACAGCTCGTTCGGCATGTACCGCATCGATCTCGCTACCGAAAAGTACCGCTGCTCGGGTAGCGATTACTTGTTCTTCATCTCCGGCCACGACCGCGCGATCACCGAGCCGCTCTACGACGCACCGGCCCCGGCGCCGCGGACGCCGCTCATCCTATCGGGGACGGCGCCGCAATCGTTCCTTTACGTGCAGCCCACCTTCGTGCTCTTCGATAAGGCGGCCGTCGCGTGTAAGAAACCGATCGTGCAGCCGCTCGCCGAGGATATCCGGGTCGAGAACGATCAGGACGCGTACTACGTCTGGCTCTATCCCAACCCCACGAGCGCGCCATCGTCACAGCAGCTCACGATGCGCCTCAGGACGCCGACGCATCAATTTCACTACGTCCGCCTTCCGGTTCCGTTTCCCGTGCGATGGGAAGGCTGGCCGTCGAGCATCCAGTTCAACGTGACCGAGGATATGGTCGACGGGCTGGCCGGCGAGGCGACCGACACGCTCCTCTGCCCGAAGCTCTGGGAAACGTCCGCCGGCTAAGGCGCCGCCGAAAATGCAAAAGGCCCGGCGGTTTGCCGGGCCCTTCGTTCTTCAATTCCGCTGCGTGCAGCGAAAGTCGAAGCTACATCATGTCGTAGCCGCCCATGCCGCCGCCGGGTGCCCCGGCGGACTCTTTCTTGGGCTCCGGCTTATCGGCGATGAGCGTTTCGGTCGTCAGGATCAACGCACCGATCGATGCCGCATTCTGCAGCGCTGCACGCGTCACCTTAAGCGGCTCGACGATGCCGGCGCCGAACATGTCCACGACGTCGCCGGTCATCGCGTCGAAGCCGAACGGCGCGTTCTTCGAGCGGACGGCGTTGACCTCAACCGAACCCTCGAAGCCGGCGTTGTCGGCGATTTGGCGGGCGGGCTCTTCGAGCGCCTTGCGCACGATGTTGATGCCGATCTTCTCATCGGCCCACGTTCCGGCGTGACCGTTGCTCTTGGGAGGCTCGATCTTGTCGATCGCCTTGATCGCGTGCAGCAGCGAGGCGCCGCCGCCCGGGATCATCCCTTCCTGAACCGCCGCGCGAGTCGCCGAAAGCGCGTCCTCGATGCGGTGCTTCTTCTCTTTGAGCTCGGTCTCGGTTGCCGCTCCGACCTGGATGACGGCGACGCCGCCCGAAAGCTTCGCGAGGCGCTCCTGAAGCTTCTCGCGATCGAAGTCCGAATCGGTCTCTTCGACCTGCTTCTTGATCATTTCGATCCGGCCGTTGATCTCTTCTCGCTTACCGCCGCCGTCGACGATCGTGGTGTCTTCCTTCGTCACTTTGACGCGCTTGGCGCGGCCGAGCTGCTCGGGTGTTACTTTATCGAGCTTGAGTCCAAGCTCTTCGGAGATCACCGTTGCGCCGGTGAGGGCAGCGATGTCCTTGAGCATCTCTTTGCGTCGATCGCCAAAGCCGGGCGCTTTCACCGCCACCGAGGTGAACGTACCGCGAAGCTTGTTCACCACGAGCGTCGCGAGGGCTTCGCCTTCGACGTCTTCGGCGATGATGAGCAGCGGCTTCTGAACCTGAACGACCTTCTCGAGCAGCGGCAGGATATCGGCGATCGCCGAAATCTTGCGCTCGGTGACGAGAATGTAGGGATCGTCGAGCGAGGCTTCCATCCGCTCGGAGTCGGTAACCATGTACGGCGAGATGTAGCCCTTGTCGAACTGCATGCCGTCCTTCGTTTCGACCTCGGTCTTGATCGTGCGCGACTCCTCAACGGTGATCACGCCGTCTTTGCCGACCTTTTCCATCGCGTTGGCGATGATCTCGCCGATGCTCGGATCGTTGGCCGAAATGGAGGCGACTTGAGCGATCTTCTCCTTGGTGTCGACGTCTTTCTTGAACGATTCCATCTCCTTGACCGCGGTCGCAACGGCCTTTTCGATGCCGTGCTTGATCAGCAGCGGGTTGCTGCCGGCGGTCACGTTGCGGAGACCTTCGCGGATGATCGCTTGCGCGAGCACCGTCGCGGTCGTGGTTCCGTCGCCCGCGATGTCGTTGGTCTTCGAGGCGACTTCCTTGACGAGCTGGGCGCCCATGTTCTCGAACACGTCGGGCAGCTCGATCTCTTTGGCGATGGTCACGCCGTCGTTGGTAATCGTCGGCGAACCGAACTTCTTGTCGAGCACGACGTTGCGGCCCTTGGGACCGAGCGTCACCTTTACCGCATCGGCGAGGATGTTCGCACCGCGCTCGAGCGCGCGCCGCGCGCTTTCATCGAATACGAGTTGCTTTGCAGCCATAATAAACTCTTGAACTCCTTAAACGCCGGCCGGCACTTTGTCGACGATGGCGAGAATGTCTTTTTCAGGAATGATGAGGTACTCGACCCCGTCGACTTTGACTTCGCTTCCGGAATATTTACGATAGATGACGCGATCGCCAACCTTAACGTGCATGTCGACTACGCTTCCCTTGTCGGTAACGCGGCCCGATCCGATCGCACGAATGATGCCCTCTTGGGGCTTCTCTTTTGCGGTATCGGGAAGGAAGATACCGCCGGCCGTTTTATCGTCTTGCTCGACGTGCTCGATAACGACGTTATCGAACATGGGCTTGAGATTCACGAAGACCTCCAAACAGTGGATTTATACACAACAGAGCCTTAGCACTCTCAGCGCAAGAGCGCCAGCCGTGCTATGTTAGCAGACTCCCCGAAGGAGTGCAAGCGTCAAAGTGGGCGAATCCAGCCGCTTGCATGACCGGAAGAATCGAGGTCTCGCTGGGAGCGCTGCGCCACAACGCAGCCCTCCTCAAAAGCCTGGCCGCCCCGGCGCAAAGCGCCTTCGTCGTCAAGGGGAACGCCTACGGCCACGGTCTGCTCGCGGTCGCCAAAGCGATCGAGCCGTCGGCCGTCCGCCTCTGCGTCTTCACGGCCGAGGAGGGCCTCGAGCTTCGGTCGGGTGGGATCGCCGTACCGATCCTCGTGCTGGGGCCGGTATCCGCCGGCGCGATTCCCGGCGCGGTGGCCGCGGAGCTGGAGACGGCGCTGTGGGACGCAGGCGGTTTCGCGGCGCGGCTGGCAGCCGAGGCCCGCGTCCAAGGGCGGCGCGCCGGCGTCCATTTAAAGGTCAACACCGATCTCAACCGCCTGGGCTTGGATCCCTCCGAGGTCCAACACGCCGTCGCAAGCCTCGCTGCGATGCCGGAGCTCTCGCTGATTGGGATCTACTCCCATCTGGCCGCCGCCGAAGAGACCGATTCGCCCTACACGCAACATCAACGCGACGCGTTCGATCGAGCGTTAAACGACGTCGAACCGCTCCTGGCCGGACGCCCCGTGTCTCCGTTGCGCCACATCGCCGCCTCGGCCGCCGCCATGCTTTGGCCGTGGACGCGGCTGGACATGGTGCGTTTCGGGATCGCCGTCTACGGACTGATGCCGTCGCCGCAGATCGCCGAGGCGCTCGAAGCGCAGCCGCCGGGACTCCGCCCGGCGCTGGCCTACCGCAGCGAGCTCGTCGTCACTCGCACGGTCGCGGCGGGCGCATCGGTCGGTTACGGGGGCACCTTTCACGCGCCGCGAGCGATGCGAATCGGCGTGGTCCCCGCCGGCTACGCCGACGGCGTTCCGCGGGCCCTTTCGAATCGAGGGGCGTTTGCCGTCGACGGCGCGCTCTGTCCGATCGTCGGACGCGTGGCCATGAACATGACGCAGATCGATTTGACCGAGGCGCCGCGGGCGCACGTGGGGTCCACGGTCACGCTGATCGGAAAAGATGGCGAGGCCAGCGTCACGGCCGACGATTGGGCGCGCTGGTCCGAGACGATCAACTACGAGATCGTGACCCGCCTGCCCAGCGAGGTGCCGCGCGTCTACTGCGATTGAGGCGCGCGTGCCGCGCTAAAGTCTGACGGCTACGCGACGGCCGCGATCGCCGCCGGAAGATCGAGCGTCTGCGTGTAGAGCGCACTGCCGACGATGCATGAGTCGATCGCCGGCGGAACGGCCTCCTTGAGCGCTCGCAGATCGTCGATGTTTCGCGCACCGCCGCTCGCCGTTACTTTTACCGGCGCGGCGTTGGCCACCGCGCAGAGCGCCTCGACGTCGTATCCTTCACCCATTCCGTCGCGCCTGATCTCGGTAAAGATGATGCGCGATATCCCCCACTGCGCGACGCGACGCACCAGCGCGTCGCGATCGACCGGAGTACGCTCTTGCCATCCGTGCGTCGCTACCTGCGACCCGCGCACGTCGATGGCGGCGATCACCCGTCCGGGAAAGCGGCTGACGATATGTCGCGACAGCCGCTCGTCTTCGACGAGGAGCGTGCCCAGAATGATTTCGGCGGCGCCTGCCCCGAACGCGTTCTCGGCGTGCTTTACCGCGCGCAGGCCGCCGCCGGTTTGCACCGGGACGTCTACGGCGCTGCAGATGCGCTCGATCGCGGCGAGGTTTTCACCCGAGCCGAACGCGCCGTCGAGATCGATAACGTGTAGCCGGCGCGCACCCTGCGCGACGAACGCTCTTGCGCGCTCGGCCGGATCGTCGTCGTAGACCGTTTCCGTGCTCGGATCGCCCTGGCGCATGCGGACGCACTTACCGCCGCGTAAGTCGATCGCCGGGACAACCTGCATTCTCTGCGAGGCCTAGCCGGTCGTGCCGTTCGTTCGTTGTTCGATCGGCACGTACGGGCCGGTCGCGGGGCCGTCGTAGGTTGCCTGCGGGCGGATCAGACGATTATCGGCGAGCTGCTCGAGGATGTGTCCCGTCCAGCCGACGATGCGTCCGCACGCAAAGAGGCACGTGAACTCGTCGCCCGGGATGCCGAGATCGGCGAGCACCGGGGCGGTGTAGAAATCCACGTTCGCGTAGATCGTATTTCCGGGCTTCTTCTCTTGCAGCACCTTGCGGCTTGACTCTTCGACTTCGTGAGCGATCTCGTACCAGCGTTCTTCTCCGCCGACGTGCTCCGCGAGCTCCTTGGCGATTGCCTCCAAGTGCTTTGCGCGTGGATCTCGCACTTTGTATTCGCGATGGCCCATGCCCATGATGCGCTGACCGCGATCGAGGATACCGCGCACGTACGGCTCGGCGTTCTCCGGAGTCTTTATCTCCGAAAGCGTACGAAATGCCGCAGTTGCCGCGCCGCCGTGCAGGTCGCCTTGCAGCGTCGCCAGTGCGGCGGTCACCGATGCGTACATATCGGCGCGCGTCGACGCGGCGACTCGGGCCGCAAACGTCGAGGCGTTGAACGAATGATCGGCGAGCAGCACGAGGTACGTATCGATCGCGTCTTGCTCGAGCGCGTGGGGCACCTTGCCCGTGCGCATGTAGAGGAAGTTTGCCGCTTGCGAGAGATCGGGGCGAGGGCCGATCGGATCGAGTCCGCGTCGCACGCGATCCCAACCGGCGACGATCGTCGGCATCTTCGCGATCAGATCGATCGCGGTGTGGACGTCGGAGAGATGCTCTCCGTTGGCATTGACGGGCGAGAAAAGACCGAGCCCGCTGGTAAGCGTCCGCAGCACTTCCATCGGCCACGCGGTTTTCGGGAAGTTCTGCATCGCCGTGACCAGCGGCTCGGGAAGCGCGCGGCGTGCCGCGAGCTCGCGGCGAAGTTCTTCAAGATGATGACGGTTCGGAAGATGGCCGTAAAGCAGAAGATAGACGATCTCTTCGAACGTGGCGTTCGGAGCGAGATCGTCGATGTCGTAGCCGCGGTAGGTCAAGCGTCCGATCGCGCCTTCGACGTTACTAAGCTCGGTGGACCCGACGACTACACCCTCGAGACCCCGATCGACAACGGTTGGCAAGGATTCCTCCATTTAAGTGGTTAGGGCTAACAATCTCTTTCGACGGCCGGAAGTTTCGACTTCCCCCAGTGGGTGCCTCGTCGTCGGCAAGGCCTCGCCGGCCCGGCTGGTTGAAACGTGCCTCATGAACGCACTGGACCTCACAAAGCAACCGCCACGCAGCCCCCGAGAACTATTACCCGGTTTGGCGCTCCTCATGGCGGCGCGGACCGTCGACAAGCTTCGCGCCACGCTCCCAGGCGGCAATCTCGGCCAATATCAAATTACCGGCTTTAGTTCGCGCCTGATCGAAGCGCTTGGTTTTCCGGAGGGGGCGTTACGCGAGGCAATCGTTCGCGCAGAGTCCGACCGCGACGTTGCCGATTGGATCGCAGAGCATAGCGACCCGGCAAAGTACGCCGAGATCAACGCCGCGCTCGAACGTCCCCGCATTGCAGAACGCCTCGGCGATGCGGAGTTTTTGGCTCGCTATCCGATCGCGCGAACCTTACCGGCCGACTCCTCCCGGCTCGATTTGCTGGTCGCCGACGATCGCGAAGCCTTTCCTTAAAAAAGAGACGCCGGAAACGCGCCGTAGAGGGTTCGCAGAGCCCCGCAGGCAACGTCAAAAGTCCGATTTCCCATCTACTGGCAAGGAGAGATAACCCCATGCGTGTGTTTAATTCGACGCTGTGTGCGAGCATAGCGGTCGCGTTGCTCGCAGGATGCAGCGGCAATCTCGCGGGATCGAATAATTCGATGCCACTCGAAAACGCCGATCTGCACATGCGTCCCGAAAGCGTCTACGGCGACGTGGCACCCCCGCGTACCGTTCAGGTCCTTCACGCTCTGATTCCGGGACAAGTTCGTCCCGATAAGAAAAAGAAGCTGCCGAAGACCGGTATCTACATCGCCGAGTTCTACGGTAGCGACATTTTTGGTTACCCGATCAACAACAAGGGCAACAAGAAGCCGATCTGCACCGTTCAGGGCGTCTCGGACGTCAACGACGTCGGCATTGACGGCAAGGGCAACCTCATCGATCCCGATGGCGGCAGCTCGTACGTCATCGTTTACAAGGGTCCCCAGATGTGCACCGGCAAGCAACTCGCGTTGATCGCCGACACGGTCGGCCAGGCGGCCGACGCGGTTAGCGCCGATGCGACGACGGGCACGATCGCGGTTTCGCAGCTGGCGGACGCCGGCTCGGAACCCGGCAGCGTTTTGCTCTGCACGATCAAGGGCGGATGCACGACCAACCTCACCAACAGCATCATCTACCACGCCGGCGGCGTCGCGATGTCGCCCCAAGGCGATTGCTGGAACGATGCAAAGACCAGCGCGAGCGGCGGCGCCGCCCTCGTTTATTGGAAGGGCTGCAAAGGCAGCGGTGCCGTAGCGACGGGCTTCAAGAGCACGTACTACGGCGGCATGGAGATGGACAACAGCGGCAACCTGGTCGTCATCGACGATATGGCCGAGACGGCTACGGTGTATAGCGGCTGCAACCCGAAGTGCAAAGTCCTCGGCGGCCCCTTCGCCCTCAAGGGTGAGAGCTTCTTCGGAAAACTCACCCAGGACAACAAAGAATACATCGCCGTCGATCGTACCGACGGTCTCGTCGACGTGTATTCGTACAGCACGAAGGCCATCAAGTTCATGTACAGCTTCGACTCCGGACTTTCGGCCGGCGAGAAGCCCGACGGCATCGGAATCAATCCGCGCTCGAAGTACTAGAACCAGAACTTCAGAGTTGGAAAAAAGCGGGCCGCTCCGGCGGTCCGCTTTCTTTTATTACGCGACGGCGTCGCGTACGGCGCGCGCGAGCGCATAGTTGAGAAGCCGCTCGATGAGCGCTTCGAAACCGATCCCGGCTGCCGCGCACGCGTCGGGTAAGAGGCTCGCCGGCGAGAGGCCCGGAAGCGAGTTGATCTCCAGGAGATACGGACGGTTGTCCGCGCGAATGATAAAGTCGCTGCGCGAGTAGTCGCGCAAGCCGAGAAGCCGGTGAGCCGAAAGTCCGAGCATTTGCAGGCGAGCCGCCAAGCCGTCGTCGATCTGCGCCGGTGCGACGTGGGTGCATCCGCCGGCATCGTACTTCGAACGGTAGCTGTAGAAACCGTCGCGGTGCGAGACGATTTCGACGATCGGGAGCGCCTCTTCGCCGAGGACGGCACACGTAAACTCGCGCCCCTCGACGTACTCTTCGGCAAGAATCTGCCCGTAGGACTTCGATGCCTCGAGCATCGCGTTGGTCCACTCTTCGTGCGTCCGCACGATCGTCACACCGTTGGAGGAACCCTCGAAACGCGGTTTGATCACGAGTGGAAGATCGAGCGAACCCGGCAACAGCGGAAGCGTGCCGCCGGTGAGATCGAACAGGTCCCAGACCGGCGTGGGCAAGCCTTCCGCGGCCAGCAATTTTTTGGTGAGGTGCTTGTCCATCGACAGCGCCGCCGCTTCCAGACCGCTTCCAGTGTAAGGAATCGAGAGGTACTCGAGCAGCGCCTGAACGTGTCCGTCTTCGCCGCCCGGACCGTGCAGCGCGATGAAGACGGCGTCGGGCTTGAACTCGCGTAAGGCGTCCACGAAGCGTTCGTCGTAATCGAGCGACCGCGCCTCGTAGCCCAGTGAGTGCAAGGCACGCAAGACTTGAGTACCGGACTGAATCGAGATCTCGCGCTCGGCGCTGTCGCCCCCCATCACGACGGCGACGGTCGCGCGCGGCCCTCCATTACGTTGCATCGATAAAGACTCCAACGAGATGCACTTCCAAGCGTAGTTCGACTCCACAGCGATCGAGCACCGCACGGCGGACTCGTGCGAGGAGCGTTGCGACGTCGCGCGCGGTCGCTCCCCCGGTGTTGTTGATAAAGTTCGCGTGGAGCGGCGAGACCTCCGCACCCCCCTCGCGCCACCCCTTGGCGCCGACCGATTCGATCAGCCGCGCCGCCTTGTCGCCGTCAGGGTTGCGGAAACACGAGCCCGCATTGGGCGTCGCAATCGGCTGGGTGCTTTTGCGGCGCACCAGCCGCCCGCGCATCTCTTCGCGAACCTCGTTCGAATCGGCGCGCTCGAAGGAGAGCGTCACGCGCGAGACGACGACGTCGCGTTCGAGCGTCGAATGACGATAGAGGTAGCGAACGCTGACGCAATGAGGATCGGGGCGGCCGGGGGATTGCACCCAGACGCCGGTGACGAACTCGCCCATCTCGCGATCGGTCCCAGCGTTCATGCGCAGCGAACCGCCGATCGTCCCGGGAATTCCAGAAAGGGAGCCGATCCCGCGAGCGCCAGCCGACGCCGCCTTCGCCGTGACCAGTGCCATGCCGGCCGAGCCGCCGGCGTCGACGACGACCCGCGCGCCTTCGGTAGACACGCCGACCTCCGCAAAACTTCCGGCGAGGCGAATCACGACTCCTCGAACTCCGCCGTCGCCCACCAAGACGTTGCTGCCGCCGCCGATGATCCACCAGGCCAGCTTGCGGCGCAAGCAAAGGCGCATCAGTTCCGCCAGCTCAAACTCGGTATGCGCCGTCGCGAACGCGTCGGCCGGGCCGCCGATCTTCCACGACGTGTAGGGTGCCAGCGGCTCGTCAAACTTCACGCGCGAACCGAAGATCGCGCGCAACGCGTCGCCGTCGCCGGGTTCGAGCAGCGAGTGCAGCGCGCGCTGCGTCGTCAGGCTCATCCCCGCGCGAGTTCGGCGAGGCGCGCTGCCGCCTCGGTAATGTTTCCGGCACCCAGCATCAACACCAGCGCTCCCGGCGGTGCTTCGGCAAGAATTCGCTGCTCCAACTCCTCGACTCCGCCGACGTAGTCGACGCGCGCGCCGCCGTTTCCGAGCGAGTCGCCGATCGAACGTTCGCTGACGCCGGGAATCGCGGGCTCCGAAGCCGCGTATACCGGCGTCAGATAGACTCGGTCGGCGCCGCGTAACGCGTCGGCAAAATCCGCGGCCAGATATGCCGTCCTCGAATAGCGGTGCGGCTGAAACGCCACGATGAGCTCGCCGCGGTGGTAGTGGCGCGCAGCGGCGATCGTCGCCCGCACCGCGGTGGGGTGATGCGCGTAGTCGTCGACGATCGTCATCCGTTCGTTCGAGAGCAACACGTCGAACCGGCGGCGCACGCCGCGAAAGCCGCGCAGCCCCGCGGCGATCTGCTCGAACGGCACCTCCAACGCGCAGCCGACGGCAACTGCCGCGAGCGCATTCTGAACGTTCATCGCACCGGGGACGCGGAGCTCGACTCGCCCCAGCTTTCGCGTCCCTTCGAAGGCATCGAAGATCGCGCCGAAGTTTGCGAACGTGAGGTTCTCCGCACGAATGCGCGCGCCGGGCGCGAGTCCGAACGTGACGAGACCGGCACGCAGCTCGTGGTCGGTCAGCGACGCGGAGAGCTCGTTATCGACGCCGACGATTGCCAAACCGCGGTCCGGCAGTTTGGCTAGAAACTCTCCGAACGCGCGCACGAGTCCGGGCAGCTCGTCGTCGCTGCTCAAATGATCGTTCTCGAGGTTGGTGACGATCGCCAGCTCGGGCTCGAGCAACGCGAACGACCCATCGGATTCGTCCGCTTCGGTTACAAACCAGGGCGACGTTCCGTCGTACGCGTTGGTATCGAGAATGCCGTCGATCCCGCCGAGCACGAGGCCGGCGTCGATTCCGCCGGCTCGCAGCACCGCGTGCGTCATCGCACTGGTCGTCGTTTTCCCGTGCGTACCGCAGATCGCAACGCCACGGCGGGCGCGGAGCAGTTCTGCGAGCATCTCCCCGCGGTGAAGAACCCGTATCTGATTGCGAACCGCAGCGGCATATTCGGGATTGTTGCGATCGATCGCCGAACTGACGACGACGACGTCGGCGCCGGCGACGTTGGGCGCGGCGTGCCCGATCGTGACCGCGATTCCCTCGTCTCGAAGCTGCTCCACCAGCGGCGTCGCGCTGACGTCCGAGCCGCGCACGTCGATGCTGCGCGCGCGCAGTATACGCGCGATCGCGCTCATTCCGATGCCGCCGACACCGACGAAGTGGTAGGTCACTCTGGGCTGATTCCGCGCGAGAGAAGATCGACCCGTGCGAGAATCCGTTCGAGCGGGTCGTCGCCCTGCAGACTTTTGACGCCTTCGCGCAAGAGCGCGAGCGCGGCCGGCGCCGTCACTTGCGCGAGCAGCTCGGCGAGCCGGCCCGCTTTGAGTTCTTCGTCGGTCGCGACGACCGCAGCCCCCGCCGATTCGAACCGGCGAGCGTTCGCCGACTGATGAGCCTCGGTGGCGTACGGGTAAGGGACGAGGATCGCCGGCTTCGCGAGGGCGGCCAACTCGCTCAATGTCGAGGCTCCCGCCCGCGCCAGAACGAGATCGGCGAGGGCGTATGCGTCCCCCATATCGTCGACGTAGGGACGGACCGCAAACGGAACCTCCGACTCAGCGCGCGCGGCAACGGCGACGCGTTCGTAGCCTGCCGCGCCGGTTAATGCCAGCACCTGCCAACCCGGTGGAATGAAGCCGCTTTCCCACGCCGCCAACAGCGCGTCGTTGAGCGTTCGAGCACCCTGGCTTCCGCCGATCGCGAGCAGCGTCGCGCGGCCCGGGTCCAGACCGAATCGCGCGGCCGCTTCTGCGCGCGGCCTTGGTTCCCGCAAGGACGCTCGCACGGGCACGCCCGTCGCACGGCACTTCGCGCGCGCCGTCGCGCCGAAGCCGCCGCACTCGCCCCAAATCTCGTCAACCATCGGCGCGAGCAGCCGCGCCGTCAAACCTGGAGCTGCATTGGGTTCGAGCAGCACGATTCGCGCCCGCTCGCGCAGCGAAAAGCGCCTGATGCGGGCCGCCACGGCTACCGGAAAGCAGACGTAGCCGCCCGTCGCCACCACGAGGTTGGGGCGCGTCTGGGCCAGCACGCGCAGGCTTTGCAGCGTCCCGTGCAGGTTGTGCACTACGGCTCGCAAGAGCGAAAACGACGGGCGCCGCGGAAGGGGATGCGCCGAAATCGCATGCAGCGGGTAGCCCGCCTTTGGGACGATCTGCGCCTCGAGCCGTTGCGCGCTGCCGATAAACTCGATCCGGACTCCGCGTGCGCTCAGGGCATCGGCGATGGCGATCGCCGGATAGAGGTGGCCGCCCGTTCCTCCTCCGGCAAACACGACCGTCACCGCTTAGGAAGCGTTCCTTACTCGGCGACGACGCCCCACGTTGGCGATAATTGCGACGGCGATGAGGCTGACGATTAGCGAGCTGCCGCCGAACGAGATGAAGGGCAGCGGAACTCCCGTTACCGGCCACGACGACGAAACGACGCCGATGTTCACGAACGCTTGGATCGCGATCATCGCACCGCAGCCGATCGCCAGGAAGAAGCCGAAGCGATCGGGTGCGGCGAGCGCAATTTTAACGGCGCGGTAGGTGAGGGTCACGAAGAGCGCGATGACGACGAGCGTTCCGATCAGTCCGAGTTCCTCGCCGAGCACCGAGAAGATGAAGTCGGTGTACTGCTCGGGTAGATAAAAGAACTTTGCGCGCGAAGCGCCGAGGCCGACGCCGAAAATGCCGCCGCTGCCGAGCGCGAGCAGCGATTGAACGATGTGAAATCCGGTGTTGAGCGGATCGCGCCACGGGTCGACGAAGGCGAAGATGCGCGCGCGCCGGTATGGACTCGCGAGAACGCTCAACGCGGCAACGGGCACCGTCACGAGAGCGACTACCGTCAGGTGCGCGAAGCGCGCGCCGGCGGCAAACAGCATCGTGAACCCCGTAAAAACGAGCAGGCTCGCCGTTCCCATATCGGGCTCTCTGAGCACGAGAAGGGTCACGATTCCAATCGGTATGCAGAGTGGAACGACGCCACGCGTAAGCGATGTGATCCGTTCGCCGCGCGCCGAAAGCACCGCCGCCAGATAGATCACCAACGCCAGCTTGGCGAACTCGGACGGCTGCAGGCTCAACCCACCCGTTCCAATCCAGCGCCGGCCGCCGTTGACACCGACGCCGATGTGCGGAGCGAAGACGAGCGTCAGTCCGGCGATCGCCGCGATCAAGAGGTAGGGCGCTACGGCGCGCAGCCGCTGATAATCGATTCGATAGCACGCGTACGCGCCGGCCAGTCCAACCGCCAGCCAGACCAGCTGGCGCTTGAGATAGTAGGCGATGTCGCCGTGTTCGGCGTACGCCGTCGCGCTCGAGGCGGAAAAAACCATCACGAGCCCGATCCCCACGAGCGCCGCGACGGAGGTAAAGAGCCAGACGTCGAGCGGCGCGGCGACGAACGAGCGAATGCCGTAACGCGGCCGGCGCTCGTTACGGAGCGCGGCGCTGCTATGCACCGGCCGGCTCCCGCATCGCGGCGACCGCCGCAACAAAACGCCGGCCGCGGTCTTCGGCCGACGCGAACATATCGAAGGACGCACATCCCGGTGAGAGGAGCACGACGTCGCCGGGCGCCGCGAAACTGCGTGCCCGCTGCACGGCCTCTTCCATCGAGGCGGCCTGCGCCGAGGCGAGTCCGGAAGCAGCGTGGCGGATTGCTTCCGCCGACTCGCCGATGGCGACGAGCCCTTTAACGCGGCGCCGGATCTCCGAGCCCAGCTCGTCGAAACCGCCGCCCTTCGACCTTCCGCCGGCGATCAGCACGATCGGCCGCTCGTAGCTGCGCAACGCGGCGACGACCGAACTCGGGTTGGTGGATTTGGAATCGTTGACGTAGAGCACGCCGTCGATCTCCGCAACCTCCTCGAGGCGGTGCGGCATCGCCGCAAACGACGCGACCGCCGGCCGCAGCACCTTCGGGTCGCATCCGACGGCCAGCGCGGCGAGCAGCGCCGCCATCACGTTTTGCACGTTGTGCCGCCCGGGAAGCGGGATTTCGCGCTCCGGCATGAGCCGGATCGGACGAGGGTCGCCGGTCACCGGCGCGTAGACGATGTTTCCGTCGCGCAGGTACATCGTCGCCCGCTCTCCGCTGCCCAGCGTAAACCACATCTGCTTGGCTTGCACGCGAGCACCGCCGTGACGCCACGCCAGCGCTTCGATCCGCGGATCGTCGAGATTTCCCACGAACCAATCGTTCATCGATTGGTTGGCGAAGATGCGATACTTCGCTTCGGCGTACTCTTCCATCGACGGGTAGCGGTCGAGATGATCGGGCGAGAGGTTGAGCAGAACTGCGACGCGCGGTTTAAAAGCGCGAATCGTTTCGAGCTGAAACGACGACACTTCCGCTACGACCCAATCGCCGGAGCCTGCGCCGGCGACTTCGCCGATGAGGGGATTGCCGATATTGCCTCCGACGAAGGTCGGCAGTCCGGCGGCGCGCAGCAGGTGACCGATCAGCGCGGTCGTCGTCGACTTACCCTTGGTTCCGGTTACGGCGATGACCGGCGCCTTGCAGAGACGATAGGCAAGCTCGATTTCACCGATGACCGGAACGTTGGCGGCCTGCACCGCACGAACGACCGGTGAAATCGGCGGAACTCCCGGCGAGAGCACCGCCCAGTCGATCCGCTCGAGGATCTCGTCGAGCCGCGCCGGTTCGACGAACTGCGCTCCGAACGACTCGGCGGCGGCGACGGCTTCGCTGCGAGCGTCGGGCGGCTTTTCATCGGTTGCGTAAAGCCGCACGTCGCTGCGCGAGAGGACTTCCAGACTCGCCAGTCCGCTGCGTCCCAACCCGATGACCAGGAGCGAGCTGCCGGCGTTCAGTTGAAAGTTGTCGGTCATCGAACGATGACCCATCCTAACAGCGAACAGAGCAGCGACGCAAGCCAGAAGCGCGACGTCACCTTCGTTTCGCGCCAGCCTGCCAGTTCGAAATGATGGTGCAGCGGGCTCATGCGGAAGATTCGCTTGCCTTTTGTTAGCTTGAAATAGCTGACTTGGAGCATCACCGAGAGCGTCTCGGCAACGAAGACTCCGCCGGCGAGAACGAGCAGCAGCATCTCGCCGGTCAGAATTGCCACGCCGGAGAGCAGCGCTCCGAGCGCAAGCGAACCGGTATCGCCCATGAACAGCTTCGCCGGATGCAGATTGTAAAGGAGAAATCCCGCGCACGCTCCGACGCCGACGGCCGCGGCAATCGCCGCCGGCACGACGCCCGACGCGAAGGCGATGAGACCGAAGAGGACGAGCGGCGGGATGATGCTCCCGGCGGCGAGCCCGTCCAGACCGTCGGTCAAGTTGACGGCGTGGATCGTACCGGTAATCGCGCAGACGCCGAGCACGAGCCACAACCAGTGGGGCACGGTCAGCGTGAAAGTGCCGCTGTGAAAGAGCACGTCGATCGGAAAGAGATCGGGCGTGTTGCCGATGACGCGCAGGAAGATCGCCGCGACCAACGCGGTAGCGAGCAGCTTCGTGCGCGCTCGCAGTCCCCGGCTCGCGGTGGCCCAAATCGTCAGCGCGTCGTCGACGGCGCCGATCCCGGCGCAGGCGCAGACGAGAAAAACGGCGGCGGCGGAGAGCGCCGACTTCGTTCCGGCAAGCATCCCGGCAAACGCAACGACGAAGACGAGGCCGCCCATCGTCGGCGTGCCGGACTTCTCACGATGCGTCTGCGGCGCCAGTTCGTAGGCCCGCTGGCGCAGGTTCAAGCGTTTAAGGGCGGCGATGAGGACGGCTGCGCAGACGACGGCGACCGCGAAGCCGTAGACGAGCCACAGCAGCATTAGCGGCACAGCGGATTTGCTCCGTCGCCCCGCCACTTCAGGACGACGACCGGCGTCTGCTCGTCGCTGTTGCCGTGCGGATTGTCGAGCAGCGCGCGCTCGACGCTCTCGCTGCGGACTCCCGACGAGCTGCCGAGGACTTTTGCCTTGGAAAGGTCGTTGGCATCGACGATCGCCGTTTCGACGCCGCCGCGATCGCGCAGCGCCTGCGCGAACGCCGCGGGCTCTCGCGGCGCGAGTACGATCGCGCGCTCGTACGGCGGCATCGTCCCGGTGTAGCCGTCGACCGCCGCGATTGCGTCGCCCATCAATTCGTAGAATGTCCCTCGTTTGCCGAACGGTCGCGCCAACACGTGAGCCGCCGTCGCCGCCATCACCCGCCGGTATCCGACGTCGTCGATCACCAGCTGCATGGATTCCGGCTGGCTGATCGTCGCGAGCGGCCCGGCGTACCGGCAGAGCAAATAGGCAAGCCGCGACGGGCGCACGTGTTCGGCGGCAACGAACTCGCCTTGGGCGATCGCGACGGCCGTTTCGGAGACCGCGATCACGTCGCCGGGGCGCGCGATGCCCTCAACGGCGCCCATTACGATGGCGCCGAGATCGTCGCCCGGCCGCACGAGCGGGGTTCGTACCGGGATCGCAATCACGCCGGCGGGCACACCTGCCCGTCGGACGGGAAGGCTGCGCGTCGTCTGGCTCACGGCTGCAGCTCCTCGACGATTTCCTCCATGCGGTACTTGCGCGAGCCTTTCAACAGCACCAGATCGTCACCGCTTGCATTTTCTCGCAGCCAAGCCGCCGCACGCGCGTTGCTTTCGGCGACGACGATGTTCGCGCGATCGAGACCGGCGCGGCCCGCGCCGCGCGCGAGCGCGGCCGCAAAGTCGCCGCTCACCAACAGTACATCGACGATGCCGCCGGCGTGCTCTCCAACCCGCTCGTGGAGGCGCTCCGCCTCATCGCCCAGCTCTGCCATGCTGGCGAGAACCGCGATCTTCCGCGCGGCCTTCTCGCCGGCGAAGGCGTCGAGCGCTGCGATCGTTCCGGCGGCGTTGGCATTATAGGCATCGAAAATCAGATGCAAGCCGCTCGCGAGCGTCAGGCGATCGTAGCGTCCCTGCGGCAGCGTCAGGCCGGCGATCGCCGGGAGCAGCTCCTGTGGGACCATCCCCAGCGTCTGCGCTCCCGCGACGGCAGCCGCCAGGTTAGCGCGATTATGCAGGCCCGGCAGCGAGCTTTCGATGGTAAACCGTTCGACTATGCCGGCCTCGCGCGCGACGAGCGCGTCGCCGGCCACTGCGGTAAGCCGCTCGAACTCATCGAAGGCGGCGAGCTTCGCTGCGCCGGCAACGGCGACGAACCAACGCGTGCGTTGGCGTTGCGGGAGCGCGGCGGCGCGTTCGCGCGAGACCTCATCTTGCGCATTGAGCACCGCCGTCGCGCCGCGGGAGAAAAGCGCCCACTTCGTCTCAGCGAGGCGTTCGCGCGAACCCACGATCTCGACGTGCGCATCGCCGACGTTGGTCAAAATTCCGACTGCGGGCCGCGCGGCTTCGACGAGCAGGTCGATATCGCCGTAGTGGCGTGCTCCCATTTCGACGATCACGACGTCGTGCTCGTCGTTGGAGAGGCCGAGCAGCAGTTTTCCGACGCCGATCTCGTTGTTCTCGTTCTTGCGCGAAGCCGCAACCCGGAACTTCACCCCGCACAACTGAGCCAAAAACTCTTTGGTCGTCGTTTTACCGTTGCTTCCGGTGATCCCGACGATCGTACCCGCGAACATTCGGGCCGCGAGGCCGGCGAGTTGGAGGTAGGCGCGATCGGTCCGCGCGACGACCAAGGTCGCGACGCCGGGTATCCGCGCCGCGGCATCGTCGACGACCAGCAGCGCAGCTCCCCGCCGCACCGCTTCGCCCGCGAAATCGTGGCCGTCAAATCGCTCGCCATGCAAGGCGACGAACGTATCGCCGGCTTCGAGCGCGCGAGAATCGGTGCCGACGCTCAGCGTCGCGGGAGCGTGCTCCCCGTCGAGCAGCGTCGCATTGGTCGCGCGCACGGCGTCTTCGAGCGGCAGCCTCAGTGCGCAGCCCCTCGTTCTTTCAGCGCCGCGGCAGCGACGGCAAGATCGTCGAAGTCCAGCACGCGATCTCCGACGATTTGATACGTCTCGTGCCCCTTTCCGGCGATCAATACTACGTCTCCGGGGCGAGCTTCGGCGATCGCGCGTCCGATCGCGGCGCCGCGGTCGAGCTCGACGACGTATCGTCGCTCGCCGGCAATTCCTTCGGCGATCTCGCGTACGATCGAAAGCGGCTCTTCGCTGCGCGGATTGTCGTTGGTGAGATAGATGCGATCGGCAAACTCGGCGGCAATCGCACCCATTTCGGCGCGCTTGCCCCGATCGCGATCCCCGCCGCAGCCGAACACGACGGCGACGTTGCTGGGTCTCGTCTCTCGCAGCGCACTTAGCGCGCTGCGCAGCGCGTCGGGCGTGTGCGCGTAGTCGACGACGACGTCGACCGCTCCGTTCAGTCGCTCCATCCGGCCGGGGACGCTGCACAAGGAGGCGAGTCCGGCGGCAATCGCATCGTCGGCGACGTTCAGCCAGCGCGCGATCCCGATCGTCGCGAGCGCATTCCACACGTTGAACCGGCCCGGTAACTGCAGTTCGTAGGACCGGCCGTCGACCCTGAAGCTGCTCCCCGACGCACCCAGAACGATTGCTTCGGGAACGAGGTCTGCACCGCCGCCGGCGCCGTAGGTCAGCGGCTCGCGCCCGGCGTGCCGCAGTTCTTGGGCCCAACGCGCTCCGCGTTCGTCGTCGACGTTGAGCACCACATGCGGTGCCAAATCGAAGAGGCGGCGCTTCGCGGCGGCATACGCGTCGACCGATCGATGAAAATCGAGATGATCGCGGGTTACGTTCGTCAGCGCGGCAACCGAGAACGCGACGTCGTCGACGCGTTCTAGGCTCAGCGCGTGAGAGCTCACTTCGAGAGCGACGGCGCGTGCGCCGTCGTCTTTCATCGCCGCAATGACGGCGTGAAGCTCCGGGGGCAACGGCGTCGTATGGTGCAGTTCCCACCGCCGTCGGCCGAAAGCCGCACCGATCGTACCGATGACCCCGCACGGTATGCCGGCGCCGTTGAGAACGGCGCTCACCATGTGCGTCACCGTCGTCTTTCCGTTCGTGCCGGTAACGCCGATCGCGTCAAGGGCGCGCGACGGATCACCGTAGAACGCTGCCGCGAGCGCCGATAGCGCCCGTTTCGTCTCCGGTACGAGCACGACTGCAGCTGCGCGTCCGGGCGTTTGTTCGAGCGGGGCGTCGACGACGACCGCCGCCGCTCCGCGAGCGAGCGCGTCGCCTGCGTACCGGTGCCCGTCGGCGTGCTCGCCGCGAAGCGCGACGAAGAGGTCTCCCGGCTCTACCGCTCGCGAATCGATGCGAATCGCGGAGATAACGCTCGCGTTACCGGAGAGCACGCGCGCTTCGGGCAAGCGTTCGAGGAGTGCGGCAAAGGACGTTCCGCGCTTAACGGTCATTGCGCGCAACCGTGCCGGCCGGCAGGACGCCGGCGTGCAGCATTGCCGCGCGCGCAATCTGAGCAAATGCTGGGGCGGCCACAACGCTGCCGTAGTACGAGCCGACCGGACGTTCGACTTTCACATAAACGACGTATCGTGGATGTTGATAAGGAACCATTCCGATAAAGGAAGCTGCGTAGTATCCGGATCGGTATTCGCCGTCGACGACCATCGAAGCGGTTCCGGTCTTCCCAGCCGTCGCGTAGCCTTCGATCTGCGCGGTCGGATCGCCCGTTCCGCGGAGCACGACGGCGCGCAGAAACGTTCTCAGCTCCTGCGCCGTACGCTGCGAAAAGACGCGACGAGTCGCGCGCGGCGAGTAGCGGTGCAGCGTCCTTCCCTGTTGGTCGAAGATCGCTCGAGCGATGAACGGTTCCATCAGTACCCCGCCGTTGGCAATCGCGCAGTAGTAACGCGCCATCGCGAGCGGCGTCACGGAGACTCCTTGCCCGAACGACATCGTCGCAAGCGACGAGCCGCTCCATTGGGCCGGCGGAGGCACGATTCCCGGGTTCTCTCCCGGCAAGCCGACGCCGGTCGGCGAGCCGAAGCCCGCTTTGCGTTCCATCGCATAAAAGGTTCGCCCGCCAACGGCAAGACCCACTTCCGCGGCACCGACGTTGTGCGAGTACTCGATGATCTGTTCGAGCGTCTCGCTGCCGCCGGTACCCGCCATAAATCCGTCTTCCGCGTTGTGGATCGTCTGGCCGCCCACGTCGAGGCTGTCACGGGCCGGGAAGCGCGAAGCCAGGCCGACCTTGTGCGAATCCAGCGCAGCCGCTGCCGTTACGAGTTTATACGTCGAACCCGGTTCGTACGCGTCCATGACGGCTCGATCGCGGCGCTGATCGTCGGGGTAACGCCAGAATTTGTTCGGATCGAAACTCGGCGCGTTGGCGAGCGCGAGGATCTCTCCGGTCCACGGATCCATGACGATCGCCGAGCCGTCGAGCGCGTGGTACGTCTTGACCTGCTTCTGCAGCGCCTGCTCGGCAACGAACTGCAAGTACGGATCGATCGTCAGCTCGACGCTCGCGCCGGGAAGCGCGGGCACGACGACGCGCTCGCGGCCAAACGGTATCGGCCGCCCGAACTCATCGGCCTCGAGCGTAACGCGACCCGAACGTCCTCGCAGAATGTCGTCGAACGAATATTCGATCCCGTCGAGACCGTTTTCGTCGGTGCCGACGAAGCCGAGAACCGTCGACGCCGTGCGGCCGGCAGTATCGACGCGCAATCCCGTGTCTTCCTCTTTGAGGTCGATGCCAAGCAAGCCGAGGGCCGAGATGCGCGTCGCCATTTCGTGGGAAACCTTGCGCGCGATCCACACGAACCAGAGGTGGCGGTCGTGAAGCGCGGCGACTACCGCCGGATCGAGCTTGCCGACGACGCTCTGGAGTTTCGCAGAGGTCGTCGCGGGATCGACGATTTCGCGCGGGATCGCGTAGACGCTCTCCGACGGAAGCGAACGCACGAGAACGTTGCCGTCGCGGTCGAGAATGCTGCCGCGCCGCGCGAATACCTCGATCGTATCGGATCGCTGGGCGAGCGCCTCTTTCGCGTAGACGGGCCCGTGAAGTGCCTGAACCTCCCACAACCGCCAGGCGAGAAACAGCGCGACGATCGTGCATCCGTAAAAGAAGAGTCGCGCCCGCATCGGGCCGACGCGGTTAAAGGTACGGTGATGCACGAGCCGCAGCGCTAGGGCTTGGCGGCGATCGCCGGCTCGAAAAGCCCGGCAAGCGACGAAAGCACCGGGAAACGCGAGCTCGCTTTTGCGATCCGCGGCGCTTGGACGCGAACGACGGCAAACTGCTGCGGCTCGCGCATCCCGAGGCGAGCGGCGATCTGCGCCAAGCGATCGTCCGAGCTCAGCGCTGCGATGCGGTCGTCGAGCCGGAGGGTCTCCTCGAGCAACGCCTCTCGTTTGGCTTGCGCTTTTGCGACCGCATAACTTCGCCCAGTCAAGCTCGAAGTCAACACGACGTATCCCATGAGCAGCGCCAGCACGCAGAGCAAGATGCCGGAGATTCGTCCGACGGTCGCGTGCCGTGCACGAGAGGCGCGAACGATTCGACGCTGCGTCGCCGCGCGAACGGTTCGCGGCTTGGCTGGGCGCGGGCGCTGCTCGAGCGCACGTGAAGCGATCATCTTTTAGCTCGCCTTCTTTTGGGCGGCACGCAGCTTGGCGCTGCGAGAGCGGGGATTGTCGCGAAGCTCGTCCTCTTGCGGACGCAGCGGTCGCCGCGTAACGACCTCGAGGCGTTGGTCGTCGCGAAAGGTTCGCTTGACGATCCGGTCTTCGAGCGAGTGGAAGCTGATGACGACGACGCGGCCGCCGTCGCGCAGCCGTCCGATCGCGGCATCGAGACCTTCCCGCAGCGCATCGAGTTCGTCGTTGACCGCGATGCGAAGCGCTTGAAAGACGCGCGTTGCGGGATGAATCCGCTCGCGCTTACCGGGGCGCTGAACTATCCCAGCGACGAGCGAGGCAAACTCCGACGTCGTACTCGGCAGGGCGCCGCCGGCGCGCCGGCTCACGATCGCCCGGGCGATGCGCCGGGCCGCACGTTCCTCGCCGTACTGAAAGAAGATATCCGCCAACTCGCGCTCGCTCGCGTTCGCGAGCACCTCGTACGCGCTTCGTCCGAGCGCCGGATTCATCCGCATATCTATCGGCGCGTGTCCGTGCAGGGAAAAGCCGCGGCCCGGATCGTCAAACTGCATTGACGAGACCCCGAGGTCGAAGAGCACGCCGTCGACCCGATCGATCGCGAGGCGATCGAGGACCGCGTCGAGGTCGCGAAAATTGGCATGCGCGAAGGCCAGCCGCGAATCGCCGGCCGTTTCTGCCAAACGTTCGGCTCGTGGATCCGCGTCGAGGGCAATTACGCGGCCCTCCGAGAGCGGCGCGAGCATCGCCTTTGCGTGGCCGCCGGCCCCGAAGGTCGCGTCGACGTAGACGCCGCCGTTGCGAATGTCCAGCAAATCGACCGCCGCCTCCAGCAGAACGGAAACGTGATTGGTCATGCCACCACATCATCCGATCCTTAAAGCCCGAGTTCGCCCATGAAATCCGGCGTAGCGCCGGCCGGAGGCTTGTCGAAGGAGTAGCGCTCCTTCGCCCAGATCTCGATGCGGGTCAGCACACCCACCGAGACGATCTGGCGTTCGATTCCGGCGTAGGCGCGGAGCAATGCCGGGACGACGACGCGCCCTTGGCTGTCGCACGCGACCTCCTCGCTATGGGCAAACAGGTAGCGGACGAACTGGCGGTAGCTCTCGTCCTTGCGCGGTACGGCTTCGAGCCGCTCGCAGAACTCGATCCAAGTAGCGGTCGGATAGAGGGCTAGGCACGGATCCGGGTCGGCGACGGTGAGCACGAACTCGCTGCCGAGACGCTCGCGAAAGCGGGCAGGGACGATCAAGCGGCCCTTGTTGTCAAGGGCGTGCTGCTCCGAACCCGCAAAACGCGGCAAACCAGCGTGCACAAACTCCTCCGCAAAGCACCACTTGGCACTACTTCACACCACTATACGCCCCCGCTTTCACTCAAAGCAAGGGCTGCGCCGCCGAGAACGAGTGATTTTTCGGAAGTCGATGCTGACATCCAGAGGTCGGGCTCACTTTTCAGAAGCCAGTTCAAATGGCGTCACGCAATCGTAAAAGACGACCTGTTAGTAATCTGTTGACATGCGATCGAGACGCTGCATAAAATTATCCGAACGTATGTTCGGACGCATAGGCCGAGTCGATCACGCTGAGTCTTACGCCTAATTAACTCCGACCGATGCGGGGAACCAAAGTGGCCGCCCGAATCGTTTCCTTAGGACCCATCAGGTCGAGAAAGAGCAAAAACTATGACTTTATCTTCCCTGGGGCGCGCACCGGCTATAGGCGTGGCGATTTTACTTTTGGTTGGATGTGGCGGAGCGTCGCAAGAGGCGGCCTCCATGCCGTTTGCGCCCCCTGCGGCCCAACAAGACGCTCACCACGGTCGTTCCTGGATGTTGCCAGAGGCGAAGGGCG
>DATAWH010000008.1:0-62213 GCA_036267315.1 Candidatus Cybelea sp. | reverse complement strand
CCGCCGGGCCCGCGAGGCCGCATCGCGCTAGCCGGCGCTGCTGCTTAGCGGCTTAGAGTCTCGCAGCTACGCAGCCCGGCGCCAATCGCAGCGCGCATTGCGGCTCGCAGCATGGAGACTTGCGGCTCGCAGCGGGCTCGCAGTCTCGCGGTTTAGATTCCGGATGCTTTGCGCGCGGATCGTAGCTCCGCGATCCCGGCAGCTTAGCCGGCCAGGGCAGGGGGGTCCGTTTTGAGTTGCTTAACTCCTATCCCCTTACGCTGCCGCGCGGGCATAGAGTTAACGGCCAAAGTGTCACCCCCTCGGCCCGATCGCGCCGGCCGTCGTACGTGGGGAAAAGCCTATAAAATAAGGCTTTTCTGTATTCTCGCGATTCGCGTCGCATGCTGTCTATTTTGCAACGGTTGTTTGCAAAATACGGTAAACGGCGAAAACGCCATATAGAATCAGGCTTTTTGATGCGCTCCCGAGATGCATGCTTCGTGCCCGTGCAAAAGTCGCGGACTCAGTGCCTGATAACAACCATAGGCTTCGCACGGGGATACTATATAAGGACGCTCAAACGTCCGGTGCCGCTTGCTTCCGAGGGGTCGTCAGCCGCTAATCGAGGGCCTTCGTTTAAGATCTAAGTGAATATACGGTCCCGATACTGCATACCCCGTCATACTCGCGCTTGGCGCGGAAAAGCCGCCCGTTGATGTCGTGCTATAAAAGCACCATGATGCACAATAAGGGATGATGTTGGTGAACCTCGTTTTCGTTTTCCCAGCTGCGATTGCTATGCAATGATGACTCACTTCGATGGCCCGATTGAGTACACTGTTCCGCAGCCCTGACCTTCAGAATCGCAGTCGTTAAAACTGCCGCCGTACAGCGTCGTGCCATAGAGACGGCCGCCAACATTGATCAGACTCGACAGCGGGTGCTTGCCGTCAGAATGTCCGGTGCTTTTCTCGCCGCCAAACTTGTACAGAACGGTTTCCGTTCCCGAGAGCGTCACGGAAAAGACGGTGCCGCAACCCGAGCTTGTAGTTGCGCACGTTCCGCCGTACGTCGTCGTACCGTAAAGCTTTCCGGCTGCATATAAGAGCCCGGCGCTGGAGTATGCGCCATCATTAGGCGGCCCCGCAAAACTGTAAATCACTTTTTCATTGCCAGCGGGGGTGATCGAAAACACGGTGCCTTGTCCGTGCGTTCCACCGTACTCGCTCGTGCCGTAGAGCGTTCCGTTTACTTGGATAAGGCCACTGTTTGAATTACAGGCGTCTGTTCCGCCGGCAAAACTGTAAAGCACCGTATATACGCCGGCCTGCGTCGCGGTGTAGACGTTGCCGCAATCAGACGGTCCGCCGCCGCCCCTAGCGGTCCCATAAACGTTACCTTGAAGGACAAGAAGATCGCCAGCCGGACTATTAGCGTCACCCGCGCCGCCGAAGAGATGAAGGACGTGGCGGTGTCCAGCTAACGTGACGCTAAAGACCGTTCCGGCGTTCCACTCCCCCGTGCAGCAGCCGCCTGACTCCGTTCCCCCGAACAGCTTGCCGTTCGAATACGTTAGGTCACTGTTTGGGAGCGCCCCACTGAGATTGCCGGGAAACTGATAGATCACGCGTTCGATTCCGGAAGGTGTCGCTGAGGCGGGTAGGATCGGAAAAGAATAGACGTTTCCAGCATCGCGCGTACCACCCATCCAGGCCGAACCATACAAGAGTTCTCCAACTTGCGTTAAGCCGCCGAGCATTTCATCGCTGTTGGAAGTGCCGCTATAGAGTACGCGTTCCTGGCCAGAAGGTAAGATAGTGTATATCGTGCCTGAAACGAGCGTGCGTCCTCCGCTTGATGTCGTGCCGTAGAGGACGCCGTTGACGTTCAAAAGTCGCGCCCACGGCTCACTGCCGTCTCCCGGACCGCCGAAGCTGTGAAGGACGCTATAGCCACTGTTGCTGGTGGTGCTACGGATCTGTGCCACCGCGCCCGGCGCGCCGATCGGCGGCTGCGATCCTCCGCACCCTGCGAGTATTGCCGCAGCCACGCAACTCAGAAGCGCGAGGCGGCTAAAACCTAGAATCCTCATTTTGTTTCCTCTCGCAGTCTCGACGGGTCGGCGGCTTTAGTGGTTCGGCGCTGCCAGCAAAGCCGCCTCGGCCCCGCAAAGCCAACACGGCCTCGCGAGCGCCACGGCCCAACCAAGGCCCAGGGCTCTTTGCCGACCTCACCGAATCGGCGAGGCCTTGTCGCTGCAAATGGCTCCGGTCACATGGCGTCGCGGTCGGTTCGGCGCGCGGCTGCGGCGCCAAGGATCGCAAGGGCTGCCTCGATCGCAGCAAGATTGGGTGAGTGAACGTTCCCGCCGCTGGCGAATCGTTGAATCGTGCGCAAGCATACTCTCTTCGCCGCCCGAGCCACTTGGTTAATGCCCTCCCTTCGGACCGATGCCCTCAGCACATCAATTCGCTCGACTTCGTCACGGTAGACTACCGGCTCGGTCGCGTTCAATTCTTCGGCAGTTAGATCTTCACTCGTGTCCGTTGGATCGACGATCACCTCCTTGCCAATATGTTCGACGGATGTTGCTCGGACTGGCCGCGGAATCGTCAAACCGTGCATCGTCCCCATGGTAGACTCTTCGCCGGTGGCTGGAAGTCTCTTCAACTCAAACGAGTGCGCGAGGTTGGCGACCACGCGGCGATACGTCTTGAAGATCGGCAGCTCCGTATCTGCGAGATGCGGCTGGATCGCAGCACCGCAACCGAGGCATTGCCACGCCTGATCCAGCCATGCTGCGAGATTTTCGAACAAAAGGCACGAGGGTCGCGGTGCATCGCAACAACGGAGCATTCCCGGATATGCGAGCTGCGCGACCGCGAGGAAATCGAACGGGCGACTCGTCTGGACATAGTGCTTCATAAGGTTCAAAGTTGTGAGCGTCACTTGGGAGGTCGCCGGCAGCTCAAACCACGGCGGCGTCTCGACCGGCTGCATTACGGCTTCGCAGATGGTGCGGATCCAGGCCTCCGCGATCCATTGACGTTCGCCGTCCCGTGGATAAGGCGAGCGGTATTGACCGATCGTGTGCGCGCTCTGCTTCGCAAGGACGATCTCTCCATTGCTATTTACTGCGTAGAGTGCGTACGATTTCTCGCGAGTGCCGTAAAACCAGAGCTCGCGCCGATTGCCCTTGGCATCAAGATTCTCGTCCTCGATCTTGAATGACGATCCGGAAATGATGTGTGGATCATAGACCTTGAGCGCCGCGAGGTCGCCCAGAATCCGATCGAGTTGCGCCCAAGAGAGCGCGACTACGGCTCGGCGCCCGTCACCCAAGCGATACGGGCCGCCGACGCACGGCACGAATCCGCCCTCCGGGCGCGTAATTACCATGAGCGAATCCGTGTCGCAATAAGCGACTTCGCCGCCAGCATCGCGCACGAGATGCTCAGCTGTCGCAAGCAATAGGCGCGCGCCGGCTGTCACGAGAGACGCGATCGGAAAAGAGCAGAGGGGGCTGTGCCGCTCCGGGCGTTCGACGACCGCGGTAAATGGTTTGAGTCCCCACACTTCAGCGCGGGTCGTTGCCGGCGGGGCATCAGGATTAATGTCCTCGGGCGTTGTCTCGACGAAGCAGCCGTAGGCCCCGCTATTGGCAATTGTCTTGTAGCCGGTCGATCTAAGATCGTTATCGAGTTTGTTGCCGCTATCGCGCTTGCGTAGCTCGATCAGTCGCTGAAACGGGTTGCAGCTCCCTGGGTCGATCAGATCCTCGCCTCGGAAGTTGACCGGCTGAAGCGTAGTCTGGACGCCCTCGGCTCGGAGGCGCCAGGCTTGTACAATGCGAGGTATCACCGGGCCCGAGATCGCCGCAGCGGCGAGATCCGGACCGCCGAACCAGAGCGGCACATCCGAATCTAACGGGCCGATACTCACCAAGCGGTGCGAGGCGGACGATATACCGTTCTCAATGCGTGCGAGGTATGGCGACGGGATTTTCGGCCGCGACGGTAGGTGCGCGCCATTAGGCTCAACCAAGGCAAAGAACGCGAGGTGTGGCCACAAGGCTCGATCGAGCAAGCACCGCGGATTGGCCTGAAGGTTCTCAAGAAATGTCTGGACCTCAAGGGGATCGAGCGGCTCCGGTTCTAAGCGCGCCGGGATCACTTGATCGGACCAAAGATTCAGCAAGGTGAACACACTCGGGTACATGCTAACCGCATCGATATATGTGCATGGAACTGCCTCACGGACCACGCGATCCTCGACCCGCCCGCCAAAGTACGCGGTGGCTGCGTACCCCTGGTGCTCTTTTGAGAAATCTGGTTGCACCATCGAACGAGGTGCGACGCCGAACGCCCGGAGGTACGCCTTGGCTAAACTCGCCGCCGATGGTGCGCGCCACGGCGCCAGATCGATCGGGTGGCGATCGTACTCGCGCCCCGCTGCAAACAACAACTCACTCGTCTTTGCTACGTCGTAGACGCAGCCGGCCACGTTGTCCTCGCTAATTGTTCCGTCATGCCTGCCAGGTCGCTCGTCGAACCCTATGCCGAAGGCTTCGCACGCGAGAGGCAGAGAGTACGTTTGATCGGTAAGCGCGTGCGTTAGCGTCGCGAGGTCGAGAACGTGAGCTGCGGCCATATCGTAGCGAACGTGGTGGCGGTCGTCGCGGCGAATCCGCACGAACGGCGCCTCGACGGTGCGAGTTCCGAGGTTCCCTTTGTCGTCGACGATCGGGCGCCCCCGCTCATCCTTTGCTGATTCAAAGTGGCGCAGGAACTCAAAGCCATTGACAAAGCGTGTGCCACGCCGCTTTCCCGCGGTCGCCGGCCGCCAACTGCTTGCGAGGCGCGAGAGATCGTAGCTCGCATTGAAAAAACAGAAGGTGCCCCCCCTTCTGCGAAGCCGCCAGATATGCGATGAAAAGACATTTGCCAGAAGGTACAGCCGCACGTCACGGCGGCGGCAGATCGCTTGGAGCGTCGCAAAGCCGTCGGGATCGGTCGTCGGGAGATCATCGCGGCAAAAGATGGCTGGCTCAATGAGTTTGCCGTGGTTGTAGCGCTCATAGGCTCCGAACGTAAGCTGGTGGCGCACGGTTTCGGTATCGATGACGAGAAACTCGCCGGTAAACCAGGAATCCGCGCGGGGGTGCCGCGGTGAGAACTCCGGCGCAACGCCCCGGCGGTTCGGCAACTGCGGTTCGGCATAGGCCCGAACAAAGATCTCGGAGCAGATCGCCGACGACGCGATATTCGGTTCAATCGGGTCGTATCTCGCGTCGTCCAGACCTGGCACGTACCTTCACCTTCTTTTCATATTTGTCGACGTAGTCGGCGATCGCAAGAATGAGGTATGCGATCCCGTAGAGCAGCTCGGCCATCTTGCCATGCGTCACGCCGCGCTCCATACGCTGCAGCGCGGTGACGACCCGGTGCCAGTTCGCCGTTAAGTCGAGCACAATCTTCCAGCGGCGACCGGCGAGGTGGTGGCGGTCGACTGGTTCGCGTCCGTGCGATATCGCCGCGTGGTCGGCGCACAGGACCCTCGATAGGTCGGCATCGAGCACGAGGAAGTCCGTCTCACCGCATTCCTCGCAGGAGGCTCCCGCTGGAAAGAGCGAGGCCCGCCGATGCCGTTCGGCGTCGAGTGTGCGTTCACGCGGATCGGTCGAGCTCATGGCGGTCGCGGTAGATTGAGACGCCGAAGTTGAACTCGTCGCTACGGGCGAGGATGAACTCGCGATCGGTAATGAAGGGTAAACGCCGGCCACTTATGTCATCGTAGATCGAGTCGCCATCGAACTCATCAAATGAGACGGGTTCGTTGCAGAGCAGCCGATCGATTCGGCCGAAATACCTGCCGATCTTCGATCGATCGTCCTTCGACGGAGGAAAGACGTCGATGACTCCCCGCTCGTAGGTAAGAAACGGTAGGACTTTACCACTGATGGCAGCGGGCGTTGGCGTTAGACGACTCGGAACGGCCTTCCGAGCGCGGCGCGTTAACCAGCCGCGCTTTGCAGCCTTGCTTCGTTTTTGCGAGCCTTCGCGCTTGGTGACAGTGTGCGACGCTGCCGCTTTGGCGATCGCATTGCGCGCCTTAGTCAGCAAGCCTTTCGCCGCGGGGATCTGCCGAGCGAGTTTATTAAGTTGACGCGTTTTGGCGGCTTTCTTGCCGCGCGTTCGGGGTCGCGTGCCTTCGAGAACGGCACGCAACGATTCCAGATCGGCAAGTCGCGCACGGGCGTGCCTATATCGAGTGTGATTCGATGGCGCTGTACGGGCGGCCATAGTGGGCAGCATCGCTACTCTGGCGCGTTGCCGGCCGGCGGCATCAACCACGCGACAGCTGCAATACCGCCGAACAGAAGGGCGACGAACCCGCCGAACATCGCCCAGTCAAGCGGTGTCAAATGCTCGTTTGGCACTCCTGACGGGTCATCGCGGCGAACGGATTCGAGCTCGCGCCAAATCGCGCGAGCGCTCCAATCGGAGCAATTCGCGCGTCGAGCGACCTCGCGGAAACTCAGCGTTTCATCCTGAAGTAGCCGCGCAACAAGCTTACGATCGATTGGAGCGCTCACTTCTTCAGGCGCCCGATCACGGGCCCAAGGGTTTCTGCGGTATCGACCGGCCTAAGCAGCTCGGCGGCGGCCGCCGCTCCATAGACCTCCTCAAAGCGAAGGACCCACCGGGGTGAGGGCTCGATATCACCGCGCTCGATCGCCGAGACTATATAGGCGGGCAGGCGTAGCCCGGTAGCTATCTGGTTAAGGGTTTTTCCGGCTAGGAGGCGCCAGATTCGCAGTTTTTTTGGATGTTCTGTTTGCATAACTCACCTATTACCATAAAGGTGTTTGGCGTGTAAGGTACATAATATACTTCTATTGTGTACGCAGCAAACCACCGGCCGGTCAGGGCGGGCCGCCGGCCGGCGACGTTCTTAGCGCCTAGGGAGCAATCAGAGGCCGGCCGGTGGCTCGAAGAGTCGATCGGTCTAACGAAAACCGAGCTTCTCAACCGCCTCGCTGAGCTGGATGTTATTACGAGCTCGAATCGGCTAAAGAGCTATTTCACGGGCGAACGGCTTCCCGAACCAGCAACGTTGGAAGCGATGTGCCAAGCCGCCGGGCTCTCCTACGTTGAAGCGGTCGATCGTTTCGGGTACTACCGCGAAATCGTCAGGTTCTTTGACGATCTCGTTTGGCTCGGCGCGAGGTGGCTTGAAGAAGATGACGCGCAGGGTGGAACATTAGGCCCCCGCGGCGAGGAGCCATCGCGTTTAGACTCCCTACGCAACACCGGCGTCCTTTTTTGGCAGAGCGAACTAATAATGTGGAGCGGTCAACTGTGTTGGCGCGAAGGTCTGGATCCTCGAACCCTTCCCGAATTCCGGAGACGCTATGTCGTCGCTTCATGGTGCGAGCTTGAACACCGAAACGTGCGCGTTACACTTCCGCCGATCGATGCGGTACCGGGAGGCACATTTTCCTTGACGGTACCTCCTACTCTCGATCGAGTTAACCCATCCCTGAAGCAAGAAAGCCTAATCGTGCCCGACCATACGGTCATCGTGGTAGTGCCCAAACCGATCGGTGCAGCGATTCTGCTTGCGATGCTGGCCTTTCCGCTGCGAGGCGACGGCTACAAAGAGGGCGTTCCAGAATATCGCTACGATCTAGGGAAAGCCGCCGACGCTCTTGTGAAAGAGGCGCGAATACAGCGCACCAAGCTGCGCGTAGTAGGTCGCCCGAAGAATCTCCATCCGTTGTTGCAGCGCGCTTGCGCCGCGCTCGATGACGCCCGCATTCCCTTCAACTACCGTCGCCCAATAGGCGCCGAATACGTCGTTATGTGGGCCGATGCGATATGTGATCGCTTTGCGCATTTTGCGCGCCTCGCCGGATTCGATTTTTGGGGAGAAGCCGGCGGCCATTCTTGGACGACTGTTCCACTGCCGCAATATAACGCTCACGGAATGGCGAGAATGGTAGCGACGCCGCGACCCTCGGTATTCACAATGATGCCCCAAGCAAGGATAGCTGATTTACCCGAACTTGATATGCTTACGACCTACCACTAACACTCTAGGTGCCCCCGACCCGCGTCAACGAGCCGGAGGCGTCGCATCAGGAGGGTCGACTCCCAATGCAAGATCAAAAGTTTACGCTTCCTTTTCCCCCGCTGCAAGTCCGAGCGGGCATCCTCGTCGCGGACGGCTACGGCATCAGCCTGCGCGTCCTGTACGGCAAGCTACGCGTGGAAGACGGCATCGGCCCGCACCGTCGGTCTCTCGCACTCGATCGCACGGGCTCCGGCTTCGAACGGCTCGTGCTGCTCGGTAAGAGCGGCACGCTTACCCTAGAAAGCCTCGCGTGGCTGCGCGCGATCGGGGCCGGCTTGATTCACCTGAGCGCCGACGGCCACGTGCTTACGCATTCGGTGCCGTACGGCTACGACGGGCATCCGATCCGTCGCGCGCAGGCGCTCGCAATCGCGACAGGCCTTGATATCGACCTCGCACGCGATCTCATTCATCGCAAGCTCGACGGCCAGCGGGCGAACCTCGCACGTTTGCGCGTTGCCGATCTCCGATCGTTTGACGCGATGCGCGAGGCGTTGGATCGCGCTGCTTCCATTGACGAGATACGCTTGTGCGAGGCGAAGGCCGCGGCGATCTATTGGCATGCGTGGTCTGGGGTGCCAATCCGGCTGCGCGGCCGCGATCTAACTCGCGTTCCCGGAAAGTGGACCCACTACGAGTCGCGCGCGTCCTCGTTGACGAACGGACCTCGCGCGGCGACCAACCCGATAAACGCACTCCTCAACTACGTCTATGCGCTGCTCGAATCGGAAACACGCCTCGCGCTCCTCGCAGCTGGTCTGGATCCGACGCTCGGCGTGCTGCATGCGGATCAGCGCAACCGTGATTCGTTTGCGCTCGATGCGATGGAGCCGATCCGACCGGCGGTCGATGCCTTCGTGCTCGACCTCCTTGAAGAGCGCGTGCTGACGTCGCGCGACTTCGTGGAACTACCCAACGGGGTCTGCCGCGTGCGTGCGCCGCTAACCCACGACCTCGCAATTACTCTTCCACGGTGGCGGCAGCTCGTCACGCCGGTGGTCGCCCACCTCGCCCAGCGGTTCCGCACCGCACTTTCGTGTCTCCGTGAGATAAGCGCGAGGCCGCTTATAGATTCGCGCAAGGGTCCGCGGATTCTCACGGAAGTCTCGGAGACTCCCGATATTCCACGCACGAAACGCCGGTCTCGCGCGGGTACCGTGGTGCCGATTCTCACCTCGGCACAATCCCCGCTTTCCGAGACTCCGCGGAAACAGACCGAGAAACGCCCGTACGCGATCAAAGTGTATGGGACGCCGCGACCCGAGGCGCTGCTTCTCACGCCGATCCCGTGCGCCGCATGCGGGGAACCGGTGGTCAAGCGCCGCCGTCGCCACTGCGATGCATGCATTCCGGGGATGAAGGTCGCGCAGGCCGGTAAAGCCGTCGTTGCCGCCCGCACGGCCCTCGCACGGCAGGCCGCGGCCGGTGCGGATCCGCGCCGCGACCCCGAGGTCAACCGGAAGCGCGCGGTAGCGATCGCCGAGGCGCACCGCCGCAATCGTGAATGGAAGCACGAGCATGGCGAGCAGCTGCGCGACGAGGCGTGGTTTCGGCGCGAGGTGCTTTCGAGGCTCGACGGCTTCTCGCTCAAAGAGATGGCAACGGCGACTGGACTTTCGCTTGTAGCGTGCTCGCGCATTCGATCAGGGGCGCGCGTTCCGCATCGGCGGCATTGGGACGCGCTTCGGCGACTTTTAAGGGCAAAGAGGTGAGCGGAACATTGTCGACAGAATAGCTGTGATGAGATGGCTCGCGACTGGCCTTGGCTATCAAGAGCGCCGATCGTTGAGGGGCTCCTCGACATACAATTCGAGGCACTACCACCGGAGCGACTTCCGGACTTACTTCGGCTGAAGGATAGGCTTCCTGACTACCCGACGCAGGCGAACAAAGTTGCCTTTGCCGGGCAGCTAGCATTATCACCAACTGGTGGCAACCTGTCCCAGCAGTCCTCTTTGATCGGCTACCAGTTCACCACAGGCGACGGGCGGCGCGTCTTCCAAGCGCGCCTAAATGGTGTAACGCTCAGCTTCCTTTCGCCTTATCCTAGATTTTCGGATTTACTTACGGAGGCCAAGCGACTCTGGCAGATCGTTACTACCGACATCGAGCCGGGCACTGTCACGCGACTCGCTCTCCGGTACATAAACAAGTTGGACTTACCGCTTCCTTTCAGCGATTTCCGTGAATATCTGCTAACCGTCCCCGACCTCGCACCGGGGATCCCTCAAAGCCTCGCCAGCTACGACATGCGCCTGATAATACCCGACACAGACACCCCCGCCCAGGCGATTATGGCCGAATCTTTGCAGCCAGCGCCTAATGGCGCCGCCGCGGCGACGATATTCCTTGATATTGATGTGTTCCAACTTCCGACAAGTGATCAACCGTTGGAAGGCGATCACTTATGGTCAACTGTCGAGGCGCTGCGCGATTACAAGAATCGACTGTTTTTTGGGACAATAACTGATAAACTCAAGGAGCTTTACGAATGAATCTGGCGATGAGTTCGCGCCTACTCGATTTTACCGAACATCGCAACTACGCAGATATCAGCCTCCCGAATGGACGGCAGGCTCTTAAGTATTATCAGCATTTTGTTTGGCCATACGCGGATGTTATCAGCTCGCCGCCATCGATATTGCCATATCGGATCGCGTTGTTGGCCGACGAACTCAACTCAAGGGCAATAATCTACTCAAACCCAGCTCGGATACTGGAGCAGCCTGCATTCCAAGAGCTTCAAAAGATAGGGACTGCGGCTATCCCTCAGCTGATCAGGTGGCTTGAGTTCGACCCGTATGTCTGGCTCGTGGCGCTACCGCAACTTACCGGAGAAGACCCGGTTTCCTGGCAGCACGTGACCGACGTAGCTCAAATGGTAGGCGACTGGAAGGCATGGGCCGTATCGAAGGGCTTCGCCTAGCTACCCTTGTAACGATGTGCATTGAAACGAGTCGCAAAGACGCGAGCTACAATTGCATTGCCTGGGCGCTCGGTTTTTCTCACGTGAGGTTGTGGCCATCTCAGGATAAAACTTTCCTTTGGCCGAGGCCAAAGCCTAACGGGGTTACGGTGCAGGAGTTCGCTGAAGTATTTGCATTGTTCGGCTATCAGCCTTCAGCGATCGGCTTCGAGCCAGGTTACGAAAAGATCGCACTCTATGTAGCAGATCGAAGCCCCGAACATGCGGCGCGCCAGCTCCCCGACACCGGAAAGTGGACGGCGAAGTTGGGCGGAGGCGTAGACGTACAACAAGACCACCTTCGCGATTTCCCGAACTATCCGCCTTATGGCGGTCTCGCTGTATACGGTCAACCTACGTTCTATTACAAACGCAAAGCGGGCTCGGCGTACTCATCCTTTGAGGAGGTCGCGGAATGTCACGGCGTTTGGCCGCTACCCCCGCGCATTATAAGCCTATATGAAGCCGCTTCATAGGACCCTCTGTGCGAGCGTCAGCATCCAAGGACTGAGACCTCGAAGCATCTTAGGCCGTTTTGGAGATTAGTGCGTAAGACTATCGTTTGGTGGCTTGGTGGACTTGTCGCGTTAGCCATCGCGTTTGCGATTGTCCGGATACTTTCGTCGTATAGCCCCGGACCGGTGCCGGGAATAGCGGCGGGATTCTTTGGTGACGAATCCGACGCTCGAGTTTCTCGGTCTCTGGGTGCTCCAACGATCGCCTACGATGATAATCTGGATAATGGGAAGACGGTACTCGTTGACCTTGTGGTGCCTCGCACCGAATCTGAGGTCTTAGTTAGTGGCCTTACGAAGATCAATCGTTGGCCTGAAGCGTTTGGAAAGAAGTATGAAAACGCCGATGCTACTGGCAACGATGCGTCGTGCTTTTATTTCGACGGCGACATTGACGCAACCGATCACCCCGAATACCGGCGGATGCCACCCGGCTCCGTCTTCAACACTCCATTACACGCTGTTGAGACTGGCGATCTTCCGTTCAGGGCTACACTCTACAACATTTTGATCCCTGGAAACATCTTGACGCCTGGTGCTAGCTATCTCTTCATAAAATGCGCTCTTGAAATAAGGCCTCTCAGAGTTAGTTTTACGGATCGACAGCTTGAGTTCGGCAACCCTGCGTTTACACCACTCGATCACAAGAAGGTCCAATATGGATTTACAGTTAGGGACGATCAGATCTTGCTCGCCTCAAATGTTCGTCCATCTGGTAACTACGATGAAACGGAACATGGGTATCGACTCCGGGCTGGCGGAGCACTACGGTTAACGTGGACGCCTACGACAGGACAAGACGTAAAGGACCTGTTACTTGTGGCTCTCGGCCTGGTTGGTGGCCTGGCTGCGACGTGTTTAGTCGAAGGCACTCGGGCTCTAATCGAACGAAATCGCGAGCCGCGCGGCGCGACCAAAGGGTAAACCGGTGTGTCGCTTGCCAGCGACCGCCAAATCGGCCTGAAGCTACAGTAGCCTTCTTCAAAATCACACTGTTCGCATCCGAGGTGAACGCACGAATGCATAGCGCATGGAGCATGCATCTCGGGACCGCGTGAAAAAGCGTTATCCCATATAGCGTTTTCGAGGTGTCCCGTGTTTTGCAAACGGCTTTTGCAAAATGCATCGCACGCGACGCGAATCGCGAGAATTCAGAAAGGCCTTATTTTACAGGCTTTTTCGCACGCCCGAGGGCCGGCACGATCGAGCCGAGGGGGTGACACTTTGGCCGTTAACTCTATGCCCCTTACGCTGCCGCGCCGTGGCAGCGTTTAAATTTCTTGCCGCTGCCACAGGGGCACATTTCGTTTCTTCCGACCTTCGGTTGATCGCGTTGGACCGGCTTTGAGGGTTCCTCGTCGTCTTTGTTCGTGTGCAGCTGCTGCACGCGCCGGCCGGTGCCGGGCGCGGGGCCGAGGATTTGCTCGAGTCCGGATGAGGAAACGTTGCCGCCGACGGTGACCGGCTGGGGAATCAGTTCGCCAGATGGAATCGGTTCGAACTGCGGGCCGGGTGAATACGGCTGAAGTTCTTGCGGGGGCGGCCCTTGCTCGATGACGACGCGGAAGACGCCCTTGATCGCCTCGTCGGCGATGTTGTTCTTCAGCGACTCGAAGATTTCAAAGGCTTCCTTCTCATACTCGACGCGCGGATCTTTTTGCCCGTAGCCGCGTAGGCCGATGCCCGTTTTGAGGTGATCCATCACGTAAAGATGATCGACCCACTGGCGATCGATGATCGGCAGTAGCAAATACTTCTGTTCGACCACGCGCAGAATCTCCGGAGTTACCTCCTTCTCCTTCGCTTCGTACGCTTCGAGGGCTCGGGCGCGCAGCACCCGGCGAATCTCTTCACGATCCTTACCGGCGATATCCGCGACGCTCGTCGTCTGTTTGATCGGGAATACCAACTCGAGCGCGTTGAGCATTTCCTCGAGATCCCACTCGCTGGGATGAGCGTTCTCCGGTGCGTTCTCTTCGACGGCCTCGTCGACTTTCGCGTCGAGGGTCTGCAGCATGAAGGTGCGCGAATCGAACGTTCCTTCAAGATTCGCCCGGCGATCGGCGTAGATGACGCCACGCTGCTTGTTCATTACGTCGTCGTACTCGAGAACGTGCTTGCGAATCTCGTAGTTGTGCGCTTCGACTTTACCCTGCGCGCGCTGAATCGATTTCGAAACGAGCCCCGATTCGATTGGCTGCTCGTCGGTAAACCCGACGCGCTCCATGATGTTGGTCATGCGCTCGCCTCCAAAAAGACGCATCACTTCGTCTTCGAGCGACACGTAGAAGCGCGACGATCCCGGATCGCCCTGGCGGCCCGAACGTCCGCGCAGCTGATTATCGATCCGCCGCGACTCGTGCCGCTCCGTACCGATGATGTGCAGTCCGCCGTTGTTCGCGACGCCCTCGCCGAGCTTGATATCGGTGCCGCGCCCGGCCATATTGGTTGCGATCGTCACTTGACCACCTTGGCCGGCATCTTTGATGATCTCTGCTTCCTGCTCGTGGTACTTCGCGTTGAGCACGTTGCACTCAACACCTTTACGGCGCAGCATCGCAGCCAGCAGTTCGCTCTTCTCGATCGAGCGCGTCCCGACGAGTACGGGGCGGTTCTTCTTATGTTCGGTAATGATCTCGTCCACGACCGTCTCGAACTTCGCGCGCTCCGACTTGTAGACGATGTCGGAGTTGTCTTTGCGAACCATCGGCATATTCGTCGGAACGACGACGACGTCCAAGCCGTAGATATCGCGGAACTCGCGCTCCTCGGTCTTGGCGGTACCCGTCATGCCGGCAAGATGGTCGTACAGCCGGAAAAGATTCTGGAAGGTGATCGTCGCCAGCGTCTGGTCCTCGCCACGGACCTTGATGCCTTCCTTGGCTTCGATCGCTTGATGGATACCGTCGGAGTAGCGGCGGCCGAGCATGAGACGGCCGGTGAACTCATCGACGATAATGACTTCGCCTTCTTTGACGATGTACTGCTGATCGCGATGGAACAGATTCCACGCTCGCAGTGCCGCGTTGAGCTGGTGCGTGAGCTCGATGTTGCGCTGATCGTACAGGTTCTGGACGCCCAGCATCTTCTCGACGCGCGCGACGCCTGCTTCCGTAATCGGAACCGCGTGCGCTTTCTCGTCTACTGTGAAATCCTCGTCCTTCTTCAGCCGCGGCAGTATCTGCGCAAACTTTTCGTAGAGCTCCGTCGCCTCTTGCGATGGGCCGCTGATGATGAGCGGCGTACGCGCTTCGTCGATGAGGATCGAATCGACCTCGTCGACGAGCGCGAAGTAGAGCTCGCGCTGGACCAAATCTTCGACCTGCCACGCCATGTTGTCGCGCAGGTAGTCGAAACCGACTTCGTTGTTGGTCGCGTAGGTAACGTCGCAGTTGTAGGCCGCGCGGCGCTGCGCGGAATCGAGGCCGTGCTGAATGACGCCGACGCTCAAGCCGAGGAACTGATAGATCGCGCCCATCCAGTCGGCGTCGCGACGGGCCAGATAATCGTTGACCGTAACGACGTGCACGCCGCGCCCTTCCAGCGCCCGAGCGTAGACCGGCATCGTGGCGACGAGGGTCTTGCCCTCGCCGGTCTTCATCTCGGCGATCCGCCCTTCGTACAACACCTGACCGCCCATGATCTGAACGTCGAAGTGGCGCATGCCGACCGTGCGTTTCCCGGCCTCGCGCACCACGGCGAAGACTTCGGGAAGCATGTCGTCGAGAGGCTCGCCTTGCTCGAGGCGGTTCTTGAACTCCGGCGTCTTGGCTTGCAACTCCGCATCGGAGAGCGCCGAGAACGCCTCGTCGAAGGTATTGACGGCTCGAGCGGTGCGCCGGAGGCGCGCCACTTCCCGTTCGTTACCGTCGACTAGGGTCTTGAGAAATGCCATGGGGGTACGGAACCTTCTACGGAATGATTCCTATTCCGGTTATGGCGCCCGGCGAGGTATACGTCGTCTGAGGAGCGACGTCGGGCTGGCTCCCCGCGCCGGCACCCGCCGCATACACGTAAATAACGCCTCCTCCGCTAGCCGACGTGTCGGCGACGTAGACCAGGCCGTCCTTGTTGATTTTGATATCGGTCGGCGTATTGAGCAGGGTGTGGCAGCCCTGGATCTTGCGAATCGGCTTGGTGTACGGGATCTTCTTGTTATACGGCGGGAAGACGAGGATCGCCGCGGCGCTGGTCGAGCGGCAGTTCGCTTTGGGGCGTCCCTGATCGATGATGTAGATGTTGCCGGTGGCATCGAGCGCGACGCTCGTCGGCGTGATCACCTCGTTCTTGGACGTAATCGAGAAACGCGGAGCGATATTGACCGGCGTCGGCGTCGGCGACGGCGTCGGGCTGGGGCTGGGGCTTCCCGTTGGCGTCGGGGTCGGTTTTGGCGTGGGCGTCGGCTTGGGTGTCGGCGTCGGCTTGGGCGTCGGCGATGGCGTCGGCAGCACGAACTGGGAGACGCTCGCGCCGTTGATGTTCGCGACGTAAATGTGCCCGAACTTGTCGATCGCGACCCCGCCGGGCACGTTCAGATTCGGACGCGGTCCGGCGATCGCCTGATACGGCGCCGCGGCGCCGGCCTGGTACAGCAGAATTTCACTCGGATAGACCGCAGTTGGAATGTTCTCCGCGACGATCATGATCGCCAACGGCGGACCGGCCGAACTCGAGGGCTTCGGCGTCGGCCCCTTAGGAGTGAAGGCGATCCCGCGTGGATGCCCGGTAAGCGGCACGGTGTTGAGCGGCACGACGTTGCCGGTGGCCAATGCGGCGAACTCGACGAGGACTGCGTCGTGCGTGCTCTGGCTGAAGTTGGTCACCCACATGTTCTGGCGCCGGTCGAAGGCCAGATACTGGGGCCCATCGAGCGACGTGTTGCCGCCTCCGATGTTAAAGGAAGGCCCGCTTCCGCTCTTGGCGCCGTCGCTGTAGATACTGATCGCGTTTTGGTTGGTGTTCGTTGCGTACAGCGTCTTCGATGGGAAGTTTGGCCCCACGTTGACCCCGGTCGTCTGACCGAGATTGCTGCAGGCGACGATCGCGGCAGTAAAGGCAAGGGCAAGAAAAGCTAAAGCACGCTTAGGCAGCATTCTCTCTCCAGGGTTCCCGCAGCGGCGTAAGTTTCCTCGGCGCGCACGCGCTGGGCAAGGAACCAGACGGCGGCCGCGACGATCAGCACGATAGCGACAAAAACGATAATGCGGCGCAAGCGCCGCCGTTCGTAGGCGGGCCGGCTCGATTCGACGTCAATGATCTGTCGCGGCATCTCGGGAGGCTAAACCGCTTTTCGCAAGGGGTGGTTGAGGTCGCTGGTCTGGACGAGTTTGAGCATCTCGCCTACCGTGACGAACCGGTAGCCCGCTTTGCGGAAACGGTCGACGATGAACGGCAAAGCTTCAATTGTCGCAAGCTTTCCGCTGTGGAGCAGCACGATCTCAGGCGCCGTCGCGTGCTCGACGAGGTGACGTTCCAGCTGGTCGACCGTGACGCTGCGCCAGTCGCCGCCGTCGTCGGTCCACAGGACCACCGTATAACCGAGGCTCTGCGCCACCTGCAGCGTACGCTCCGTGTAGCGGCCGTGCGGCGGCCGCATGAGGGTGCGCACCGACGGATCGTGCGAGAGATCCCACAGGACGTCGCGCCCTTTGAGGATCTCGTCGCGCACCTGATCGTCCGACTCCTGATCTAAGTTGGGATGCGTAAAGGTGTGATCGGCAATTTCGTTGCCCTCCGCCTCGATGCGGCGCGTGAGCTCGGGCCACGTCTGCGCGTCGCGTCCGATCAAAAAGAAGGTCGCCGGTACGCGCAGATCTCGCAGCACGTCGAGCAGCATCGGCGTGTAGATCGGATACGGTCCGTCGTCGAAGGTGAGCGCGATCAAACGTGGACGGCGCGAGCGGTCTTCGGGCAGCTCGTGGGTAACGCGATAGAGCCGCGCAACGACGTCGCTGGAAAACTCGAGATGAACGTTGGTTTCGGGCGTAACCAGCGACGGCACGAGATTGCTCTTGTGTTCGATGAAGCGCCAGCCGCCGGCGATGAATCCGGCGACGACGAGAACTGCAAGCATGCCTCTCACGGCCGGCGACACGTCACAACGGGCGGTCCTGCGAGGCGGTCAGTGACGGGCTCGTCGCGAGATCGTTGCCGACGATGACCGTCACGTCGCTCGTGGTGGGGGCGGAATCGCTCGGCGGAGCGCTTGGAATCGGAGAGGAATCCGGAACGACGACCGCTTCGTGCAGCCCCGACGGCAGCGCCTCGCGCACGCGCGCGCCGGCGTATACGACGCTCGAATGTTCGTGGATCTCCGTCGACGTGTAGTCGGATCGATCGGCGTTACCGACCTCACCGATGGTGAAGCCCGCGTGTTTGAGCTTCGCCGCAACGCGGCGCGCGGCGCCGCTCACCGAGCTTCCGTTCTCCACGTCGACCCGCAACGTCGAAGGCGGAATCGCCGCCAGTGCGATCGCGCTGGGCGAGGCCACCGGCTCGGGCGCCGGCATCAGCAACTGCGCGACCAGTTCCGCGCGCGCCTTTTCGTTGGGAACCAGCGCGTCGCCGTATCCGGGCAAGTTGACGTCGTCGGTGTAGGGTACTTGTTTGCTGACGATCGAACCGTTGGCGACCCCTTGGAAGTGCGTTGCCAGCGAGATCAGCTCCTGATTGGTAAAATCGGTCTGCACGTACTTTTGGAAGACCGCTAGAAGGTCGCCCAGGTGCATCAGCGTATTGACGCGGTCGCCGCGTACCTTGTCGGCCACCGCGCGCATCACTTGCTGCTGGCGCATGATCCGGCACGGATCGCTGCACCAGTCGTGGCGAAAGCGCATGTACGCGACGGCCTGCTCGCCGCTGAGGTGCTGCATCCCCTCCTTGAGATGGATGTGCAGGTGGCCCCAGGTATCGTCGTAGTCGAGCGTCCCGCCGGTGCAATCGGTCTTGTACCACAGGCAGTCGGACGTCTTCACGTAGAGGTTGACGCCGCCGATCGCGCTGATGAACTCCTTGGACGCGTCGATGCGCAGCACCACGTAACGATCGAAGCCTGGAATGCCTAGCCACTGCGCGATCACGCTCTTGGCCTCTTTGACGCCGCCGTCCGATTGCGCCTGATTGATCTTCGCTTGCTGCCCGTTGGGCATCGTGGCGATCATGTCGCGGGGAATCGAAAGCTGATTGATCCGCTTGTTCGCGAGGTCGAGGTTGACCGCCCAGATGACGTCGCTGCGCGAGTTGGTGGAATACTCTTCGTCTTTGGCCGTGTAGTCGTAGTCGAGACCCTCGACGAGCACCAGCAGATTCTGTTTTCCAAATATCTGCTGCGGCGACGGCACGAAGATCTGCGTGAGCGCTACAACGGGATTGCGATGTTCGACGACCGAGTACCCCGCCGCCGTCGAGACTACGCCAAGCACGACCAACGCGACGACGATCGCGATCTTGACTTTAAGCGTCAAACTGCGCAACGCTCCTGCGAGACGGTTCGGCCGTAGAAATCGAACGGTCCATGCTCTTCCAACATAACGTCAGAAAACGCGCCAACCTTAGCATTTCCTGTGAAATACACGCCGCCATCGACTCCGGGCGCTTCACCTTGCGAGCGCCCGAACCATGCTCGTTTTGCATTAAGATACTCTTCGACCAGCACGCGAACGGCCGTTCCGCAACGGGAGCCGCGCGTCTCCTCCGATGCGATTCGCTGCGCCTCGCGCAGTCGGATCAAGCGCCGTCGTCGCCGTGCTGCGCCGATTCGCCCGGGAAGCTCGGCCGCCGGCGTTCCGTCCTCCGCACTGTACTCGAAGAAGCCGACTCGATCGAGCCGGGCGCGCCCGATCCATTCTTCCAAGTAATCCACGTGCTCGTCGGTCTCGCCGGGGAAGCCGACGATGAAGGTCGAGCGCATCGTGATGCCCGGAACGCGCGTCCGGAAGTCGTCGAGAATCTCGAGATAGCGTTCGCCGTTTCCGGGGCGCCGCATCGCACGGAGCATCTCCGGGTGCGCGTGCTGCAGCGGCATATCCATGTATTTGCAGACTTTGGGAAGGCTCGCGATCGCGTCGATCAGCTCGCGATCGACGGTCGCGGGATAGAGGTACAGGAGCCGAATCCACTCCAGCGCGTCGATTTCGTGCAACTGCTCGAGCAAACGCGCGAGGCCGCCGCGCCGTTCCCCTCGGTCGCGCCCCCACATCGACGTATCCTGCGCGATCAGAATGAGTTCTTTGGCGCCCCCTTCGACGAGCGCGCGCGCCTCAGCGAGAATGGATGCTTGACTGCGGCTGCGGAAGGCGCCGCGCAACTGGGGAATGATGCAGAACGTGCAAGGATGATCGCAGCCCTCGGCGATCTTCAGATATGCCGTCGCCGCGGGCGTCGTCACCAGACGCGGCAAGAAATCATGCTCGGGCTCGGCGATCAGGTCGAGGCGCACCGGGCGACGCCCGGCTTCCACGTCGTCGAGCAGCTCCACGATGCTCGAGTACGCTCCCGTACCGACAACGCCGTCGATTTCGGGAACCAGGCTCTGCAGTTGAGAGCCGTAGCGTTGCGCCAGACAACCCGCGACGATCAGATGCTGATCGCGGCGCTTGCGAGACGCGTGCTCGAGAATTACTTCAGTCGATTCTTCTTTGGCGGGGTCAATGAACGCACAGGTGTTGATCACGACGGTATCGGCGCGTTCGGACTCGGGCTCGAGTTGCCACCCGGCGCTCGCGAGCTTAGCGATCATCACCTCGGTGTCGACGAGATTTTTCGCACACCCCAAACTCACGAACGCGACGCTTCGCATGATTTGCGCTCGGCTACCGGTAGTTGACGAACTGGAGCGGGACTTCGAAATCCATCGCGCGCAACGACGTGATCACCTTCTGCAAGTCGTCCTTGTTCTTGCCGGAGATGCGCACTTGCTCGTCTTGGTACTGCGCGTTGACTTTGAGTTTCAAATCTTTGATGTGCGCGATCAGCACTCTGCTTTGATCCTTTGAGATACCGCTGCGCGGCGTCACGACCTGGCGCACGGTGCTGTTGGCGGCCGGCTCGACTTCGCCGTAATCGAACGCCTTGAGATCGATTCCGCGGCGCACCGCCTTGGAGCCGAAGACGTCGACGACGTTGCGCATCTTGAGCTCGTCGTCGGAGATCAGCGTGATCTTCTTCCCGTCGTATTCGATGCTCGTCTTGCTGTTTTTGAAGTCGAAGCGGTTCTCGATCTCTTTGCGCGCCTGATTGAGCGCGTTATCGAGCTCCTGCTGATCTACACGCGAGACCACGTCGAACGAAGCATCGCTCGCCAATCGCTAACTCCTCTCAAAGGGTAAAGGCTTGCTCGACGACGTCCCCCGACTTTCCGAGCTTTCCGCGATCCTTACCGTCGACGTAGATTTCTACGCCGCCGGCGTTCCCGATGCGTACGAGCGCCGTCTTTCCGTGGAACGTCTTCGAGGTGCCGGCCGGAAACGTTCCCTCCATGCTAACATTCCCGTCAACGGTGACCCGCATCCACGAGGGAGCCGAGAAGACCACGGCCAGCGAGTTGGCGCCGCCCGGTCCGGTGGCCGGCGTTGCGGCGACGCGCGGCGCGGCCGGCGCGGTCGAGAGCGCCGGGACCGCCGAGGGGCTCGCGGTCGCCTCCGCGACGACCGCCTGCCGATTCATCGTCAGCGCGTTGTAGACCACAAAGGCGACCAAGACGACCGCGATCGTCCCGGCGATCCAGAGCACGAGGCTGCTTCGCCAGGGGTGGGCGGAGCGAGAGGGATCGAGAGCGCCACCGGAGGCGGCGGAGCTTGACGCCGGCAGGTCGGGCTGCGTTAGGTTGAAGGTGGCGACCGCTTCCTCCGGATCGAGCCCGAGAAAGCGTGCATAGGTGCGGAGAAACCCACGGATGTAGACCGGGGCCCCGATCGTCTTCCAATTCTCATCTTCGATGGCGGCCAGATAGAGCGAGCGGATCCGGACGTGCTCGGCCGCGTCGGAGAGCGCGAGCCCGCGGGCCTCGCGCGCGGCGCGAAACCGTTCGCCCAGATTTTGCGGTCCAGCCTCGCTCATCGGTGAGCTTTGAGTTGGCCCCACCTTAGTGTTATCCTGTCCGATTAGATGGCCAAGGAACGTGTGGTTGCAGCGATGAGCGGGGGCGTGGATTCAGCCGTTGCTGCAGCGTTGCTTCAGGAGAGCGGGTATGACGTCGTCGGCATCACGATGCGGATGTACGCGCCGTCGCGTCCCTCTTACGCAAAGAGCTGCTGTGGCAGCAGCGATTTCGACGACGCGCGCCGCAGCGCGGCTGCGCTCGGCATTCCGCACTACGTCCTCGATTTCGAAGAAGCATTTCGGCGCAGCGTCATCGACCGGTTCGTCGACGACTACGCGGCCGGGCGCACCCCGAATCCGTGCGTCTCGTGCAATAACTTCGTCAAGCTGGGAACGTTGGCGCAGTACGCGGATCGTTTGGACGCACGCTACGTGGCCACCGGGCACTACGCCCGCATCGAGCGCCACGCAGACGGCGTCCACCTCTTCCGCAGCCCCAGCGCAAAAGATCAGGCGTACGCACTCGCCCAGCTCGTGCCGGCACAGCTCGAACGGCTGCTGCTTCCCTTAGGCGATTTCGATAAAGCGACGACCCGCGCCCACGCCCGCCGCTTTAACCTGCCGGTGCACGACAAAACCGAATCGCAAGACGTCTGCTTCGCCGAAGGTCGCAGCTACCGCGAGGTCGTCATGCGCCTGCGTCCGGAGCTGGCTGCCGATGGCGCCGTCGTCACGACGAGCGGCGAGCTTCTCGGCGACCACGGCGGCATCGCCAACTACACGATCGGACAGCGCGCGCTCGTGCCGGCAAGCAGCGACGGTCCGCGGTACGTCACGCGCATCGATCCCGCGACCAACACGATCGTCGTCGGGCGCGAAGACGAACTTCTTTCGACCGCACTGCGCGCCGACGAACTCAATCTCATCCGCCCGGAGCGCTTCGACGGCGAAAACGAAGTGCCGGTTCGCGCGATGATCCGCTATCGCGCGACGCCGTCGCTCGCGCGGGCATCGATCGATCGCGACGGGATCCTGCAGTTGCGCTTCGATGAAGCGCAACGTGCGGTCTCACCCGGTCAATTGGTCGCGCTGCTCGATATCAAAACCGACGAAATATTAGGCGCCGCCACGATCGCCGCGTCACCCCCCGTGTCACCCTGAGCCTGTCGAAGGGCTAGTGTCACCCTGAGCTTGTCGAAGGGCGTTGTGTCACCCTGAGCCTGTCGAAGGGCCCGCGTCACCCTGAGCCTGTCGAAGGGCCCGTGTCACCCTGAGCTTGTCGAAGGGCGCGGGGCGCTACGAAGCGGTCGCGAGCGCTAAATCGCTACGAAGGTTCCAGTACGTATCGCGGACGACCGGCCGAAAACCGGCGCCGATGATGATGTTTTCGATGTCGCGGCGCGTCGCTTCGTTGGTGCTGCCGGCATCGTGGACGACCTGCTCTTCGATGATCGTGCCGCCCATGTCGTCGCAACCGTAGAAGAGCGCGAGCTGCCCCATCTTGAGCCCGGGCGTCAGCCAAGAGGCCTGCAGGTGCGGGAAATTATCGAGGTAGAGGCGCGAGATCGCGAGCACGCGCAGATACTCGAGCCCGGTCGACTCTTTTCCGCGTAACGGCGTCTTGAACGGAACGTAGTACCAAGGGATAAAGGCGGTAAAGCCGCCGGTCTCGTCTTGCAGCTCCCGCAGAACGTGCAGGTGTTCGATGCGCTCGGCCGGCGTTTCGATCGAACCGAACATCATCGTAGCCGTCGTCGGCATGCCGAGCAGCTGCGCCTCGCGCATGACCCCGAGCCACGCGTCCGGTTTGATCTTGCGTGCCGAGATGCGCTTGCGCACGCGTTCGACGAGAATTTCCGCGCCGGCGCCCGGCAGCGATTTCATGCCCGCGTCCTTCAGACGCGAAAGCACGTCGCGCGTCGAGATTCCCTCCACGTGCGCGAGCCCGACGATCTCGGAGACCGAGAGCGAGTGGATATCGGCTCGTGGGTACTCGCGCCGAACCCGGTCAAAGAGCTCCTCGAACCAGGCGATGCCGAGTTCGGGGTTCACGCCGCCCTGAATCATGATCTGCGTCGCACCCTGATCGACTGCGTATTTGACGCGATCGAGCACCTTATCGTGCGACATCGTATAGCCTTCTTTGTGCTGTTCTGGGCGGAAAAACGCACAGAAGGTACAGTGCACGTTGCAGACGTTGGTGTAGTTGATGGTCGTATCGACGACGTACGTGACGATCTCGGGAGAGTACATCGCCAATCGCCGCGCGTGCGCGGCCGCGCCCAGATCGTGCAGATCGGCTTCGTTGTAGAGCCGCACGCCCTCGTCGAAGGACAGGCGCCCTCCCGAGGCCGCGCGATCGAGGAGACTAGCGAGTGCCGGCACGGGCAACCTCGGCAAAGCGTTCCGGGACAGACGGAATTGCGCCGATCTCGAAGAGCTCTCGGCAGTACGCGCCCAATCCATTCTGCGCGGCGCTGTGGAGCATGAAGTTGAGCTTGCCGTAGTAGTGCTCGTAAAAACCCGATGGGCGAGGGATCGTCCGTTGCGCCGCTGCCACGACGTCGCCGAGGTGCGCGCGCGACCACGTGTACGAATCGGTAAGCGCGTGCATGCAGTCGCCGATTGCGGCGGGATCGCGCTCGAAAGCGTCGCGTCTAGCGGCCCAAACGGCAAAGACGGTCTGCTGGCCGGTCCACTCGTGCCACAGGCGCCCGAGATCGTAAACGTGCTCGGCGGGGAAACGCTCGATCGCGTCGATTGCGTGATCGCCGATCAGCAGCGTCGGGTCGCCGTTGCGCGCGCGCTGGAGCGGATCGGGCTCTGGAAAATATCGCGGAGTCAGGCCGAACCGACGTTCGAGCAGCACGCGCAGCAAGTTTCGGCCGCTCGCCGATTCTTCAGTAACGTAGACCGGGCGGCCGTCGAGTGCCGCCGGTGGAACGGGCGACACCAGCACGACCGACACGACTTCATCGCGGGCGCCGATGCAAAGATCGGGAAGCAGCACCAGCTCCTTCCAGTTCGCCGCCCAGGCGAAGGCGCTGATCGGACTCAGATCGAGGTCGCCTTCGAGCAGCATGGCGTTCAAACGCGCGGGAACGTCGGCGTGGAGCGTTCCAGGATACGCGATGATTCCCGCGTCGAAAGCCGCGTAGATCGGCAAGTCGTTCGTATACTGAATTCTACCGCAGCGCAGCGTCATGCTTCCGCCCTTCGACGTCGCTCGTTTCACTCGCTTCGCTCGGGGTGACACCGTTCGGTTCACTCGCTTTGCTCAGAGTGACACCGTTGGGTTCACTCGCTTCGCTCAGGGTGACACCTCGCGCCGGCGGCGCCCAGTCCCAAGGGAACTCATCGTAGGTCGAGTTGCGCCGCACGGGGGTGTAGCCGGCCTCTTCGATGAGTCGGCGGAACTCGCGGTCGTCGACGTACTGGCCCGATCGGGTGCCGGCCGAGTGGTAGATCATCTCCTCGTCCGTCGAGCCGTGCGTCCCATCCATGTCGTCGGCGCCAAACTGCAGCGCGACCTGGCACACCTTGAGCCCTTGGATCATCCAGTACGCTTTGACGTGATCGAAGTTGTGCAGCATCAAGCGCGCGACGGCGAAGGTGCGGATATCGTCGATGCCGGTCGTCCAGCCGCAGTACGAAAGCTCGTTGCCGTCGGGATGAAACGCCAGCGGGATGAACGCGTTGAAGCCCGGCGAACGGTCCTGCGACTCGCGCAGCCGGATCATGTGGTCGACGCGATCTTCGAGCGATTCGATGTGGCCGTAGAGCATCGTTGCGTTGCTCGCGACTCCCTGGCGGTGCAGCTCTTCGTGCAGCGCCAGCCAGTTCGCACTGGAAACTTTGTTCGGACAGATTTTGGCGCGCGTCTCTTCGGCGAAGATCTCGGCGGCGCCGCCGTTGACGTTATCGAGTCCGGCCGCCTTGAGCTCGGCGACGATCTGGGGAAAAGTCATGCGGTGACGCTTGGACATGTACTCGATCTCGGCCGCGGTGAACAGTGAAAGCTGCACGTGCGGAAGGGCCGCCTTGAAACGGCGCATCAGCGGCAGCCAGTAGTCGAGAGAGAGCTGCCGCGGGTCGTGCCCGCCGACGATGTGAATTTGATTGAAGTTCGCGCCGGTCTCCATCGCCTTCGCGAAGACCTGATCGGCCGTCATGCGAAAGACGCGCTCGGTCTCCTTGAACTCATCGGCGGCAAACGAACAGAACGTGCAGCCCGCGTAGCACACGTTTGTGGAGTTGATGTAGCGGTTGAGGACGTAGAAGACTTTTTTTCCACTCTTGCGTTCCTTCTGACGTCGCGCAAGGCGCCCCAGTGAATGAATGTCCCACGTCCGATAGAGCGCGAGCCCGTCGTCCATTGAAAGCGGCGTACCGTCATCGAGCTTGCGCTCGATGTTCGCCATGATCGGGTCCGCGTGTGCCATGATCCCCCTATTCTGCCGTGCGGGAGAGCCGACCCCCAACCCCGCCGAAGGCGCCGCTCGCCAGCACGCCCATCATCAAACAGGCAACGACCGCCCCAAACAGCGCGCCGCCCAGCAGGTCGGTGATATAGTGCGCGCCGAGCGCCACGCGCGACCAGCAGATCGCAGCCGCAAGCACGACGAGCAGCACGCCTGCGACATTTCGCGTGGTGCGCGGAAGGTCGGAGGCGAAGATCATCAGCGCCAAGAGTCCGTAGAATCCAACCGCGATCGCGGCGTGCGAGCTCGGGTAAGAGAACGTAGTTTCGTGTCGCACGACCCACTCCAGCGGGCGATGGCGCGCGTACACGTGCTGGAAGTAGTCCGCGCCCCGCCACGAGATCAGGAGCGAGACGACGCTGAGGATCAATCGGGTTCGCCACTGCGGATAGCGCCAGGCCAGAAACAGGACGATGAGGCAGATCGGAATGAGGGCACCGGGGTAGCATGCCCACGTCAGCCACCATGCGAGCAGAGTCGAATGGTCGAAGAGCGACCGCTCCCACGGGACGAAGAGCGCGGGCTCACCGTGCGCGATGACGGAGCTGCCGATCTCGGCAAACGCGCCAAAAGCTACCAGCGCTACCGCATAACAGAGTGCGACCACCAGCAGGCGGCTCATCTAGTCTTTGCTCGCAAAGAGATCTTGCTGCGCGTCTTGGTCGCGGCCTAAGCGAGGCGCCATGATCTCAAGTTCCGGTAATCCAACGAGGATCTTGCGCGGCTTCGTTCCCTCGTGCTGGCCGACGACTTTGAAATCCTCGAGCTGCTTCATCAAGCGGACCGCGCGCGGGTGCCCGATCGAAAACTGCGATTGCAGCGCGGCCGTCGACGCGTAGTTGCTTGCGATGAGGAACTTTGCGGCTTCGTAGCAGAGCGGATCGGCATCCTTGCGCCCGTCCTCGTCGCCGACCGGTACGACGTCGACGTCGAGCAGGTTGTCGGGGCGCGACTGGCGCGCCCAAAACTCGACGAGGCGGTTGACCTCCGAGCCCGTGATCAATGCTCCTTGCGCCCGAATTGGTTTGGGGGCGTCGATCGGAAGGTAGAGCATGTCACCCCGTCCGAGCAGACGTTCCGCGCCGCCCATATCGAGCACGACGCGAGAATCGGTCTGCGAACTCACCGCAAACGCGATGCGCGACGGAATGTTCGCCTTGATCAATCCCGTGATGACGTCGACCGACGGCCGCTGCGTTGCCACGACGAGGTGGATTCCGGTCGCGCGCGCCAGCTGAGCGAGCCGCATGATCGTCGTTTCGACCTTGCTCGGCGCAACCAGCATTAGGTCGGCAAGTTCGTCGATCGCCACGACGACGTAGGGAAGGTGCTCGTCGGGAAACTTCGCGTTGTACTCTTCGATCTTGCGGACCCCAGCCTTGGCGAATCGCTCGTACCGGACGTCCATCTCTTTGGTCATCTCGAAGAGCGCGCCCGCAGCGAGCCGCGGGTCGGCGATCACGTCTTTGATGAGATGAGGGATCCCATTGTAGCCGGTCAGTTCGACCCGCTTCGGATCGATCATCAACAGCTGCACCTGATCGGGTGTCGCGCTGACGAGCAGCGACGCGATGATCGTGTTCAAGCAGACCGATTTGCCGGCACCCGTGGCGCCGGCTATCAGAAGGTGCGGCATCTTGCCGAGATCGCCGAACACCGGTCGCCCAGTGATATCCTTGCCCAGCGCCATCCACAGCGGCGGGACTTGGCCGCGATTTGGCAGCGCTTCGAGGATTTCGCGAATCGCGACGACCGACACGGTTTTGTTCGGAACCTCGATGCCGATCGCGGATTTGCCTGGAATCGGCGCTTCGATACGCACGGTTGTCGCGGCGAGCGCCAGCGCGAGGTCGTCGGCGAGCGATGAGATGCGAGAAATCTTCACGCCGCGCTCGGGCTTGAGCTCGTAGCGCGTAATCGATGGTCCGCGCTCGATGTGCACGACTTTTGCTCCGACCCCAAAGCTCGCCAGCGTATCTTCGAGGACGTGCGACCGGCTCGACTCGTCGACGATTTCGCTCGGCGGCACGTCGAAGATCGCAAGATCCGGCAGCCGGTACGTTTTGCTTCCTGTGTAGGTCGCGGAGCTGCTGTAGGTCGCGGAGCTGCCGACTCGCGCGATCGGCGCCGGCCGCGCCGCAGGGAGTTCTTCCTCTTGCTCCTCCTCGTCTTCGTCGGCGGTTGCTTCGTCGTCGATCTTCCCGTAGTGGTCGTAGGCGGGAACCTGCACGGCCGATGCCCGCTTCAGTTCGGGCAGTTCGCGCTGCGATTTGGGGAGCCGCGGCGGGGGTTTCAGTTTGCCGGCCCACAGCACGAGCGTACCGATGATCCGTTTCAAGTTCGCGTTGGTCAGCCAGAGCGTAAGGGAGAGTGCAATGACCACGAGCACGACCGTTGCGCCGGCTTTCCCAACCAGCGACCGTAGTGCCCACCAAATATCGTCGCCGACGAGGCCGCCCGGCTTCCCGCCCGGCACCCCGAAGAAAGCGGTGATGATCAGGAAATAGGCGAGCGCGCTCGTGCCCAGCGTCCCGACCATGCGCGGCACGCTAATTTCAAGGAAGACGATCGCCCCCACGAACGCGACGAGCGCGGGAAAGAGTCCGGCTGCGTCGCCGAAGAGATAGCGCAATCCGGCGGAGGTCCAGCTTCCGACGCTGCCCGAGTTATGCGGGAAAGCCAAAGCAATGCCGCAGAGTACGGCCAGTGCGATCGCGGCAATACCGATGATTTCGAGGTTTAGCCGGTTCTTCGCATTCGCCCGCCGGCGAGAGCGCGCCATGGGCACTCCTTCTTCTTCGTCACGACCTCAGTTCATTTTGACGGCGCCACTCCTTACGGCCCGTCGGCGCACGCGTGGTACCTGTTGGAGTACATCGGCTGGATGCTATAGACGGAAGGTCCAACCTTGATCTTCCACTGAAGCGCCTCGCAGAGGTCGGCGACCTCATCGAAATAGATGAAGTTGAACCAGGCAAAAGCGGGCCCCGGATCGGTGATCGACTCGAACATCTCGTGGCCGAGCGTTGAGGCGGTCGAATTCGTGAGCGCGCTCGCGCCCGAAGAGGCCCGCGACGCACAAAAGCTGACTTTTTGATACGGTTCGATCGAGACGACGACGTTCTGACGGACGTCTTGGAACTTGACGACCTCGTGGTAGGCGCAGAAGTTGAAGTCTCGCGGACGATCGGGCGAATAGCACGAACGAGAACGGTCGAAGCACGTGTCGTACCCTTCCGGTAAGAAGATGTGGTACATGTTCCCGTAGCCGGCGAGCCGATCGTTGCGCACGAGTGCCGCGTGGAGCACGGCGAGCAGGTCGTCGCTGTAAAAGAGTTTGGTAAAGGTGTGGTATTTCACGTCGAAGGCTCCGCCGTAGGTGTAGCTGCTCGGCGGCGAACCGGTATACTGCTTGAGCAGTGCGGTGAAGTGGCTTCCGGTCAGGTTTCTCTCGAAGCTTTCGGGGTTGCCCCAGCAGGTCTCGCCCCCGGTCTTGCAGTCCACGTAGATATTGAACGAAACGGCTTTGGTCATCACCGGTCCCTTCTTACGAACGAGGTCGGCGGGATACTGAACTCTCGTCGCTTCGCGGAGCCCGGTTAGCGGCGCCTTTGAACGCGGGCGCATCACGTGATAGAAGAGCACCTTGGCGTCGTGCGCGCTCTGCTCGTCGCTTCGAGCGACGTCGACGCTCGATGGCGCAGGCGGACGAATTGCGGACACGCCCGGCGCCGCTGGTAGCGGCGGCTGTGTGGACGAGGCGCAACCGGCGGCCGGCAGGCTCAGAAGTACTGCGATAACTGCTCTTGTCGAAACACATTTCATGACCGATCCTCCCGCGTGGATACTTGCGCGCGGCGGCCGATCTCCCCGCATAGGAACGGCCGTCGAACGCGAGAAGCGCTAACTTCACTTTGGCTACACCAACGCTCGTCGTTCTCGAAGGCGACCAAACCGGACAAGAGCTGCTGCGCGAGGCGCTGCGCGTGCTCGATCGGCGCATCACCGGCGTCGAACTGAACCTCGTACCGTACGACCTGTCGCTGGAGAGCCGGCGCAAAACGAGTAATCGCGTCGTCATCGAGGCGGCACACGCGATCGTGGAGCATGGGCTCGGCCTAAAAGCCGCGACGATCACGCCCGAGGGCAAGAGCGACGTCGGTTCTCCCAATCGCATCCTGCGCGAAGCGATCGGCGGGAGCGTCATCGTGCGTACGGGGCGCAAGCTGCCCCGCGTGCGTCCGGTCGGCGGGATTCACGCCCCGATCTCCGTGGTGCGGATGGCCGTCGGCGACGCCTACGGCGCAAAAGAGTGGCGCGAGGGCGAGGGGCTGGACGAAATTGCGTTGCGCACCGAACAAATTTCGCGCCGAATCTGCCGCTACGTTTCCGACTACGCCTTTCTTCACGCGGAAAAGACCGGAGCGGTCGTTTTCGGCGGACCGAAGTTCACCGTGAGCCCAATCTACGAGGGCTTACTCAAAGAGGAAATGGACGCCGCGGCCGCACGCCACCCCAACGTCGACTACGATCCCCAGCTGATCGATGCGACGTATGCACTGCTGCTCTCGGCGCCCGGCGACAAGCCGCTGGTCATTCCGTCGCTCAACCGCGACGGCGACTGTCTCTCCGATCTCGTGATGCAGCTCTTCGGTTCGATCGCGGGTGCCGAATCGGTGCTGCTCGCCTTCGACGAAACGCTTCGACCTTCGGCCGTGATGGCTGAAGCGCCGCACGGTACGGCGCCACGTTTAGAGGGCAAGAACGTCGCCAATCCGCTCGCGATGATTCTGGCAGCCGCCGCGGTTCTGTCTTATATCGAGGACGAACGCGCGAAGGCAGCGTCGCGCGCGATCTACGACGCGGCGCTCGAAACGGTAGCGCAAGGAATCGCTACGGCAGACCTCGGCGGCCACGCGTCGACGAGTGACTTTACCGACGCGGTGATCGCACGAATCGCCCGCTAGAATGCTCGATCCGTCGTGTGTCACCTGAGCCTGTCGAAGGACCGCGTGTCATCCTGAGCCTGTCGAAGGACCACGTGTCACCCTGAGCTTGTCGAAGGGCCGGGCCGGTAAAGATCTGCAAACGCGCAAGTTGACGACGAGCGACCATTCGACAGGCTCGGGGTCACCGTACGCCCTTCGACAAGCTCAGGGTGACACGTGGTGACTGTTCGAGTTAAATCTCCATCACGACCGGAATGACGACTGGGCGACGTTTGGTGCGCTCGTACACGGCTTTTGCGAGCACGCTGCGGATGTGTTCCTTGACCGAGTCGGCATCGCGCATCGCGTCGACGGAGATGCCCGCGATCGCCGCAGTGAGCTCGGCGCGCAGTTCGTCGAGGACGCCGCCCGCCTCGGGAAGATAGAACACGCCCTTCGAGATGAGATCGGGCCCGGCGGTCACGCGCGCCTCTTCGCCGTCGATCGCGACGACAACCATCATGATCCCGTCGTTGGAGAGCGCCTTGCGGTCGCGCAGCACCGCCTCGCCGACGTCGCCGATCCCGGAGCCGTCGACGAAGACGTGACCGCCGTACGTACGGCCAATCTTGTCACCGTACTCGCTGGTGAACTCGAGCACGTCGCCGTTCTCAACGATGAACACGTTTCCAGGTTCGACGCCCGTCTCGACCGCGAGCCTCCCGTGCGCGGCGAGCATTCGGTATTCGCCGTGCACCGGGACGAAGAACTCGGGGCGCACGAGGTTGAGCATCAGCAGCAGCTCCTCTTGCGAGGCGTGCCCCGACACGTGCGAGCGGCCATCGGTGCCATGAATGACGTTGGCACCGAGCTTGCACAGGTTGTTGATCGTCTTGTGCACGCTCTTTTCGTTCCCCGGAATCGGCGTCGCGCTGATGACGACCGTATCGCCGGGAACGATGTTGAACTGTTTGTGATCGCGCACCGACATCCGGGCGAGGCCGCTCATCGGTTCGCCCTGCGAACCGGTCGTCATGACGACGATCCGCTCGGGAGGATAGGCGTCGATCTCTTCGATGCGCAGTACGGCGTCCGCCGGCACGCGCAAATGACCGAGTTCGCTCGCAAAATGCACGACGTTGCGCATCGAGCGCCCCAGGAACGCAACCTTTCGCCCGAAGCGGACGGCGTGGTCGACGGTCTGCTGAATTCGCGGAACGTTCGAGGCAAAGGACGCGACGACGATGCGCCCCTTCGCATGGGAAAAAATCGACGTAAACGCTTCGCCGACCATGCGCTCCGAGCGAGTGTGCCCGGGCCGTTCGGCATTCGTAGAATCCGAGAGCATACAAAGCACGCCCTCGTCTCCGATTCGCGCGATGCGCGCGAAATCGGCTGGCTTGCCGTCGATCGGCGTCTGGTCGAACTTGAAGTCTCCGGTGTGAAAGACCGTGCCGACCGGCGTGCGCAAAGCGAGCGAACAGGCTCCCGCCACCGAATGGTTGACGTGCACGAACTCGGCGTCGATCGATCCAAAGCGAACGCGGCTTCCCGGCTTGACCTGCGTAAAGGTCGCCTCGCCGACGCGCTGCTCGCGCGACTTCGCCTTGATTAAGGCGATCGTCAATCCCGTGCCGACGATCGGAACGCCCTTGAACTCGCGCGCGAAATATGGGATGCCGCCGATGTGATCTTCGTGCCCGTGCGTCACCAACAGCGCCCGCAGCTTGTCGGCGCGCTCGCGGACGTAGGTGAAGTCGTTGATGACGATGTCCACCCCGTACATCTCGTCGTCGGGGAACATCAGGCCGCAGTCGACGACCACGAGATCCTCGTCGGTCTCGATGACCGTCATATTGCGACCGATCTCACCACAGCCGCCCAGCGGGACGATGCGCAGGTAGGCTCCCGCCGGCGGAGCGGGCAGCGTCAAAGTGTCGGAGTTCACCCGGGTTGCTTATGCCGCACGCTCTTGCTCCCCCGCGCAATCGCGTGAATTACTTCCCGGAGGACTCATCGTGCAACTCGTCGCGCTGCTCTCGCTCGTCGCAACCCTGGCGTCGCCCGCTCCGGCGGCGCCGCACCCTCCGCGCCCCGCGCAGGCCTCGCCCGCGCCGCTTTCGCCCGATGCGCTCTACTCGCGGCGGGCGCTGCGGCGGGCCAGGCTGCTCATTCAAATGCGCGTGATGCAACTGCGGGACGAGCGCCTCGAGTGTATCCGCGCCGCGCTCGAGCGCCGGCTGCCTATGGCTCTCTGGGAAGACGCAGAGAGCGCACCTCGATCGGCCGCCGGCGTACGGAGCGACGCCGAGAAGTGTGAGGGGATCCTAAAGATCTAGCGCCCTGGCGGCTCTCTTGGTAACTTTTTCCCGGCGGCCTGGTAGGATGGCTGCGTATGACAAATCGCGTTCTGCCCACACTCATTGTCGGGCTCGTTGGGGCCGTTATCGGCAGCTTCCTCATGATGCTCTACGCGAGCAGCCATTTCGGCGGCCCGACCGGCCCGGCCGGGACGCTGCCGGCGATGGCGGCGGTTCCGTTGAGCGGAGTGAGCGACCAAGATCGAATCGTCAGCGCGGTCAAGCGCACGAAATCGTCGGTCGTCGCCATTACCGAAGAAGTCAACGGTCAGGAAGTCGTTCCCGCCGACCCGTTCTTTCAGCAATTCTTTGGCGGACAGGGGCAAGGCCCCGGCATCGTTCAGCCGTACCGCGGCGAAGCATCGGGCTCGGGCTTCGTCATCGATGCGCGCGGCGACATCGTCACGAACGCACACGTGCTGCAGCCGCCGCAGGGCGGTAAGATCACCAAGTTGACGGTCGTCTTTGCCAACGGCGATCACGTCCCGGCGCACGTTCTTGCCTATAACATCGCGGCCGACGTCGGCATTCTGCGGGTCGACAATTACCGAAAGCTTCCACCACCGCTGCAGCTCGCGGATTCGACCCGGCTCGAGCAAGGGCAGTGGGCGATTGCGATCGGCGAGCCGCTGCAGCTGACGCAGACGGTGACGGTCGGCGTCGTCTCCGCCTTTAATCGTTCCGAACCGATCCCAACGGAAAACGGCTCGGAGATCGATTTCAAAGGCCTGTTGCAGACGAGCGCCCCGATCAACCCCGGTAACTCCGGCGGCCCGCTGATCGACATCAACGGCGAGGTGATCGGGATGAATCAATCGACCGTGAAATCGGCGTACGCTCAGGGCATCGGCTTTGCCATTCCCTCGAATACCGTCCGCAGCGTCGTCGCAAGTCTTCAGAAGAACCCCGGCGCTCACCAGGGCACCTCGACCGGATTCCTGGGCATCTACATGGCCGACCTGACGCCCGGCATCAAGAACCAGATCGGCTACAACGGCAGCGGCGGCATCGCCGTGCAGCAAGTCTTCTCCGGCTCGCCTGCCGATTCGGCCGGCATCCAGCCGGGCGACGTGATCCTGCAAGCCGACGGCAAGTCGTTCGATAACGTCAAAGACCTGCACAACTACATCGGCTCCAAGAAGCCAGGCGACACGATCCGGCTCAACGTCTGGTCGCAAGGCATGAAGAAGTTCGTCGCCATTAAGCTCGGCGAGACACCCGCGGCCCAGCCGCAGGCCATCGAGCAGCAACAGCAGCAGCAGCAGCAACAACAGCAGCAGCCTCAAGGGCAGCAACCCGAGGAAGAACAGCCCTAGGCCACGGTGTCACCCTGAGCCCGTCGAAGGGCACGGTGTCACCTTGAGCCCGTCGAAGGGAAGGGGGGGCCTGCAACCAGCGGGTCCCCCACTTGTGTTATAGGGCTGCGAAACAACTTTGCTTCCGCATCGTGTATCATGGTGCGGTACTCCCAAATCTGACTCGCTCGTAAGCGGCAAGGCGCCGCCGGCCTCGCGTCGGGCTCATAACCTCGGCCTGACTGCGACCCCGGCTTAGCTGGTCCGGAGCGGCGCAGAAATTTAACAACGAGGTAAGAAATTTCATGGCTAAAACGGTCGGCATCGACCTTGGCACGACCAACTCCGTCGTCGCCGTAATGGAGGGCTCTTCGCCCGTCGTAATTCCTAACGCCGAAGGGTCGCGCACGACGCCTTCGGTCGTCGCATTCACAAAGACCGGCGAGCGTCTCGTCGGCCAACTCGCAAAGCGTCAGGCGATCACCAATCCCGATCGCACGATCAGCTCGATCAAGCGCCACATGGGCGAACCGGATTATCACGTCAAGATCGACGGCAAGGATTACACGCCGCAAGAGATCTCCGCGATGATTCTTCAAAAGCTCGTCAACGACGCCAGCAACTATCTCGGCGAGCGCGTGAGCAAAGCGGTCATCACCGTGCCCGCGTACTTCAACGATTCGCAGCGGCAGGCCACGAAAGATGCCGGCAAGATTGCGGGGCTCGACGTGCTGCGCATCATCAACGAACCGACGGCGGCGGCGCTCGCCTACGGTCTCGAAAAGAAAGGCAACGAGACGATCCTCGTTTGGGATCTCGGAGGCGGCACGTTCGACGTCTCGATCCTCGAAGTCGGCGACGGCGTCTTCGAAGTCAAGGCAACCAACGGCGACACCCACCTCGGTGGTGACGACTACGACGAGCGAATCGTCGGATGGCTGGTCGATCAGTTCCGCCGCGATCAAGGCATTGACCTCGGCAAAGATAAGCAGGCGATGCAGCGGCTTACCGAAGCGGCCGAAAAGGCGAAGATCGAACTGTCGTCGGTCGTACAGACCAGCATCAATCTGCCGTTCATCACCGCCGATCAGGAGGGCCCCAAGCACCTCGACTACACGCTGACGCGTGCGAAGTTCGAAGAGCTGACGAGCGATCTCACCGATCGTTGCGTGGGTCCGTTTCACAGCGCGATCGCCGATGCAAAACTCGACGTCTCCAAGATCGACGAAGTGATCATGGTCGGCGGCGCGACGCGCATGCCGGTCATCCAAGAGCTCGTGCGCAAGCTCACCGGTAAAGAACCGAATCTGACGGTCAATCCCGACGAAGTCGTTGCGATCGGCGCGGCCATTCAGGCCGGCGTGCTCTCGGGCGAAGTTCGCGACGTCGTTTTGCTCGACGTTACGCCGCTCTCGCTCGGTCTCGAAACGCTCGGTGGCGTATTGACCAAACTCATCGATCGGAACACCACGATTCCGACGAAGAAATCGCAGATATTCACGACCGCCGAGGACGGTCAGACGTCGGTCGACATCCACGTGCTGCAAGGCGAACGCCCGATGGCTCAGGATAACAAAACTCTCGGACGCTTCCGCTTGGAAGGCATCCCTCCGGCACCGCGCGGCGTGCCCCAAATCGAGGTAACCTTCAACATTGACGCTAACGGCATCGTGAACGTCAGTGCCAAGGATCTCGGAACCGGCAAAGAGCAGGCGATCACGATCACCGCTTCGACCAACCTCAATAAGGACGAGGTCGACCGGATGGTGCGTGAGGCCGAAGCGCAATCGGCAGAAGACACCGCCAAACGCGAAGAAGCCGAAGTTCGCAATAACGCTTCCAGCCTGATCTACTCGACCGAGAAATCGCTCAAGGAAGTCGGCGAAAAGCTCGATGGCGGTGCGCGCAACGACGTCGAAAGCAAACTCTCCGAGCTCAAGCGCGTCAGCGAAAACGGGACGGTTGCGGAGATAAAGCCCGCGATCGAAGCGCTGCAAGAAGCCAGCTACAAAATGGCTGAGCTTCTGTATAAAGCGGCCGCGCCGCAAGGCGAATCCTCTGGCTCCGCGGCCGGCGACGGAGCGCCAGGCGGCAACGGCGCGAGCGGCGGCCCGGCTCCGAACGAAGACGTCATCGACGCCGAGTTCAAAGAAGCGCAGTAGCCGGCAAACGCGTAAAAGACGATGTTTGACGATCAATCGGTTCTGAAAACGGAAGCCGGAGAGGCCGTCATCGAAGAGCAAGCGCCGCAGCAAGACTCCTCGCAGGAGCAACTTGCTGCGGCCAACGCTCGGGCCGATGAAAACTACAGCAAGTTCTTGCTGGCCGTGGCCGACTTCGATAACTACAAGAAGCGCATGCAGCGCGACTTCGATTCGCTCGTCGCCACGCGGCGGCGCATGTTGCTCGAGCGCTTCTTGCCGGTCCTGGACAATCTCCAACGCGCGCTCGAATCGAAAGCCGACGGCGACACGCTGCGCGGCGGACTGGAACAGACGCTGCGCGGCTTCGAGGCGCTGCTCGCGGGCGAGGGCGTCAAGCCGATCGAGATCAAGGGGAAGCCGTTTGACCCTCGCCTCGCCGAAGCGATCGGCACGTCTGTGGCGAACGGCGCCACCGAAGACACGGTAGTCGAGGTCGCCGAAAAAGGCTACACGCTCGGGGACGAGGTGCTGCGACCCGCTAAAGTCATCGTCGCCAAAACCGCAGACGAATGAACTTTAAAGACTACTATGCCCTCTTAGGCGTTCCCAAGGACGCCGGCGAGAAAGACATCAAGTCGGCCTATCGCAAGCTCGCGCGAAAGTGGCATCCCGACGCGAATCTCAATAGTCCCAAAGAAGCCGAAGAGAAGTTCAAAGAAATCTCCGAGGCGTACGAAGTGTTGGGCGACCCCGAGAAGCGCCGCAAATACGACGTCCTCGGCCCGAACTGGCAGCAAGCATCGCAACAGGCAGAGCAGCAGCGGCGCTATCGGACGACCGTTAACGGCCAAGAGTTCGAGTTCGATCTCGGTGGGCCGGGAGAGAACCCGACGGGGTTTTCGGATTTCTTCGACACCTTCTTTTCGGGAATCGGCCGCCGCCAGACGACGCGGCCGAATCCGAGCCGGGCGCGTCAGTTGCGTGGGCAAGATCTCGAAACCACGATCGATCTCAGTCTCCGCGATATATTCGAGGGCGGAAAGAAGGCCGTCTCGCTGCAGATCGAAGATCTTTGCCCGCGCTGCCACGGCTCGGGCACCGAAGCCGGCCACCTCTGCCCGCAGTGCCACGGCACCGGCCACGTCATCCTCAACAAGAAGTTCGAAGTGACGATTCCGCGCGGAATCAGCGAAGGCCAGCGCATTCGTCTGAGCGGACAAGGCGGCGCCGGGGCCAACGGCGGCCCTAACGGCGATCTCCACTTGATCGTCCGCCTCCAAGACGATCCGACGTACAAACGCAGGGGCGACGATCTTTACGTCGACCTGCCGGTGAGCATCTATGATCTGCTTCTGGGCGGGGAAGTGAACGTGCCGACGCTGAGCGGACAGGTAGCGATGACGATCCCGGCCGGAACGCAAAACAACCGATTGCTTCGCCTTACCGGACGCGGCCTGCCGCAGGTCAAGGGCCGAAGCAGCGGCGATCAATACGTTCGCTTGATCGGACAGCTTCCTCAGAATCTCTCCGATGCGGAGAAGAAGCTCTTCGGCGAGCTCGCGGCGATGCGCAACGGCAAAACGTAGCGTCAATCGCTGCCGATTGTAACGCCCCCGCTTCCTATACTAGGGCGTCTGAGGGGCAACCCCCCGGACCCCAAAGCGGTTGAACGGTCAGCACCACACAATACTCGTTCATTGGGGGACAGATGATCAAAGGAATTGCTTTTACCGCGTATCCGGCCAAGGACGTCGCCGGGCTGCGCAAATGGTATGAGAATACCCTCGGCCTGAAGTTCACGGGGCCGTTCGAAGAGGAAGGCGTCGAAAAGTACAACGAGGCGACGATCGGCAACGGCACGTTCAGCGTGATGACGACCGAGTGGGCCGATCGCGATCCGGGAAGCGCTTCGGGAATCGTCTTCGAGGTCGACGACATCGACAAGAGCATCGCCGACCTGCGCGGCAAGGGCATCGAGGTTGGAGACGCGTACGCGACACCAGTCTGCAAGATCACCTCGTTCGAGGACGGCGAGGGCAACAAGGTCTTTTTCCATCAGGTAACGGTTCCGCACTAGCGTGATGGCCGGTCACGGGCTGATGTGGTCGAACATCTATCAGCCCGAAAAACCGACGGTAAAGCGGCGCGTCAACTGGAAACGGCTTGGCGCGCTCTTTGCGCCGTATTGGCGCCAGCAGGCGACGGTGCTCGCCTGCATCATCGTCGCAGCGGCACTAGGGTTGGTTCCCGGGTTCGTCGTCGCGCACATCATCGACGTGACGATTCCGCGCCGAAATCTCGGCGAGCTCGCGATCGACGTTTCGGCGATCCTCGCCTCGGCGCTCGTGGCCGCGGGGATCGGCGTACTGCAAGGCTACCTCAACTCGCTCGTCGGCGAAGGCATCATGCGAGACATTCGCACGAACCTGGTCGGCCATTTGCACCGAATGCCGCTGCAGTTCTTCGCGGGCACCAAGACCGGCGAGATCATGAACCGCGTCAGCAACGACGTCGACAACGTCGATAACGTCGTCACCGGAACGCTGACCTCGATCATCACCAACGTCGTGGTCATCGCGACCACCCTGGTCGCGATGTTTGTTTGGGATTGGCGCCTGGGGTTGATTTCGATCGCCATCGTGCCGCTGATGGTGCTGCCGCTGGGGCCGGTCGGCCGGCGAATGTACCTGATCCGTAAGAATACGCGCGAAAGCCGCGACGAGATCGAGTCCATCACGCAAGAGACGCTTTCGATTTCCGGGATAACGCTCGTCAAATCGTTCGCCCGCGAAGCGCTGGAGCGCGCGCGTTTCTATCGGGCCGGCACGCGGCTCATGCAGCTCGAGATCGACCTCGCAATGGTCGGCCGCTGGTTCCTGGCCTCCGTCACGGCGATGATCGTCGTCGGCCCCGCGCTTATTTGGCTCGGCGGCGGCTGGCTGGCAATTCGCGGCAGCCTGCAGGTGGGCGTCATCGTCGCGTTCGTTTCCTTCATTCAAGGGCGCCTCTACGGACCAGCCGCGTCGCTCGCGGGAATTCAAGTGCAGATCGTCAGCGCACTGGCCGTCTTCGAGCGAATCTTCGATTACCTCGACATGACGACCGAAGAGTACGATCCGCCCGGCGCGACCGCACTACCCGAAGTCAAAGGTGACATCGCGTTTGAGGACGTCGTCTTTTCCTACGGCGGCGATCGCAACGTGCTCGACGGCATCTCGTTCCACGTACGGCCCGGCGAGGTTGCCGCGTTCGTCGGTCCCTCCGGTGCCGGCAAGACGACGATAACCGCGCTCGTCCCGCGCTTTTACGATCCGCAGAGCGGTCGCGTAATCGTCGACGGACACGACCTTCGCAGCGTCACGCTCGAGTCGCTGCGCCGGGATATTGGCATCGTCACGCAAGAGACGTATCTCTTTCACGACACGGTTGCCAGCAACTTGCGTTACGGCCGGCCGGATGCGACCGACGCCGAGCTCGAAGCCGCCGCGAAGGCCGCGAACATCGCCGGCTTCATTTCAACGTTGCCGCTAGGGTACGAGACGGTCGTCGGGGAGCGCGGGCACAAGCTCTCGGGCGGCGAACGCCAGCGCCTCGCAATCGCCCGCGTGCTGTTAAAGGATCCCCGGATTCTAATCCTCGACGAGGCGACGAGTTCGCTCGACTCCGAAAACGAAGCCGCTATTCAAAAAGCGTTGGAAGTTGCGATGCGCGGACGCACGAGCCTCGTGATCGCGCACCGCCTCTCGACGGTGCTCGCGGCCGATGTCATCTTCGTCGTCGATAACGGGCGGATCGTCGAACAAGGCCGCCACGCGACGTTGCTCGCGCGCGGCGGCCTCTATGCTCGGCTCTATCGAACCCAGTTCGCCAATCTTTCGGCGTAATGGGCGTCGCCGTTACTCGGCGGCTTGAATTCCGAGGTTGACTTCGTTGATGGCTTGTTTCACGAAGTTGATTGCGTTGACGCGGTGGCCGTTCTTATTCGCCTGAGCTTGATTGAGCTCGCCGAGCGCCGTCTCGAGATCGTGCTTCGCGTTGACCATGTGGGTCTGAACCGCTAAGGCCGTTCCCGCGCCGACGGCACCGAAGAACATCGCGCACATTACGAAGAGCGCCGCAAACTTTAGCTTCGAACGGGTCATCACTGCTGCATGCTCCCCATTGACGATTTCAACGAAGCCTTGAACTTGGCTTGTTGATCGGGCGTCATCACGCCGTAGATGTTCTTGAGAAGCTCCTCCTTTGCCGATTTCTTGGTCGCAGCGTCGGCATTGGCCGTCTGCTGCTGATACTGCTCGATCATCGGCTTGATCTTCATCTTCTGCCGCATCGAGAGGCCGGCGGCCGCAATGGCGTTTTTAACGGCCGTCTGTACCTGTTGCGAGCTCGGCTGGCTCGCCTGAGCGACGGTCAAGTTGGTGCCCTGCGTTGAAGCGACGGCTGGGGCGATGGCCGCCGAGAAAAGTAATGCCGCAAATAATCCGGATATGCGCATAGTGCTCCTTTGAGGAAGTAGTGCTTGCAAGCTATTTTCTAGGCGGGCGGCTGCAAGCCTGGCACGTCCATGACCATCGGCTCGACTGGAACGAGCAACGGCGGTTCTGTAGCTGCCTGTATCTCCTCGACGCTGACGCCCGGCGCAAGTTCGCGCAGGATCAGGCCTTCGGAGCCAACGTCGATCGTGCCAAGATCGGTGATGATGCGGTTGATAACGCGGCGTCCCGTCAGCGGGAGCGAGCACTCGCGTACGATCTTGTGCGTGTTGCCTTTGGCAACGTGCTCCATCATCACGATCACACGTTTCGCGCCGTGGACGAGATCCATTGCGCCGCCCATTCCCTTGACCATTTTTCCGGGAATCATCCAGTTGGCGAGATCGCCGCGCTCGGAAACCTGCATGGCGCCGAGCACTGCGAGATCGATGTGTCCGCCGCGAATCATTCCAAAGGAGAGCGACGAGTCGAAAAACGAGGCTCCCGGCAGAACGGTCACCGTCTCTTTGCCGGCGTTGATGAGGTCGGCGTCCTCCTCGCCTTCGTAGGGATACGGGCCCATGCCGAGGATACCGTTCTCGCTCTGCAGCGTTACGGTTACATCGGAGGCGACGTAGTTTGGAACCAGCGTTGGCAGACCGATGCCAAGGTTCACGTATTGTCCGTCGCGCAGTTCTTGGGCGACCCGCGCCGCGAGCTGCGTCCTCGTCAATGCCATTGAGAGCTACCCCCTTGTGTCACCCTGAGCTTGTCGAAGGGCGCATGTCACCCTGAGCCTGTCGAAGGGCAAGTGTCACCCTGAGCTTGTCGAAGGGCAAGTGTCACCCTGAGCCTGTCGAAGGGCGCGTGGTGACGCGTTCGATGCGCTTGCCCTGAGCGCCGACGTGCACGATACGCTGCACGAAGACGCCCGGAAGATGCACGTACTCGGGATCGAGCGCTCCGGGCTCGACGAGTTCTTCGACTTCCGCGATCGTGATTTTGCCGGCCATCGCGCAAAGCGGGTTGAAGTTGCGCGTCGCTTTATGAAAGATCAGGTTTCCGGCGCGATCGGCGATCGACGCCCGCACGAGCGCGTAGTCGCAGACGATCCCCGCCTCCAGCACGTACTCGCGACCGTTGAAGACGCGCGTCTCCTTCTTGGGCGACGCAATTGCGACGCTGCCGTCGGTGTTGTAGCGCCAGGGCAGTCCTCCGTCGGCGATCAGCGTCCCGTCTCCGGCCGGCGTGTAAAAGCCCGGAATACCGCAACCGCCCGCCCGCAGGCGCTCGGCGAGCGTCCCTTGGGGTACGAGTTCGACTTCGAGCTCTCCGCTGAGATATTGGCGCTCGAACTCTCGGTTTTCGCCGACGTAGGAACCGGTCGTCCGGCGAATCCGCCGGTTGTCCAGCAGTACGCCGAGGCCCCAGCCATCCACGCCGCAGTTGTTGGAAACGGTGACTAAGCCGCTGGCACCCTGCTCGAGCAATGCCTCGATCAGGTTGTGCGGAATTCCGTTGAGCCCGAAGCCGCCGACGGCAATCGACGCGCCGTTGGGAATATCGGCGACAGCCTCGGCGCAGGAGGCGTAAACCTTCTCCATTCCGCCCTAATGCGCCGACGGAACGGGCGCCGCCTTCGTGGAAGATTAGCGGCCTTATGGCTACAGCACCGATCGATATTGCAGCAAACGAAGAAGAGGCGATGATCCTCGCGATGGTTCGCGAGCTGGTTGCCGAGAAGGTGGCGCCGCGCGCCGCCGAGATCGACGCGACCGGCGAGTTTCCGTGGGACGTCAAGGAGGTCTTCGCACAGAACGACTTGCTCGGCATTCCAATTCCATCTGAGTATGGCGGCCTCGGCGGCACGTTCGTTACCTACGTGAAAGTCGTCGAAGAGATCGCCAAGGCGTGCGCGTCGAGTGCGTTGATCGTCGCGGTACAGGAACTCGGGATGCTTCCGATCATGATCGGCGGCAGCGAAGAACAGAAGCGCCGCTTCCTCCCGAAGATCGCGTCGGGCGAGCACCTCGTTTGCTACGCGCTCACGGAGGTCTCGAGCGGCTCCGATGCGCTCGGCTCGATGCGCACGCGCGCGGAGAAACGCGGCGACAGCTACGTGCTCAACGGTCAGAAGATCTGGATCACCAACGGCAGCGTCGCCGACGTTGTCTGCGTCTTCGCCGTTACCGATCCCGCGGCTGGTTCGCGCGGCGTCACCGCCTTCGTCGTCGAGAAGGGAACGCCGGGTTTTACGGTCGGTAAGCTCGAGAAAAAAATGGGCATCCGCGGTTCGCCGACCGTCGAGCTGATCTTTGCCGATTGCGAAGTTCCCGCGGCCAACCGGCTCGGCGAGGAAGGCGAAGGTTTCAAGATCGCGATGAAGGTGCTCGATAAGTCGCGCCCGGGGATCGCGGCGCAGGCGCTCGGCATCGCCGCGGGCGCGCTCGACTACGCGACGAACTACGCCAAAGAACGCATGGCGTTCGGCAAACCGATCGGACAGCATCAAGGCGTAGGATTCATGCTCGCCGATATGAAGACCGAAGTCGAGGGCGCGCGTTTAACGCTGTACGAGGCGGCGCGGCGCTGCGACGCCGGCGGACCCGACGTAACGCTCTGGGCGGCGATGGCCAAGCTCAAGTGCGGCGACGTTGCGATGTCGGTGTCGACCGACGCGGTGCAGGTTCTCGGCGGATTCGGCTACTCCGTCGACTATCCGGTCGAGCGAATGATGCGCGACGCCAAGATTACCCAAATCTACGAAGGCACCCAGCAGATTCAGCGCCTGGTGATCGCCCGCAATCTCGTCGGGCGATCGTAGTTAGAATACCGCCTTCCAAAAGGCGAGCATGCGGGCGAATACCGACCGCTGCTGCGCGAGGCCGCTGATCGAGTGCGTTTTGCGAGGGTAAGGATAAAACTGAACGCGCGTTTCGTGCGCGAGTATGAAGCGCTGCAAGAGCTGGATCGTGTTGGCCATATGAACGTTGTCGTCCGAGGTTCCGTGCTGGATCAAGAGCGGCCCGTGAAGCGTTCCGGCCGCGCTGAGCACCGAGCTCTTTTCGTACGCCGACCGATTTTGCGCCGGCATCCCCATATATCGCTCGGTGTAGATGGTGTCGTAAAGATGCCAGTCGGTGACCGGCGCGACGGCGGCGCCTGCGGCGAAGAGCGCGCTGTGCGTCAGCGCGAAGCAGGTTTCGTATCCGCCGAAGCTCCAGCCCCAAATTCCGATTCTGCGCGGATCGACGTACGGTTGCGAAGCGAGGTACTTCGCGCCGATCTCTTGGCCGAGCAGCGATCCCGGTCCGAAGTTGTGAAAGAGCAGACGTACGTTACTGTCGCTGTCGACTTGCGAGGCGGGGCCGTCGATCGAGAATACGACGAATCCCTCGCGCGCCAGCAGCTGATCGTAGAGGTTGCCGAAACGATCGACCGTCGTCGGTGCATCGGGGCCGCCGTAGACGTACATCACGACCGGCCACCTCTTCGCGGGATCGAAATCCGGCGGATCGATTTCGTAGGCGTCCAGCGGACCGTAGGCCGATGGCACCTGCAGCATTCGTGTGGGTAAGAGCGCAGCTTTGAGCGGCACGTTTTCGGAGACGAGATGCCGCCCCGGTCCCGCTGGAATTGATCCGAGCAGCATTTGCGGTGGATCGTTCAAGCGGCTGTACCGATCGACGAAGCGATGGAACGCCGGCGACGGCACGCTTTGGTGCCAGCCGGCCGCCGGCGTGAGGTTCTGGACGACGCCCTGGGCGGAAACGGAGAGCAGCGCCCGGTCGCGCCGCGTTGGATAGTCCGCCGCGACGATCGCCGTCGCGTTTTTATCCGCGCCGTAAAAATCCGAGACGCGGTAGTCGCCGGTAAGTTTGCGCAAACTTCCGTCGGGGCTTCGCAGATAGAGTCCGGCGGTCTGCCGGCGATCGAGCAGCCAGAACGAACGGCCGCCGGAGATCCAGACGGGCAGCGGCTGCACGTCGACCCACGTCGCGGAGGTCTGCCGGTACAGCTGCACCGGCGAGCCCGCGGCGTTGCGCCAGACGTCGACGCGCATCGCTCGTTGCCGCCGGTCCAGCAGCTCCGCTTCGAGCGTTTCGCGATGCGGCAGCCACTCGAAGTTCGCCAAGTATTCGTCGCGGGCTCCGGCGTCGTACACCAGCCGGCTCGCCGCCGATGCCGTAGCGACGACGCGTAGCGTAACGCGGGGGTTTGCTTCGCCCGCGAGCGGATAGCGCTCGCGCGAAACGCGGTTGTCGGTCGTGAGAAAGTCGACGATCGGAAAGTTCGTGACGCGCCGCTCGTCCATCGTCAGGTACGCGATCTGCTTGCCGTCGGGAGACCAGCGGAACCCGTGATCGATTCCAAGTTCTTCGGGGTAGACCCAGTCGAGCGACCCATTGAGCAGCGACCCCACAACGCCGCCGCGCGTGAGCCGCCGGATGGCAACGCTGCGTTCGAGCGACGCGACGTACAGGTCGGCGCGGTGCGAATACGCTATCTCGGCGCCGCGAGGCGCCCATTGCGCTTCGTCGACGTCGCCGGCGATTTTGCGCGGATGTGGATGTACGGCAGCCGCCGCATACAGATCGCCCGCGGCCAAAAGCGCGACGCGCGCGCCGTCAGGCGACCAGCCGGCTACCTCCGGCGTCTCCCGAAAGGTACCGCTTCGCAACCAGACTCGCGTCGTGCCGGTGGCGACGTCGTAAAGCAGCAGAGCGAGGTTTTCGTCTCGATCTTGACTCCGGCGCACGTACAGAAAGCGCCGGCCGTCAGGCGACCAGGAGACGCGATCGATCATTCGGCCCCAGAGCGGCTCCTTCGCAAAGACCGAATCGACCGTGATCGCGAGCGGCGGCGGAGTCGAGAGCACCGGTTATCGCCGAAGCGAACGCAAGCGCTTGATGATGCGCGGGGTCGGGCACAGCGCGTTGACCGGACACTCGGGACACCGCGGCGTCGGCGCCTTGCAAATCTGCCGGCCGTGCAGAATCAGCCAGTGCGAGGCGTCGCCCCACTTGTTTTTTGGGACGAGCTTGGTCACGTCTTCTTCGACCTGCCGCGGCGTCGTTCCAAGCGTCAGCCCGAGGCGGTGCGAGACGCGAAAGACGTGCGTATCGACGGCGAGCGCGGCTTCCTTAAACGCGGCCGCCATCACCACGCTCGCGGTTTTGCGCCCGACACCGGCGAGCGATTCGAGCTCTTCGCGGTCGTGCGGCACGCGGCCGCCGAAACGTTCCACCAGATCCCGAGCGCAGGCGACGATGTTCTTGCTTTTCATCCGGAAGAAACCCGTCGACTTGATAATGCCTTCGACCTCGGCGAGATCGGCGCGCGCGAGCTTTTCGGGCGTCGGATACTTCGCAAAGAGCGCGGGGGTCGTCACGTTCACCCGTACGTCGGTTGTCTGTGCGGAGAGAATCACGGCGATCAACAGTTCAAACTCGCTACCGTATTCCAGCGCGGTGACGGCGTTGGGATAGGTGCGTTCGAGAATCGCCAGTTCCTCGATGCCGACGGCGCGCGTTACTTTCTTCGCCGGAAACGGAATGCGTACCACGCTCACCCCTTCTTGTCACCGCGCGTCGAGTCCCTCGGAAGATTCTGCGAGCGCGATGCCCCTGGCGGCGCACGAAACGAGCCCGTCGCGCTCGAGTGCCGCGATCAGTTCCCCGAGTTCTTCACTCGTTCGCCCCGGCAGTTGCGGTTGCACTTCCGCCGTCAGATCGAGCAGCGAGATGCGCTCGCCCGGCGGCAGCGTTCGCAGCCGATCGACGATCCGCCCGCGCGCGTAACGGCGGCTACGTTCGAAGGGAATCGCGGTCTGCGGACCGCGCGGTTTTGCATTGGCGCCCCGCGCGACTTCCAGCGCCGCTGCGTCTACCGGCGCGGCGCGGCAATCGCCGCGCAACGGACAGAGCAGGCACTTTGGGGCGCGAGCCGTGCATATCAGCGCTCCCAAATCCATCAGCGCCGAACTCCAATCGTGCGCGCGGTCGCGAGGCACCAGCGAGCGTGCGCGCTCGTCGAGGACTGCGGGGGCCGCCGCGGGCGGGTGTTCGACTCCAAAGAAGAGCCGATGAACGATGCGGCGGACGTTGGTATCGACGGGAGCGTCGGCGACGTCGAAGGCAAACGCGCGGATCGCGGCGAGCGTATACGGGCCAATGCCCGGCAGCGAGCGTAACGCCGGCTCGCCGGCGGGCAACGCCCCGTCGTATTGGGCGACGACGATGCGCGCCAGGCGGTGTAAGCGGACGGCCCGGGAGTTATAGCCGAGGCCCCGCCACTCGCGCAGAACGTCGGCCAGCGGCGCGCGCGCGAGCGCGAAGAAATCGGCATAGCGTTCGGTGAAAGCCTCAAACTTTGGGATGACGCGCTCGACCTGGGTCTGGGCGAGCATGAACTCGCTTACGACGGTGCGGTAGGGGCTGCGCTGCGTGCGCCAGGGCAGAGTCGCGCGACCGTGCCGCGCGAACCACCGCAAAAGTCGCAGTTGGAGCCCCGACACGGGGGCCGGCGTTCCCATGCCCACCTGCGCTTCGCTGCTTTTGTGGGGAACGCTCCCATTTGGGCGAACTCAAGGGATATGAGTACACCACGTCAGTTCGATGCCGTCGTTATCGGCGCCGGCCCCGGCGGCTACCACGTCGCAATTCGACTCGGGCAGTTGGGTAAGAAAGTGCTGTGCGTCGACCGCGACGAGGTGGGCGGCGTGTGTTTGAACTGGGGATGCATTCCGACCAAAGCACTCCTTCACGTCGGCGAGGTCATCCGTCACATCGAACGCGCCGATGCACTCGGCTTGACCGTCGCGAAACCCGAAGTGAAACCGGAGGGCGTCGCCAAGTTCAAGAACGAGGTTGTCGCGGCCAACGTCGGTGGCGTCAAGACGCTCTTCAAAGCCAACGGCGTCGAGTTCATCCGCGGCGAGGCTTCCTTTAAATCACCAACGGAAATCGTCATCAAACGCGACGGCGGTGAAAGCGAGACCGTCAAAACCGAGTACGCCGTCATTGCAACCGGCTCCGCGCCGGTCGACGTCAAGGCGTGGCCGCGCGACGGCAAGGTCGTCATCAACTCTGACGACGCCGTGAAGCTCGAGCGCGTTCCGAAGAACCTGCTCGTCATCGGCGGCGGCGTCATCGGCTTGGAGTTTGCAACGGTGTACGGCCGCTTGGGCGCAAAGGTTCTGGTCGTCGAGATGATGTCGCAGATCCTTACCGGCACCGATCTCGAGATCGGTAAGACCCTCGGACGGATCCTCAAGAAACAGGGCGTCGAAATCATGCTCAACACGAAGGTCGTGGGGCTCGAGCGCAAAGGTGATACCGTGAAGGCAACGCTGAACGGTGAGGGCACCAACGGCAAAGACGAGACGAGAGAGTTCGACATGGCGCTGGTCGCCGTCGGGCGGCGTCCGGTTACCAACAACCTCAACCTTGCCGCGGCGGGTCTTGCGACCGACGATAAGGGATTTCTCGCCACCGATCAACAGCAGCGAACGAAGGTTTCCAGCGTCTTCGCGATCGGCGACGTTACCGGCTCGCCGCTGCTCGCGCACCGCGCGATGAAGCAGGGCGTCGTTGCCGCCGAGGTAATTTCGGGCGACAAATCGGCGGCCTTCGACCCGGTTGCGGTTCCGAACTGCGTCTACACCGATCCCGAGGTCGCGACGGTCGGTCTCTCCGAGGAAGAGGCAAAGGCGGCGGGCCACGAGGTGCGCATCGGCAAGTTTCCACTTGCGGCGAGTGGCCGCGCGCGGACGATGAACGAAAGCGAAGGGATGCTCAAGCTCGTCGGTGATGCAAAGAGCGACCTGCTCTTGGGAATGCATATCGTCGCGCCGCAGGCGGAGTCGCTGATCGGTGAGGGCGTCATCGCTCTCGAGATGGGCGCGACGCTCGAGGACGTGGGGCTTTCTATCCATCCGCACCCGACGCTGACCGAGGGCATCATGGATGCAGCCGAGGCCGCGCACGGCAAAGCCATTCACATCGTCAATCCCAAACCGAAGGCGCCGGTCGCAGCGAGGTGAGCTCTGCGCGCCTGCTCGATCTGGGCCAGCGGCCGTATCGGGAAGTCTGGGAACTGCAGCGGCGCGTGCACGACGCGGTGCGCGAAGGGCGCGAACCCGAGACGTGGATTCTCGTCGAGCACCCACCGGTCGTCACCCTCGGCCGGCAAGCGAACCGTGCGAACGTTTTGCTTTCGCCCGAGCTGCTAGCCGCCCGCGGCGTCGATCTCGTAGAGGTCGAGCGCGGCGGCGACGTAACCTATCACGGCCCGGGGCAACTGGTGGTGTATCCGATTCGACGGCTGGAACGCTTTCGAGAGGTGGTTCCGCTGGTGAGAGCGTTGGAAGGCGCCGTGATCGACTGCTGCGCGGCCTTCGGGGTACGCGGCGCTCGCTGGAGCGAGCACGCCGGCGTTTGGATCGGAGATAAGAGCATCTGCGCGATCGGCCTCGCCGTCAAAAAGATGGTGTCGATGCACGGCCTAGCGCTCAACGTCGCATCCGGCCTGCATTACGATCGCCTGATCAATCCGTGTGGATTGATCGGCCGGGGCATCACTTCGCTTTCGGCGGAGACTGCGCGTCCGCTGGCGATCGCCGACGTCCAACCCGTGCTGATCGAAGCGTTGTCGCGGACGTTCGACGTTTCGTTCGTTGCAGAGCGGATGGTCGCGTGATCGAGATCGACCTCGTGAAGGGTCAGCCGCGGAAGCCGCCGTGGCTGCGGGTCTCGCTGCCCAGCGGCCCTGACTACGAGCGCGTCAAGGCGCGGGTCAACGAGCTCTCGCTGCATACGGTCTGCAAAGAGGCCGCGTGTCCGAACATGGCCGAGTGCTGGGGCGCAGGGACGGCGACGATCATGATCTTGGGCGACCTGTGCACGCGAGGCTGCCGCTTCTGCAACGTCAAGACGGGTAACCCGCGCGGGGAGGTCGACTGGCTCGAGCCAGTTCGCGTGGCCGAAGCCGTGCGCGACCTGGGCTGGAAGTATCTCGTGGTCACCGCCGTCGACCGCGACGACCTCCCCGACGGCGGCGCCCTGATCTTCGCCAACACCGTGCGCGCCATCCACGAGCGCGTACCCGGAGCGCGCGTCGAGATCCTCAGCGGCGACTACCGCGGCGACCTGCGGGCCGTGGATATCGTCGTCGACGCCAAGCCCGACGTCTTCGCGCACAATCTCGAGACGGTCCGGCGCCTGACGCCGCACGTGCGCGATAAGCGCGCCGGCTACGATCGCTCGTTGGCGGTGCTCGCTCACGTCAAATCAAAAGCCCCGCAGCGCTACACCAAGACGTCGATCATGATCGGCCTGGGGGAGCGCATCGACGAGATCGAGACCGCGATGGATGACGCGCGCGCCGTGGGAGTCGATATCTTTACGATCGGCCAGTACCTGCAGCCGACGAAGAAGCATCTTCCGGTCGTCGAGTTCGTCACACCGGAGACCTTCAAGCAACTAGGCGAGCTCGGCGCGAGCAAAGGCTTTCATCAGGTCGTCTCGAGCCCGCTCTCGCGCAGCTCGTACCATGCAGAACAAGCATTTTGACCCTTCGCCCTTCGACAAGCTCAGGGTGACACTAACAGGCTCAGGGTGACGCGCGCCCTTCGACGAGCTCAGGGTGACACTAACAGGCTCAGGGTGACGCTAATAGAGTATCAGTGAGGCGCAACCGTCGGTAATCGCCCCCGGTTGGTACGGCTAGCGTGACGAAGGCATTCTTAACGAGACCCGTCCTCGCGGCGGTCTGCTCCTTAATCATCTTGATCGGCGGCCTGGTCGTAATGCCAACGCTGCCGCTGGCCCAGTACCCGCAGATCGCACCGCCGGTGGTCACCATCACGGCGTCGTACGTCGGTGCCGCACCCGAGGCCGTCGAGGCGCAGGTCACCACCCCTCTCGAGCAGGCCGTCAATACGGTACAAGGCTTGCGGTACATCAGTTCGCAGAGCACTCAGGGCGTCTCGACGATCACCTGTACGTTCACGCTGGAAACAAACTTGGATATCGCCGCCGCCGACGTGCAGAACTCGGTGCAGTCGGCGATCGGCCAGCTGCCGCAAACGGTGCAGCAAGTCGGCGTCCAAGTCACAAAGAACTCCGGCTCCTTCGTAATGGGGATCGCGCTGACGTCGGACTCGGCGAAGTACGACACGCTCTTTTTGAGCAACTACGCCCAGCTCAACATCGTCAACGATCTCTCGCGTACGCCCGGCGTCTCGCAGGTCCGCATCTTCGGTCAACGTCAGTACGCGATGCGCATCTGGATCAACCCGGTGCAGCTTGCCGCGCAGGGCCTCGACGCCGGCGACGTCGTGACCGCGCTGCAGGAGCAGAACGCCGAGGTCGCAACCGGCAGCATCGGCTCGACCCCCGAGACCAAGAACCAGCCCTACACCTACACGGTCAACGCGCTGACGCAGCTTTCGACTCCCGCGGAGTTCTCCAACATCATCCTGCGTTCGAACCCCAACGGCGGCTATACGCGCCTTGGCGACGTGGCGCGAGTCGAGCTGGGCGCCGTTGACTACAGCACGTCGCTGCGTTTCACCGGCAACAGCAACGTGGTGGGCCTCGGCGTGCTGCAGTACCCAACCGCCAACGCCTTGCAGGTCTCCAAGGGCGTGCTCACCGAGATGAACCAGCTCGCGAAGCAGTTCCCGTCGGGCATCCACTACACCGTCGCGTTCAACACGACCGACTTCGTCGCCGAGTCGGTGCGGGAAGTCGTCATCACCCTTCTGCTCTCGATCCTCCTGGTCGTTCTGGTCATCTACGTCTTCTTGCAGAACCCGAAGTCGACGCTGATCCCGGCCGTGACGATCCCGGTCTCGCTAATCGGCACGTTCTTCGTCATGAAGATCTTCGGCTTCACGATCAACACGATCACCTTATTCGGTTTGACGCTGGCCACCGGGTTGGTCGTCGACGACGCGATCGTCGTCATCGAGAACATCGCCCGGCATATCGAAATGAATAAAGGACGCCAGAGCGGCATCGCCAGCGCCGCCCAGGCGATGCGAGAGATTCAGAGCGCCGTCGTCGCTTCGTCGCTGGTGCTGTTGGCGGTCTTCATTCCGGTCGCGTTCTTCCCGGGGACGACCGGCTTGCTGTACAAGCAGTTCGCGCTGACGATCGCCGCGGCAATTACGATCTCGCTCTTCCAAGCGCTCACCCTCGCACCCGTCATGTCGGCGCGTTTACTCACGGGCGAATCGGAGTCGAAGTTCATCTTCTTCCGCTGGTTCAACGCCGGTCTCGCCCGTTTCCGCAGGTGGTACGCGGGCGAACTGCCGCGCGCGATCCGGTATCGTTGGCCGGTGATGGGCATTTTTGCGCTGGCGCTGTTGGCGACGCTCTTCATGTTCGTGAAAACGCCGACCGGCTTCATTCCGAGTGAAGACCAAGGGTACTTCATCGTGCTGGTGCAGGCGCCCGAAGGAACGTCGCTTGCGGGAGAAACCGCGATCGCGGTGCAGGCCGAAAAGATCATCCGCAGCCAGCCGCAGGTGAAGTATCTTTTCGACATCGGTGGATTCAGCTTTACGGGCGCGGCGCCCAACCGCGGCATCATGTTCTGCCTGCTCAAGCCTTGGGGCGAGCGCAAAGGGCCTGGTGACGGAATCGACGCCGTCATCGGTCGCATCAACTTTGCCTTCTTTAAGGAAATTCCGCAGGCGCAACTGTTCGCGCTCAATCCGCCGGCCATCAACGGGGTCGGCAGTTTCGGCGGCTTTCAGTTCGAGCTCGAAGATCGCGGCAACGCCGGCCTTCCCGCGCTGATGAAGACCTCGTACGGCATCATGGGAGCCGCGGCGCAGGATCCGCGGCTGCAAAACGTCTTCACGCAGTTCCGCATAAACTCGCCGCAAGTGCAGCTGAACATCGATCGTAACAAGGCCAAGGCCATCGGGATTGGCTTGAACGACATCTTCGACACGCTCGAGGTGGAGCTCGCGTCGCTCTACGTCAACAACTTTACCTACCTCAACCGTTCCTGGCAGGTCGACGTGCAGGCAGAGGAGCCGTTCCGCAACCGCGTTGCCTCGCTGCAGAACCTGTACGTCAGCTCAGGCTCTGCGGCTAACAACATCCCCACCGGAACCAACCCGTTTGCAACCGCGCCGCCCGGCGCCGCGACCACGAGCACCAATGCAACCGGCACCGTCATGACGCCGCTGAGCACGCTCGTACAGATGAAGCAGGTGCTGGCCGCGCCGGTCATCACCCACTACAACCTGTACCGTAACGTCGAACTCAACGGAAATAGCGCTCCGGGGCACGGCTCGGGCGAGGCGATCACCGCGATGCAACAGATCGCCCAAAAAGTGATGCCGGCCGGCATGAGCTACGAGTGGTCGGGTCTGCAGCTGGATGAAATTGCGGCGGGCAGCCTGAGCACGATTATCTTTGCGCTCGGCCTGGTCTTCGTCTTTTTGGTGCTTTCGGCTCAGTACGAGAGCTTTATCGATCCCCTCATCGTGCTGCTCGCCGTTCCGGCGGCGCTTTTGGGCGCGCTCGGATTCATGAACTTCCGGCATCTTCCGATCCCGTTCTTGTTCGATCCCAATCTCGCGCAAGATGCGTACGCGCAGGTCGGCTACGTCATGCTCATCGGGCTTGCAAGTAAAAGCGCAATTTTAATCGTGGAGTTTGCCAATCAGCAGCTGCACGAAGGCGCGACCGTCGTGCAAGCAGCAATGCGCGCCGCACAGACGAGACTTCGGCCGATTCTGATGACTTCCATCGCTTTTATCATCGCAGTGTTGCCGCTGGTCTTTGCGTCGGGCGCGGGGAGCGCCGCGCGGCACTCGCTGGGAACGGTCGTTTTCGGCGGCATGTTGATCTCGACGTTCCTGAATCTCGCGATCACTCCGGTGCTCTACGTCATCATTAAATCGCTGGAGCTGCGCGGAAAACCAGCCAGGCGTAACGGAAAATCGCGCGACGGTGAGACGCACGCCGCCCATGACGAAAAGGATTTGCAATCGTTTAGCCCAACCTCCGGCTAAACGCCCGATACGCTGAATTAACCGTTGCTATCGGATATTTCTGAAGAGGTGCTTGCATGCTCGGTCGTCGTCTTCGCTGGATTGCGTCAGCGTTAACCGCGGTTTCTTTTGCGGCCATTGCGTCGCCCGCGTTCGCCGACGGCACGCCCGACGTCTACGAACAATCGATTCTGCCCGGCGCAAACACTGCGATCAAGAACTTCCTGAACTCGCAGAAGCAGCAAGAAGTCACGCGCCGTCAAGCCGCGTCCGCGTCGTCGCAGCCGAACGTCGCTCAGGCGCCGCCGGTGGGCCAGCAGCCGCTGGGGCCGGTGATCGCGCTGCCGCAAGGCTTGACGTGGACTGCCGACATTTCATCGGCGTATCCGTGGGGCAACATCGGAACCTACGGCAAGGGCTGGCTGATGGGCGGTTACGACCTTTCAGCGGGCTACGGCTTCAACTGGTCGACGCGTTTGGTCGCAAGCATGTTCCAGCTGCAGCACTATCCGTACGGTTTCAACAGCGGTTTGGCGCCGGTCTACCTCGCCGGTTTTCAAAACCCGGTCGGCTGCGCCGACCTCAGCAACGGCCCGGCGTGCGGTCCCGGCACCGGCCGCAACATCAACGTCCGCACGAAAGACACGTTCGGCGTGTTCATGCTGGAGAAACTCTTCACGATCAAGTCGGACAAACTACCCGGACCGGTGCCGATCGTCATCTCTCCGACATACGTCGCGCGGGGCGGCCAGATCGGCTTTTCGCCAAACAATAACGACGTGGTTCCGGTCACCTGGAACTTACCCGACGGTCCGGTCCAGACGATTCCGGTCCGCAGCGCGCAGTACTACGCGGTCGCGATTACGCTGCCGTTCCTCAAGACGCCCAAGATGTTCGGAACGTTGACCGTCGCGCCGCAGTGGCTGGTTCATCCCGCCGGCGCGAACGTCGGAAACTCGATGCAGCTGCCGCAAGTGCTGTACTTGGAGTACACGCCGACGAAGATGACGACGTTCTTCGTCGAGCCGCAGGCAGCGCGCGATTACCTTCCGACCGATCCGTATCCGGAACACCTTTTCGCATACTTCCTCGGCGTTCAGCAGCGGATCACGAAGTATGCGTTTGTATCGGCGATATTAAACTCGGGCAATCCGACCAATATGGGGCCCGACGGCATCATCGGCATCAAGTGCTTGTCGGTGCAGCAGGCGGTCAATAACGCCTGCGGACTCGCGGTCGGCGGTCTGAAAGCAACGCAGCTGCAACTTCAGTTCGGCATGGGCTCGCCGACGTATTTCCCGCTATAGTCGCTCGGAGGCTGGAGAGATGACCCGTTCACGCATACGCCGCATCGTCGCACTCGTGGCGCTGGCCGCAATCACCGCTTGCGGCGGAGGAGGCGGCGCCTCGGCACCGGCTTTCGTACCACCCGCGCCAGGCCAAACGCACTCCAAGCCGGGTCACGACACGGGGCTGAGCAACATCGTCGGCGTCGGCGACAGCCTCACCGCGGGCTATCAATCAAACGGAATCCTCGGTGCCACCGGAGTAAAAGCGGGCGGTCTTCCGGTGCCTCCAAATCAGGAGAACGGCTGGTGGGCGTTACTTTACGAAGAAGCCTCGGGCAAGGCGCTCGATGCGGCGGTCGCGCAAATGTACGATCCGGCAACGAGTCCGCTGCCGCTGATCAAAGGGCCGGGACTCAATAACCAAATCATTAACGCTGATAACGGCTTTTTCCCGATTACGCAAGCGAAGACCGGCGACGTCTGCAGCGATAATGGCGGCTTCAACAATGCCGGTTATCACCTCAAAGGCGTAGCGCGGGTGCGCATGAACCCCACCTCAGGGAATATCCGAAATGTCGGAATCCCCGGCTTGACGCTCCATGAAGCCAACGTGCTGCACGCGCCGCAGACCGATACGTGCAACGAGCTTCCGGGTATCCCGGGATTGCTCAACATGGTCGTCGCTGACGAAGGCGGAACGTTCTGGCCCGTGCTCGGCACCTTTGCGAAGATGCGCGATCTCACCGACGTCAACGCGGCGGCAAATCGTCATCCAGCCCTTGCGACCGTGTGGCTAGGCGCCAACGACGTGCTCAAATATATGGGCAGCGGCGGCCGTTTTGTCGGCGGAGACCGTAATGCGGCGCAGGCCGAGGGCGACCTGCGGCAATCGATCGCGACGCTGCAGCACTCCGGCGCAAAGGTCGTCGTCGCTAACCTACCCGATATTCTCGAGGCAGGATATTTCGAACGAGTTTCGATTCCGAAAAAGCTGACGGAGTGCCGCATACGTTCCTACGTTTCGTGCCTCTTCTACTTCTATGGCTTTCCGAATTCACTCGTCACATCGATCGCGGTCAAATATCACCTCACGACGCCTGGGGGATGCACGCCCGCCTCAATCACCAAGCCCTGCGGATATCTAACGATTCCGGGGACCATCGGGGTCATTCAGACCTATGCCTACACGGGCAAGGTTCCAAATCTGGACTGCAACGTCCCCGCACCGGGCTGCAAGGGCACTCCCGGCAACGGGCTAGGACAGAACTACATCACGCCCGAATTTGCGGGCAAGGTTCAATCGCTCGAAAACGCGATCAACCAAGGCATAGACCAAGCTGCGAGCGCGCAGCACGTCCCGCTGGTGGACGTGCATGCCATCTTCTCCGGTTTGGCGAGCGGCAAGCCGTCAAATCCGTACTTCAAGCTGGCGTCTTCGATTAATCCGAAAGATCATTGCTGCACCCTCGGCTATCTCTTCGGCATCACGAGTTTCGACGGGCTCCATCCATCGAACACCGGATACGCTCTGATTGCCTCGGAATTCATCGGCGCGATCAACAAGGCGTACGGAATGCACATTCGCCAAGTCGACGTCGGCGCCGCATATGCCGGCACGCGCTGTTCGAACCCGAAGTACTGCTTCCCCGACCCGTACGCGCCGCCCAACGATCTTACGCCGCCGTAACCGGCTTTGCTGACCTGGCTGCGCGAGCTCGCGGAGACGGTCGGCAGCTTCGATCGCTCGGCGCTCGAGCCGGGTTACGCGTTGCGCTGCACGGCCGGCGTTGCCGTTCCGCTCGTGATCGCCGCGCTGCTCGGCAAACCGGCGATGGGAGTGCCGGCGGCAATCGGCGCCTTCATTTGCGGCTTCACCTCGCTGCAGGGCGTCTACCGCACGCGGCTACAGGCGATGCTGATCGCGGCACTCGGCATGGCCCTCGCGAGCTTCATCGGAGCGCTATCGGCCATCTCGACTCCTGGCGTGATTGCGGCTACGGCGGTTGCGGCGTATGCCTGCGCGACGATCGGGCAGATTGGGCCCGTGGCCGCAACGGTGACGCTCAACTCGTTCGTCGTTTTCGTGCTCTTTTCGAGCCAGGCGCTGGGCGCAGAGGCCGCGCTTTCGCAGTCGGCGCTCGTCCTCGCCGGCGGTCTCATTCAGACGCTCCTGCTGCTCGCTTCGTGGCCCACGGCGCACTTGGACGTCGAACGCACGGCGTTGGCGGACGTTTACGATAACTTAGCCGCGTACGCCCGAGCGATCGCCGCCCACCACCGCGCGTTGCCGCCGCTTACGCCGTTTGCGACCGCGCGGCAGATCATCGCCGATCCACAGCCGTTTGCGCGTTCCGCCGAACGGGCGCGCTTTAACCGCCTGCTCGAAGACTCGGAGACCATCCGCAAACGACTTGCTGCGCACGCGACGACGGACGAGCTGCCAAGCGGCGTCGTCGCGGAGCTGGACGCTATTGTTGCGACGCTGCGCGGTTCGATGCGAGAAAATGCGGTCACTACCACCGAAGACCTCGGGGACCTGGGCAATGACTTGCACGACGCGCGCTTGGCGGCGGAGATGATCTCGAGAGGACGGCTTTCGCATCTTCCGTTGACCTCTCGTCCCAAGCCGGGGCCGTACGTCGACAGTCACGTCGATTGGTTCGGTCGCGATTCACTGCGCTTTTCGCTGGTGCTCGCGGTCGCGATGGTCCTCGGACGCCACTTCTCCGTCGATCGCGGCTACTGGATCCCGATGACTGCTGCGATCGTGCTCAAGCCCGACTTTCAGACGACCTTCGTACGGGGAGTCGCTCGCATCGGCGGAACGCTCGTCGGGGCGGTCGTCGCCACGTTGGTGCTCGCGCTCGTGCGCGGTCATGCGCAGTTCGAGGTCGCCGGCATCCTCATCGCGACTGCGGTCGCTTACCTGACGTTCAGCCCGAACTACGCGCTTTTCACGATCGCGATCACCTCGTTCGTCGTACTCGTGCTTGGAATGCGCGGCCTCCCGGGGACGACCACCATTGACGTTCGCGTCCTCGATACGCTGGCCGGCGGGGCGCTCGCGATGGTCGGCTATCTGCTGATGCCCACCTGGGAACACCGGCGCACGCGCCAGTTACTTGCAGATTTGCTCGACGCCCAACGCGTGCTGCTCGTCGCCATCCTACGAGCGTACGGCGCGAGCAGCGACGACGCGCGAGCGAGGATCGAACGCGCGCGAACGGCGGTTTGGAAGGCGCGAACCGTTGCCGAGGCATCGATCGATCGAACGCGGCACGAACCGCGTCGTCCCCATTCGATTTCGATCGAGCGCGCGCTGCGCATCCTCGCTGCAACGCAGCGGATGGGTCTCGCCACGCTGGCGCTCGAGGGCGGACTCGATGTACCGCTGACGCAAGAACAAGCGCGTACGCTCGGTACTTTCGCGACAGCCGTCGACGGCAGCGCGGCAGCTGTCGCCGAATCGCTGCGCGCCGGTCGTCGAGTCGCTCCGGACGACCGTCTCACCTCTGCGCTTTCCGAGCTTAGCGCGCCGCCACTCGTCGAGGATCGCTTGCGGGCATACGTCGACGCCCTAAGCAGGTTCTCGCGCCTAGTGCGGTAGCGTTGCTAAGCGTAAATTCCGCGCAGCAGCGAGGCCTTCACGACGCGATCGATCGCCAGGGTATACGCTGCGGTGCGAAGCGTGGCGTGGCGCGAGTTGGCGATCGCCCGAATCGCATGTAAGTTTGAAAGTAGAAAATCCTCGAGCTTCTCGTTGACTTCGGACTCTTTCCAAAAATAGCCGGCGCGATCTTGAGCCCATTCGAAGTAGGAAACGGTGACGCCGCCCGCGTTGGCCATGATATCGGGGATGACGACGATGCCCTTTTCGCGGAAAATGCGGTCGCCTTCGGGCGTCGTCGGGCCGTTGGCGCCCTCGACGATGAGCTTTGCCTGCACCCTTGCGGCCGTTTCGGCGGTGAAGACTTTCTCGAGCGCGGCGGGAACGAGCACGTCGCACGGAAGCGCGAGCAACTCGCCGTTGCTGATCTTTTCGCCGCCCTTGAAGCCCTCGAGCGTTCCGAATTTTTGGGTGTGCTCCATCGCGCTCTCGACAAAGATACCGTCTGGGTTGTAGTAGGCGCCCGTAACGTCGGAAATTCCGATGACTTTGCAGCCTCGGTCCTCGAAGAGTTTGGCCGCGTAACGTCCGACGTTCCCGAAACCCTGAATCGCGATCGTCGCCTTGTCGGGGCGCATGCCCATCTCGGCCATCTCGTCGAGCGCACAGATGGTGACGCCCCGGCCCGTCGCTTCGACTCGGCCCCGAGATCCGCCGATCTCCAGCGGTTTGCCCGTTACCACGCCCGGCATGTTTTGACGCACGTGCATCGAGTAGGTGTCCATGAACCACGCCATGACCTGCGGCGTCGTATTGACGTCGGGCGCCGGGACGTCTTTATCGGGGCCGACGACCTCGACGAGCTCCGCGGCGTAGCGCCGGGTGATGCGCTCCAATTCGTTCTGCGAAAGCGTCGCCGGATCGCACGTCACGCCGCCTTTACCGCCGCCGAAGGGCAGGTCGACGACCGCGCACTTCCACGTCATCCAGAAGGCGAGCGCCGTAACCTCGTCCAGGGTCACGCCAGGATGGTAGCGGATGCCTCCTTTTGCCGGGCCGCGCGCGAAATTGTACTGAACGCGATATCCGGTGTAGACTTCGAACTCGCCGGAATCGCGCTGGAACGGGATTGAAAAGATAATCTGCCGCGACGGATGCGTCAGGATTCGGCGCATCCCGCCGTCGAGTTCGAGCAGGTCGGCGGCTTCGTTGAAGTATGCGATCGCATCGCCGAAGACGGAAACGTCGCGCACCGAGGTCTCGCGCAGAACAGTGGTCATACGCTACCTTTCATATTTGCGCTGCCGAGCCCCTTGCTCGATCCGCACTTACACGTTGAATCGAAAGTTCACCACGTCGCCTTCTTGCATGATGTATTCCCGCCCCTCGCTGCGGACGCGGCCTGCGGCGCGCAGCGCCTCCATCGTTTGGAACTGCACGTAGTCGTCGTACGAGACGGTTTCGGCTCGAATGAAGCCTCGCTCGATGTCGCTGTGAATCGTGCCGGCGGCCTCGGGCGCCTTCGTCCCGGCGCGAATCGGCCAAGCTCGCGCCTCCTTTTCCCCAGCCGTCAGAAACGTCATGAGCCCCAGCAGGCCGTAGGTCTGGGCAGAAAGCTCGTCCAGCCCGCTTCGTTCGATGCCCAGCTCTTCCCGAAACTCGGCCGCCTCCGCCTCCGATAGCCCGGCCAGTTCGGCTTCCACCTTGCCGCTGAGCACGACGGTCCGGCCGCCCTCTTCGCGCGCGATCGACCGGACGACCTCGACGTTGGGGGATTCCCGGCCGATCTGGCCCTCCTCGACGTTGGCGACGAAGAGTACCGGCTTCGAGGTCAACAGGAACGAGTCGGCGGCGACCTGCGCCTCGAGCGAGCCAAGTTCGAAGGAGCGGGCCGGGCGCGCATCCTCAAGCGCCGCCGTGACGCGCTGTGCGGCCGCAAGGTATCCGCGCAGCTTGGTATCGGCACGCGCTTCGCGTTCGATTTTTTGCAGCCGCTTACGCATCGTAGCAAGGTCGGCGAGTGCCAATTCGATCCCGATGATTTCACAATCCCGGCGCGGATCGACCGTACCTTCCACGTGCGTGATTTCGTCGTCTTCGAAGCAACGCACGACCATCGCGATCGCGTTGGTCTCGCGTATGTGGCTCAAGAAGGCGTTTCCGAGGCCCTCTCCGGAGCTCGCGCCGCGAACCAAGCCGGCAATGTCGACGAAGCGCACGGTCGCCGGGACGATCCGCGCCGCGTCGGTGAGTCGTTGCAGGACCTCCAAACGCGGATCCGGCACCGCGACCTCTCCGACATTCGGGTCGATCGTCGCGAATGGATAGTTCGCCGCAAGGGCCTGCGCCGAGCGCGTAAGCGCGTTAAAGATTGTGGATTTGCCGACGTTGGGTAAGCCGACGATGCCGCATGAGAGTGCCATACTCGAGGCCGCGGATTCGCTGGCCGGCAAGAAATTCCGGCGGAGGTGTCGGATACGTCGACATGCGCCAAATGAAGGTCGACAAGCTTGGAATCGACCTCCTCACCCACGACCCGGTTGTCATCCTCAAGGATATGGACGGCTCTCACTACCTCCCAATACTGATCGGCCCGTTCGAAGCGACGGCGATCGCGCTTGCACTGGAAGGCGCGCCGGTGCCGCGACCGCTCTCACACGACCTCATGCGCAACATCCTGGAGGGCCTCAACGCCAGCCTCGAACAGGTAGTCATTCACGACATAAAAGAATCGACGTTCTTCGCCAAGCTCGTCGTACGCACCAACGGCGAACTACAAGAGATCGACGCGCGCCCGTCGGACGGGATTGCCCTCGCGCTGCGCGTTCCGGCACCGATCTTCGTCTCCGATAAAATCGTGCTCGAAGAAGCGACTTCCGAGAAAAAGACGGTCAACGAGACCGAACTGGCGCGCTTCAAGAAGTTTCTAGAAGAGTTGAAGCCTTCAGACTTCAACCGCTAACCCTTCGCCCTTCGCCCTTCGACA
>DATAWH010000007.1:0-10357 GCA_036267315.1 Candidatus Cybelea sp. | reverse complement strand
GGTGACTTTTTGCGGATGCCCTATCACGTCCTCGACTCGCACCAAGCCGTTGCCGGCAGGCTGGGCCGAGGGGATGCGGATGAGACCGTGATAAAGGGTCGCGACGCCGTCGCCGGTAGGATTGACGTAGCGCTTCCAGGTGGCCCCGAAGCCGCCAGTTTGCACGCAGCCATCGGCCAGCACGTCGACGACGTCGCCGGGCACGAACTCCACCGTTGGGACGGCGGTTTCATGTTGGGTCACGTTTGGCTGGTCGATGATGCATACGAATGCGCCCGTGGCAGCGCGATTGCTGCATTTTGGATCGAGAGCCTGCGCGCGCTCGGCGCTGCACACAAATATCAGCAAAAGCAGAAGGAGGTGCGACAGCACGGCGAGGGGACGGACCGCAAGCGGATGATCAATGCGTTTCGGCATGACGAGTCTCTCCTAGGCACAATGATACTCCTGGCTACGGTCGCGGGCAATCGCCATCTCTACAAGATGCCTACGCAAGTTTGGCCGCGCGCGCGTGACAACCACGTCTCCGGCTGCGCGAAGGTCGGGGTGGTGGATGATGAGGAGCGAGCCTCTCTGAATCCGCGTTTGGTGCTTATGCGACGCTATCAGCTCGCGGCCGCCGGCTGGCTGGCGCCCGCTTGCCATCGGTAGAAGTACCTGGACGCCAGATTCCAGATTGCCGAACGGACCGTGTGCGGCGCGCCGCCGAACTTCGCGAAGGCTTCCTCGTGCGGCTTGAACCAAATCGCGCTCGACGAATTCCAAACAACCGCGGCCGGCGATACTTTCCGGTTCGCGGATGACGCGTTAACGCACCCTCGCCGTAGTCGACCTGCGCCTCCGGGCGGGCGCGGTCTCGAAGCAGCTAATCTTCGGTTCGCGCGGTCGCAGTTTGCCTTGGTAGATGGCGACCGCGTTACGGCTCTTGGCGACTTCGGCCGTGATGAACCCGCGGTATGGCTCGCAGTGCTGCGCGAGCGCGACGGCCCGGTGGGCACTTCGGGGTCGGCGGCGCAGCCGTGGCATTCTCGGGCTAGATCAGCTCATCGGCGGTACATTTTCAACCGGCCACGGGTCGTAATTTTTTGGGTGGCCACCGAGGAATATGTGCGGTCGCTATCGCTTCCCGGCGCTCACCTTTTTCAAGGCGTCCAACGAATCGCGCATCAGCATCGCCAGACTCGGACCGTTTGGTTCGTTGATCCAACGGCCCATGGCGATTCGGAAAACGGTGATCCCCATCTCCGCCGCGAGACTGGCGGCCGGATCGGCGACGCCCCGCCGCCGCAATCCGTCGGCCAGCAAAGATACAAGCGATGCCAGTTTGATGCGCTCGCGTTCTTGCAACTCGGGATTCTCGGCAATCACGGATTGTCGCACACGGACGAACTCCAGGCGATTTTCGAAGAACGCGGCGGTTGCCTCAACGGCCACGCCAACGGCATCGATCGGCGAGAGTTTACTCGGCGCGTTCTCGATTGCCTCGACGAGCGTCTGCCCGAATGCATCGCCCGCCGAGAACAGTACCTCGCGTTTGTCGACGAAATGCCGGAAGAACGTGCGTTCGGTTAGTCCGGCCCGCTCCGCAACCTCCGTGACCGTGGTCTGAGCAAAGCCGCGCTCTTGATAGAGCTCTAGCGCCGCCTTCTCGAGCCGCTGCCTCGCGTCAGGCCTCCATCTTCCCATTCCCGGGCAGTATAGCACGCGTGATGACAGTGATTGACATCAGTGGTATACTCACCGATGTCAGCGACTGACATCAGCCAGCCAAGGAGACATGAGATGCGAGTTTTCGTTACCGGCGCGACGGGCTTCGTCGGATCCGCCGTCGTTCAAGAGTTCGTTCACGCCGGGCATCAAGTAGTGGGTCTGGCGCGATCGGAAGCTGCCGCGGCGGCGCTCACCGCGGCAGGCGCCGGCGTGCAGCGCGGCGCGCTCGACGACCTCGAGAGCTTGCGGATCGGCGCGGTCGAGTCGGATGCCGTCGTTCACACCGCTTTCATCCACGATTTCGCGAACTTTTCGGGCGCTGCCGCGGCAGACGCACGCGCGATCGAGGTACTCGGCGAAGCGCTCGCGGGATCCGGTCGACCGTTAGTCGTCACTTCGGGCACCGCACTCATTTCGCCGGGACGCACTGCCACTGAAAATGACCAACCCGATCCGGCTCTGGCCGCAACGTGGCCTCGCAAGTCGGAAGAGACGGCGCTCGCTTTGGCCGCGCGCGGCGTGAACGCTTCGGTCGTACGCCTCCCGCCCTCGGTGCACGGCGACGGCGATCACGGATTCGTACCGCGCCTCATCGATGTCGCGCGTGAAAAGGGCGTCGCGGCGTACGTCGGCGACGGCGTCAACCGTTGGGCGGCCGTGCATCGTCTTGATGCGGCGCGTCTCTTCAGACTAGCCATCGAGCAAAGTACGTCGGGCGCGCGTTATCACGGCGTCGGCGAGGAGGGCGTCGCATTTAAAGATATCGCCGCCGTCATCGGACGACACCTCAACCTGCCCGTCGTTTCGAAATCGAACGAGGAGGCCACCGAACACTTTGGCTTTCTCGGACTCTTCGCCGCGATGGACGTTCCGGCGTCCTTCAGCCTCACTCAGAAACAGCTGGGCTGGCATCCAACTCAGACCGGACTGCTCGCGGATCTGGAATGCGGGGACTATTTTAAGAAAGCGGTACATGCATAGCATGACGGCACTTGCCGGAAACACGCGCGATGGATCGGCCATCGCCGCACGTACCTAAGGCCGTTCGCGCCGCGTCGCTCTAGCCGGCCTTCTCCGAATCCCAAACGACGGCTTCGGCATCGCTCGGAACCCCGGCACGCACGATCGTCTCCATGGAGGCGATGAACGCGAGGACCTGTCCTTCCCGCGCCGATTGTCGCCGGTAGTGCACCAGCGCGTCGAGCGGGTACCAGAGCCCCACCCACGCGATCACAAGAAAGAAGCCGTCGCCCAACAGCAGTTTGGTCAGTGCCGCCAAGCCCGACGCGCTGAAGTAGTACGACGTTAAAATTCCCAGCGCGAAGACGATGCCGCCGACCCGAAACGCCGCCATCACGTCTTGCCACTGCGCGCTGCGCGCGAGTTTGATGTGGCGCAAGCGCGACCGGCAGTAACGATAGAGCGCCTGACGTAACCGATCTTCGGTATCGGGCTGCAGTTGATCTGCCGGCAGTGCGATGACCGCGCGCATGCCGGGCCGCAGCGTGAGCGGCGTCAACTCCGCGACGAGCTCATCGATTCCGCTGACGAAGCGCCCGTTGGGCGAGAGCACGTCGGTGGCCCGCACTTCGAAGAGTTCTTCCGGCGCATTGAGGCGCAGAATCGTGTCGTTGTTCGTACTCGGCTTCAATGCCGTGCACTTCCGCCAAAATCCCGCGATCCCCGCGCGCGCATGCCAATCTGATCGGTGGAGCGTCAGTCCGCACCGACCGATGCATAAAAGAGCCAGCCAATCGCGACTAACGAAAGCACAATGGCGAAGGCAATGATGATGACGAGCAACAGTCGTCGCCGCTTCGTCACTTTCGAGACGCTCCCAAAGCCTAAACTCCCAAGATCGAAGCGTCGGCTGCACGGCGGTAGGCGTCGAGCACGTCGCGCCGCGTCACGATCCCGGTGAAGTTTCCACTCATGGGATCGATCACGGGCAGAAGCGGCGACCGAGGGTCGGCCATCGCGATCGCCGCGCTTTCCAAGGTGTCCGAGGATGAAAGAATCACCGACGGCGCACGGCTCAGGTCGTCGATTTTGAGTTCGGTGTCCGAGCTCTGCGCCAGGCTCAACGCAATTTCAGAGACCGCGACCAGACCGACGAAATGCTTGCCGTCGACCAGAGGTACGGCGAGCTCGTCGGTATCTCGCAGCCGCGCCGCAACCTCGCGGATGGTTTCGCCGCACTTCGCGATGACGGGTGCCCGGCGCTCGACGGCGGCCACTCGGACGCGAGAGAAGAAGCCGGGATTGCGCGCGCGCATCCAATCGATGCCTTGGCGAACGAGCTTCATCTCGTAAATCGTATACCCGAGTAGTCTGCGCCCAAGCAGCGTGGCGATCACCGTGCAAACCATCAGTGGTAAAATGATGGTGTAATCGCTCGACATCTCGAACACGATCATGATCGACGTGATCGGTGCCTCGGCGGCGGCCGCGAAGACTGCCGACATGGCCACAAGGCCGTACGCGGCGGCGCTCGCGGTCCAGCTCGGAAACGCTGCATGCGCCAACGTCCCGAATGCGTCGCCGAGCATCGCGCCGGTAAAGAGCGAAGGTGCAAAGATGCCGCCGCTGCCGCCGGATCCCAACGTCAGCGACGTCGCAAGCGGCTTTAACAGCGCGAGCGCGAACGCGTGCAGCGCGGGGACGTGTTGCGAAAGAACCGCATCCACGCTGTTGTAGCCTACGCCGAAGACTTGCGGATACCGCGTGCCGATGATGCCCACGAGACCGAACCCGAGGGCAGCCTTCATCCACCCCCGGATCCGCTACGCGTCGAACCGGTCTTCGATGTAGTACAGCATCTTCACGAAACCGGCCGCCCAGAAGGCCGCGACAACGCCGAGCAGTGCGTAGAGCGCGAGCTCTGCTGGGGAGACGAGATAGAACGCCGATGCGGTAAAGGAAGGATGATTGCCGAAGAACGAGCGCCCGATGACGGCGGCCACCACGCTGGCAACCACGATGGACGCGAACGAACGCGGCTCGAACCGTCCGAGGATGACTTCGGAGGCGAAGAAAACGCCGCCGATCGGCGCGTTGAACGTCGCCGAGATGCCGCTTGCCGCACCGCACGCTACGAGCGTTCGAACGATGAGCGACGGAGCGCGGCAGATTTGGCCGAGTACCGAGCCGATGGCCGAGCCGATCTGAACGATCGGCCCCTCGCGACCGCAGCTTCCGCCAAAACCGATACAGGTGGCCGAAGCCAAGCTCTTCACCGCGATGACGCGCGGCCCGATGATGCCGGCGCGCAGCGCGACCGCCGCCATTACCTCCGGAACGCCATGACCCTTGGCCTCCCGCGCAAATCGCTCGACGATGAAGCTGGTAATGATTCCGCCGATGATGAGAACCGGCACGACGCTGCCGCGACCCAGAAATGAGAAGGCCGGTGCGAGTAATCCCATCGCAACGCGCGACTCCCCGAAGATCAGATAGCGAAAGGCTACCGCGCCGAAGCCTCCCCCGAGGCCCACGACGATTGCGGCGAGCAGCAAGAAGGTACTCTGGGACAACGATAAGCGGCCGAACTCGAAACGATAGCCGCGCGAAGTTTCGACGTACCGGGCAATCGGTAACTTCAGCTTGACCGCTCCGAGGTTAACGCTCATATTGAATACGTTCCGCATCGTTCTCCGCGTTGCTTTGCGACGGCGATGAAGCCGCCTGGCGCTCGGCCCGGCGCGCGACGCGGCCGAAGGGTTCGCCGCCCTCGTCCTCAACGTCGACTTCGTGGATGCGCTGCAGCGCTTTGCGAAAGACATTTGGGTTGCCGACGGTCCAACGGTGCGCATGTGGGGGATCCCACTCCCAACACGAATGATCGTCGTCAAGCTCCACGACGACTCGCTGTGGGTAGACTCGCCGGTTGCCGCAACGCGCGAGCAAGCGGCGCAGCTCGACGCTATCGGTTCGGTTGCACATCTCGTATCGCCCACGCCGTTGCACGATTGGCGCCTGAAGCAATGGGCAACGTTCTTCCCGCGTGCGCGGGTCTGGAAAGCCTCCGCGCTAAACAACTCGCCGCCGCCCGATTGGAACGCCGAGATCGATCAGCTGATTTTTCGAGGCAGTATCGTGCTTTCAGAGGTGGAGTTCTTTCATAAGCCATCCCGCACCCTGATACTGGCGGACTTCATCCAGAACTATACATTTGAACGCGGGCGCCCGTTGCGCAACGCGCTAAAACGCTTCGGCGGCGTTTTGGGCGGCGGCTCACCACGCGATCTGCGCTTCTCCTTTGTCGGCAAGCGCCGGCGACGATTGGGTCAGGAGTCGTTGCACAAGCTTCTCTCGTGGGACTTCGACGAGGTCATCCTCGCGCACGGCGACCTTCCGACGAAAAACGCGCGAGCGCTCGTCGAGCGATCGTTTCGGTGGCTATAGCTCTGGCGAAAAGCGCGGCGCTCCTCGGCAGATTGGAAAAGACACCCGGCGACCGCGACGCCGGGCTACGTATGGTCCGTTGGCAGCAAGTAGCGATCGAACCAATCAATCATCTGCGCAAGAGCGTCGATCTGATTGGTGACTTTTTGCAGCGCATGACCTTCGTCTGCGTAAACGACCAGCTTCGTTGGGACACCGAGCGTCACCATGGCATGCCAGAACTCGAACGCCTGTGGCGCCGGCACTTCCTCGTCGCGCTCGGGCTGCAGAATGAGCACCGGGGTCTTCGAGTGTGTGATGAACGTAATCGGCGAGCTCCGCGCATAGATAGCGGGGTCCTCGTAGACCGAGGTTCCGAAGAAGGGAATCATCCACCGATCGATTTTGTTCTGGCCGTAGTACGATTGCCAGTTGCCGATGCCGGCACCCGCGACGATTGCTTTGAATCGCGCCGTCTGCGTCTCGGCCCACATTGACATAAAGCCGCCGTAACTCCAGCCGAACAGTCCCAACCGGTTAGGATCGATCGGCGCCGCCGCTAAGGCTGTATCGACGCCTGCGACGTCGTCGCGCCAGTCGCCGTAACCGAAGTCTTTGACATTGGCTTTCGCGTACGCCTCGCCGTGACCGAAACTCCCCCGCGGATTGGGCATGAAGACGAAGTAGCCGGCGGAGGTGAGCGCGTCGTAGCCATAGGACGCAAGCGCCATTGCGAAGTGGTCGCCGAAGCCCGGCACGGTTTCGGCAGAGGGTCCGCCGTGAACGATCGTCACCATTGGATAGCTCGCGTGCGGGTTGAAATGCAGCGGATAGACGAGCCAGCCTTGGACCGTAAGCCCGTCGCTCTTCCACTGCAGGGAAACGGCTTTGCCGTGGAGCGGCCTCGCGCCGGCGTTACTGCGAGAGATTTGGCGCAATGCCGAGGGCGGCCCGGCCCAGACTTCGGGCGGGTCGGCAAATGAAGCGCGCACCAGCGCGACGATCGAGCCACCCTTCGCGGTCGACCAACTCCACAGCGATTCTGGGCGATCGGTCAGCACGGTCGCACGGCCGGTCGAGGAGTCGATCCGCATGAGGTGCATCGAGCCGGAGACGTGTGCGACCACGTCGAGACTCGATGCATCGTTCCAACGCAATGACTGCACCGAGAAGGCCGAACCGTCGGTCACGTTACGCGACGCGCCGGTCTGCACGTCGACGAGGTAGAGGTCGCCTCCGACAGACCCGAAGTCGCTCATGATTCCGCCGACGACGGCGATCCGGCTTCCATCGGGCGACCATTGCGGATCGTTCATCTGAAAGTTGGGTACGAGCACGTCGCGCATTGCGCCGGTCGCAACGTCCACGCGCGCGAGATGCGCGATCCACCAGTTGTTGTTCCCGTTTCCCTTCGCGTAGGTCGCTGCGATCTGGCGGCTGTCGGGCGACCATCCATATTCGTATACGTAGACGTCGAAAGGAGTGAGCAGACGCAACGCCCCGCTGCGGGCGTCGATAATCGCAAGGCGTTGTTCGTCGACCATCGTGCCGATTACACCGACGTCTCGAGCGCCGGGGGCCAGAGCTCCGGCTTGGCGATGAGCGTCGGCGATATAGAGAATCGCAAGCGACGTTCCGTTCGGCGCCCAAGTCAGCCGTTGCACGTTGCCGCTGAACTTCCCCAGCTGACGTACGTGCTTACCGCCGGAATCGGCGACGAAGAGCTGGAGTTGTCCCTTCGATCGCGCGTCGGAGAGGAAAGCAATTCGGCGGCCATCGGGCGACCAAACTGGATTCTTCTCATCGTAGTACGCGCCGCGCTGACCCGCGCTCAAAACGACACGTTGGCTACCGTCGAGTCGCTGCAAGTATAACGCGCTGTACTGCGGCGATTTCATGAGCCGGCGCCGGTCGTAAAAGGCCTCCTGCCACGCGACGGCATTTCCGTCCGGCGCGAGGCTCACCCCACTGAGATCGCGCACGCCGTACGCGGCGATTAGCGCCGGACGCGTCGACGGCGCGGCCGAGGCCGGCGAAACGCCGGCTACCGCAAACGCCGCGATGGCGATTGAGAGCGCGCGGAAAACGAAGCGGTTCATGATGCTCCTTGCGTAGGCTTGTTGAATCGTCGCGGTGATGGTGCCGGCGCCGCGCGATCGACGAGCGTCTGGCCAGTCGTTTGCGCGGGAAGGAAGATTCCGAAGAAGCTGCGGGCGTACGCCGCTCGCGGTAATTTCGGCAGTCGTTCGGTCGACGGTGGGGGCATTTTCGTTGGCCGAAACGCCGGGCATCAGCGTCACCAGCGCGGGATCGCCGGCCTTCTTAAACAGAAGTTGCCTTCTCTTCACGCAAATTTGATTCGGCGAGCGGCAGCTCGACCCCTCACCGAGTGAACGCGTGCTCGCGCCGCTGTTTACAAGGCTGGCAGTTAAGCGTATGATTGCCGGGATTCGTCAGAAGGAGCACGGTGAAAACTTCCGATTCTGCCCGCTACGCGGCCGCTATTTGCACCGCTTGCGGCAGGTCGTGCGTCTAAGGTGGATCGAGCTACGCGGAGCCCGCGTGCAGCGTGCACCTGGTTCGGTGCCACGGCGCACTGTATCCTCACTAACTAAGCAAATAAGGAGCCGTCATGCACGCACGCAGTTTTGCTGTTTTTATTGCCCTCGCCGTTTTGACGTTGTCCGGTTGTGCGGGTACACCTCAGTCGAATCTCACCCCAGCTAACGGATCGCTCGCGCCTTCAGTCCGGTCGCAAAAGTCGACCTCGAGTTACGGCGTCCTGTATGAGTTCACGGGCGGGCGTGACGGCAAATTTCCGCGTGCCGTCCTCACCGAAGTGGATGGTACGCTCTACGGCACCACCGCCGGGGATTACACTGACAACTTCGGCAACGTTTTCGCGATCACAACCTCCGGCAAGGAAACCTCGCTCTACAACTTTGCCGGCGGGAAAGACGGCAATCACTCGAGAGCCGGCCTAGCGAACCGCGACGGCACGCTCTACGGCACCACCGAAGACGGCGGCTTTGGCCACGGCACGGTTTTTTCGATCACGGTTGACGGCAAGGAAAAGGTGCTGCATAGATTCGCGGGCCGCCACGACGGCCAATTACCCATCGCCGGCCTACTCGATTTGAAGGACGAGCTCTACGGCACGACTTCCGACTATGGCAGTGGCGGTAACGGGACGGTCTTTCGCGTAACCGATCACAAAAACAAATACGCGTACGAGGTGCTCAACGTCCTTGGCGGCGGAAGCGCCGGCCAGCACCCCGTTGCCGCCCTCATCAATGTAGACGGCGCGCTGTACGGCACGACTGCAGGCGGTGGCGTTTCCGAGCTCGGCACGATCTTCAAGGTTACCTTCGCCGGCGTGAAAACGTTGCACAGCTTTGGCGGGGGGAGCGATGGTGCGAGGCCGTACGGCGCCCTGACCGAGGTCGGTGGAATATTGTACGGCACGACGCTTGTCGGCGGCGGTGCAGGCTGTTCGGGCGACGGCTGCGGCACGGTCTTTAAAATGAAGGTGGGTGGATCGGAATACGAGGTGCTCCATAGCTTCGCCGGCGGCGGCGATGGCGCGCACCCGAAGGCCGGTTTGACGAACGTGCACGGCACGCTCTACGGCACGACCGAAAAGGGCGGCGCGTCGGGCCTCGGCACGGTTTTCACGATCGATCGGACAAGCGCCGCAGAGCAAGTGGTCCATAGCTTTGCCGGTGGCGCCGACGGTTCGTCCCCCGAAGCCGGGTTGATCGAAGTGGGCAGCAGGCTATATGGCACGACGGTGAGTGGTGGTGCGCACGGCAGCGGTACGGTCTACGCGTTGTCGGGAATTTAACTCACGCCGCCGGCAGACTGCCGGCTACGGGCGCAGTGCACGCTTCGTCGAGATGAGGGATAGGCTTAGCGCAGGCCTTTCGAAGGAGCGGTCGGGTGTGCGGAGCACGGTGCTCCTTAGATCCGGTCATGTCGAATTCTGCGGCGTTATCGACTGAGAGCGAGGCTCATTCCACCCGCAGAAGCGGGGAAGGTTTGCATCGGGCTGTTTCCGCACGGCGGGTAGCGCTCTCGCCAACGAGGAGCGCGCCGGTCGAATCGAAGGCGAGACCCGACACGCGCGAGACGGGACCTTGCGGTATGGTCAACGTTTCAAGAAAGGCAACCCGGTCGACGTATTCACGCCAGTCACGTAGACGTTTCTTTGCTCGTCAACCGCGACGTAAGCGGAGTTGACGACTCCGTTCGTGATGGTACGAAA
>DATAWH010000006.1:0-7815 GCA_036267315.1 Candidatus Cybelea sp. | reverse complement strand
GGACCGTTTGAAGGCCAACGGCAAGTGCCCCAAGGTCATCATCACGGCGGAAGCTCCTCATCCTTGCCTTCCAACTCACTAAGACCGAAACTCACTTCAACCCCGCCTATGGGACTTGACTCGAGAACACAGTATCTGAGCTTGTCGAAGGATGGTGCCGGTGATTGGCGCGCTGATCCGCCTTTCGACTGCGTCGCGCATTTCGTGTTTGCTCACACCCTTCGACTTCGGCGCTGCGCGCCTCGCTCAGGGTGACACACGCGGCCCTTCGACTTCGGCGCTGCGCGCCTCGCTCAGGGTGACACCAATTCACCCTTTGACAAGCTCAGGGTGACACGCGGGCCCTTCGACTTCGGCGCTGCGCGCCTCGCTCAGGGTGACACCAATTCACCCTTCGACAAGCTCAGAGTGACACGGCCCTTCGACTTCGGCGCTGCGCGCCACGCTCAGGGTGACACCAATTCACCCTTCGACAAGCTCAGGGTGACACGCGGCGCGGCCCTTCGACAAGCTCAGGGTGACACGACAACGGCGCGTTCGTAGGAGAGGACGTCGAAGGTTTTTGACCCGTGGATGGGGACGAGAACGCGCTCGACGCGTTGGTTCCAGACGGCGTCGGCCCAAAGGCGACGCGTCTTCCACGTCGTCATGACGGTGATGCTCTTGCCGTCGTCACCTTCGTAGACGCGCCCCTCGACAAAGCCCTCAAGCTTGACAGCGACCTCGTCGAGCAGGGCGGTTAACGTCTCGGCGAACTCTACATTTTTTTCGGGCGCGAGCTGGGCCGACCAGATGTGGACGACGGCGCGCTCCATCCCGCGTATCTCGTCGTTAGGAAACTGCTCGTTCATCGAAGAGCATCTTAGGTGGGTTAGGGCTAATCCCTGGCAATGCTCTGCGCTCGCTACTGCGTGTAGCGCCGAGCGATGTCGTCGATTTCGCCGAGCGTGATCGCCGAGAGATCCGCATCCTGCGCGCCCTTGACGCGCGCCGCAATCTCGGCGTGCCGCTCTTTGAGATAGGCCAGCAAATAGTGCATGGCACTGCTCTTGCCCTTGCCGTCGCCGAGCAGCACGATCGCTCGCGCGTTCTTGAGGTGTTGCGCGATCCGCTCGTAAAACTCGTCGGCTTCGGGCACGCGCTGTCCCGAATAGTCGGCCTCTTTTCGATGCTCTAAGTGTCGCCGAAAGCCGTGTGGATCGAGCGGTTCGAGGCGTCCGCTCTCGACAAAGCCGCCGCTGGGTCCGGCTTCGAAGAAACGGGCGCTCTGGTGGTCGATTAAAGTCACGATCATTTCGGCGCCTTTCCGCGGCTCGACCGCGCGATCCCACGCACGAGTGAAAAGCGCTATCGCGCCTCGTCCCGGATCGCAGGCGTCAGCGCCGCGGCGATCGCGGCAACGAAATAGCCGATCGTCGCGATCGACATCGCCGCGTGCGGTGAGTGGCGGTCGGCGACCCAGCCGAAGAGCAGAATGCCCGGAGCCATTCCGCCGAGCACGAGCAGTCGTACCGCGCCCATCACGCGCCCGACCATCTCTTCAGGTGCGACCCGCATGCGAAACCCGAGGATCTGCGCGATCTCGAAGTTTGCGATCGCATTGGAGGTCGACCAAAAGAACGCCGCCAGCCAGATGTTCGAAACCAGGACGATCGGAAAGAAGAGCGTCGCATCGAGGAGGTATGCCACGACGAGCGCGCGTCCGAAGGGCCACTTTTCCGCAAAACGTGCGGCGAGCGCGGCGCCCACGACGGCACCGAGTGCCGAGAGCCCGAAGAATATGCCGACCTGCTGATCGGTGGCCTCGAAGCCCTTCTTGAGAAAAGGAATCAAGATCGCGTAACAGCCGAAACCGAACACGTTGAAGGTGAACGCAACGAGCGCTTGTGCGCGCATCCCAACGTCGCCCCACAGCTGGCGGTAACCGAGCTTGATGTCATCGACGAGATGGCGCAGCGTCGGCAGGCCGGTGGCCTTGTCGGGTCCCAGCGATGGAATCAGCGCCAGTGAGACCTGCGAGGCGAGATAGGTTACGGCGTTGATCGTCAACGCCGGTAACGGCCCAAAGTAGGCGAAGATCGCTCCGCCGATCGCCGGCGTGATGAGATTCGAGCCGTTTTCTGCGGCGATCAGCATCGCCATCGCTTTGGTCGTTCTTGTTTTTCCGAGCAGAAACGGAATGCTCGACGATTGACCGCCCAAAAAGCCTGCCGCGCAGATCGACATGACGATGAGTCCCGAATAGATCATCGGCAGCGTCAGCACGTGCACGGCGTAGGCTACGGCAAAGAACGCCATCACCACAAAGCGCACGGCGTCGCAGGCGATCATCAGCTTGCGGCGGTCCAGGCGGTCCGCCAGCGAACCGCCGACGAGTGAAAAGACCGAGAAGGGCGCGACTTCGCAGATCAGTGCCGTTCCCGTCGACAGCGCCGAGTGCGTGAGGTGATACGCCAGAAGCGGCACGGAAAGCATGCGCAGACCGTCGCCGACGTAGCTAAACGATTGCCCCGCAAAATAGCGGCGAAAAGCGCGCGAAGCGAAAACGCTCGGCGCCCGCGAACGCCCGCTCATCGGCTAACGCGCGAAGAGCTGCGAAAGTTCGACGCTGACGCGATCGATGAGGGTGAAGTGATCCTCGGGATCGCCGCCGGACTGGCCGGTGACGACGCTCTCGATGCCGTGAAGCGCGTAGCGAAAGGCGCGCTGCAGCCGGCGCTCGCCCACGCGCCGCGCGACGGGACGCAGATGGCGCTCGCGCCATCGCATCCGTTCGGGCAGCTCGCCCCCCGGGACGGCAACGGCGTACAGATACCCGCACTCGGTCGCCAAGGCGGCGAGCAGCGCGACGGCACCTCGCGCGTTATCGGTGAGAAAGTCGTGCGCGATTGCTAGCGCCTGCGCGGTGCGGCCCTCGACCAGCGCGCTTGCGTATTCGTACGGTTTTGGATCTTCGATCGCCAGCGCCTCGCGCTCCAAGTCGTTCAGCGTGATCTTCTTCCCCGCCAACGCGAGCTTCTCGAGATCGTTGCGCACCGCGGTCAGATCGGATGGGCTGCCGGCGAGTGCGTTGATTGCGCGCGCGTCGGCGACGGCACCGAGTCGTTCCAGCGTCTCGCCGACGAACCGCGCACGCGTCGCTGCGTCGGCCGTCGTATCTATGCGTAAGCCGGCGCGACCCGCGAGGCTGCCGAACGACTGCGGGCGCTGGCTGCGCGGCGAGAGCAGATCCGCCAGCACGAGCGTGTTGCCTTCGGGAACCTCTTGCGCCGCCGCCCATAAATCGCGGCGCGGGTCGGCGCGCATCGTCTGCGTTTCCGTAACGACGACGACCCGGCGATCGGCGAGGAACGGCATCGCCGCCAACGTCTCTCGCAGGCTCGAGAGATCGCCGAGATCCTCGGGTGCAAAACGCGAGAGGTTGAGTTCGCGTACTTCGGGGGGCAGCAAACGATCGAGCACGACCTCGAGGGCGCGGTCCGCGAAGACGCGTTCGGTCCCTTCGATGATGACGAGCTTGCCGATTGCCGGCTGCTTATCGAGAAATTCGTAGAACTTCAACGCGCGGTCGCAGTTGGAGATCGGGGATAGACTCGGCGTACGGCGGTACGATGTTGCCGCACTCGGTTACGAACGCCGCAATCAAGTGTCCGGGCGTCACGTCGAAAGCCGGGTTGTAGGCGTTTGCCCCCTCGGGAGCGACGCGCGTTTCGCGAAATCCGGTGACCTCGCCGCTCTCTCGCTCTTCGATCGGAATCTGATCGCCGCTGGGCAGCGAGAAGTCGAACGTCGAACGCGGCGCGGCTACGTAAAACGGAATGCCGTGGTGGGCCGCCAAGATCGCGAGGGCGTACGTGCCGACCTTGTTGGCCGTGTCGCCGTTGGCGGCGATCCGGTCGGCGCCCACGATCGCGAGATCGATCGCGTGCCGCTTCATGGCGATCGCGGCTGCCGAATCGACGATCAGCGTCGTATCGACCGAGGCCTGTTGCAACTCGAGATAGTTCAGGCGCGCGCCTTGCAGCAGCGGACGCGTTTCACAGACGAAGGCGTGCGGCTTCTTCCCGGCGCGCTGCGCCGCAACGATCACGCCGGCAGCCGTGCCGCCGCCGGCGGTTGCCAAAGCGCCGGTGTTGCAGATCGTTAGAATGCGCGCATTTTTGCCCACCAGCTCCAGCCCGTTCGCAGCGATCAGCTCGTCTATCTCGATCTGTTCTTGGTGAATCGCGCGCGCTTCGGCCAGGGGATCGGCGGCGGCGAGCACGCGATCGACGGCCCACGCGAGGTTGACCGCGGTGGGACGCGATTCGCGCACGCGCTGCGCGGCGGAAAGGAACGCTGCGTCGTCGGCGATGTGCCGGCGCAGCGCCGCAATTCCGTAGGCGGCGAAGACGCCGATGCACGGCGCGCCGCGTACCGCGAGGCTCTTGATCGCCGCTTCGAACTCGTGCGCGGTGCGCGCGCGCTCGTAGCGGACTTCTTGCGGCAGCAAACGCTGGTCGAGGTAGGAGACGGCGTCACCGTCCCACGCGACCGGTATCAAGGCCTCCGTCATCAGCTGCGAAAGCCCGTGCTTCTAAAACCGGCGCGAGGGGCGCCCGCCGTGAGCGTCAGCATCGATGCCGCTGCCAGCGCCGCACTGTAGCCTTTGTCGCCGCCCGCCGGAGCGGCACGTTCCTGTGCCTGCGCGAGCGTCTCGGTCGTGAGTACGCCGAATCCGATGGGAACGCCGCTCTGCAGCGAGACGTTCATGATGCCGCGCGCACACTCGCCGGCGACGAAGTCAAAATGCGGCGTTTCCCCGCGCACGACCGCACCGAGTGCGATCAGCGCATCGAAGCGGTCGGCGTCGATAAGGTTGCGGCACGCCAGCGGCAGTTCGAAGCAGCCGGGAACGTCGTAGAGGTCGACGTCCTCGTCGCGCACGTTGCAGTCGCGCAGCGCCCGCCGCGCGCCGTCGACCAGGCCGTCGGCAATGTCGGCGTAAAATCGCGCCGCGACGATCCCGAAACGCCGGCCCGCGCAATCCGGCTTGGCCCCTTGGGCTCGCGAGTCGATCTTCACGAAGCGGCGACCTCGTCGAACATGTGCCCGAGCTTCGCTCGTTTGGTATCGATGTAGTGTTTGTTGTGCGCGGTCGGAGTCGTCTGCAGCGGCGTGCGGCCCACGATCTTGAGGCCGTAGCCTTCGAGGCCGAAGATCTTCTTGGGATTGTTGGTCACCAGACGCATCTCGCGGACTCCGAGGTCGGCGAGGATCTGCGATCCGATGCCGTAATCGCGCTTGTCGATCGGCAGACCGAGCGCGATGTTTGCCTCGACCGTATCGGCGCCGCGATCCTGAAGTTCATAGGCTCGCAGCTTGTTGGCAAGGCCGATGCCGCGCCCCTCTTGGCGCAGATAGAGAAAGACGCCGCGCCCTTCGCGCGCGATGAGTTCCATCGCCGCGTCGCGCTGCGCCGCGCAGTCGCAGCGGAACGAGTGCAGGGCATCGCCGGTCATGCACTCCGAGTGCACGCGGACGAGGATCTCCTTACCGTCGTGCACGTCGCCCATCAGCAGCGCGACGTGCGTGTTCTCGTCAATGCTCGTGTTGTACGCGACGCCTTTGAACGCGCCGAAGAGCGTCGGCAGTTCGAACTCCGCAATCCGCTGCACCAGCTTCTCGGTGCGCATCCGATACGCGATGAGGTCTTTGACGGTGATCAGCTTGAGGGAGTGGCGATCGGCGTAGCTGCGCAACCCTTCGAGCCGTTCCATCGTGCCGTCGTCGGCCATGATCTCGCAGATGACGCCGCCCGGATAGAGGCCGGCGAGCCGTGCCAGGTCGACCGCAGCCTCCGTCTGGCCGGCGCGCACGAGCACGCCGCCTTCGCGAGCGCGCAACGGAAAGGTGTGGCCCGGCCTCAAGAAGTCGCCCGATTTTGCTTCGGGGTCGAGCAGCCGTTTGATCGTCGCCGCACGATCGTGCGCGGAGATGCCCGTCGTCGTCATGCCGCGCGCTTCGACCGAGACGGTGAAGGCCGTTTCGTGAACGGCCGTGTTCTCGCGAACCATCTGTGGAATGTGCAGATCGTCGAGCCGCGCTCCCGTCATCGGAACGCAGATCAAGCCGCCGGCGTGCTTACGCATGAAGTTGATCGCCTCGGGGGTAACCATCTGCGCGGCCATCACGAGATCGCCCTCGTTCTCGCGGTCCTCGTCGTCGAGCACGACGACCATCTTGCCGGCCCGCACGTCGGCGATCGCTTCTTCGATTGAGTCGAACGGGTTCGGCCGCGAGTCGAGCTCGGCGGCCAAAGATGGAAGCACGCCGATCAGCCGCCGCAGCGTCCGATAGTTGGGTTCCCGTCGTCCGGCTCGCAGCAGCGAGATCGCCGACTCGGTTAGACCCGCGTTCTCCGCGAGCTCGACGGCCGTCACGTGCGCCTCCTCCATCGCCGAGTTCAAAACATCTGCAAAGCCGCTCATACCTCTCAGGGTAGGCCGAACTTTACAAATGTCAAGCATAAAGTTGACAAGGGTTATTGACCAAACGCATCAAAATGCGGGTGCAAGGAGGGTGTGAACCTATGCGGGGTGTTGCGTCGCGACTGCGGCTTTTGCTTGCGGTGGCTTCTTTACGTTTTGACTGCGTGCGGAGGTGCCGGAGTGACCTCCCAGCCGGCGCCCGGTTCGTTGTCGCCGTTCCTCGCGCAGCCGCTGGCGACGCTCGGGTGCCCGGCGCTCGTTGCGGTGGATACGAACACCGGCGGCCTCTCTTGGCCCGTCATCGAGGTTGGCGGCTATCCGAGTGGACGTGGTTCCGGGGGTTTCACTGCGGTTCCAAACAGCTTCCCGACCTGATGCGGCCGGCGCTCGTCGCCACCCTGATTCTCTTTTCGCTGTCCGGTTGTAGCAGCGGTCCGATCGCCGTGGGACCATCCCAAACGAACGCGCCCAGCGGTCGCGCGTATCATCGCCGTCCGCCTGGAGACGGCCTTGGAGGGCCGGCGTTGATCGCGATCGATCAACTTTCGGGCGATTTGATCTACTGGAGCATCAAAGACGGCCCCAGCAGCACCCCGGTGGTGCTCACCGGCTACCTCGGAACGTTCGACTCCAACGCATTGGTCGCCGATGGGGACGTCGTGATCGTCGCGAGCCTTAAGCCCGCCGAGATCATCAAATACAACGTCAGATCGAAAACGGAGACCACCGTGGCAGACCCATTCGGCCCGCCCTTCCACGTGGCCGTCGACAAGAGCGGGGCCGTGTACGCGGTCAGCCGCCACAAGATCGGCGTCTTTCCGAAAAACTCGGCGCAGCCGTACGAGATTGGTTGCCGTGCGCTTCAAGCCCACCAACTCGTCTCGGTCGCCATTGACGACGAGAACGACGTCTTCGTCGCAGCGGGGTACAGGCACGGGACCGAAATCGTCGAGCTGCCGGCCGGCTCTCCGAGTGGTTGCGTCAAGCTCGGCGTGCGGCCTCCGAGCAATTTCGGCGGAATCGGAATCGATCCCAAAACTGACGACCTCATCGTGGTGGATAATCCCGGACTGCTCTGCGAATACGAGGGGCGGCTCACGATCTATCCCAAACCATACGCCAAGGCCACCGCAGAAACGCACGATTTCAACGCAAATATCTGCGCGGGCGGTTTCCGCCTCGATGCGAACTCCAAGCACATATATATTTCCGACGAAACGATCGACGAGAGCTACCCGCTCATAGATGTCCGGTCGTATCCATCGGCCAGCGGAAATGCGTCTTACGTCGACTACGCCGGATACACCGGCGGCTTCACGCTGCTTCCAAGCACTCTGCCGAATTA
>DATAWH010000005.1:0-8279 GCA_036267315.1 Candidatus Cybelea sp. | reverse complement strand
ATCTCGAGAATCGGCAATGCCTCGCTGCGCAAAGCGCTCTACTTTGCTGCGCTCAGTGCCAAGCAACACGCCAAGTACTTTCGCCCGTTCGTGGACCGTTTGAAGGCCAACGGCAAGTGCCCCAAGGTCATCATCACGGCGATCATGCGGAAGCTCCTCATCCTTGCCTTCCAACTCACTAAGACCGAAACTCACTTCAACCCCGCCTATGGGACTTGACTCGAGAACACAGTATCTGAGCTTGTCGAAGGGCCGTTCCGTGTCACCCTGAGCTTGTCGAAGGGCCGTGTCACCCTGAGCTTGTCGAAGGGCTTGTCAAAGGCCCGTTCCGTGTCACCCTGAGCTTGTCGAAGCGCTTCTCGAAGGGCCGTTCCGTGTCACCCTGAGCTTGTCGAAGCGCTTCTCGAAGGGCCGTTCCGTGTCACCCTGAGCTTGTCGAAGGGCTTGTCGAAGGGCCGTGTCGTGTCACCCTGAGCTTGTCGAAGGGCCGTTACGTGTCACCCTGAGCTTGTCGAAGGGCCGTTCCGTCAGCATGGTATGTGTCGGTATCTGAAAGGTAGATATGCATTTGCGCGACCTCAAACGCAACGGCGAAAGCGACGAACGCATTTTTGGCGCTGCCGCCTGGTACGACAACCCGCTCTTTGCGCCCACCGAGCGGGCCGCACTCTCGCTCACCGAGGCGCTCACGCGCGTGAGCGATCGGCGCGGCGACGTTTGGCAGGAGGCGGCGCGGCACTACGACGAGGCCGCGCTCGCGGCCCTAGTCGGAGACTGGCCGGCGTAATGGCGACGGGGGCGACGGACTGGCTCAGCGATCGCTTCGAAGAGAATCGACCGCATCTACGCAGCGTCGCTTACCGGATGCTGGGCTCGCTCGACGACGCCGATGACGCGGTGCAGGAAGCCTGGCTGCGTCTGAGCCGTCAGGACTCCGGCATCGAAAATCTCGGCGGCTGGCTGACGACCGTCGTCGGTCGAATCTGCGTCGACATGCTGCGCTCCCGCCGCTCCAAGCGCGAGGAGCCGCTCGAATCGAACATTCCCGATTTCATCGTGAGTGCGCGCGGAGGTCCCGAAGAGGAAGTGATGACCGCCGATTCCGTCGGCCTCGCGCTTCTCGTCGTGCTCGACAGCCTGAACCCGTCGGAACGCCTCGCCTTCGTGCTGCACGACATGTTCGCCATGCCGTTCGAAGAGATCGCTCCCGTCGTCGGCCGTTCGCCGGCGGCGGCGCGTCAACTCGCGAGCCGCGCGAGGCGCCGCGTGCAGGGCGCAACGCCGGCCAACGCGGGCTACGCGCAGCGGCGTTCGGTCGTCGACGCCTTTCTCGCAGCCGCGCGCGAAGGCGATTTCGAAGCGCTCGTCGCGGTGCTCGATCCCAACGTTCTGCTGCTCGCCGATCGCGAGCCTGCTTCCAAGGGCATTCGCGGTGCGCGCGAGGTCGCTTCGCAAGCGGTAACGTTCTCAACGAAGGTCGTCGCACGCCTGGAGCACGTACTCGTCAATGGAGCGCCCGGCGTCGTCTCGTGGCTTTCCAACGGACGGCCGCTCTCCATCATGGGGTTCGTCGTTGCCGGCAAGCACATTCGTGAAATGTACGTGATCTCGCAGCCGCAACGCGTGCGCCAGCTTCTCGGGCTGCCACGTGTCGTGTCACCCTGAGCTTGTCGAAGGGATTGTCGAAGGGCCGTGTCGTGTCACCCTGAGCTTGTCGAAGGGCTTGTCGAAGGGCCGTGTCGTGTCACCCTGAGCTTGTCGAAGGGCGTGTCGTGTCACCCTGAGTTTGTCGAAGGGCGACGCGTGCTCACTTCTTCTTCTTCGCGAGATTGAGCGCGACGGCGGCGCGGACCAGATCCTTGAACGCGGCTTCGTCGACCTTCTCATCTTGATGGATGTCGATCGCGCGTCGCACGTTGCCTTCGAGACTCGAGTTGAAAAGCTTCGCCGGATCCTCGAGCGCGGCGCCTTTAGCGAACGTGAGCTTAACGACGTTCTTGTACGTTTCGCCCGTGCAGATGATCCCGCCGTGCGACCACACCGGGACGCCGCGCCACTTCCACTCTTCGACTGCCTCGGGATCGGCCTTCTTGATGAGCGACCGCATCCGGGAGAGCGTCTTGCCGCGCCAATCGTCGAGCTCCTTAATCCGTTCGTCGATCAGCTTCGATGGTGACTCGCTTTTGGTTGCGCCTCGATCTGCCATAGCGCCGGGCTTATTTCTCTTCGAGCGCGTTCCTTTAGCGAAGGACGTTCGTTCAACCCGGGGAAAAGCAGGCTATGGTACGCTTACTATGCTTTGTCTTTGTTGTATTCACTACGTTCGCGCCGCTTTATCTGCCGGCATCCGCAGCCGCCCCCGCCCAGGACGCAACCGCCGCCGAACTCTTAGCCAAACATCGAGCCTACGTTGGCTGGCAGTTCGGGGATGGTTCGTTCGACAGCCTACGCATTAGCGGTAAAATCACCGCAAACGATGGAAGGGTCACCCAAACTTTCGTCACCCTCTTCAAGGGGCTGCTTTTTCGCGACACCCGAACGTTCTCAGAGCGCGCTAACTCCACGTGGGGCACCGGCTTCACCGGCGGTGTCTTTTGGAGTGCAGACGATAACGGCTTTACCACGCCAATCTACGGCGACTATGCGAAGTACCTCGCCAGCTTCACCGTCCTGCAGGAAGAGGGTACGACCGAGTTGCCCGCGCGTTTTATCGAAAAGAAGACGGTCGACGGGAAGCTTCTCAGCGTCGTACGCGTAACGCTCGTTAACGCTTTCCCAATCGACTGCTACGTCGACCCGCAGACCGGAGCATATGCTCGCGCAACGATCGATCCGGGCGGTTCGTACGAAACGACGATTAACATTGTCTCGTATGGCGAGATCGCTCCCGGCAAGAAGTTCATGAACGCGTACCGGTTTGGCGAAAGCAAAGACACGCAGACCTCGGAACGGGCCCAGCCGAACGTTCCGGTAACGGACGAGGACCTGCATCCGCCCGCTCCCATCGCAGCCTGGTCTTTTGGCAACGGAACCCCAACTCCGATCACGGTGACGCACGATCGGATCCTAATCGACGCAACGATCAATGGACGTAAAGGGCGTTTCATCCTCGACACGGGAGCCGATTCCATCGTTCTCGACGACCTGTTTGCCGATAAAGCCGGCGTCGCAGTGCTCCCGGCGAAAGCTGAAGGGCAAACACTCTATGGCCGCATAAAATCGCAGGTCCGGCGGGTCGATACCATTCAGGTCGGCGATGCTACTATGCGTAACGTGCTGATTTACTCGCAAGACTTTCGTTCTCGGGACTACCGCGGCCTCGACCGCACCGGATACGATGGGCTTATCGGCTACGACTTCTTCGCCGGAGCCATCGTAAAGCTGGACGTCTACCTCGCCAAGATGACGATCCTCGATCCTTCAACCGACCTCTCCGCGCAGCGGGGCCTACCCATCTTCGTCGATCTCTCGGAGGGCGTACCGGCAATCCCGATGATGCTCAACAAATCCATTGCCGTCAACGCCATGCTCGACACCGGAAACCCCGGTATCGTATTCATCCCGTACGAACTGGCTAAGAAGCACGGTCTGCCGGTCGCGACGCTGGGATGCGGCACTTTCGATACCTTGACGATCGGACCGATCACCTATGCAGGCCAAGCGGTTTGCCTTGGTGGCCTCTGGTCGAACTACATGCTGCTGGGCCTGGACTTTTTGAAGCACTTTGATTATGTTTTCGACTATCCGCATGGGCGGATGTTCGTCGAGCCGAACAAGAACTGAGTCGTTACAATCGGAGGGCCTTCGTGAAAGTATCCGTCTTCATATTCGCCGCTTTGCTCGTCCCTAGCGCCGCAGCGGCGGCAAACGTCCCAACCCCGGCGCAGACGCTTGCGCTGGTCAAAGCGAGTCCACAACTGAAGATCGATAAAACCGTCCCCGCAACCGAGACGTACGATGCAAAAACGCAGCCGTACGTCGACGTTCTGGGGACGCGCGAGGGCCAGACCATCGGTGGCTATCTCGACGCCAAAGACGCCCGCCAAGGAACGTTGACCAGTGGTTTCGTCGTGCTTGCCGTTCCTTTGGATAGCGGCGGTAGCGGCGGCGTCTTCACCCAACTTGTGTTTGCTCGGCGCGGAGCGGCTGCGTTCTTCCTTGCCGGCCACATCGATTCGGGCGGCCACCTAGACGTGCAGATCAAGAACGGCGCGATCGTGGCGACGATGCCCTATTACGGTCCCAAAGATCCCAACTGCTGCCCTTCGAAAATGATCGTGCAGCAATTCACCATCCGCGATAATCGGCTCCAACGTACCTCACAGCGCACAGTCCCAACGCCGAAGCCGTAAGCGCATGGAGATCGTCATCGCCGAAAAAGGTGCGTTTTATTTCGAGCCGGCGATTACGGCGGAGGAGGCGCGCGGCCGGGCCGGAGCCCATAAAGCGTCGGCCTTTGGAACGCTCTCGCGGCTTTTTGCTCGACCCAAAAACGAAGACATCGTCATGACCGACGAAGGGCTTTGGTACGTTCCGGTGTGGCACGCGAAGGCGCGGCTTCGTTCGGTCTTCGACCGGCAAGAATCGCACAAAATTCCGATCAAAACGCGCAACGCTGTCTCGGTTACGGTCAATGGAACCGATTACGCCGTCGCCGGCGGCGCCGTCGAGCTGCAGCTCGTCGAGCACTGCGAGCGCGACGAGCAAAAGGAGCTGTGGCTCGACGCTCTGACGGGCCAGCCGATGGACGCCCAGCGCTATCTTAAAGCCCCGGCGACCGCGGTCGATCTCGACGACTTTGCCCCCGAAGGCGCGAAAATCGTAACCCCGGCGACGCGCGCATCGTCGGTCGTTCGCACGCTGCTCGGCGAAGATTTCCGGCCAACGGACGCCGACGAAGTCAAGGAAGAGAGCGTCAACGTCGATTGCATCGACCTCTACCTTCGCCCGACCTTCAACTTCAAATGCGTCTGGACCGCGAAGAATAAAACCGGTCACCTGACGATCGATGCGATTACCGGAGACTTGCAGACGCAGTCGGACGCGACGATGTCGGCCGTTGCGAAACTCCTCAAGCCCGAAACGCTCTTCGATCTGGGCGCGGAGACGCTCAACCTCGTCGTTCCCGGCGGCGCGATCGTCCTCAAAGTTGCAAAGGCCCTCGCAGAGAAACGCAAAGCGTAGCTGCGCGGCGGCCAAGGTCGGGCCGCTCAGAGCGAGAATGTCGCCGCATGTACCAAGCGATCGCACTTTTTACCGCTGTGACGTTCTCGGCGATAGCCGCGACCGGATCCGCCGTTGCCGCGCCGTCTTCGACCGCGCTCGATCCCGGGCAGATCGATAAGGTCCTAGCCTCGGCGCACGCTGCCGCCGGCGGAGCGCAGCTCGACGCGTTTGCCGCCGTGACGCAGAGCGGCAGCTTCACGCAAAACGGCGGTCCGCCGAGCACCTTCACCGGGTTCACCGACTTACAGACGGGTTACTCGCGAAATCAGGTGGTGATCGGGCCGGCAACGTTCGTGCAAGGCTACGACGGTACGCAATGGACGCAGGCCAACGGCTCGCTTTCGATCGTCAGCCTGCCCTCGTTCGTTGCCGATGCGGTGACGCAAGCCTATCTCAGCAGCAACGCCTTCTTTCGCTCGAACCAACGCTCCACCGTCATCTCCGGTCGCCAAGAGAGTGACAACGGCCAAAACACCTACGTTTTGCACCTCGAGCCAACCGGCGGGTCGCCGGTAGATCTGTACTTCGATGCAACTTCATACCGCTTGGTAAAACAAGTCGCTCAGACGGCGGAGGGACTCGATACCACGACCAACTCCGACTTTCAAGTGGTGCAAGGCGTTCCGGTAGCCATGCGCAACGTCGACGTGAACTCCAGCGGGACGACGACGTCTACGACGGTGACCGCGGTGAAGTTCTTAGCCGCCTCCGATCCCGCGGCGCTGGCACGACCGCCGTACGTTTCGCATGGCCAGTTGGCCGCTCCCACGTCGATTCCGATGGCAAGCGACGCGAGCGGAACGTTCGGGCACGTCGTCGTTCCCGTTACGCTTGACGGAAAGAACGCCTCGCTGATCTTCGATTCGGGCGGCGGCAACTTTTTGCTGCCCGATGCCGCGCGGCGCCTCGGCCTGCACGCCTCGGGAGGTATCGCCACCGGTGGCGCAGGTTCCGCGCAGCAGATGACCGCGTTTGCGCCGGTTTCGACGGTCGATTTCGGCGGTGCGCGCCTGCTGCGTCAGAACTTTGTGGTAACCCCGCTCTCGTATCCGTTCTCCCGCCCGCGCAAAGACGTGACGCCCGAAGGACTGATCGGCGCAGAGTACCTCGCGAACTTTCGCATCGCGGTGCGATATGCCGACAACCGGATCGACGTCGCTCCCTTCGACGCTGCAGCGCCCGCGGGCGGGGTGACGCTGCCGTTTAAATCGGACGGCGCACATTCGTTCGTTTTGGCGTCGGTCGACGGCGTCTCCGGCTACTACCTGCTCGATACGGGAAATGCCGGCGGCGTAGTCTTCAATCTGCCGTTCGTGCAAGAGCATCATCTGTTCCCCAACGGCGGTCTCACCTACGCCTCGCCGGGTGGTGTCGGCGGTGGCTTTCACGAGACGATTGCGGCAGCGAAATCCTTTACGTTCGCCGGCAACACGTTCGCAAACGTGCCGATCGCCATCCCCCAAGTGAAATCGGGTTTCTTCGCTACGCGCGGCGTATCCGGAAATCTCGGCTCGGCATTTCTCTCTCGCTTCACGGTGGTCTTCGATTACAAAGCGCAGACGGTGACGTTCATTCCTAACCGGAACCTCAATATGCCGTTTCGGAGCGATCGCGTCGGCTGGAGTCTCAACCAAAGCGACGCGACGGCGTTTGAAGTGCGCCAGGTCGTGCCGGGCAGCCCGGCCGCCAAAGCGGGCCTCGCGATCGGCGACCGCATCACCGCCTTCGCCGGCAAGCAGGTTTCGGCCGGCTATGGGCTGGGCGATCTCGCGCCGTATAGCCAAGGGACTCGGACGTTCAAAGTAACGATCGCGCGCGCAGGCGCGAGCAGGACGATGACGCTCACGCCGCGTTATCTTTTGCCAACTCCCCAATAGACGGCGTTCGCTAGACGCTCCCGTAGGCGGGCGCCCACTCGCTTCTTTATCCAACCCTACAACAACGGCAAAAAGCGAAACTCTCATCAGGGTCGAAGGAGGGGGTAGTACGATCTCAGTGGGTGCTACTTGGCGCCCCGCCCTCATGAGAGCTCTGCTTGAAGGAAGAGAGACCGCGCAAATTGAGACGTGTGTTCTGCCTGTTCGCCGCTTTCGTAGGAGTGAGTTGCGTCGCCGCAAGCGCGAGTAAGGAAGACCCGGCGATCGTTGCCTTCGACCGGTCGTTTGCCGGGGTGAGCGACTACACGTGCGTCTTACACTCTCACGAAGTTAACGGTTCGAAGACGCAGGATCGCGTCTATCAGTACTCATTCATGAAGCCCCACTACCTCAAAACCCTGATCCTCAGCGGCGACGGCAAGGGCGGCGGCGCCGTTTGGGTAGGCGGCAATGAGATCGACGGCCATCCCGGCGGCATCTTTTCCGGCGTTCACGTGAAGATCGGCTTGGAAGATCCGCGCGCGCTGTCGCTGCACGGCGTCACGATTCCCAACGGTTTACTCCCCGGGATCATTGACGACTATCAGACGATTCCCGGAACGCTCTCGCAAACCGACGGCGGCAAAGTCGGCGGCGTCGATACCAGTCGTCTCGATCTCAAGGTCGCTGATCCGGCGTCGAACCACGATATCACAGAACAAGTCGTCTACCTTTCAACCGCGACGCATTGGCCGGTACGGCAGATCATGTATTCGGGATCGCAAGTCGTGCTCGACGAATCGGTCGACGATCTAAAAGTCAACGTCGGTCTGACGAGAAGCGATTTTCCGTTCTGAGCGCCCACGATTACCGGGCTTTCGCTTCGGCGCGCTCCCAACAAGATAATTTTCGGCGTCGTCTACCGGAACATCCAATACTAACTTAGAGGCTTTGGCGAGTGCTCGTCTTCGAAAAACGTGAGTTCTTTAGCGCCCACCTCTTTGCCGTTAAGGTCATTGAGTAGCGAGTTCATGCGGAGAATCGTCTCGCGATGTCTTTCGCGATCGAGGGCCAGATTACATAGTTCACCCGGATCGGTTGCTAAATCGAAGAGTTGAACGTCGTTGTTCGCAAACAACTCTTCAAGGTTTTCCGGGCGATTGGGAGACAGCGGCGCGTAGTAGCGAGCAAACTTAT
>DATAWH010000004.1:0-16251 GCA_036267315.1 Candidatus Cybelea sp. | reverse complement strand
ATATTCAACCAAGGTTTGACGACCGACGACGAATACGTCGCCCGCCGTGTCGGCGCAAAGGCCTCCCGCAACGTCCGCGCTAAAACTACCCGCCATCGTACCTGAAGGGTAGTTAAACATGTAAACCGTGTTGCTGGAATCTGCGACATAAAGCAGATCAGTAGCGCTCGAAGGTCGATTTATTCGCGTCGTCGCGGAGGGCGTACCATTTTCGTTGACCGCCGATGAAGCCTGAGGTACGGCTGTAGTTGGGGCACCGCACCCGGCCAAAAGTAAAATCGCGACGCCCACTGCCGACGCACGGCCGAGGGGAAATGAAATCATTGTCGTTCCTCTTTCTTGCGACCTATGGGTCCTAGAGAGAAACGATTCGAGCGGCCTCTTTAGTTCCCCGCACGGGTCGGAATAACTATTCTATTGGGCAGTCCGAGGGCGCCCGTATCGCTCATCGCCGTTTCGACGGCGCGCTCAGGGTGACACCGCGTGCGGCCCTTCGACAAGCTCAGGGTGACACGTGGGTGACACGCGTGGGGCCCTTCGACAAGCTCAGGGTGACACGTGGGTGACACCGGGTGCGGCCCTTCGACAAGCTCAGGGTGACACGTGGGTGACACGTGCGCCCTTCGACAAGCTCAGGGTGACACGTGGGTGACACCGCTTGCGGCCCTTCGAGCGGCCCTTCGACAAGCTCAGGGTGACACGTGGGTGACACGGGGGCTTCTCAGGTTAATTTACAGGGGACCGGGCACTATATTGGCATGAACAAGCAGTTTTTCGCACTGGCGCTCGCGCTTAGCGTCCTTCCTCTTACCGCAGTTGCGCAAACCCCGAACAACGCCCCGCCCAACCAGCAGCAACATCAGCAGTTCAAGCAGTTCTTCGATCAGTTCAGGCAGCAGGAAGAACAGCTTCACCAACAACTGCGTTCGCAGATCCTCGCCGACATGACGCCGGTTCACCGGCGTGCGATCGGGGCCGAGATCGGAGAGCTGGCCGTCTCACCCAATCCCGATCCGGAGGCGACGGTCAAGCGCATCGATTCGATTCTCTCGCCCGGCGAACGTTCGCGTATCGTGAACGCGCACGAGCAGTATCGCAATCAGGCCGAGCAGCTGCACCAACAGATCATGAGCCAGTTCAAGAGTCAGTTCCCCAATATGCCCGACCACCCGCACGGCGATCGCCAGATGCCGGCACAAATGCAGCAGATGGCGCGCGATGCCGGTTGGATCGTGCTGCACAGCCTGCCGCCGCACCACGACATGGGGATGCCGGGAATGCCCGGCCGCTAATCCAGCGTTTCGCTAAAGACTTCCACGAGGCGTTCGAGGCCGACGCGGTCGGCCTCGGTGAATCGAGCCTTCACCGGGCTATCGACATCGAAGACGCCGATGAGGGCGCCGTCGCGTAGAACCGGAACGACGATCTCCGAACGGGAAGCGGCATCACAAGCGATGTGATCGGAGAAGGCGTCGACGTCGTCGACGACGAGCGTGGCGCGTCGCTTTGCAGCGGTTCCGCACACGCCGCGTCCGGACGCGATGCGCGTACACGCCGGACGCCCGCAGAACGGGCCGAGCACCAGTTCATCGGATGGCCCGTTCAGGTAGAAACCGGCCCAATTGACGTCGGGCAGCTCGTGCCGAATCAGCGCGGCAAAGTTGCCCGCGTTGGCGACAAAATCTCGTTCGGCTTCGAGCAGCGCGCGCAGTTGGCGCTCGAGCCGATCGTACAGCGCTTCGTCGCTCACTGGTCGTAGGGATTTACGTTGTAGACGGGCTTACGCGAGCCGTCGACGGTAATCGTATACCAGGGATCGGGCGGGCTCTTGTGCAGTAGATCGAAGCGCTCGCCGTTCTTGGCGATGTGCGAAATCTCCACGGTATAGTGAATGGGTTTGCCGGGTTCGAGCCGGGGCTGTGTATCGGTGCGCACGAGGTAGGCACCCTTTGCGCCGCGATTGTTGAAAACGGTCGCCATGCCGTCGGGATCGACGACGACTGCGCTGCCCTCGTCGATGCCCAGGCCATAAATCTGCTTTACTCCCGGCAGTAGGTTGTCATGAAAGATACGCGCGAGAAAGACGATCGTGCGGCCTAGGCGATCGCGGACGACGAGGTGCGTGTCGGTGATCGTGTCGCGCAGCGCCGGCCAGTTGAAGAAGCCGGTCGTGAAGCTAATCCGCGACTCGAGCGGATCTTTGGTCGCATCGCTCGTGTGCGTCTCGGTACTCTGCTTATCGGCCGCCACCGAATCGTAGATCACCGCTCCCTGGACGGCGAGGCCCGCGCTGCCGCCGCCGACCACGCCGCCGCGCGCGTAGAGGCGCTTGATGGCGTCAATAAGCGCGGTGCCTTTCCAACCCACGTAGTCGGCTTGATCGCCGCCGGCAAAATAAACGGCGTCGGCTTTATCAACGATCGGCACGACGCCGTCGACTTGTTTTGCCGTCGCGCACGGTGGAATTAAGATGGTCTGCACTGAGGCAAAGTTGCCGGCTTGGTAAAAGTGGCGATCGTCGACGTTCGTGGAGTACGCGCGCAGCACGACGACGTTACCGCCGCGCGCGTTGGTGTGACCGACCAAGCGGTCGTGAAGCCAGCGCAGCGTCGAATCGGGAGAGTACGCCGCGCCCGCACCATCGAGAACGAGACCGGGCCCGTGCAGTTGAGGCGTTAACGCGTACGTTCCGAAGCGAGCGAACGCGGTGATCGTACAGAAAGCAGCAGCAAACAGCATGTCGCGGCGACATTCGTGCTACAATGCTCGGGTCCATGCGACGGTTGCTTCCCTTGGCGCTGGCCGCTGCGGTGCTCGCAGCGTGCGCAAATGGCGACGTAGCGCCGCCGGCAAACGGCTCGGCCGCACGCACCGTGCGCGCGAAGGCCGCCGGTGCGCCGGTCGTCGGCGGTTGTCAGATCTTCCCCGACGACAACTGGTGGAATACCGATATATCGCAGTATCCGCTCGATCGTCACTCCGACGCCTACATCGCGGCCCTCCCCGGCAACCTCCACCCCGATTTCGGAGAGAATCCGCACTACGGCATCCCGTTTAACCTCGTGCCGCAGGATCAGAAGAAGGTGCCGGTGAGCTTCGGTTATGCATCGCAGAGCGATCCCGGCCCGTATCCGATTCCGCCCAACGCGCAGATCGAAGGCGGGCGCCACGCCGGCGGCGACCGGCACGTGCTCGTTTTGCAGCAAGGGGTCTGCAAGCTGTACGAGATGTGGGACGCCTATCCGCTCGATGGCGGAAAAAAGTGGAAAGCCGGTTCCGGAGCGCTCTTCAACCTCAACAGCAACAAGCTGAGGCCCAACGGATGGACCTCCGCCGACGCAGCCGGACTGCCGATTCTGCCGGCGCTCGTGAAGTGCGATGAAGTGAAGGCGGGCGAAATCGACCACGCGCTGCGCGTGACCTTCAGCAAGACGCAGCAGGGTTACATTCACCCCGCTACCCACTATGCAAGCGATAGCCGGGATCCGACGCTGCCGCCGATGGGCCTGCGCATACGAATGAAGGCCTCCTACGATATCTCGGGCTTAACCGGACAATCGCTGATCATCGCCACCGCGATGAAAACGTACGGGATGTTCGTAGCCGACAACGGCTCGAACTGGTACTTTCAGGGCGAAGGCGGCAAGCAGTCGTCGTGTTGGAACGACACCGACCTCGATCAGCTCAAGGGCATCCCCAGCAGCGCCTTCGAGGTCGTCAAAACCGGAAAGATTCTGCGCAAGTCTTAATCCGCGGCTCATCTCACGTGCACCCTAGACTTAAGGGTGTGCGGTCTACACTAGAGTATGAAACTCACGACCACGGCGTTCGCCCTGCTGGCGGCCTCGTTCGCGGTTCTCGGCAGTTCCGCCGCCGCGATGGCCGTCACCAATAACGGCGGCGCGCCAATAACCCCGTACGTCGCTGCCTTCGATCCGATCTTTGGGATATCGGGAGTTCCCCGCAGCGGCACGATGACGCTGCAGGTCAGCGATGGTTCGATCAGCGGCCAGTACACGGGCACCTCCGTCGGCCCCGATCCGCTCGATAATCGAACGGTTCCGGTGATCGGCACGGTCAGCGGGAACGAGCGGTACGTCCAGATGTACATCGGAATGGGCCTGACGTTGCGAGGGACGATGTCGGCCGACGGCACGATCTCCGGAACGGCAAGCGACGACGGGCGCCTCTACGACTTCGTCGCCGCTCCGCACCTGCGCTAGCGCCGCCACCCTCGCGGCGCCTCGGCAATGGATACCGTTTGCGCCAAAGAGGCGCAAACTCGCGCTACTTCTTCGAAGCGGTTTTCTTGGGAGCTTTCGATGCCACTTCGGGATTCGCGGGCGGCAGTTCGGGCTCGCCTCCGTGCGGCTCGCCCGCCATGGGGCTAAACTCCCAAAGCTTCTGCGACGCGAGCAGTTTGAATCCCGGTGAGCTCGCGGTCCCGTTGGCCCCAGCGATTTCATCCGACGAAGTATGGAAGAACTCGTGGGCGAATTTGTCTGACACGATGTTCCCGGGGGGGAAGTTATTCGGAATCGCCGCCAATGCCGATTCAAACATCTGCTGGTGGGCGACTTCTCGCTGCATCAAGAAGGTCAGCGTCTCGCGTGCGCCTGCGTCGTCGGATTCTTTGATCAAACGCTCGTAAACGATCTTCGCCCGCGCCTCGGCTGCAATGTCGGAGCGGAGATCGGCAGTGGGATTACCGATGGTGTCGACCCAGTCGGCGGTAAACGCTTTCCCCATTGAATCGGTGAAGCGCGGGCCGGGGCCGCCAAGGACCGTTTGCGAACTGTTGAGGGACATCTCGGTATAGTAGTCGTGCTTTTGGTCGAGCAAATCACCCAGATACCCGCCTTCCACCTGGTCGACCATGGCGCCCGGCGAGCCTTTGAGAAGCATGGTCAGCATCTGGCCGACCATTTCAAGATGCGACAGCTCTTCGGTCGCGATATTTAGAAGAAGATCGCGGCGTTTTGAGTCGGACTCCGCCCATCCTTGGCCAAAGTACCGCAGCGCGGCTCCAAGTTCGCCGTTCGGCCCTCCGAATTGCTCCAGCAGCATCTTTGCGAAGCGTGCATTCGGCCGATCGACCCGCACTGTGTACATCATCTTTTTGTTGTGTAGAAACATCGTTTTCTCCGGTCGTTAGTGGTGGTAAACGTCGCACGATCGCAAAAACTAGCCACCGACTCCGCCGGGAACAGGGTCTTCCGAACCGCATCACGCCTTTTACCTTGGCGTGCAGTATACCCGGAAACAAACGGCGCTAAGCTCCGCGCATACCATCAACGCCGATTTCTCAAGCCACGAAAAGGACGATGAACGACATGTCTGTCGATACTTCAACCGGCCCGGTCTTACGACGAACCTGCCGAACTTCGCGCGAGCGACATCGCAGGCAACCTGGTATTCCTCAACAAGCGCAAAACCTCAACCGTCTAGTTGGCTGTCCAGAGGTCTAGCGCTTCGCGAGGCCTCTCCGGCGCGCGTACACGTGGGTAAACTCCGCGCCGAACAGCATAATTTGCGCCGAATAGTTCACCCAGATCAAAAAGACGACGATGCCGCCGAACGCACCGTAGCCTGAAGAGATCGCCGCCCGTCCGAGATACCATCCGAGCAGAAACTGGCCGATGAGGAAGAGCAGTGCCGAGACGGCCGCTCCGATCCAGACGTCGCCCCAGCGGACCTCACACTCCGGAAGAAACTTGAACATCATCGCAAAGAGCGCGGCGATCAGCACCAGCGAGACGATAAACTCGAGGACTTTGAGCAGCGTCGGAAGTGCCGGAGTGACGTCCGCCAGCGCGTGGCCGGCGATCGTGAGCAGTGAGTTGAGACCGAGCGAAACGAGCAGGAGAAACGCGATCGTGAGGACGGTGCCGAACGAAACCAGACGCTCCCGAACGATGACCAGGATGCTCCGTTTGGGCGGCTGCACGTCCCAAACCGTGTTGAGCGCATCCTGCAGCGACGAGAACAGACCGATTGCAGCGGCGACGAAGATCGCCCACCCGATCATTTGAGAGATCGCGCCGGCGCGCCGTTGCGATAACGTCGCGGTGACGATCCCGCGGATTCCGTCGACGGCCGCGGGGCCGGCGGTCGAGGCGAGGTAGCTGTAAAGCTGCTGTAATACGGCTTGATGCTGCCCCAAGATGAAGCCGGCGATCTCGACGATTACGATGATCAGGGGCGCCACGGCAAAAAGCGTAAAGTACGAGATTGCCGCTGCGAGCCACTGCGACTTGTGGCGCGCAAACTCCGATAGCGTCTCCTTCGCGAGCGAGAGTAAACTCGGAATGACGCTGCTACTTGCCGGGTCCGGCGGGCGGCGCCGGCGTCGCTCTCGGCGTGATGCTGCCCGTTCCAACGAACTGCTGCGCCATGGCGAGGTGGCTGTCGAGCACCGGCAGGATCTGTCCGGCGGTTGCGGCGAGTTGGTGCGACCCGCTGCTCTCTTCGGCTTTGAAGAGCGCGATCGTCTTCTGATGATCGGCCACTTCGTTGCGCATATATGAGGCGGCCGGCATCGCGCCGGGAAGGGCCATTTGCAGAAGAGGCCAGTTCAAAACGGCCACGCCGAGTCGGCGCGCGACGGCGGCGATCTGGGCGTTGGCCGCGGTATGATCGCGGATCATCGTTTGCGCGAAGAGCCTGACGCTCGCGTTCGAAGTCGACTTGAGCTCGGAGCGCGCCTGCAGGATCTCTTGGTTTCCGCCTGCGATCGCTTCGCTCACGAAGCGGCGGTCGGCGGAGTTTGCGCTGTCGTCGCTTGGGGCTTGTGCGGAGGCAGAGCCTTGGAGGGGTACGGCGATCCCAAGCGCCGCCATCGCGATCAGGGCAAGCTTTACTCGAGCCGGTCGGCGCATTTCGGGTGACTCCTGCGGATGACGAGCGTTGTGCATACACTATCCCCAGGTTAATGCAAAGTTCACCGAGCGAATGCAAGGCGCAACCAAAAAATGCTTAGGTCTTTCGCCCCTGGTTTATCGTTGTGAACGGAGCGTACACTCAGGCGAGAGGTTACGCATCCACCTCCTTGAGCCCGGGGTCATCCGTTGATGGCCTCGGGCCTCTGTTTAATATATGCCCGGGGGTAACTCTTTAGCCGGAGAGTTTGGTTTGGTTCCGGCCGGGCTCGGGACGCTCGCTAACGACCGGCTCGATCGACGTGCCCGGCGGCTGCGCCGCCGCATAGACGTGTTCGTGCACGTGCACGACGCGAACCGGCTCGGAATCTTTCATCAGCGCCATGACGAGCGCGGCGATCCAGCCGACGAACGACCATCCCAAGAGAATGTTGAGCACGACGATCGTCGCGGAGTTGCGACGATGGTTCACAACTGCGAGTATCGACGGCAGAAAGTACAGCATCACGCCGAACGCCGACACGATCATCCAGAAGAAGAGCCCGATCGAAAAGGCCGTCGCCACGCTCAGAGCTTCCCCGCGCCGGGCCGCGCGCCTTTCAACGCGGCAGGAGGCCGATAAAGCGGCGGGCAAGCGCCTCGCCGATGAGGCGCGCGTTTATGCTCGGCGTGGCTTGGATGTTGGCCGTGTCGCCGCCGGCGGGAGCACAAAGTCTCACCATTCCGATCGAGACGCAGATCCGCCCAGTCATGGCCAAGACGCTCTTCGGGCAGCTCTTCGCCAACTTCTTTACAGAGAGCGACGGCACCACGTACGTGCAGACGGGCGACATTCCGGCCATGTGGCTGCGCGACTCGGCGGCTCAGACGATGCCGTACATCCGCTTCGTCCACGACTATCCCGGGCTCAAGCAAACCTTTTACGGCGTCGTCGAGCGCGACGCCAAGAACGTCATGACCGACCCCTACGCAGAAGCGTTCAGCGCCGACTACCACGTGTGGGAAGACAAGTGGGAGATCGACTCGCTGGCGTGGCCGGTCGCACTGATCTTCGTCTACTATGCGAACACGCACGACCGCGGAATCTTTACTCCGACCGTACACAGCGCGCTGCAGAAGATCGTTAGCACGCTGCAATGCGAGCAGCAGCACGCGACCTGCAGCCACTACTCCTGGCCGCACGCCGTTCCGACGCACGATCGATACAATCCCAACACCGGCCTCATCTGGAGCGCCTTCCGCCCGTCGGACGACCCGGTCACGTACCGCTTCAACATTCCGCAGAATGCCTTTGCGGTCGTCGCGATGAAGCTCGTCGCTGCGTTTGCGCGGGACGCCTTCAAGGACGAACGCCTGGCCGAAGACGCGACCACGCTCGCGACGCAGGTACAGGCCGGCGTTCAACAGTACGGGCGCACGTACGATCCCCGATACGGTGGTTGGATGTACGTCTACGAGACCGACGGCTACGGTCACAACAACACGATGGACGACGCGAACATTCCCAACCTGACGGCGTTGCCGTTCATCGCCTGGTGCTCGGCCACCGATCCGACCTACCTCAACACCCGCCGCTTCACGCTGAGCTTCGACGATCCGTACTACTATACCGGAAAGTTTGCCACCGGCTTGGGCAGCCCGCACACGCCCAAGGGTTGGGTGTGGCCGATCGGCATCATCGGCGCCGCACTGACGACGACCTCGAGCGACGACGTCGTCAATGCGATAAAGATGCTCGATCAGAGCGACACGCTCAACGGTTTAATGCACGAGTCGGTCGATCCCAACGATCCGGAGCGCTTCACGCGACCGGAGTTCGGCTGGGCGAACGCCTTTTGGGCTGAGCTGCTCTTTCGCGCGGTTGCGGGCTACTCGCTGCTGCCCTACGGGCCGCTGGGAACGGCCATTCCCGGGGAACGCCAGGCAGAGATCCCGACGGTCACGCCGCTGTGGGCGCAGTTGCGAAACCGCGCGCTGCTCTCGCAGACCCTGGGTCAGCTGCTCGCCGAACACCCGCACCCATAGGGGCGCAGCGGAACCGCCCGGAAGGATGGCGGGTTGCAAAACCAAGCATGGCTTCGAAAGTTAGGAGAATCTCATAGCAGCTCGTAGACCGACCCCACGAACCGGCCCCAAGAAACAGCGCGGCACCAAGCCGGAGAATCTTAAAGAAGCGCCGCTCGAAGTTGCGGGAAGTATCAAACAAGTTTTTCCGAGCGCGACGTTTTCCGTCGAGCTCGATAACGGGCACACGATTCTGGCACACATCGCCGGACGTTTGCGCCGCCATCGCATCAGAATTTTACCCGGCGACCGAGTCGACGTCGAGATCTCCGCGTACGATCTTACCAAGGGACGAATCGTCTACCGCCATCGCGGCAACGAGGATCGGCCACCGCCGCCCCGCTAAGGTTTGGGTTCGCGCCCTTCCGCGTAGTCCTCGGCGGTCTGTTTGGTCGTCGTGGTGGTGACGGTCGTTTGTTGTCCGTCCGCACCGGTGGAGGTCGTTTGCGTCGTGGTGACCGACGACTCTTGTATCTTCCAGAGCCATAAGACGAGAATGCCGGCGATGACGAAGCCGAAACCGGCCGGCAGTTCGTACGCCTCGACGCCTTGATAGGTGAGGCGCGGAATCACGAGGCCCGAATGGGCTAACAGAATCCAGACGCCGACTGCAAAGAGACCGACGCCCAGGACGACTTTGACGGCGAATCGCATCGGGCTATCTTCGCGCCCGATAGCGCCGGGGACTGTCGGCGATCTACGGACCTAACGCGATCGCCGAGGGCGATTCCCCATCGGGTGAAAGCGATCCGAGCGGGAGCGAATGACCCTGGCTGTAGACGCTGACGTCATACCCGGTGCGATTGGCGACGTACAGATTTCCCGAAGAATCGACGACCAGATCGACCGGAGTGTGAATGCCGTGCGTAATCCTTCGCGTCGGGCGCGATTTGCCGGCGGCGAACACGGTCACGCTGCCGCGCCGGCTGCACGCGCTCGTGCAGTTTGCAACGTACAGGCTTCCGGCTGCGTCGAAGGCCAGCGCGTGGGGGAAAGAGACTCCGCGATTTATCGTTCGCTCAACGCGGCTTTCACCGGGCGCGTACACGGTCACGTCGTGCGTGTTGGCGACGTACAGGTTATCGGAGCGATCGAAGGCGAGCCGCCACGGCACCTCCGTGGGGCTGAAGCCGTCGTCAATAACGCGCCGTGCGTGCGTGCCGCGCGGCGAGTAGACGGATATCCAGCCGCTTTGGCCGCTCGCCGGCGACGCGTTTGCGACAAAGATTTGCCCGCGGCCGTTCACCCCGACGTCGACCGGCTGACTGATTCGATCGGTAATCGTTGCGAAGCGCCTGGTGGCGCCGGGGCGATAGATCGCGACGAACCCCGGGCCGCTTCCCGGCGAGACGCAGGCGACGTAGAGAAAGCCGCCGCGATCGAACGCCAGAGCATAGACGAGGCAGCCGCCATTTCCACTGAGATCGATCCGGCGGACGAGCTTGCTGCTGTGGCGACCGTAGACGGTAACGGAGTTCGTGTTCCCGGCGTACAGGTTGCCGGCTGCATCGAAGGCCAGCGCCATCGGCCGGGAGAGCCCTTTGGAGATCGTGCGCAACGGCGCGAACGCGCCCGGAGCAAAGACGACGATCTGATTGGCGCCGGCGCTGGCGACGTAGAGGCTGAGACGGCTGCGGATTGGGCCGGCGGCGGGAGCCGTCGGCGGATTCCAGGCGACGCTCTGCGCCGCGGTCGGGACCGCCGGTACCGAACAGGCAGTCAATAGTACCGCGGCGAGGACGCTCGAAAGAAAAGCGCTAGGAGTGAAGCGCATCAGGTCTTCCTCGTGAAGGATCTGAGAGAGCGGCCACCCGATAACCCCTATAGGACCCCTCATTGGGGCTCGCGGCTCTGCTATTTCCGCGATCCCTCTGTCCTTACTGCGTAGCAACGGCAGCTTGCCGAGAGGGGGACCGTGCGTTTTTCGGTCCCCTGTGTCCGCTCTCTCTGCTAGGACCCCCTAGCCCTTAGATGATAGTGCACGCGGGCCATTCTGCGAATCCCCATTATTTGCTATACGCAGACAATTTCGGGACGAATTCATGGTACAAAAGAACCGGCGTCATAAGTTTCGCCGGATTTTTGCCTCGCAAGCGGCGATATTTTCGGAGAGACCCGCCCCGCGTGAAGGCGAGGGCGGGCCTCCGGTGATTAGCGGGTCAGTTCTTGAACGGTGTTATTGTTGGAGTCCGTAAAGAAGATCACCGTGTTGGCGTCGGTCGTTCCGCGGGCGACCAGACCGTAGACGCCCTGAGTCGAGCTCGTATCCACGACCTTCGTATCGAGCACCTTGCCGGCGGGGGTGAACTCGACGAGCGTGTTCGAAGTGCCTTGGGTGTTGGCGACGACGAGGTTGCCGTTAGGAAGCATCGCCGAAGCCATTGGAGCGTTCAGCGGCGATCCGCTCATGATCAGCTTACCGCACGTCGTCTTAGGATAGCGGCATTTAAACGTTTTGCCTCCCGGCTGAACGATGATCTCGTCCTTGTCCAACAGGTCGCTCGCGTTCGTGAACGAGACGATCGTGTTGTTCGCGCCGTTGACGATGTACAGCGTATCGGTCTTCTGATCGTACTGGAAGCCCGACGGCGCCAAGCCGCCCTGCGATCCTTTGCTCGTGGCAAAACCCTTGGCAACTTCGGTCGCTACGCCGTTACCGTAGAATCCGACGCTGATGCTCACGACCGTTCCGCTGGTCGTACCGACGTACACGTAGAGCGGCGAAAAGTTCTGCGACGGGTTGGTGATGGTATCCGAGAACGGAGACGCGAAGAGTTTTCCAGTGTACGACTTCACGACGGCGCCCTTCTTGGCGATCTCGACGAGCTTGCCGCTGGTCATGCCGGCGGCGTAGACGCTGCCGTCGTGCGGGTGGACCGCCGCGCCGACGCATCCTTCGATCAGCGCGTTTTGGAAGAAGCGCGTCGGACTGGAGCCACTCGTCGCTTTGAGCGCGTCGATCGTCGTGCCGGCGCCCATTTTGCCCGTCGAATCGGAGTAGTTGCAAAAGACAAGCTGCCCCTTGGTCAACACGCCGTGCGGGCTACCGTGCGCGATCGAGAGGCCGCGCGGATTTTGATCGCCGTTCTTGGGATCCACGGTCGAGCCGATGACGACGGTTTTGGTGAGCAGCTTGAGAATCGACTTGTTGTCGACCTGTGGACGCACGTGGTTGGCGACCGCCATCGGCGCCGTAGCCGCAGGATTGACGGCGCTGCCGCCCGAGCCCGTGGGTGCTCCGCACGCCGATACTGCTAGCAATGTCACCGCTGCCGGTACGAATGATCGACACACGCGAAGCTCCATGACACAACCTCCATAAGTAACGATTGGAAAGGTCCCCGATCGTATTGACCGACGGTGGCGACTCGTTTCTGCGCGCACGGGTGCCGAATCCTTGCCTACAATTAAGCCGAAATTTGCGCGCTCGCAGGGGGAGGGGCCCAGACCGAATCGGCGAAGCTGAACCCGCCTTAATCAGAAGGTCGAGCTACTCACGTTACAAACGATCGGAGCAAAACCCCATGCGAAGAGTTGGTTCAGCTTTGTGCATCATCATTCTGTCGGGGTGTTCGAGCATGCCGGCAACTTCGTCTATGCCCACCATGGGACAGGCGGCGAAGAGAAGTTCGAGCAGTTCGAACTTTCAAGTGCTTCACGCCTTTATGGCGGGGAAATACGGAAAAGTACCGGTTGGCACGCTGCTGGTCGACAACGGCTTACTGTACGGCACGACGAACTTTGGCGGTACCGCGAACAAGAGCTGCTATCCGGGAAACGGATGCGGCTTGGTGTTCTCGTTTGACGGAACGACGGAGAGCGTCGTTTACGACTTCAAGGGTCTTGCGACCGGCTCGCGGCCCTATGCCGGCTTGATTGACGTCAACGGAACGCTCTACGGAACGACGCAGACCGGCGGGAAAAAGAACGAAGGCGGCGTGTTTTCACTCACGCCGTCGGGCAAGGAGACTCTGGTCGTCGCCTTCACCGGGAAGAACGGCAACGACGCGCGCGCCGGATTGACGAGCATCGGCGGATCGATCTACGGCACCACCTATTACGGTGGCGCGGCCGGAGTGGGCACGGTTTTCTCGATTAGTGCGTCGGGCACGGAGAAGGTGCTCCACAGTTTCCAGAGCGGAACGGACGGCGAGTGGCCGCTGGGCACATTGCTCTCTGCAAACAACGTGCTCTACGGCACGACGTCGTTGGGCGGATCCAAACGCGCCGGCACGGTGTTTCAAATCAATCCCGACGGCACGGGCTACTCGGTGCTCTACACGTTCAAGGGCGGTAAAACCGACGGTGCGTTCCCGTTTGCCGGGCTGACCGAGCTCAACGGGACCCTCTACGGAACGACGCAGGAAGGCGGCGCGCATAACAAGGGAACGGTTTTCGCGCTGACGACGTCGGGATCCGAGACCTTGCTGCACAGCTTTGGCGCGACCGGCGACGGCGAGCAACCCTTCGCGGGCCTGACCGTCCTCAACGGTACGCTGTACGGCACGACCGCGTATGGCGGCACGGGCGGCAAGGACGCTAACCCCAACGTCAAGCGCAAGCCCACCAGCGAAGGCACGATCTACACGATCTCGCCTTCGGGTTCGGAGCAAGTGCTCCATAGCTTCACCGGCGGCCCCGGCGGCCGCGTTCCCTACGCAAACCTTACCGTGATGGGCAGTTCGCTCTACGGCGTAACGATCTGGGGCGGGAATCCGAAAGGCTTTTCAGGCGGCGTTGGAACGATCTTCGAATATACTCCCTAGCTTCGCAGTTACATAAAAAGAGCGGGACCGGCGATGCCGGCCCCGCTCTTTGCATTTGATGCGGAGCGTTACTGCGGTTCCTGGGCCCAAACCGCCTTGATCGCGTCCAGCGTCGGACGCGGCTCCAGAAGATCGACCTCGCCGCTGCCCGGTTTGATGCCGTTGAGCCCGTACCAAGCGGCGTCTTCTCCACATCCGGGGAACCACGGTACGAACTCTTTGTTCCCGACGTGTTCGCTGCGGTACGCCGGATTGCCAGAGTCGGCTTTCCACCACTCATCGCTCCACTCGAAGTAGAAGCCGCCCGCGAGCTTGCCGTCAGCCTTGAACGAATCGTACGTCAGTTGCGTCATGTTCGTCGCAAGGTCGACCAAGCCGCCCATGTTGGGGTTGTGGCTTGGCCCGGGAAGTTCGGCAACGCTGCGGTTCACGGGCCCGAGGGGACCCCCATTGGGAATGCACGTGCCGTTCTTGTCGGGATTCTGCGGATGTTCGTACGTATTGGACCACGACGGGTGGTAGGCGGCCGTCGCGCCGTACTCCGTGAGGAGGACGGGTTTGGTGGTCGTGTCTTGGATCTGCTCGAGCAGATCGCTGAAATACCGGCCGCGATACAAGTTGTCACCCCAAGCGTCGACCTTCGCGTTGTACTTTTCGCCCCAGTAGATTTGGGCGATTTGTTTGCGGCCGTCGACCTCGAAGGGCGTGAGTCCGTCGTAATCGGCGGTCGTCACGAGCTTCTTGGCGTTCTTCGAAGCGAAGCCAGTCTTCGCTCCTTGGGCCACCACGTTAAAGTTGTCCCACCAGGCCTTGGTGGTCCAGTTTTCGCCGCCGGTGATTTCGTTGCCGATCGAGACGCCCATGACCGCCGGGTAGAGCGCGTATTTAGCCGCGAGGCGCTGATACTGTCCCGCGATGTCGCGCGCGGCGTAGACGTTGTTGAGCGCGCTGCCGGGGAAGGAAATCGTCATGAGCACGTAGATCGGATGCTCGCCGTTGTTCCAGGCAGCATCGAGGAATTCGTCGATCGTACCGACGTCTTTGTCCCACGGCGGAGGCGTTTCGTTGAACACGCGAATTGCGTTCACGCCCATCGCTCGCATCAACGGAAGGTCGCGCGACCAGATGGCCTTGTTGTTGTTCCGAAGCGGGCTGTTGCACGCCGGCGGGTCGGAAACGCCCTTGCCGATCAACGTCGGCGAATACGCCATCCCTTTGACGAAGAACCTGCGCACCGGCTTCGACCCGACGCGAATTCCGAGGTACCGTCCCATGACGGTAAACTGGGTCGACGGTGTCTCCGTGCCCTGGCCGCTCCTGCCGTTCTGGCAACCGGCGGCATTCGGGACGACGCCGCGTTGCGCGCCGGCGGCACTAGGTGAAAATGCTGAGATGGCGCTTCCGGGCGAACCACCGCAACCTGCTAGTACGGCCACAACTGCGCACGCCCCCAACGCATGCTTGGTAAAGCTGCGAACCTGCATGACTTGACCCCAACCTTTCTCCGAGAGTGAAATGCCATTCGTTCGCCTGCATGGAAGAATCCAGCGCTTGCAAACGCTTACACTATTTTACGTCACGCTACAAGCGCTCGCCTGCGCGAGCGGAACACGAGCCGCGAAAGAGGGAACATGACGAACGAAGACCTCGAGCACTACGCCAACCAACGCGTGCGTCTCGTCACCGGAGGGCGCACGTTAACCGGTCAACTGATCGTCGGGTTCGAGGCGCAGGTACGCGTCAAGGCGCCCTACGCGCTACAGTGGTACGACGTCAATCCATCCATGGGCACCAAGGAAGAGCGGGTCGCCGCGATTCCCGATGCTGGGGCGATCGAATCCATCGAAGTGGTAAACGAATCGGCGAAAGCCGAGATCAAAGAAGTGGCCGAAGAGGAGCAAACTCCCGGCTAAGGGCTCCTCCGAGTCGCGCGCAGTTCGATGGGCGGCAGCGCGAGAAGCCCGCAAGCTGCCCGGTCTAGCAACCCCCAGGCCCTCGCCAAGTGCAATTTGTTCTGCTATGTTAATGGACGTTAACGCGTTAACGTCCGTAGCGATTTCGAACGGACGGGATCTTATTGCACCCCGTTTTTTGCACTTTTACCGGAGCGAGGAATCATGAAGTACCTTAGCCTTTGGAAGCCTACCATCGCATTTCTGGCCGTGATGGCGGCCGGATGCGGCATGCCTGGCGGCACAAGCGGCAGCGGCCCGGTTGGGTCGCTTACACCGCAAACATCAGCGTCGGCGCCCGAGACGGCCGGCGGCCAGATGTCGCCCGACGCCCGCCGTAAACTCGCCGGAACGTATAACGGCTCGATCGAATGGTCGATCGGAGGCGAGGTTAAGTCGGGGACGCTTCAGACGATCGTCCGCCTTCGCACCAAAAACATCTTAGGCCCGTTCCGGATCACGATGGACGGAGTGACCCAACACTTTCGCCTCTATGGCAGAATCAAATCGAAATCGAATGGCGAGGCGTACATCGTCTTCCTCGTCTACAGCAAGAAGGGCAACTACGCCACCGGGAACGGAACGATCCTC
>DATAWH010000003.1:0-7887 GCA_036267315.1 Candidatus Cybelea sp. | reverse complement strand
CCGGTAAACACGATCGAACTCGGCCAGCTTCCGCGGTGGAGCGCCGAAAGCACGGTCACCTTTTGTTCCTGCGCGGAGGAAGGCGCCGATGAAGATTCCGCGCTCTGGGAATCGCCCTGCCCGGCGCACGAGCAGCACGCCAACGCCAAGGCAGCCGCAACGACGGCCCGCACGCTACCCACCGTACGCTTTGTATAAATCTTGCATCGCTGCGGTAAGGATCACGTGAAAGCTTGCGTTCTTCGCAGTGCCGAACGCGGGGTCTGCATTGACCTCGTTCATCAGCGTCACGTGGATCGGGCGCGAAAGAAGGTGCTCGAGCATGTAGCCCACGTCGAAGCGGTTATCCGGCATCACGCCCGCCTGGTAGAGTTGTTGCGCGAGGACCGGTCCTGAAACGGGAGCGGCCGCCGGCAGCGCGATGTGCTGCTCCTGGATCTGAACCGCGGCGAGCCTCACGAACTCGTCGAACGTGGCAAAGAACTGCTGCACCGGCGCTTCACCAAACCGCGCAACGAGCGACTGGGCTTCGGCATCGGCGTGCGGGCCGGCGAGATACACGAACAGCGTGTGCGAGGAGAACTTCGCAGCGCCCCCGCCGGCGTTGAGCATCTGAGCCGTGAGCGTAAGGTTCGGCGAGCCATAGTATCGTCCGTGCGAAGCGGTGCTAGGCGTCGCCGCAATCGTCGCGGCGAGAACGGCTGCGTACATCATGCGACCGTCTTCCCCATCGGCGCAGAGGAGGAAACGCTCGTTCGTCTAAGGCGCGCGCCGGCCTTCGAGGTCCCATACTCAGAATGATGCGATAGACTCATACTGCCATGGGACGAAAGCCCCAACTCAGAGCGGCGCAACGCTAAACGCGTTCGCCCGGATCGCTCGCGGCAGGCGCGCGCCCGAGACGCAGAGCGAGTGATAGCCGTGCATCGGACGCTGCGCAGAGCTGACGTTGGCTCCCGCATCGCGCTGATTGTCGAGACGCCACTTCCCCCGGCCGCGCGCGGCTCCATCATCGCGGCGGCATCGCCTATTCGTAGTCCGGCGCCTGATAGTCGGCGTCCCCGTACTGATGCATGAAGAACTTCGGCGGCAGGGGTGCCGAGATCGGAATAAACTTCTGCGGTTGCGCCGTGAAATCGAAACAGTCGCCGGCGGGCGACGTCGCTCGCTTATCCGCCGCGGCTAACTGCGGTAAGCCCCAGAGGTCCTCGGCAAAGCGCAGCACGCTGGCAGTCTCGTACTGAACGTGCGAGACGTAGCCTCGCTTTGCGTACGGCGAAAGAATCAGCAGCGGGACGCGAAATCCCAGACTGTCGCGGCCGAGATACTTGGGCGCAACCGGATCGTACAGTCCGCCCCAATCGTCCCACTGGATGAAGATCGCGGTGGAATCCCAAAACTTGCTTCGACCAACGGTATTGACGAGCGCCGAGACCCACGAAGGGCCGTAACCGTGGGGGCAGTTGACGTGATCGGAGTCGTCGCAGACCGGCGTAATCCAAGTGAAGCTTGCGAGCTTCCCGGCGCGCACGTCGGTGATGAACTTCCAGTTGGGAGAAACGACGTCTTTTTTCCAATCCGGTCCGTTGTAAATGTGCCTGACGGCTTGATAGCTCGACCAGACGCCGCCGTCGCCGCTCGAAGCGCTTCCATACGACGCCGCGTAGAAACGCCACGTGAGCTTTGCCGTGTCGAGTTCGTCGCCGAGCGTCTGATAGTCGAAACACGGCGCCTGGAACTTTGAACCGATCGTGCGTTGGCTGCTCAGAACCGGAACGATGTCGCCCTTGGCCCCGCCGCAGCCCCAGGCGCCCGAGGGAAGATCGGCGCTGTTTGCCGCCTGAGCGGCGACGACGTACTGATGGGCCACGAAGCTTTCATCGAGTTGCGACTGAAACATCTCGTCGCCCAGCACGCCTTCGCGAGCCATATCGAAGTACGGCTTGGAATCTTTGTGCGGCACGTACGCGTATTCGGGGTACACGAAGGGGCCGCCGAAGTTCTCTTCTTTGTCGAAGCCGTTCATTCGGCAGTCCGTTCCCGGCAGTTTGCCGGTTCCGTTGCACGCGGCAACCATCGCCGCCAACGAGTGATCGATCACGTACTGATCGGAAAGCGGCACCGGCCGCAGCTTGACGATCTTTCCCGAGGAGATCGCGCCGCTGGAAACCGTATACGCGCCGGGGTAGCCCTGAAACAGATTGTTAAAACTCCGGTTTTCTTGCACGATGTAGACGATGTGCGTAATTTTACCGGCACCCGTGCCGCCGAGCGATCGAAGCGCCGTATCGGTCTGCATGTACGGTAGCGCACGCGACGAACATCCGGCAACGGAAAACTCGAGCAGCGCCAAAGCCGCTATCGCTATAGCGCCAGATTTCCTCATAGCGCCTACTACACTCCGGCGCGTTGGCTTCCTCTCCAGCCGGCGGACGGCGCTTAACAAGGCGTACTTTTCAACGGCTTGCGTTCCCCCTCGGCCTGACCGGCGCCGCGGCGAGGTTTCCAACGCCTTATCCCAAAAAACAAAAACGATGGGTATGTTTTTCCAAGACGACCTGCTCGACGAGTTTGGAACGTCGGCGCTTGGTTATACGAGCGCCGGCGGCTTAACGCTCGGCGACGTTCGAGCGATCGCGGCGGTCGCACGCGACGCGGACGCCTCGAGGTTCTACGACGCGTGGGTAGCGTACGGAGACCGGTTGGCAGCCGAGGCATCGCAACACCAGCGGGAAGGCCGTATCGAAACGGCCCGAGAGCTCTTCTTGAAGTCCGCCAACTGCTACGCTCCGGCGTATCATCCCCTGTACGGCCGTCCGGTCGACCCGCGCTTGCCGGCCGCGTTCGCCAAGCAGATCCGCGCATTCGAAGCTGGTTTGGCTCTCGCCGGGCAGCCCTGCAAAAAGATCGGCATTCCCTTCGAGGGCGCGACGCTGCCCGCATATCTGCTGCGAGCCGCCGGCCGCGAGCTCGAGACGCGCCCGCTCGTAATTCTGACCAACGGTTACGACGCCACGGTTATGGAAATGTATTTCGCCGGCGCGCTCGCCGCCGCGCAGCGCGGCTACCACTGCCTCTTCTTCGACGGGCCGGGACAAGGCGCGCCGCTCATCGAGCAGGGCATTCATATCCGTCCCGATTGGGAGACGGTCGTTCGCGCGGTCGTGGACGTTGCGCAAACCCTCCCCGGCGTCGATGCGAAGCAGATCGCCCTGAGCGGCTGGAGTCTGGGCGGCTACCTCTCGCTGCGCGCGGCGACCGGCGAGCACCGTCTCGCGGCGTGCATCGCCGACCCGGGATTATGGGGCCCCCTCGCGCTCTTCAGCGGTGCTGCGGCAAACCCGCAAGCCGCGGCGGAGAAGATGCAGCAGATGGCCGCAAACGATCCGCGCCTGCGTTGGTCCCTCTTTGCGCGCGGATACTTCGTCCACGGAGTCGACACGGCCGTCGCGCTTTTAGAAGCGCTGCAAGGCTTTACGCTCGACGGCCTCGTCGAAAACATCGCTTGTCCGACGCTGCTCACCGCGGCCGAAAACGACGATCTGGGGAAAACGGCGCCGCGCGTCTACGAGGCGCTGACGTGCCGCAAAACGCTCTTGAAGTTTAGTGCCGCCGAAGGCGCCGGCGACCACTGCGAGCTCTACAATCGTCCTTTGCTCAACGCCCGCGTCTTCGACTGGCTCGATTCCGTCTTCGCCCGGTAGGCTATGTGCTCGGTGCCGCTCCGGCTATTCGGACGGGTCGTAACAACTCGGCGAAAGCGGCCGGGCGCGAATCGGCCGGCCCGCATCGGCTTCGATGAGATCGACGAAAAAGCAAAGTTCGGGGCGATCGGGATAGCGCTCTTGGCGTCGCCGCTCGAAAGCCTGCCGCTCTTCTTCAGTCCGCTGACCGCAATCCAGGATCGCACGGTTGAACTCGACGGCCTCCTCTCGAGTCCACCGCCGGGCGTAGCGGTCGACCCATTGGAGGACCTCCTCGTCTGCCGGCAGCGCCTTGACCGCCCGCTCCATCGCGTCGCCGTCGACGTCGAGGAACTGCAGCAGCGTCGCGTCCATCCCCGCCGTCTTGTAGTTGTAGCCGTCCAGCGCGCTGGTTCCGGCCGCCCGCATCTTATCCATTAGCCTGGGCAAGAAAACCAGTCCTCGCGCCGAGGCGTAGGGGCTGCGAAAGAACGGCATGCCGCGTCATCGTAGCGCACCGCTCCCACGTTTGTCGTCAACTCTCTTCAAACGCCGCTGCCCCGCGCCGCGTCTTCGGTGGTTTCCTGGGTATACTTCGAATCCGCAAACTATCGAAGAAGGAACACTGCCGTGACGCAAGGGCCCGCCCCAATTCCCGATCCCCAGCCCGACGAAAAGCGCCCCAAGCCCGGGCCGGATCCCGTACTCGATCCCGACGACGACGACGATGACGACGACGGAGACGATGTTGCGTAACTAGCTCCGTTCGAAGTGCAGCGTCAGCACCTTTTCCCACGACGCGCCGTTCATTTGGGAGAGTTCCCAGCGATACGCGTTCGCACTCGTCCGCGTTACGAGGACCCGGTACGTCTGCAGGGTGTTGGATTCGTCGGCGTCCGCAAACTGCATCGAAAAGCCGCTCTGCTGCCGTACTTCGACCGGGGCGTGCGTTATCGTAAAGTCGTCGTGCGCGTACCACACTTCGGCGCTCTTCTCGACCGGATCGAAATAGAAGTTTCCGTCGTATTTATTCTTCGGCACGCCGTTGGTGACGAACGCGGTCGTAAACTGAATGATGGCGCCGTTGGCCGACCACGAATACGTCGTTCGCACGGTCAAGGGCACGCCGGGATCGACCGAACGCCACGTGCCGCCGGTCAGCCACGCCAAATTGCGAAGCGCTTCGGGCGCCTGCGGCTGCGCTGCGGCCCGGGCCTCGCCGACCGCTCCTCCGGCAAACGCAAACGTGCAAGCAAATGCAAAAGCTAGTGCGTTTTTAGTCATGTTGGCTCGCTTCTACTCGAGTCAGAGCGCTTCCATCCAATTTGATAAAGTTTTATCGTTAAGTGTCCTTTCTCCAGGCATCGGCGCTTGTCTGCTCACCGAGGTAGCCGTTTCGCGCCGCGCGCTCGGTGGTAACTGCTAAACCATGCCGGTACTCACTGCAATCATCGAGATCTCGGACCGTTACGAAGGTGACGCCGAGCCGCAACGCGCCGCAACGCTGGTCGTGGATGCGCTGGGCTTTCACGATCCGCAGGGGCTGGGAAAAGGCGGCCAGGAATCCGCAGTGCTCTCACTCGCCGACGTGAACCAGCGACTGCTCCAAGTCTTTACCGCCGAGGAGATCGCTGCCGTCCTCGATCAGGTGCTTCGACTTCGCTTCGCCCTGGGCGTCGTCTCCAACTCGCCCCCGGTTTGATTCACCGCCACTGCATATAGGTCGTCGAAGCCGCGCGAAAGGCGCATAAGTCCAAGCGCGCCTGGGCTGCGGAACGATCCCGTTCGCTGCTACGTTTCTAGTATGTCGCTGGGAACACTAGCAAAGGTCTGGTTGAATGACGCTTACTTCGAACCCCGGCGGCACAACGAAAGGCTCGGAGCGGATCGATCTGGGGATCCGTCCGGGCCTTCTCGTGTTTGGCCGAAAGCTCGTTTGGGAATCAAACCGCCAACATCATCCCCGAGGAGGTTGAGCGCAACGTGGGCATTTTAGCCTGGATCATTTTCGGTTTAATCGTCGGCGCAATCGCCAAGATGCTGGTACCCGGCCAAGGTCCCGGCGGGATCCTCGGCGACATCATCGTCGGAATCGTCGGAGCCGTGATCGGCGGCTTCGTCTACGGCCTTTTCGGCCACGCCGGGGTGACCGGCTTCAACCTCGGCAGCGCCATCTGCGCGGTCATCGGCGCGGTAATTCTGCTCGCGATCATCCGCGCGTTTACGCGGCCAAGAACCGTCTAAGCTCGCGACTGTCGCGCGGTGTAGAACCTAGCGCTGCTGCGGCGGATCGACCGCGATGCCGAGATTATAATTCGACGCGACGATCCCATTGGTGATCGTGTTCGTTTGGGTCAGGGAGTTGGGTGAATAGCGATACACGTCGATTTCGCCCAAGTCGTAATCTGCGACGTAGAGCAACGACGAATCCCTGTTAAAAGCGAAGTAGCGGGAAGCGCCCGGGAGAGCGAACTTGTGAAGTGGTTTGTTCTTCCCGGCTGCGTAGACGTTCAGGCTCGGTTTGCTCTCGTCCATAACCAGCAGATGACCCTGCCGGTCGAATCCGACGCCACCGGCAAAACCCAAGCGGATATGCCGGTTCAGCCCGATGGACAACCCCTTGGGAAACTCGACCACGTTGCCGGTGCCGCCCCCCATGCCGGCGTTGCAGCTCACGTACACGTTGCCTTTGGCATCGAGCGCCACGCCTTCGACGTGGAGGAAATAACCGTTACTCAGCGTCTGCGCGGGATTGCTTGCGCCCTGCGGATAGATTAAAACGTCACCAGAGGCACCGATGAAGCCCCCGCTGTTTGCAACGTACACCGTTCCGTCGTCGGGCGACACGGCGACGTCGGCAGGGAAGTACTTCGGATCTTGCAGCGTCAGCGTTGGGGAACTCGAACCTTTCGCATACACGAAGATGTTCTGACCGTTACCGTTTGGGACGTAGATGTTGCCGCGTTTATCAATGGCCAGTCCTTCGGGGTTATTGAAATCGCCCTGGAGGGAACCGGCGACGGGATTGTTGGGGCCGCTTCCTTTCAAATAATAGTCGACCGTATTAGCGCCGTAGGACGAGCTGTATATGCGCCCCTTCGCCGCAGCCGCCGGTTGCAAGGCAGCCGGGACGACGCCGCCCGTAGCGCCGCCCGAGGACGGCAAAGAACCGTTGCTCCCGCCGCAAGCGCTAAGCAGCGCGCTTCCCAACGCTGCAACGAGCACATAGAAAGAAAAACGACGCATTGCTCCTACCCTCACCTTTTCAAAAAGCACCGTCACCGTAAAAGCCTATCGACGCGCGGCGAGAGATTTCCGCTTAACCGTCCGACTGCCCGGCGACGCCCCGGCTACGCCCGCAGGTCGAGCGAACCCACGTCGTAGGTAATGTGATCGGCGCCGCACGCAACGCCGGTCGCGCCCTCCATGCCGCGCTCGAGCCGCGCTGAAATCAAGTGCGCCTCTGATTTTGCGAGGCAGGCGCTGACGTGCACCGTCAGCAGATCGTAACGGTGGGTTGGAATGAAAAACGTGTGCTCCTGAGCGACGCCGCCTCCCGGTTCGAGTTCGATGCGATGCCCCGATTTTGGATCGCCGAGGCTCGTGATGAAGCCGAATCCATACACCGGCACCGGCTTGGACAAGGTGAAGTAGGTATGCAGGCTATCGCGGATCTGCGGATCGTTGGTCGGCCGTGGTGAGAGCGTCATCTTCGAACCCATAACGGTCACCGCATAGCCGACGAAGTAGAGATCGACGCTCCCGGTGTTTCGAAATGAGGTCTTCAATAGCACGCCGGTGGCGCCGTCGCGTTGGCTCGTTTTCTGAAGCGTCGCGTCGACTTCGGTTTGAATGTCGGTATAGGCGGGTTTGATCCGGTTTTCGTACACGAAGACGTAGAAAGCCCACAGGCCCGCTAAGACCAGCGCGAGGATCTCGACCACGTCGCGCACGACGTGCACTCGGTGCGAACGATGCGTGGGCTCTCGGTTGGAGAACACGCTTACGCCGTTGGCACCAGATAGCGGCGGCGCGCCGGCTCGAGAACCGGCGAATCGCTAATTCGGCGACCGCCGCACTTCTCGATGACCCGCGTCGACGCGTGGTTGTCGTCGCGGCAGGTGAGCAGCGCTTCGTGCACCCCGCGCGCCGCTAAGAGCTTGAGCGCTTCACCCAGCCCAAACGTCGCGACGCCGAGGTTGCG
>DATAWH010000002.1:0-13707 GCA_036267315.1 Candidatus Cybelea sp. | reverse complement strand
CGGCAACTCAGATCCGCTGGGAATCGCATCCTGCCCGCTCGTCAAAAAATAACGCCGCCCACCGCTACGACTCCGCGAGCGTGTGCAGCAGTTTCGCGTACTGCGCCGCTTCGCGCCTGAGCGCAGTGCTCTGCACGATCGCGGCTTCTGCGTTGAGCATCAGCAGCAGACCGTAGGGCGTACCGTGATGTTCGGTCAAGCGGCGCGCTTCGCTGAGATGCTCGCAGGCCGAGCGCGTGTCTCCGAGTTTTGCCTGGGCGGTCGCGACCAAGCGGTGCGCGTCGCCGAGTCCCCGCTCGGTGTTCTGCGCGTTGTAACCCACGAGCGCTTCGTCCGCCTCTCGCAGCGCGGCCTCGTGTTCTCCCAGGCGAGTGAGCGCGGCGGCGGCCGACGCATGCCAACTCGGCACGACCGTGCGCGGACAGCCGACGCCGGGTCGAACGTAGCCCATGAGGGAGAGCGCATCCGCGGCGCGACCGCTCATCGTATAGGCGTGCGCGGTTTCCATCGTCAAGCCGAAACGATCGCCCGGACGCGCTCCGCGCAACGCATGCGGCGCCAGCGTCTCGTACCTGCGGATCGCTTCGGAATAGTTGCCGCTGACGCTGTGGAGCCCGACGAGCACCGCGACGAGTCGAGTCGCCGTCGACGACCAGCCTGCTGCACCGGCCTGGTGCAGCAACGCGCCGATTTCGCCGATGGCGGTCCGCGTTCGCCCGGTGACGATCGCTTCGATCGTCACGTGGACGGCGGCGATTTCGAGCGACTCCGGCCGATTGCCGAGGCGGAACGCGTCGATGAGTTCGATCGCTTCGGCCGATACGGCTCGCGCCTGCGCGAAGTTTCCGAGCCGAAATTGCAACAGCGCTCCATCGCCTAGCGTGTCGGCAAGCGCGCAGCGCGGCTCGAGCGCCGCCGGATCGGCGGCGATGCTGCGGCGCAGCAGGATCCCGGCACGTTCGAAGTACGCGGCACTGTCAGACGGCGTTTTGGCAAGGTGCGCGTGGGCGCGCGCGAGGCGGCCGTAAAGCCAATCGCCTGCGGCGGGAACGATGCCGCCATCGCCCAGGAGGCGCGCCGCGGCGCCCGCCGCGGCGCTTGCCGCCGGTTCATCGCTGTAGTCGTTCGCAGTTTCGGCCACTTCGAGCAATAGGTCTACGCACTCGAGCGGTTGCTTTGCGTCGGCGGCGAGCTCACGCAGCGTTTCCAGACAGCCGGGATTTCCCGATTGCGCGAGGCTGCGAGCGAAGGTTTTACCCGCCAGAGCCGATTCACTGACAGTGGTAAAGGCAACGTGCGATTCCCCTGGAGCGGAAACGCCGGTGAGGACGGCGTTTTCGTCGAAAAGGTGATCGCCTAGGACGGCGAGCGCTTGACGTCGATCGCGAAAAAACTGCCGGCGCGAAAGTCCTAAGGCGCATCGCACGTCGGAGATGCTCTCGCCGGCCAGATCGTAGCGGCGGATGATCTCCCGCTGGCGCGGCGGTAAGCGGAAAAGCGCGATTTCGACCGCACCGAGCAGCGCCGCACGCCGGCTCTCAAGCGAGCGTAACCCTCGCGCCTCGCGCAGCAAGCGGCGTACCTCAAAGAGCGGATCGTCTCGATCTGACTTGCGCGCCATTAGGGTACCCTTCTCCATGACGAGCGGCGGGTCTGCCGAGTGACGCGGCATTCTCTCGTCCGTGGGGCCGCGCGCTGCGGTTGAATGCCGCGTTTGCGCCGTGCGGTAGGAGCTCCCGCCGCGGCACGCGGATTCTGGGCCTGCCATGAAAACATTTGGCGCGCTTAGCGCGATAGCACTACTTACGGCGTGTTCCGGAATCGGATCGCACGCCGCTTCAGTCGTTCCGGCGACCGTTGCCGGGTATCAGGCGGCGGCCAAGGGCCACGCAAAGGACAACGGCCAAGTCTTCGTTTCGGACTTGGACAATGCGACCGTTTGGATCTGTCCGGCGAACTCCAAGAACATCGCACTGGGCTATCTCATGCCGTCTGGACAGTTGAACGGCGTTTCGAACCCGTCGCAAATCGCGGTCGGCGGCAACGGAACCGTATACGTCGCCAACGCGCAGGTCGACGCCAGCGGCGCCGGCTCGATCGGGGTGTATCCCCGCGGCGCGACTTCACCGGCGCAGACGCTCAGGACGGGTCTCAATACGACGACGGGTGTCGCGGTCGACTCGCACGGCAACGTCTACGCGAGCAATAAGTACCTCGCCTCGATCGTCGTCTTTCCCAAAGGGAAAAGCTCGCCGAGCGAAACGATCACGGCCAACTTAACGGGTCCCGACGGCCTGGCGGTCGACGCCCACGACAACCTTTACATCGCGGACAGCTCAGCCAACGACGTCTTGGAGTTAACGAAAGGCTCCAAAACGCCGCGCTCGCTCAACCTAACGAACATCGCGCGCCCCGTCGGAGTCGCGATCGACGGCGAAGGCGACCTGTTCGTAAGCAACATGCTCGGCGCGAAGTCTACGGTCACGATGTACGCGCCGGGCTCGACCGCGCCCAAAGCCACGATCGTCGTTCCCGGACCGCCGTATGGCTCGGAGAGTACGATTGCGGAACCGGCGATGCTCTCGGTTAGCAAGCCGGGCGACATCCTCATGGTCAGCGCGCCGATCACGCTTGCTCTCGTCAGCGCGCAAGAATATTTCGGGTACGCTCCTGCCGTCGTCGGTTACGTAGCCGGGCAGACGCGGCCCGCTTGGAGCCAATACATGACCACCGGTTACGACGCCGTCTTTGCACCGGAGAAATAAGATGCGATTTACAATCATCGCCGCGATAGCGCTGCTTTCGATCGGCGCCGCACCGCGCTCGCCCAGCCTTCACGCGCCGCCGCGGTGCGCTTTCAATATGCCGCTCGATGCCGCCCAGTGCGCGCGCCTGCACGCCGCATCCGGCGGCGCCGGCGCGAGCCGGGCGCCCAGCGCGAACGCCTCGACGCTGCTTTACACGTCCGATCCGTTCGAGGCGGCCGTGGACATTTGGACGGTTAAAGGCAAAGCACTCAAATCCAGCGGGCGCTTAGAACTTGGGGCCGGCGCGTTCCCGCTCGGCCTCACCGTCGATTCCGCGCAGAATCTTTACGTCGCCGTGAGCAGCCTGGGGTCGGGTACGCCAAGCGTTGCGGTCATTGCCCGCGGCGCAACCAAACCGAGCCGAGTCTATACGCAAGGGCTGACGGCGCCGGTGGATGTCGCGGTCGACGCTCACGGTACGCTCTACGTGGCAAACCTCGCCAATCCGCTCGGCGGCGGCTGCGCTGAAGGCAGCGGGCCCGGCGGCAGTGTCATCGAGTACGCACAGGGGAGCTCGAAGCCGGCGCGGACGATCGACGACTTCACCGGGTGCCCCGAAGGCATCGCGGTCGATTCGAGCAGCAACCTGTACCTCACGAACATCTACTACCCGGCCACCGGCTTCCTTCTGAGCGACGTCACGAAATATGCCTATAAATCGACGCACGGTACGGCATTGGGGCTGCAGGTTCCGGGTGGTCCCGATCTCGGCGGAATCCAAATCGCGGGCAACGGCGACCTCGTCGTGCAAAACGTGCAAGACGACGCGACCCTCAACCAAGTCTTGACCTTCCCTCAGGGATCGAAAACGCCATCGAATACGATTCAGTATCCCGGCGTCGGCTGGGGGACGGGATTCAAGTTCTTCGCCCTCTCCGGCAAACGCTTTTACGCTCCGGCATACATTATGGAGAACTACGGAGACGTCGCAACGCGCCCGGCGCAGTTCGCTTATCCGAGCGGGCGCGAACTGCTCGTGCAAAAGACAATCAGCAGCACGGAACCGTTCGTTTACGGGATGGCGGTCAGCCCAGGAAAATAACCGGACTTCGATTCGGCCTCTAGTAGGGATGCGCGCTGCGCGGCGCGCATCAGGCGCTGGTGGCGAGTCAACTGCGCTTCGGCGTCGCAACTGCCGATCATCAGTGCGAGGCCTACGACGGACAGGACGACGTTCGCGACGTGTGGGAACGGGTGCGCGGCATCGTCGGACGCGGGAAGGCAACGGACTTTTGGAACCGGTATCGCGAGGATATCGAGCTCGCGCGAGGACTCGGATGCACGATCTTTCGGCTCTCGCTTTCGTGGGCGCGGCTGGAGCCTGAGCCCGGCGTTTGGAGCGACGATGCATTCGCACACTATCGCGAGGTGCTTGCGGCGATCCGCGCTGCGGGCATGTCGGCGATGGTCACGCTCGTGCACAATACCTGGCCGCTACACGTGCAAGCCGCCGGGGAGGGCGCAGGAGTCCTCGACGCCGGCTTCCCCGATCGCATCGCCGCCTTCGCCGGTGAGGTCGCGCGGCGTCTGGGAGATTACATCGAGTATTACGTAACGCTCAACGAACCCGACCAGCTCGTCTACGGGTGGATTAAGGGATTTTGGATGCGCAGCTATCCGATGCCGCCCGGCCAGCCGCCCTACCAAAGCGGCGATGCGCAGATGGACGACGTGCTCGTCGCGATTCCGAACCTCTTTCGGGCGAACTCTCGGGCGCGCGACGCGATCAAACGCCTTTATCCCGACGCGCGCGTCGGAACCAACCCGCTCGTCCTCGGCCTGCCGCAGTGGCTGCAGCGCCTGATCGACCGTAATGCGACGCACCTGCAGTCGCCGGCGGCAGCGAAGCGCCAGGTGGCGCGCTTTGCAAGCGCAGCGATCGTGGAGACCGGTCGCGTCGACTGCTCGATCGCACAGCTAACGTTGACGCTCGAGCGCGGCGAGCACGCGTTCTTTTCCGAGCCCTACTATTGCACGCGTCTGGCCGCTCTGTTCCCGAGCACTTCAGCGCTTCCGCCGAACGTGCTGCAATGGCAAGGACGCGTCGTCGTTGTGGCGCAGACACTGCCCGCGCGCAAAGTCGGCGGCTGGTTTCCTGCCGCGACGATCGCGTACGCCGATACGATGGCTGACGCGATCGCCGCGTTAGGCCGCGGCGACGCCGACGCGGTCTTCGACGACGAGGCTGTGCTGCAGCAGTATGCCGGCGATGCGCTTGCGATCCGGGCGTGCGATCGATCCGAGCAGTATTTTTCAGCGGCGATGGCCCTGGGCAGCCGGACGCTGCTCAATATCGCCGATCGGGCGATCCGATTGCTGCGGCGCACGCATCCCGAGATTCCCGACGCGTTCAATCGGAAAACGGTTGCCGACATCGGACGCGAAGATGAGGCTCAAGCGGATACCGCCCCGCCGGTTCCGGATATGGATCGCGCGATCGCCGGTATTCGCAAGCGCGGTGTCTTGCGCGTTGGCATCGAGCCGGGCGTTCCCGGTCTGTGCACCGTTCGACAACCCCAGGGCGCCGGCAAACAAATATACGATGGGCTCGAGCCCGCTATCGCGCGGGAGATGGCACGGCTGATCTTCGGCGATGCCGAACGCGTGCAGTTCGTTCTCCTTCAGGGCGAGCGACGCTTGAATGCGACGCGGTCTTCTTGGCTGCACGCCCTATTTTCGTTGCGGAAAGGCTTGGCGATCTTCACGACGCTGCTAGGCACAAACTGGTGGAATCTAGGGCTTGCCGGAAAGCTGCCGGAGTTTCTCTGTCCGCGCGAGTGCGTGGGCGCGCTGGATTTCGTCGGGCTGGACTATTATTGGGGCATTCCTTCGTTTTGGCCGTCGCAGCTGCACCGTTTGAGCTGCGCCTCGGATTTCGACTACGCCAATGCTCCGGCATGGCCCGATGCCCTCGACCTCATCATCGCCGAAGCCGAGCGCGCCTTTCCCGGAAAACCGATCGTCATCGTAGAGAATGGTTGCGTCGCGCGCGTGCCCGGCTTCTCTCGAGCCGATTACCTGGCGGCGCACGTCAAGCAGGTGCGTAAGGCGGTCGAGCGCGGCGCGCCGGTCGAAGCGTATCTCTGCTGGAGCATCACATCCAACCGCGAGTGGGGACTGCACTTCGACGGGGGAAGCGACTTCGGGCTTTACCACATCGATCTCGACACCGATCCGGAGCTCAAAAGGGTACCCACGGATGCGAGCCGGACCTACGCCGCGCTGATCGCGCAACAGTCGCTCGCGTGATTCTCCGCACCGCGAGGGTAGAGGAAGCCGAGGAACTCACCAGCCTTGCCGTCCGGTCGAAGCGGACGTGGGGCTACGACGACGACTTCATGCAGCGAGTCATGCCGGACATGATCGTCCATCCGCACTACTTGACGGCCGAGCATGGGATCGTTGCCGAGGATGGCGGCACTATCGTGGGCTACGCGATCGTGCGCGTGGAAGCGGACAAAGCCTTTCTTCGGAATCTCTTCGTCGAGCCCAACCGCTTCCGGGAGGGCATCGGAAAGGGGCTTTTTCAGGAGTCGGTGCGCTTCGCGCGGCAGCGTGGCGCTAAGACCATCATCCTGGGCGGAGATCCTCATGCGATCGGCTTCTACAAGCGGATGGGGATGCGCCGAATCGGCGACGAGCCGTCACTTGCGGGAGGCGGCAGGATGTTGCCGATTATGGCTAGGGACATCGCTTAAATGCGCTAGCCGGACGTTTACGGACGCCGCCACGGCTACCATCCATTCATTCAACCACCCGCCGCACTCGCGGCCCTTAGAATGGAGATAACCCGTGCTCAGCAAATCCCTCATTGCTCTTACCGCTTCGGTGCTCCTCGGAAGCACCGCCATCGCTCTCGCGCGTCCGGTTGCACCGGCTCGCTTTTATCAGCCGGCCGAAACTTTCGCTCAACCGAATCACACGAAAAAGACGGCGATCAAGGCTGGCATCGTTAACTCGAACGGATCGATCGTCTCCGGGACCGGCTATTCGGTCAGCCACGACGGTGCCGGCGAGTATACGCTCGACGTTCCGGCCGGCTACTTTAAGGAGTGCCCGGCCATCGACGTGTTACCGGCAGGCCTCAACGGCCACCTGGTGATTCCCGATGTTTACGACTATATCACCTGCGGTAACAACGGCGAAGTAAAGATGCAGATCCGGCTCTACGAGCGCGCCGGGGGAGCGCTGCAAGACAACGCCTTCCACTTCGCGATGATCGATACGTAATCGCCGCATCGCAGTAACTCGAGGCCCGCCTTGAACGCGCGGGCCTCATCTCATTTCTTTCTGTTACCGATCGGAGAGCAGCTTGCGCATCGACCCTGAGGCAGAGCGTGAAGACCACCGCTTCATACTGCGTTTCTGGCGCGAACCATCAGCGTCGGGAGACAACTGGCGGGGCAGCGTCTACGAGGTCTCGAGCGCGCTGGGGATCGCCTCAGCGAAGCTCCGCGACTTGTGGGATTTCATCGCTCTACGCTTGGGCACCGCGCGCACCGGGGTACCTCCCGGGGAAACGCCGGAGGACAGCTAGAAAAACCCTTTGACGAGCAAAGCGGTGCAATCTACGCGGCGCCGGACACTCGAGGTCCGGCTATTAGGACAGGTCGAGATCGCGGTCGACGGTGAGCCGTTTCGGTTGGCGACGCCACGCAAATCGCTGCAACTCCTAGCCTATTTGCTGATGCACCGTGCGGCGCCCGTTTCTCGCGATTACGTATCATTTTTACTCTGGCCCGACGAAGAAGAGGGCGTCGCCCGCGGCCGTCTGCGTTCAACCATCAGCGATCTGCTACGCGTCCTGCCGCAGCCGGGCAGCGATTTTGTCGGGACGAATGCCGACGAAATCTGGTGGAACGGCGAGGTCGATCTCTGGCTCGACGTCGATGAATTCGCGGTCGCCGCAAAGGAGTCGCAGCGGCTCGAGGAGGCAGCCGCGCTCTATCGCGGCGACCTCCTTCCGGAACTATACGACGAATGGCTCTACGGTTTTCGCGAGCGTTTACGCAACCTCTATCTCGCGGCACTCACCGAGTTGGTCTCACAATTGCGTAAGCGCGGAGAGAGTGCCGGAGCGATCGAGGTCGCGCGTAGAATCCTCGAAACCGACCCATGGCGTGAGGACATCGTTCGTCGAATCGTCGCACTCCGCTACGAGTCCGGGGATGCCGCCGGTGCGGTGAGCGAGTTTCGGGCCTTTGAATCTCGCCTACGCGAGGAGATGGGCGTTAGCCCAATGCCCGAAACGGTCGCACTCGCCGATCGTGTCGTACGAGGCGACAGCGCAGACGACGAAGTCACCCCTGCAAGCACTTTACCACTTCGCGCCACCGAATGTCGCCAAGCATTGCCGTTCCTTGGGCGCGAACGCGAGATCGAGCGCCTCAACGAAGCCTGGAGCCGGGCGAAGATGGGGCGCGGCGGCATCGTCTTCGTGGGCGGCGAGCCCGGCATCGGCAAGTCGCGTTTGGTACGCGAGTTTATGGCGGCGGTCGAAGAAACGGGGGGCCGTGCGCTCTACGGTGCGACCGGTTATCCCGAAGCGTTTCCGTATCAATGTCTGGTCGACGCGTTGCGGGAGCAGCTCCCGCTGGTGGCGGCGACCGATATCGGAACGACGTGGTTCGCGGCACTCACCGGAGTGCTACCCGAACTCGCAGCGCGGATCGGAGCGCTACCCGAACTTCCGGAGATTCGCGTCGGCGATCAGCGACGGCGGCTGTTCGACGCACTCGCACGGGTATTCGGTACCCTGGCGCGGCCGCGGCCGTTGCTCGTTGTGCTCGAAGATCTGCACTGGGCGAATCAGGTGACTTTCGATGCGCTCACCTTTCTGTTACAACGCATCACCGGCGCGCGGATCCTCTTTCTTGCAACTTTTCGCGATAACGAGGCTTTGGCGCGCCATCCGCTGCGCCGGCTCGCGCGTGACGCAGCCGTCGCAGGGAGTGCCGTCTCGCTCTCGATCCCGCCGCTCGACTGCAAGAGCGTCGAACGAATCGTCGCGCTCTCGGGCGCTTCTTCAGGAGAAGCATCTAGCAAAGCGTTCGCCGCCGCGTTACACCGGCGCTCGAACGGTAATCCACTCTTTCTGACGCAACTACTCGAGAGGCCGTCGCCGGAGGATACGGTGCCGACGTCGGTTGCATCGCTCGTCGGATCGCGGTTCGCCGCGCTCGCCCCGGAGACGCAGACCGTCGCCGAGGTAGCGGCCCTTGCCGGCCAGCGCTTTTCCGCCGAGCTCGTCCGGGACGTCACCGGCTATGGCGACGCGATTGTCGAGCGCGCGCTGGACGAGCTGCTGGATCGCCGTCTGATTCAGGAGACGACGGGGCGGGGAATGCTGCCGTACCTATTCGGACATCGCCTCGTCCAAGAGGCGATCGCGGCACTTTGCGCGCCGGAGCGAGTGCGCGAGCGCAGCGGTCGCCTAGCCCGAACGCTGCGGAAACTCTATCCAGAGCGCAGCCGCGAATTCTCCTCGCAGATCGGGGCACTCTTCGAAGCGGCGGAATCGTACGATGAGGCGGCGCGCGAACACGCCGCGGCCGGGGCCTACGCGCTCGAACTTGGCGCGCCCGACGACGCTCGCCGCGACGTCGACCACGGGCTTGCAATAACGCGGGATCGTGCGACGATCGTCCAACTCTGGCTCTTGCGCCAACAAATCGACGAGCGCACCAGCAACGTCGTGCAGGAGCGTACCGATCTCCGCGAGCTCGGAGCCATTGCCGAAGAATACGACGACGAGGAGTTACGCTGCCGCGTGCTTTTCCGAAGGTCGCGGCTAGCCTTTAACGACTATACCGGCCGCGATGAAGTATTTGCGCCGCTCGCCCAGCTACGCGAACGCGCGCTGCAGAACGGGAGCACCCGCTGGCGGGCCGAGGCCGATCTGCTCGAAAGCATGTTTTATCCGCTCGGCGTGTCGGCGAGCAGAGGCGTGGAGCTCGCGCGGCGGGCGCTCGAAGGGTATCGAGAAGCAAAAGAGACTTCGGGCATCGCGCGGGCGCTCACCGAAATGTTGCACCTGACGCTGCTGTGCGGCAACTTCGACGAAGCCGAGCGCCTCGGTACCGAAGCGCTCGAGATGGCCGAAATCCTGGGTGACTATGCAATTTCCGAGCGGGTGATCTCGCAACTACACGCCAACGCGATCGAGCTACTCGATTGTGAAGCCGCGACGAAATGGTCTTCGCGCTGGATCGATCTGACCGTGAGGGCCGGAGACCGTCGCTGTGAAGCTGACGCGCTCGGTCAGAGTACCTGGCCGCTTCAATGGCAGCCGAGGTTTCTTGACGCGCTGCCGGTTATGGAGCGAGCCGCGATGATCTGCAGGGAATGCGGCCTAATGCCGGCGCTAATGGTCGTGGAGATGAATGCCGCGGAGTTTTACGTGAAACTCGGCGCCTTCGACATCGCCGTTTCGAAAATCGAGCGAGCCACCGGCGCCTATGCACGTGTGGCGCCCCTCTTTACGGAGAAAGCACGCAGCAATCTTATTATTCCGTACACCTATGGTGGGCGGGCAGCCGAAGCCGCCGCGTTGGGACGCGAGGGCGTCGCCGCGACACGGCAATCCGAGAACGTGTTCGGCCAAGAGGAGCGACTGGGCAATCTTGCCGAGGCAGAATATGCGATCGGCGAACTGCGCGGGGCGATCGAGCACCTGGAAGCGGCGGCCGAAATTCGGCGCGAGACATCGTTCGTTCAGGCTTCCGCCCGGTACGGCGCGCTTCTGGCGGCCTTCTACGCGCAGGCCGGCGATTGCGAGCGTTCGCGACGGTATGCCGCTACGGTTCCAACCCAGGAACCGGAGTGCTCGGTCGGTCTTTTGTGGCCGCAACGTTCGGCGTGGTGCGCGGCGTTCGCGCATCACGCATGCGGTGACGATACGGCCGCGCACGAGTGGCTCTACCGGGCCTATGCTTTGTACGAGGAGCACCTGCCGTATCTCGACGCCAAGCAACAAGAGATCTTTGCGAAACTTCCATGGCATCGGGCGATGCTTGCGGCCAAGCGCGGTGATTGGTCGACGTCAGCCTGGCAGCTTTAAAGCGGCCGCCATAGCTCCCCGCCGCATTTGAGGCAGGAAGCGAACCCTCCACCTTAGGAAATCACCGTCATGCGCTACTTTTACGGCGCCGCTTTCGCGTTGAGTCTCGCTGCTTGGGCGATCGCCGCCCGAGCCGACGCGCCACCGCTTCGGCACCTCGTCTACTCCTTTACCTACGAATCGCGTCAACACGGCAACGTGCCGAACGACGCCGGATCTTCGGGAGCTCGTACCTACAACGGCACGCTCGATGACCAGGGTACGATGACGGTCGATGTGCTGCGGGAGGCGCAGGACCGCGGACTCGTCGTCTTGGTCAGCGAGCAGGGCCAAGGGCCGCGTCGCGCCGATCCGGCGACGTGCGCCGTCTATGGAAACACCACGGTGGTCTGCGAACCGAAGAAAATCGTCAACGCCGAGGAGCTGACGCTCTTGCGTTTCCTGGGCGCGAATTTTTTCGACCCAAGCGCTCTCGATGCAAAGCAGAGCTGGTCGGTCTCCGATAAGAAGGGCGGCACGACGATGGCCGCCACGTACACCGTCACGAGCAACACGAATGGCGTGATGAAAATCAGCGAGACGCGTCACGTCGAGAGTACCGCTCAAGGGTCGATCACGGTCGACACGCAGACAAAGATCGACTACGACTTCAACCGGCTGCTGCCGACGGCCATCGACGAATATGCGACCGAAGACCAGCACAGCGGCGTCATCGGCGTTTCGCAGACGACGTACCAGACGACCTATACGCTCGTTTCAGATTCGATGGCAAAGAAGACCAGCCCCTAAAGGCTTTAGGTCACGAAATTGGGCCGTACGTGAACGGGGTGCACGAAGCGCTGCCGCCGGGCGTGGTCACCGTAACGGTCACCGCACCAAGGCCTCCGGGCGGGGTCGTCACCGCGAGCGCGGTGTCGGAGGTGACGCGCACGGTCGCCGCAGGCACGCCGCCGAACGTTACGCCCGTCGTTCCTGACAAGCCGGTGCCGCCGATCGTAACGCTATCGCCGCCGAGAACGCGCCCGTGCGGGGGATCGATGCTGGTGACGACCGGGGACGCCGGCGCGGCAGTTCCCGCCGCCGGCGTGAGGATCACGTCGGAGACGCGCTTGATCATCTCGCGAAAAACGACTTCTCGATATCCGACGACAAAGGCGATTAGGTAGTAGAGCAGATTCGTCGGGGCTGCGATCGCTTGAGCGGGAGTCGCGGCGGCGCCCGGGGGAGCCGGTGTCGAGCCAACTGCAAGAATACCGGCCTGAAACGTCAGCCACGCAATGATCGCAAGGCTTATGCCGATCAACGGCCTCGTAAAATGCCACAACGCCCACGTCGGATCCCAGTCGTTGCGATGATCGAAGACGCCTGAGAGCGAGATGATCACCGCGCCGAGCGCACCGAACCACGGCACGCCCACCGGCAGCGCGCCGAACGACGCGGGTAAACTGACGTGCAGTGCCGGCCCCAGCGGCGGAAAATAGAGCAGCGCCAGTGCGAAGAGCACCAGCAAATAAACGACTTCGACGCCCGCGACAAAACTGCGCCGCGTTAGACGTTCCGTGGTGGTTGGCGCGTCCGTTGGACGTTCCGTCATAGTGGGCAATTGGACGGACCGTAACGAATCACCTCGGCGTGAACTCTCAGACGCCGCGAGCGCGCATCGCCGACATCATTCGCACGAGCGGCGCGATGGGCGGTCCGCAAACCGGCGCCACGTCCGAGCAGGTGGCCTCCGCGGCAGCCGCGATCGGTGGAGCGCCGGCGGCTGCCGTGCAGCTGGGGGAAGCGCTCTCCGAAGAGCTTGCAAAACGCTTTCCCAAGCTCGCGCCGAGCAGTTCGGTGCGGCGCGACTTCGCTGCATCCTACGAAACGGCCGGACGCGCGTTAATCCTCGCGCTACAGGCGTGCGGGCTCAATCTCACCGCTGCTTTCGATACGGAGAGCGGCGCGGTGCTCGAAGTAAAGAAACCAATGTCGCTCGTCGCGCCGGCGTTTAGCTTGGCCCTCACGATCGTCGAAGGCAACGGAGCGACGACGGTTGGCGGCCAGGCGCAGCACACCGGACTCGACTTCGGCCAGAACGCAAAACTGCTCGACCAACTGCTCGACAAAACGAACGAGTATTTGGTGCGCTTCGAATCGTAGCGCCTCGGCTTACGACAGCTTCTGAATAAAGCTAATCGCGCTGACGCCCAGCGCCGTTACTCCGTTGATGGCGAATGGGTAATTGTTCGCAGTTGCGGCGTCGAGCGGCGCAAGCGTGACGGTATCTTGGCTTCCTGCGATCGGTTCGAGAGTCCCGACGAACTCTTTTCCCGCGTCGGCCAGCACTCTCTGACCGAAGAGATGTTTGATTCCCGCAATATCCATGGCAGCGGTACTTCGCCCATGGGTGGAAACGGGCCCCCATTCACCGCCGCCGAGGCAGCGCCGAGCGAAGCACGAAAACTACCGCATGGCGATCTACTACTGGTGCATTTTTGGCCTCTGGGTTCTTTTTATCGCGTTTTGGATCGTTTCGAGCTTAAGCGCGAAGAAATCTAAGCGCGGAGGGGCGTTTTCGCGCGGCGTCCTCTTACGGTTGATCGTGGTCGCCCTCGTTATCTTCGTCCTGCGGTATACCGGCACGGGCACGCTCCGTCACGCGCGCATCTTTCTCGTGAATACCAGCCCCGTGCTGGGGATCGCCGGCGTCGCGCTTTGTGCAATCGGTATCGGTTTAGCGCTTTACGCGCGGGTGTACCTTGGTTCCAACTGGGGTCTGCCGATGGCGCGCAAAGCAAACCCCGAACTCGTAACGCGCGGCCCCTACGCCTATATCCGCGTAAGGTGCCGGTTCGT
>DATAWH010000001.1:0-69206 GCA_036267315.1 Candidatus Cybelea sp. | reverse complement strand
GAGTACGAACATTCCTATCCGCACTGCTGGCGATGTCACAATCCGGTGATCTTTCGCGCGACCGCGCAGTGGTTTTTGGCGATGGATCAAAACTTATTGCGCACGCACGCGCTCGACGCGACCGACGCGGTGGAGTACGTGCCTGAATGGGGCCGCGCCCGCCAGCGCCAGATGATCGAGACGCATCCGGAGTGGTGCCTGTCGCGTCAGAGGACGTGGGGAACGCCAATTCCCGCGGTGGTCTGCCGCTCGTGCAACGAGTCGATTCTCGACCCGCGCGTCGCGCGGCGGGCGGCGGAACGTTTCGGAGAGGCCGGCGCCGGCGTGTGGTGGAGCGATCCCGTCGGCGTCTACCTTCCCCCGGGTTTCGTCTGCCCGCGCTGCGGCGGCGACGAGTTCGAGAAAGAAAAGAACATCGTCGACATCTGGTTTGAATCGGGCGTGACGCATCTGGCGGTCCTCGGGCGCGAAGGGCTGCCGTGGCCGAGCGACATGGTTCTCGAAGGCGGGGATCAGTTTCGCGGCTGGTTCCGCAGCTCGCTGATCACCGCGGTTGCACTCAAAGGGCGCGCGCCGTATCGCCGCGTGATGAAGAACGGCTGGGTGAACGACGAGCAGGGGCGTCCGATGTCGAAGTCGCGCGGCACCGGCATCGACGCAAAAGACGCGATGGCGCGCTGGGGCGCCGACGTGCTGCGCTTGTGGGCGGCTTCGGTCGAACCGATCGACGACGTGCGTTTCGGGCCCAACGTTATCGAGCAGGTCGGCCGCGTCTATCGCAACATCCGAAATCGGATGCGCTTCATGCTCTCGAACCTCGACGATTTTCCGGCCGGCGGCGTCGTCGCGCGCGAAGCGATGGAACCGATCGACCAGATTGCGTGCACGGTCGCCGATGCGTTCGTTGCCGGCGTCAAAAGCGCGTACGATCGCTGCCAAATTCACGACGCCTACTTACGCATCGTCGAGTTCGAGAGCGCGATGTCGAGCCTGTACTTCGACGCTCTCAAGGATCCGCTGTACTCTCGGGCTCGCAACGATTCCCGGCGGCGCAGCGCGCAATCGGCGTTGCTGTACGTGCTGACACGTTGTTTGACCGCGGTGGCGCCGGTGCTGTCGTTTACCGCCGAGGAGGCGTGGCAGCACCTGCCCGAATGGGCGCGCACGCCCGCGCAGAGCGTCTTCGACAGCTCGTTTGGCGATTTACGCCCGCGCCCCGGAGCAGAGAACGAGCTAGCGCTTTGGGCTACGCTGCGCGATCTGCGAGCGCGCGTCGCGGCATCCGCGTCTCCGCGCGATTTCGAAGCGCGGGTCGTGCTGACCGTACCAACCGCCGCGCACAAGCGTCTCGCCGCGCTCGGCGATAACCTGCGCGAAGCGCTGGTCGTCTCGCAGCTGGAGCTGCGCGTGGGCGAGGCGGAAACGATGGAGCTGTTTGCCGCCGACGGTGAGAAGTGCGCGCGCTGCTGGAAGTACCGAGAGCTGGGCACCGACCCACGGCACCCTTCGATCTGCGCCGAATGCGCGCAGGTCGTTGCCGACCTAGCCTAAGCGCTCGCGTCGAAAGGCTGCGCACGCGCGGGCCTCGATCGCCGCTCGCGCGTCCCGCATGAACGATCCGAGAAAGTAGACGTTATGATACGAGAGCAGGCGGGAACCGAGCATCTCTTTGGAGCGAAACAGGTGCGCGAGATACGCGCGCGCGTAGGTCGTGCAAACCGCGCAGTCGCAGGCGGCGTCGAGCGGCTCCATATCGCTAACGAAGGCCGCATTGAAGAGATTGAGTTCGCCCGCGTGCGTCATCGCACGCCCGTTTCTCCCGCAGCGCGTGGGGTAGACGCAGTCGAAAAGGTCGATGCCGGCGTCCACTGCTTCGAGCAAATCGGCGACCGTTCCGACACCCATCAGATAGCGCGGCTTGCCTTCGGGTAGGAGCGCCGCCGTGCTGCGCGCCGTCGCGTACATCTCCCGGCGGGACTCGCCGACGGAGAGGCCGCCGATCGCATAACCCGGGAAGTCGAGCTCGCGCAGTTCTGCCGCGCTGCGCTCGCGGAGCCCCGCGTCGAGGCCGCCCTGCACGATGGCAAAGAGCGCGGTTGCGGGATTCGCTGAAGCGGCAGCAGAGCGCCGCGCCCAGTCCGTCGTCAAGCGAACCGATTCCTCGAGCCGCTCGCGCTCCGCGGGAAGCTTGACGCATACGTCGAGCACCATCGCGATATCGCTGCCGATTCGCTCCTGAAAAGCGACGACGTTCTCGGGGGTGAAGCGGTGCTCGCTGCCGTCGAGATGCGAGCGAAAGGTGACGCCTTGGTCGTCGAGCTGTCGCCGGCTCTCGAGACTGAAGACCTGAAAACCGCCCGAATCGGTGAGGATCGGGTGCGGCCACGCCATGAAGCGGTGCAGGCCGCCGGCGCGTTCGAGCGTCTCGAGCCCGGGGCGAAGCCACAGATGGTAGGTGTTTGCCAGCACGATCTGCGCGCCGGCATTTTCGAGATCGCCGGGCGTCAACGCTTTCACCGTCGCCGCCGTTCCAACCGGCATGAAGCAGGGCGTCTCGACGGCGCCATGCGCGAGTTCCAAGCGCCCCCTGCGCGCCCCGCCGTCCGCCGCAAGCAACGTAAATTTGCTGCTCATTTCACAATCGTTCGTTAACGGGACCGCTCATTGTAAGGATTCAACGATCGATCGCGCGTGAACGTACTCCGGGGGTGGCGGCGCTTCGAACGACATCGCTTCGCCGGTACGGGGATGGAGAAACGAGAGGCGCCAGGCGTGCAGAGCCTGCCCCGGCAGTTCGAAGCGCGCTTCGGTTTTGCCGTAGAGCGGATCGTTGAGGATCGCGTGGCCGATCGCAGCCAGGTGGACGCGGATCTGATGCGTGCGCCCGGTCTCTAAGCGAAAGACGAGTTCGGAGTGCTTTGCAAAGCGTTCGCGGGTTTCGTAGTGGGTGACCGCCGGTTTGCCGTCGGGGGTGATCGCGAATTTCAAACGGTTGCGCGGGTCGCGGCCGATCGGTCCTTCGATCGTACCCAGCGGGTGTTCGGGAACCCCCCGGACGAGGCCGAGGTACTCGCGCTCGATGCGCCGTGCCTTCATCGCAACGCCGAGTGCGTGCAGGCTCTCCTCGCGCTTAGCCACGACGAGCAGACCGGACGTGTCGCGATCGAGCCGGTGCACGAGGCCGGGCCGCAAGAGATCGCCGGGAAGCTGCGCGCTAACGTGCGCGAGCAGTGCGTTGACGAGCGTTCCGCTCGTCGCGCTGTGCGCCGGGTGCGTGATCATGCCGGCAGGCTTGTCGATCACGAGCAAATCGTCGTCTTCGTAGACGACGTCGAGCGGAATCGATTCGGGTTGTGCGACCAGCACTTTGAGCGGCTCGATGACAAACTCGAGCACGTCGCCGGGTTCCACCAGACGGCTCGGCTTCACCGGAATGCCGTTGACGATGACGTCTCCTCGGCGAGCGCTTTGCACGATCGATGCCCGCGAGGCGCCGCAGAGCGCGGCGATCAGAACGTCGGTGCGCCTTCCGGCTTGCTCAGCGGTGACGACGTGTAGCAAGGCTGGAGAGGATCAACAGTCCGACTCCTACCGTAATGCAGGAATCCGCGACGTTGAAAATATTCGGCCAGATGCGATAAAAGTCGATGAAGTCGATCACGAATCCGTAGTGCAGCCGATCGACGATGTTGCCGATCGCGCCGCCGACGATCATGCCGAACGCGATGCGAACGATCTGAGACCGCGCGGCGGCCTCGCGAAAGCTGAACCAGAACAGCACGAGGACGACGATCGCCATCCCGATGAGCAAGACGGCGCTGCTGCCGAACAGGCCGAACGCGCCGTGCACGTTCCGCTCGAACGTCCAGTTGAGGAGGTGCGGGATGATCGTCCGGCACGGCTGCGCGATCGCGGCGCAGTTTCGAAGGATCCACGCCTTGCTGTACTGATCGGCGGCGAGCGTCGCGATGGCGGCGGCCGCGATGACGAGCGTTTGTTTGAGGCTAGAGATTCGGTTGCGGTACAAACTGATAGAACCATCCTGCGACGTTGAGAAATGCATTGTTGACGAGCACCAGCCCGACGGCGATGAGGAACGCGCCCGAGGCAAACTCGATCGCCCGCAACGAACGTTTTATTCGCCCGAGGAACGGCAGCACGACGCCGATTGCCAGGGCAGTTGCCAGAAATGGAAGCGCTAGCCCGAGGCAGTAAAACGACAGGAGGAGCGCCGCCGCAGCGCTGTGCTGTTGCGACGCGATGGCCAAAATCCCCGCTAAGATGGGCCCGATACAGGGCGACCAGCCCGCCGCGAAGGCCATGCCGACCAAACCTGAGGTCCACAGGGTCCGGCGGTCCAGATGCAGATGGGCGCGCGTGTCCCGCATAAGCAGCGTCGGGATTCGCAGCATGCCCATCATCTGCAGGCCCAGCAAAACGACGAGCACGCCGCCGATCTGCGCGATCAACACCCGGTTCGCGTCGAGCACGCCGCCGATCGCGCTCGCGCTCAAGCCGAGGGCGATGAAGATGAGACTGAATCCTGCGACGAACGCGACCGCGTGCGAGAACAAGCGCAGCCTGGTCTTTGCCGACGTCGCGGATTGCAGGTTCTCCAGGCTCTCGCCCGTCAGCAAGGATAGATAGGCCGGTACGAGCGGAAGGACGCACGGCGAAACGAAGGAAACGAGGCCCGCAAGGAAGGCGATGCCGGCGGTGATATGTGTCGTCGCGGTCATCTGTGAAGATTGTTAGAAATGCAGCACTGGTTCACCTATCCGAACATCGACCCCATCGCGATCCATCTCGGCCCTCGGTTCGGCATCCACTGGTACGGCATCGCCTACTTGGTCGGGTTTATCTGCGTCTACCTCTGGATGAGCCGTCCTGCCGGGCTCCGTCGGCTCGGCCTTACGAAGCAAGAGATTCAGGATTTTCTCTTCTACGCGCTGGTCGGCGTCATCGTGGGCGGCCGAACGTTCTTCGTGATCAACGACATCATCAGCAAGCACGACGCTTCGATGTACCTTTCCAATCCGATCAACTTCATCGCGGTCTGGAACGGCGGCATGGCCTTTCACGGCGGCCTCGTCGGCGTGCTCATCGCAATTTGGATCTTCGTGCGCCGTCATCGGGGGCTCAAATACACCGTCGTCGGCGACGAAGTCGTCATGATGCTGCCCGTCGGCATTGCGCTCGTCCGTCTCGTGAACTTCATTAACGACGAGCTGTGGGGCGACGTTTGCCGCCCCGACCATCCCTGGTGCATGATCTTTCCGTCCGCGCCACTGGTCGACGGTATGCCCGCCTACCGGCACCCGTCGCAAATTTACGAAGCAATTCTCGATATCTTGACACTGCCGATCATTCTGATCCTCTACCGGCTCAAGCCGAAAGACGGAGTCGTCGCATGGACTTGGTTCACGCTGTACGGCATCACTCGCACGATCGCCGAGATGTGGCGACAGACTGATTTCAGTGCGTTCGGGCTAACCGGCGGCCAGCTATACGCCCTGCCGATGATTATCGCCGGCATCATCGGGGTGATCGTTTGCGCGACGCGCCCCGGCCCCAGAACCGACGCTCGCGCCGTTGCGCCACGCCCGGCCCGTGGATGAACCAGGACGTCGCCGAGCGCTATCGGGCATTGCGGCGGGAGATTGACGGGGAACTCGAGCGGTGCGGCCGCGAGCCGGCCAGCGTGACGCTCGTGGGAATTACCAAGCGCCAGAGCGTGGCCTCGATCGTCGCGGCAGTCGAGAGCGGCCTGACCGATATCGGCGAGAGCTATTTGCAGGAGGCCGAGCGCAAGCTGCCCGCCGCTCCGCCCGTGCGCAAGCACTTCGTCGGGCATCTCCAGACCAACAAGGCGCGAAAAATCGCGCAAATTTTCGATTTGGTGCAGAGCGTCGACCGGGCCGAAGCCGGCGTCGCGCTTTCGAAGGCCGCCGTCGAACTCGGCAGACGGCTCCCCGTCTTGCTTCAGCTCAACGTCTCGCCGGTCGAGCGCTTCGGATGTCCGCCCGACCAAGCCGAGCGTCTCGCCGAAACGCTTCGCGGGCAGGCAGGCTTGCGGCTCGAGGGCGTGATGGCCATCGGGCCGGTCACGGCCGATCGCGAGGCGATCTCATCGGCCTTTGAGCTGGCCGCCAAGACCTTGGAGCGTATAGGTGGAAGTACGCTGTCCATCGGCATGTCGGGAGATTGGCGCGAAGGGTTGCGATCGGGTTCCACGATGTTGCGCATCGGCGAAGCGCTTTTTGGCCCGCGATCAGATGGGAGGCACGCGTGAGCGTTTTTAGTAAGATCGGCTCGTTCTTTTCGATTCGCGACGACGAAGAAGAGTTTTACGAGGAAGAAGTCCCGAGCGGGCGCGTCGTACCGCTATCGAACGCCGGAAGGCGCGGCGGCACGCAGGTAAGCGTCTTTTCGCCGCGCAGCTACCAGGACGTCGTCGAAATTGCAGACGCGCTGCGCAACCGTCAGGTCGTCATCGTCAACCTGCAGAACGCGGATCGCACGCTGCTGCAGCGCGTCGTCGATTTTACTTCCGGCGTCGCCTACACGATCGACGGCAAGATTCAGAAGCTTGCCGAATCGATCTACCTGGTGGTTCCGGCCGGAATCGTCGTCAACGCCGCGGGTTTGCGAGACTCCATGATTGCCGACGGCACCTTCGATTTCATGACCAATAGAACGTAAGGCGCGAAGCGATGCAAAAAATTACACCCGTAGATATCCAGCACAAGTCGTTCAAGAAAGCCTTGCAGGGCTACGACCGCGCAGACGTCGACGCGTTTTTGGACGAGATCATCGAAACGTTCGAAGACGAAGCGCAGCAGCGCGCCGCGCTCGAGGCGGAGATTGCCGATCTCAAGGAGCGCGTGAGCCATTTCAAGGCGATGGAAGAGTCGCTGCAAAACACGCTCGTGCTCGCTCAGCGCACGGCCGACGAGGTTAAGGCGTCGGCGCACAAAGAAGCCGACCTCATCAAAGAGCAGGCACGTCTTGCGAGCGAACGCGAAATCGCCGGCCACAACGATCGCATCGCCGAGGCGCGGCGCGACCAGCAGCGCGCCGTCGAAGCCGCGGAGAAGGCCAAGAGCGAGCTGCGCAGTCTCTTGATGACGCACCTCGCGCTGGTCGAACGGGTCGACCCGCAGACCGGCAACGGCGGGACGCAATCGGCAGCGAAAGCAGAAAGCCCACCGCCCGAGCCCAAGCACGACGACACGAAGCGCATCACCGTTTATTAGCAGCGTCGCCCTTCTTCCCGGGGACGGGATTGGCCCCGAAGTCGTCGCCGCGGCGGCCGCCGTTTTACGGCGGGTTCGTCCCGACATCGAATGCACGGAGGCGCCGGTCGGCGGAGCGGCGCTTGCGCTCGGCTTGCCGGCGCTCCCTCCGGAGACGCGCGAACTGTGCGAGCGGAGCGCGGCGATTCTCTTCGGCAGCGTCGGCCTTCCGCAATACGACGGCAAGTCGCTGGCGGAGCGGCCGGAGTTCGCGCTGTTCTTGCTGCGGCGAGATTTTGAGTTGTATGCTAACCTGCGCCCAGTGCGCGTTTTTGCCGGACTGGAAGACGCTTCATCGTTGCGGCCCGAACTCGTCCGCGGCCTCGATCTCATGGTCGTACGCGAACTCACGGGCGGGATCTACTACGGCCGGCCCAAGGAGCAGCGCACCGTCGACGGCGTCGACGAAGCCGTCGACACGATGATCTACCGCGCGCCGGAGGTCGAGCGCATCGCCCGCATCGCCTTCGACGTGGCCCGCGGTCGCCGCAAGCACGTGACGTCGGTCGACAAGCAGAACATTTTGGAGACCTCTCGTCTTTGGCGCCGCGTCGTGGAACAGGTGGCGGCAGAGTATCCCGACGTCCGGCTCGAGCACTTGCTCGTCGACAACGCCGCGATGCAACTCGTTCGCCGGCCCGGAGATTTCGACGTCATCGTCACGGAGAATATGTTCGGCGACATTTTGTCCGACGAAGCCGCGATTCTTACCGGCTCGATCGGCACGCTTCCGAGCGCGAGCCTCGGAACCCGTGGTTCGCCGGGCCGCCAGTTTGGACTCTACGAGCCGATCGGAGGCACCGCACCGGACATCGCCGGAACCGGCGTCGCCAACCCCACGGCGGCGATTCTCTCGGCCGCAATGATGCTGCGGCACAGCCTCGCCGACGAACGGGCGGCAATGCAGATCGAACGCGCCGTCGATCGCGTCTACGCCGACGGCTTGCGCACCGTCGAACTGTGCGCGACTTCGAGCGCTGCGCTCGGCACGGCGGCGTTCACCGAGGCAGTTATTTCGCGTCTTTAACCGTCCATGCGGCGGCAACGAGGCGGCTAAACCGAAGGCCTATCATGCGTTCATGGACGGAATCGGCTGGGCGGCCAGTGCCATGGTCGCGGCGCGAACGCGGCTCGAAATCGCGACGGAGAACCTCGCAAACGTTTCCACCGACGCCTTCGCCAGGGTCGAGGCGCGCGGCTTTCTTACCGCGCGCGGCGTCGCAATCGAACGCACGATGCACGGCGGCGGCGCGTTGCGCCGCACCGGACGGGATCTCGACTTTGCGATAGTCGGCGACGGCGCGTTCAAAGTCCGCGACGACGGCGGACGCATCGGCACGACGCGGGCCGGCGCATTCGTCCGCGAATCCGACGGAACGTTGCGCGACCTCCGGGGGCGCGCGGTGCTCGGGCTCCATGGGGCACTGCGCGTTCCCGCGGGAGCGACCCCCGATGCGCGCGCCTTTGCACTTCCAGCCGGCAGCCGGATCGAGAGCGGCTTTCTCGAGGGGCCGGCGGTCGACGCAATCTCAGAAATGGTCGACGTGCTGGCGGCGGAGCGATCGTTCGAGAGCGCGCAGAAGGCGCTCGCCGCGATCGATGCTACTCGCGGCAAATCGGCCGACGCCGCGCGAATTAAGTAGGAGGCGTTCATGGATCGCGCGCTTTTTGCGGCTGCGAGCGGAATGGCCGCGCAGCAAAGAAATCTCGACACGATTGCCGACAATCTCGCCAACGCCGGTGTCATCGGCTTCAAAGGATCGGCGGAACATTTTGCCGAGCTCGTCGCACCTGGCGGCAGAGGCGAGGGAACCGTCGCACTCGGTTCTCGCGTCACGTTCGCGCAGGGAAAACTCGCACGCAGCGCCGGGCCGTTCGATCTCGCAATCGAAGGCCCGGGATTCTTTGCCGTGGTCGACGCACACGGCCGTCGCGCATACACGCGCGACGGTCAGTTCTCGCGAGCGGCCGACGGAACGCTGCGCAACGCGCTGGACTACCGGCTGGCAGGAGTTCGAGTCCCCGCTGCGGCGCTCTCTGTGAACGTCGAGGAGAACGGCAACGTTCGCGTGGTCTTACCAACCGGGCGGAAAGCATCGGGCGCATTGCGCTTGCCGAGTTTCCGGCTCCCGATCGTTTGCGCGCGATCGATGGTGCCGTATTCGCCGCAACGCCGGCCGCGGGCAAGATCCAACTAACGAGCGGCGGGTCCCCGGACGGCCCGAAAATCCGCTTCGGCATGCTCGAAGAATCGAACGTGACCGTCATTGACGCGATGATGCAAATTCTCACCGCGCAGCGAGCGTTTGAAGCAAACGCCAAAGGCGTTCAAGCCGCCGACGAAATGCTGCGCATCGCCAACAACCTCCAGCGTGGATAGCATCGCCGCTCGCCGGGCCGGCGAAATGTTCGAGGCGATGCTGCTCGCGCCGGTGCTGCGTCCGCTCTGCACCGGGGCCGGAACCCTCGGCGACTACGAGCTCGACCTTCTGGCCCACGAAGTCGCACGCTCCGATCGTCGCGGCTTCGCGGCCCTGGTCGCGGCAAGACTCGAGGGCAACCGGTGAGACCGTTCACGCGTGAAGAGCAAGTCTGCGCGCTGATGCCGATGGTTCGCCGGTTGGCGCGGCGCCTCAAACGCTTGGTGCCGTCGTTCGATACCGACGATCTCGTGGGAGACGGTTCGCTGGGGCTGCTGCGCGCGGTGGACTCCTTCGATCCGTTACGCGGGCCGCAGCTCGAAGATTACGCGCGCCGCCTGATCGTCGGCGCGATGCTCAACGGCATTCGGCGGATGGATCCCGTCTCCGAGCGTTCGCGCAGGATCGTGCGCGACGGCGAGAACCGGCGTTACACGCTGGCTGCTTCGCTCGGCGAGGTTCCCAGCAGCGCCGAGACCGAACGGCACTGTCCGGGATATCGCCGCGCGCTCGCGGCGGTCTATCGGGGACAACCGCTCTCACTGGACACTCCTCTGCCGGTCGGTGAGTCGCTCGCCGGCGACTGGAGCGGCGATCCCGCGCAGATCGTCGAGCGACGGCTCGAACGCTCTGCACTGGCGGCGCTGGTCGCGGGACTGCCCAAGCGCCAGCGGGACGTCGTTCTGCTGCACTATTTTGGGGGGACGTCGTTGCGTTCGGTCGGGCGGCGTCTGGCGATATCGCCGCAGCGCGCGTCGCAACTGCACTTGAGTGCGATCGCCAAGCTGAAGCGCAGAGCCATTGCTGCGCCGGGTTGAGTTCGATGAGAGCCGCCCGGCGCTCTCGACCGGTGTCGAGGCGAACCGGCCGGAGGCCGTCGCGGCCGTCGCTGAGGCGGAGCTCGAGACTGCTCTCCTGCCGCACGACCATCCGCGCTGGGTAAAGGATGCCGTAGCGGTTTCACAGCGTGCTCGCGAGATCATCGCGAAGCTGCGTCCGGTGATCGTCAAGGTGCTTGCGTTTTGGGACCATCGCTTCCATTCGATTATGGTGGGGGATCGGCGAGTGCAGGTCGATCCCAGCGGTTGTTATCGCGTGTGGTAAATCGGCCAAGCCGGTGAGCCATGCAGGTGCGCGGCGACGGCGATCGCGACCGTCCCTGCCCCGATGAAGATGAAGTAGACGAGGCCTTGCGCGAGTATCAGAACGTCGCGAATTTCTCTTCGTTGAGACTGCATTGGGACTTCCTCCTAGGGCTGACCCGTGCATGATCTCACGCCAAACTGAAGCGGACCGTAAGAGAGGCTGTGATTTGTATGAGCTTTAGTGCGTGCAGCTGCGAATCGCGGCCGCGGTGACCTGCGGCAAGAACGTTCTCCAGACGGGAAATTGATTGTAGTTGCCGCCCGTGACCATGATGGCAAGGTCGAGTTTTGGAACGACGATCATCAGCTGGCCGCCGTTGCCACCGGCGTTAATCACATCGTAGTTCGTCCCGTCGACGGCGAGCGTGGTGAGGTGCCAGCCGTAGCCGTAACGATCGCCCTCTCCTTGTGGTTCGGTGCGCGGCACGATCGATTGCTCGATCCACGATGAAGCGACGACCGGCGTTCCGTTCCAAGTGCCGCCGTCGAGTACGAGCTGGCCAAACTTGAGGAAATCACGCGGCCGAATATAGTCGCCGCCGCCGAGATATGCCTCACTGGCCGGCGGCGGCATCAGCCACATCGCATAGCGGCCGAACTGCAGCGGCGCGGCGAACCACCTGGCAAAGTACGCGGCGACCGGCTCGTGCGTCTGGGTCGCGACGATCGCGCCCAGCAAGTTGATGCCGGCCGTGCAGTAGACGGCAAACGTACCGGGATCGCTCGTCATCGGCAGATCGAGCGTGAAACGGTACCAGTCGGTGCCGGCCGGTTGGCTCTGCATCGTGTCCTCGTTGCCCGGCGAGTTATCGTCGTTGTCGTTGCAGGCGAGGCCCGACGCCATCGTCATCAAATCGGCCACGCTCATCGCCTTCTTTTTGGCGTCGTCGTGGCGAACGGGCAGGTAGGATCGCAAGAGATCGAGCACGCGCGAAGCAGGCGTGAAACGCCCACCGTCCTCGATCGCGCGTCCGACGAGCAGCGTGGCGACGCTCTTGCCGGCGGAGCGCGTGTCGTGTGGCGTGTCGGGCGTGAATCCGTAGAAGTACTCGTCGAGAACGAGCCTGCCGTGGCGCTCGATCGAGAGGCTTTGAATGTAGGGCGAGCGCAGCGTGGGGGCCCGCGTCGCGACGATGCCGTCGATCAGCCGATGCAGCGGCGCCTCCTGCATCCCGGCTTCGGCTAGGGTGCCGACGTCCCAGCCGTCGGATAACCTTTGAGGAGGGCGATACTGCCACGAAGCGTCGGGACGCGGATAAAACCAGCGAAGCTCGGCGCCGCTCGCCCGGTGGAAACCTAAGGTACCGCCGTCGACCGACGCGCGAGCGAGCTGAATCGTACCGTCCGCCGCCGGCGCCGGAAGGTCGTAGAACGTACCCAGCGCCGCCCCACTGTTGAACTCAGGATTGCGGATGAACGCACCGATCCGCCCGTCGCTCTCTTTGGAAACGACAAGGAAGTAGTGGGCGGGTTCGTTGCGCGGCGTTGCGGGCACCCACGTTTTGTCCGGCGCAGGTACCGCCTGTGCAGCCCAAACGCCGACGAATGCCGCCGGAATCATGCCGCCATCAGGCGCGCACCAGATCCACGCCGGTCATCGTCTTGGGAATCGGCAATCCCATGAGATGCAGCAAGGTTGGCGCGACGTCGCCGAGTTTTCCGCCCGGCGCCAGCGTGACGTGGAGATCGTTGGCGATCAGCACGAACGGCACGGCGTTGGTCGTGTGGGCGGTGATAGGATCGTTCGCTTCGTCGAGTTCTTGCTCGGCGTTCCCGTGATCGGCCGTCACTGCGAGAAGGCCGCCGGCGTGCAGCGTCGCTTCGGCGAGGCGCGCTAAACATTGGTCCAGCACTTCGACTGCCTCGATCGTCGCGTCCCATTTGCCGGTGTGCCCGACCATGTCGGCGTTGGCGTAGTTCATGACGATGACGTCGTACCGGTTTGCCACGATGGCGGCGACCGCAGCCTCGGTGATCTCCGGCGCGCGCATCGCCGGGGCCAGATCGTAGGTCGCGACCGAACGATCGGACGCAATGAGCTCGCGATGCTCTCCTTCCAACGGCTCCTCGCGCCCACCGTTGAAAAAGTAGGTGACGTGCGCGTACTTCTCGGTCTCGGCGAGGCGAAGCTGCGTCAACCCGGCGTGCGCGACGACGTCGCCGAACGTGTCGTACTGCGGGCGCGGCCCGAAGAGCACCGGGTTGGTATAGTTCTCGTCGTACTTCGTCATCGTCGCAAAAAACGGGCGGTCGTACGTCTCGCTTGAGAATGCATCGAAGGGTTCGTGGTAGTACGCCGTCGTGCCGGCGTCGAAGGCCGTCGTGAGCTGCCGCGCGCGATCCGGGCGGAAGTTGAAGAAGACGAACGCATCTCCGTCGGCGATCGGCCGCACCGGCTCGACGATCGTCGGTTCGACGAACTCGTCATTCTCACCGCGCGCGTAGCCCTCCAAAACGGCGGTCAGCGCGTTGGCGCAACGGTGCGGCGCCATGCCGCGCGCCAGCAGGTCGTAGGCGCGCTCGGTACGTTCCCATCGCTTGTCGCGATCCATTGCGTAGAAACGCCCGGTCACGCTGGCGATGGCTCCGCTTCGTCCCACCGCCGAAAGCTTCGCCTCGAGCAACTCGACGTAGCGCTCCGCCGAGCGGGGCGGCGTATCGCGCCCGTCGAGAAAGCAGTGGATCGCTAACGGCACGTTGGCGGCGACGGCCGCATCGATCAGCGCGAAGAGATGCTCCATCGAACTGTGCACGCAGCCGTCGGAGAGCAATCCCATGAGGTGCAGCGTTCCCCGATTCTGGGCGGCGTGCGCGACCGCGGCGCGCAGCGTTTCGTTGGCGGCGAACTCGCCCGACGCGATCGCCGCGTCGATCAGCGTCACTCCCTGGGGGACGACTCGGCCGCTTCCCAGATTGAGGTGTCCGACCTCGCTGTTGCCCATGATGCCTTTCGGCAAGCCGACGGACTCGCCCGATGCTTGCAGCATCGTGTGCGGATAAGCAGCTAAGAGGCGACGCCAATTCGGCAGATCGGCGGCGGCAATCGCGTTACCGTGCGTTTCGTCGCGGCAGCCCCAGCCGTCGAGTACCGTCAGCACGACGGGGCGGTAGTTCATCGCGCTTGCGCGATCAGCGAGGCGAAGCCTTCGGGATCGAGCGACGCGCCGCCGATCAATCCTCCGTTGATCTGCGGTTGAGCCAGATACGACGCGACGTTCGAGGCGTTCATGCTTCCGCCGTAGAGTATCGGCACGCCGGCGAGCTCGGCGACGCAGCTGCGAATCGTGCCCATGACGCGATCGGCTTCGTGCGGATCGCAGTTCTTACCGGTTCCGATCGCCCAGATGGGCTCGTAGGCGACGACCACCTTCGCCAGATCTTCGGGCGAAATGCCGGCAAACGCATCGCGCGTCTGACTGATAACCCGCCGGGCGGTCTCACCTGCATCGTGCTCCTGCAGCGTTTCGCCCACGGCGACGATCGGAGTGAGACCCTGCGCGAGCGCGGTGTGTACTTTTAAGTTCACGGTGCGGTCGCTCTCGCCGCACGCGGCCCGTCGCTCGGAATGGCCCAAAATAACGTAGCGCACGCCGAACTCGAGCAGCATCGGGGCGCTGATCTCGCCGGTAAAGGCTCCTTGCAGCTCCCAGTGCATCGTCTGTGCTCCCAGAGCTACGCGCGTTCCGCGCAGACACTCGGAGGCTCGCGAAATCGAGGTGAACGGCGGCGCAACGACGAGGTCGACGTTCTCGGCTGCGTCGGAAATGAGTGGAAGAAAGGCATCGAAGAACGCGCCGGTTTGGGCGGCGGTCTTGTGCATCTTCCAGTTTCCCGCGAGGATCGTCCTCGGGCTATTCTTCAAGTGCGGCGACTCCCGGAAGCGTCTTGCCTTCGAGAAACTCCAGCGTCGCGCCGCCGCCCGTCGAGACGTAGCTCGTCTGGGAGGCGAAGCCCAACAGATTGGCTGCGGCTGCCGCGTCGCCGCCGCCGACGACGCTGGTCGCACCGCCGCGGGTCGCGCGCGCAATTGCCTCGCCGACGACCTGCGTCCCTTGACGGTACGCGGGTTTTTCGTAGACGCCCATCGGCCCGTTGAAGACGATGGTCTTTGCATCTTCGATCGTTGCACCGTACGACCGCGCGCTCGCCGGACCGATGTCGAGGATCATCTCGTCGCCGACGTTATCGATCGCAACGACGTGTGCGCGGTCCTGCGCATCGAGCGACGGCGCGACGACGGCGTCGGTGGGCAGCGATACGGAGACGCCGCGTTCCTGCGCGAGCGCCAGGAAGCGTCGCGCGGGCGCGAGATCGTCGTCGCGCAGCGATCTGCCGACGTCGACGCCCTGCGCCGCGAGCAGCGTATTGGCCATGCCGCCGCCGACGCAGAAGGCGTCGACGAGACCGCACAAGTTGACGAGCATCGCTAACTTGTCTTTGATCTTCGCGCCGCCGATGGCACAAACGAACGGCTTGGCGGGATTTTCGACGATGGCCCGCAGCGCTTTGAGTTCGGCTTCCATGAGCAGGCCCGCGGCGCTGGGAAGGAGGTGGGCGATTCCTTCGGTCGAGGCGTGTGCACGATGCGCCGTCGCGAAGGCGTCGTCGACGTAAAGATCGCCTAGCGCCGCCAATTGCTTTGCAAACGCGGCGTCGTTGCGTTCTTCTTCGGGATGAAAGCGAACGTTTTCGAGCAGGACGGCGTCGCCGTCGTGCAATCGTCCGACGGCTTCTTGCGCGAGCTGCCCAACGCAGTCGCCGGCGAAAGCGACCTTTGCGCCAAGCCGTTGCGAGAGCGCTTGCGCGACGGGCGCGAGCGAAAGCGCGGGGTCGGGCTTTCCGTCGGGCCGCCCGAGGTGCGAGAGCACGATCGTCTTCGCGCCGTGTTCCGCGAGCCATTTCAGGGTCGGCAGAGCTGCATCGATCCGGCCGTAGTCGGCGATCTCGCCGTGGTCTAACGGCACGTTGAGGTCCTCGCGCACGATCGCGCGCTTCCCGCGGACGTCGAGGTCCTCCAGCCTCCGAAACGGCACTCGGGTAAGGCGCTTCCTAGGCTTTGGCGGGGATCGCCGAACCAACCATCGCCGTCAGCTCCGCGAGACGGCACGAATAGCCCCACTCGTTGTCGTACCACGCACCGATCTGCACGAGGTCGCCGTTGGCGTTGCTGAGCTTCGCGTCAATGATCGAGCTGTTGGGATTCTTCTTGAAGTCGCTCGACACGAGCTCTTCTTCGGTGTACGCCACGTATTTGCTCAGCTCGCCCTGCGCCGCGCGCCGCAGCAGCGCGTTGAGCTCGTCTTTGGTCGTCGGGCGCTTCGTCTGTGCAACCAAGTAGATGAATGAGACGGTCGGCGTCGGAACGCGCAGCGAGAACCCGTCGAACGTTCCCTCGACTTCGGGGATCGTCAGGAAGAGCGCCTTGGCCGCACCGGTCGAGGTCGGAATGATGTTCGTTGCTGCGTTGCGCGCGCGGCGCAGATCGCGATGCGGCCCATCGAGCACGTTCTGATCGTTCGTGTATGAGTGGATCGTGGTCATGAAGCCTTTGACCCAGCCTAGTTCGTCGACGATCGGCTTGACGGCGGTGGCCAAGCAGTTCGTGGTGCACGACGCGTTGGAGATGATGTGATGTTTTTCCGGGTCGTAGTTGCGGTCGTTGACGCCGAGCACGATCGTGATGTCTTCGCCCTTGGCGGGCGCCGAAATCAGAACTTTTTTCGCTCCGCCGCCGTCAATGTGCGCGCGTGCTTTCGCGGCATCGGTGAACAGGCCGGTGGATTCGACGACGACGTCGACGCCGAGATCGCGCCAGGGAAGCTTGCCCGGGTCGCGCTCGCCGAAGACGCGAATCCGCCGTCCGTCGATCTCGAGCGTGGAATCGGCCGATCCAACCTGGCCGCCGTAGATCCCGTAGTTGCTATCGTACTTAAAGAGGTGGGCGCACTCTTTGGCGTCGACCAGGTCGTTGACGGCCGCAATTTCGATTTCGGGGTGGCGCTCGACGATCGCCTTAGTAAAGTTTCGTCCGATGCGGCCGAAGCCGTTGATTCCGATGCGCATGCAGCGCCGTTACACGACCGCTTTGGGGCTCCCCTGCAGACCACGCAAGGAGCCGGCCAGACGCGTCAGCGCCCCGAAGCGGCTGCTCGCGGTGGGCTTTCCGATCGGCGGATTGCACCGGCGGCCCAGCTCGCTGAGCGATTCGTCGGGGTGGCGCAGACGCAGTTCCGCGAGCTCGCGCAGGGGAGGGGAAAGCTTTGGGAGGCCGTAGGCGCTCGCCAAAAACTCGATGGCGTGGCGCTGATCGGCCGCTGCTTTGGCGCTGCGCTGCAGGTTTGCGGCCTCCGTATTAACCAGCCGGTGGATGCGGTTTTTGGTCTCCCGCAACGCCCGCACGTCCTCGAGCTGGAGCACCGCGGCAAAGGCGCCGATGAGCGTCAAGAGCTCGACGATCGCGTCGAAATCTTTGAAATACAGGACGACGCGGCCCTTTCGGCGCGCCTCCTTCGCGGGGACGCCGTTGCTCCGCAGGGTCCACGCCAACCGCTGCGCGATGTGCTCGTGGTGGATCACGAACTCGAGATGGTAGCCGCCCGGCCCAGCCGCCACCGATCCGCAGGTCAAGAACGCGGCGCGAAGCTCGACGAGGCGGTCGCACTTGTGAATGGGCTTGACCGGCATCTCCCGCAGCCGCAGCGGCAGCGCAACCGCAAAGGTCGGCAGCCGCGCAAGCCGGGTTGGCGGCCGCGCTTCGATGGGGTGGAGCTTGCGTTCGGCAAGCAGCGACCAGAAGAGGCGAGCGACGGTGTTGCGGTGGGTGACGAACTCGGCGCCGATGGCGCCGTAGAGCGCCAGCGAAGCCAGGAGCGCTTCGCGGCAGTGGAGCTCATCTGGGAGGACCCGTGCGAGCGCATCCTTCGTGTCGGCCGAGATCACAGCCACTCGGCCTCGTCTTTCCTCGAGTCGACCAGCTCGTACAGGTCCGCCGGCTTGACGCCCGGCGTGACCCGGAGGGGGACCTCGCGGACGCGGACGGTGACGTACTTGGTGGCGTAGTGGATCTCGAGGACGTCGCCTGGTTTGACCTGATAGCCGGGCTTGAGCGCCTTTCCGTCGAGGGTGATCCGGCCGTGCTCGAGCGCCTCGTGGGCCTCGCTGCGCCGCTTCGCCAGCCGCGAGACCTTCATGAACTTGTCCAACCGCACGGAGCCCCTCTTCGCCGCAAGCGCCGGTCTGCGCCCTTCGACCGAAGGGCTTTCCGGTAGAGAAGTGGCATACCACGACAGTATTGACAATAACGCGATATATCGAATAATATAGCGGCATGCACAGATGGGATCGACGCCGGCACGGCATGCGCCGCTTTCGGCGAGGAATTTTAAAGTTTGCCCTGCTCAAGCTGCTGGCCGAAATGCCCAGCCATGGCTACGAGCTGATTCGGGCGATTCGTGAAAAGGGCTTCGGCGGCGGACCGGGCTCGGTCTACCCGGTGCTGGCAGCGCTCGAAGCCGCCGGGTTCATCGCGGGCCGCGACGAGGGCGACCGGCGCATTTACGAACTCACCGAGAAAGGGAGAAAGATGTTGGAGGAACGGGCGGCCGACATCGGCCGGTTTTTTGAAGACGATGAGGAAGAGGGCCCGGGCGACGCGCAGGCGCAGTTGCGCGAGGCGGCCGATCGCCTAATCAACGCCGTGTCCCAGATGGGTTATTCTTCCAAACCGGAGACCGTCGAGCGAGTGCGCGACCTGCTCGATGAAGCCCGCAAGAAAATTTACGAAGTGCTCGCGCAAGAATAAGGGGCTTTTGATTGGCGCAGGCACGAAGCGCGCACCGGGGAATTAACATTTTCGAGGAGGGCAAGCCAATGTGGCAGATCCTCCTCGTCTTTCTGGTGCCCCTGATGCTGAGCAACGTGCTGCAATCCGCATCGCAGACGATGGCGAGCATCTGGATCGGCCGCTTGATCTCGACGCAAGCGCTGGCCGCCATTTCGGCCGTTTTTCCGATCGTGTTTCTGCTCTTTTCGTTCGTATTCGGCGTGTCGAGCGGCAGCAGCGTTCTGGTAGGACAGGCCTTTGGCGCGCGCGATCTTCACAAGGTCAAAAAAATTGCCGGCACCGTTCTGGGAGCGGCGCTCTATCTCGGCATCATCGTCGCCATCCTCGGCGCGTTCGGATCGCCGTTCCTGCTGAAGTGGCTCGCCACCCCGCCCGACATCCTCGCGCAGTCCGACGCGTACGCGCGCGTCGTGTTCCTCACGATGCCGATCTTCTTTTTCTATTTCGTGTACGTCACGATCTTGCGCGGAACCGGCGACTCGACGACGCCGTTTTATACGCTGCTCGTCTCGAGTCTACTGGCGATCGCGGTGACGCCGCTCTTCATCATCGGGGCGTTTGGGTTGCCCAAGCTCGGCGTCGTCAGTGCCGCCGTCGGGGGCTTGATCGCCAACGGCGCGGCGCTCGGGTGGCTGCTCTTCTATCTTGCGCGCAAAGACCATCCGCTCAAGTTCGACCGCGAGACGCTATCGGATATGGCGATCGACTGGAAAATACTCGGCTCGGTCGTGCGGATCGGCGTTCCGACCGGGATACAAGTGATGATGGTCTCGCTGGCCGAACTCGCCGTCATCTCCTTCGTAAACCGATTCGGCTCCCAGGCGACGGCGGCGTACGGCGCGGTGAATCAGGTCGTGGGCTACGTCCAGTTTCCGGCCATTTCGATCGGCATTTCGGCGTCGATTTTCGGCGCCCAGTGCATCGGCGCGCGCCGCGAGGACAAGCTAGGCAGCGTGGTCCGCTCGGCGGTCGGCCTGAACTACGTCGTCGGCGGCGTCATCATCGCGCTCTGCTACGTTTTCGCGTGGGCGATCCTGGGCTGGTTCATCACCGACCACCAAACCCTCGACATCGCGCACAAGCTCCTGATGATTACCCTTTGGGGCTATTTGCTGTTCGGAAATTCGGCGGTGCTATCGGGTCTGATGCGCGGCAGCGGCTCGGTGCTGTGGCCGACGATCAACGGCGTCTTTGCGATCTGGTGCGTCGAAGTGCCGGTCGCATATCTGCTGATGCACCGCATCGGCCTCGACGGCATCTGGCTCGGCTATCCGATAGCGTATTGCGTCGTGCTGGCACTACAGTTCAGCTACTACGAGTTCGTCTGGAAGCGCAAGACCCACGAGCGTCTCGTCTAGCCTTTGGGGGACGAGGGTCTGAACTTCGGGCTGCTTCCCAAACGAACTTATTTGCGTTTTTTCTTACGCGGCGTAACGCACGTACCGGTCGCGCGACAGACGACGACCGGCGTATCGAGGAGATCGGCGGCGCTCTCGTTGACGTCGGGTCGCGCGACGATCACCTTGCGCGCCTCGAACTCCATCCGGCGCGACGTTTTGCCGACGTTGACGATCGTTCCGGTTACCTCGACGTAGTCGCCGGCGAAGACCGGAGCCAAGAACTCGACGCTGTCGTAAGAGGCAAAGAGCCCTTCGTCGCCGTCCATTCGAATTAAGAGTTCCGTCGCAGCGTCGCCGAAGAGCGCGAGCATCCGCGCGCCGTCGACGAGGTTGCCGCCGTAGTGCGCGTCGTGCGTTCCCATGCGCAGGCGCAACTGCACTTTCAGGTTTTCGCCAGTTTCCATAATTCCTCGAGTTCGTTGTGCGAGAGATCTGAAAGTTGCTTGCCGTCCTCGCGGGCACGCGCTTCCATGAACGAAAAGCGTCCGTAGAACTTTTCGTTGGCTTGACGTACCGCCGTCTCGGCGTCGATGCCCAGGGCGCGAGAAAGATTGACCAGCGTGAAAAACACGTCGCCGAGCTCTTCGCGGACGTGCGGGTCGTCTTGCGGCTGCCGGCGAGCTTCGGCGAGCTCGCCCAGCTCCTCGGTGAGCTTTTCTAGAATCCCTTCGACGTTGGGCCAGTCGAAGCCGACGCGCGCCGCTTTCTCTTGCATGCGTTGGCCTCGCTGCAGCGCGCCTAAGTGGCGCGGGATGCCGTCGAGGCGGCTCTTACGTTGCCGTCCGGTCTTTTCAAGCGCTTTGAGCTTTTCCCAGTTGCGCCACTGGGCGTCGACGTCTTCGATCGGCGTGTCGCCGAAGACGTGCGGGTGGCGCCGTACCATCTTATTGGAAAGCGAGTCGACGACGTCGGCGATGCTGAACTTTCCGATCTCGGTGGCGAGCTGCGCGTGAAAGAGAATTTGCAGGAGCAGATCGCCGAGCTCTTCACAGAGAGCGTCGACTTGTTCTCCTTCGATCGCTTCGACGACTTCGAACGTTTCCTCGATCAGATATGGGACGAGCGTGCGATGCGTCTGTTCGCGATCCCACGGGCAGCCCAGTCGCAGCCGCGCCATGATCTCGACCAGGTCGTCCCACGAGTAATGCGCCGATTGCGGCGGCAGCGGGACGAGCGGCATCGCGATCGCAGCGGAGAGCGTTGCCCGCGGAACGCCGGGGACGATTTCGGCCGAGATGCCGCGCGATTCCAGCAGACGCAGCAGCGGCGGAAGGCCCGGAAAATCGGAGAGCGGATTCCCCAGAACGCCCAATCCCAGCGCGCCTTGCGGAAACTCGCCGGCGAGACGGTCGGTGAAGCGTTGCAGTTCGTCGCTTCCGCCGCGCACGAAGAGCGCGGGATCGTCGACAAGGTCGCGTACGATCGCGACCCCGTTACGCGAAAGATACGCCGTAAGATCCGGGGGCGCCAACAAGGCAACGGCCGTCCCGATCGCGCGCAGCGCCTCCAGGCTGCCGATGGTTAGGAGCCCGGGATCGCCCGGGCCCAGGCCCGCAATGCGCACCAGCACGTCGCGTCCTTCGAAGGACGATGGCGGCGCCCCCGGTGTGGGAGCGCCGCCACGGTCGATTTTAGGTCGAGGCCGGTGACGGTGACGCGGCGGCGGGCGACGCGGCCGCGGGTGACGCGGCTGCCGGCGAAGCCGCAGCTGCACCAGCCGGCGGTGCGGTACTCGTTTGGGCGCTGCCGGGCGGCGGCGGGAAGAGCGATGCGAAGTTCGAGTTGTCGCTCTTGATGTCGGCCTTCTGCTGCAGACCCTGCAGGAACGGCTGAATCAACGGAGCCTCTTGCTGTTGACGCAAGATATCGGTAATTTGCGGCGTGGCGCTGGCCAGCGTCGCTTTCGTACCGGGCGTGCGCGATTCGACTTGGATGATGTGATAACCGAATGGCGACTTCACGGGTTGGCTGATCTCGTTGATCGGCAGCGTGAAGGCGACCTTATCGAATGCCGGCACCATCTGTCCGCGACGGAACGTGCCGAGCTCCCCGCCCTTGTCTTTGCTGCCGGGATCGGTCGAATACTGCTTGGCGACCGAGGCGAAGCTCTGCCCCGACTTGAGCAGCTGTTCGACCTTCTGCGCTTCGGCAAGATTCGGTACCAGTATGTGGCGCGCCGTCACTTGTTCGGGTTTGTCGAACGTCGCGCGGTTCTTGTTGAAGTAATCCTGAATCGCCGAGGGTTTGATGTTCACGTCCTTGGCGAGGGCTCGGTCGAGAATGATCTGCTCTCGCAAGGCCGCCTTTACGTCTGTCTCAGTCAGACCGCGCGATTTGAGCATCTCGTCCCAGGACCCCGATGGAAAGTTCTGCTTGAGCTGGGTTTCACGCGCATCGACTTCTGCGTCGGTGACCGTGATGTTGTTGCTCTTGGCATACTGCTGGATCAGCACGTCTTGCACCATCTGCTGCAGCACGGTACGTGCCAGCGGTGTGGTCTGCAGCCGCGCGTTGAACGAGGCTTCGCTGATCGGTTGACCGTTCACCGTCGCGACCGTGCCGCCATCAGAGCACGCCGCGAGCGACGTACCCAACAGAAGGGCGGCCAGGCCTACGGTGAGGCGTTGGGCTTTTGACATTATTGCTCCGTTGGATCTCAGTGCGTAGGAAGCGGGGCCCCAAGCCCCGCATTACGTGCGGCCTGGTTCGCGCGATGGGTGCCCGTTCCTCCGATGCGCCGGGCTTTCGTCCCCGCCTAGATTGCTTCGAGAAGCCGGCGCAAGAGCGACATCCAGTCCCCCGCGCCGGGAAGATCGACGAGGATGCGCCCGTCGGAGAACCGGAAGCGATTTTTCGTGAGGGATTGCAGCTTCGGGACGGCCGCCGGATCGAGCGCGAAGCCGCTGCCGACCCCCAGCGTTAAGCGACGTTCGTCGACTACGACCCGGGTAACGTGCTTGCGCAACGCAACGGCGCGCAGCTTCGTCAGCTCCACGAGGTTCTCCAGCGGCTTGGGAAACGGGCCGAAGCGATCGCGTACGCCCGCCGAAACCTCTTCGACCTCTTCTTGCGTGCGAGCCTTTGCTAGCTGCTGGTAGACGGCGATCTTTTGCGAGACTTGGCCGATGTAATCGTTGGGGATAAACGCGTCGATCTTCACGTCAATAACCGCTTCTCGCCGGTCTTCCAGCGACGAAGGCCCTCCTCGCCGCTCCGCGATCGCCTGCGCCAAGAGCTCGCAATAGGTGTCGAAGCCCACCGAGGCGATGAAACCCGACTGCGCCGATCCCAGGAGATTACCCGCACCGCGGATTTCTAGATCGCGCATCGCGATTTGCAGGCCCGAGCCGAGATGCGCGAACTCGCGAATGGCCTCGAGACGTGCCTTGGCCTCTTCGGTCAGCACCTTGTGCCCTTGGTAGAGAAGATAGCAATACGCTTGATGATTCGAGCGCCCGACGCGCCCGCGCAGCTGATACAGCTGCGCCAGTCCGAAGCGGTCGGCGTCGTTGACGATCATCGTGTTGACGTTGGCGATGTCAATCCCGTTCTCGATGATCGTCGTGGCGACGAGCACGTCGAGTTCGCCGTCAATGAAGCGCTGCATGACCGGCTCCAGCTCCGATTCGCGCATCTGACCGTGTCCCACGCCGATGCGGGCGCGTGGAACGAGTTCCGCGAGCGCGTTGCGAACGGCGTGGATCGACTCGACGCGGTTGTGCAGATAGTACACTTGACCGCCGCGGTCCAGCTCGGCGGAGATCGCGCGCTGCACGACCGCGTCGCTCGCCGGCACGACCAAGGTCTTGATCGACATCCGGTTCTTGGGCGCGGTTTGAATCAGCGAAAGATCGCGCACTCCCATCAGCGACATGTGCAGCGTGCGCGGAATGGGCGTTGCGGAGAGCGTCATGACGTCGACGCTGGCCCGGTATTCCTTGAGCCGTTCCTTGTGCATGACTCCGAAGCGCTGCTCTTCGTCGATCACGATGAGGCCTAAATCGGCAAAGGCGACGTCTTTCTGCAGCAAGCGGTGCGTGCCAATGACGACGTCCACCTTACCCTCGGCGAGGTCGCGCAGGATTCGTTTTTGGTCGGCCTTGGGCGTGAAGCGTGAGAGCTCTTCGACGCGCACCGGAAAGGCGCCGAAACGCGCGCTGAACGTACGGTAGTGCTGATCGGCCAGCAGCGTGGTCGGCACGAGGACCGCGACCTGTTTTTTGTCGGCGATCGCTTTGAAGGCCGCGCGCATCGCTACTTCGGTTTTGCCGTAGCCGACGTCGCCGCAGACGAGCCGATCCATCGGGCGCGCCGCCTCCATGTCGCTCTTGCTCGCGTCGAACGCCTTCTGCTGGTCGGGGGTCGGCTCGTACGGAAACGCCTGCTCCATTTCGGCTTGCCACGTCGTATCGGCGCTGAAAGGAAAACCGCGCGCGAGCTCTCGTTCTGCGTAGAGCGCGACGAGCTGATCGGCGACCTTCGCGAGCGATTCGCTGACGCGCGACTTCGTGCGCGCCCAGTCGGCGCCGCCCATTTTTGAAAGTCGCGGCGACTGTCCTTCGGCGGCCGAGTACTTCGCAATCTGATGCATCTGGGTGACCGGGACGAGCATTCGATCGCTGCCGGCGTAGCGTAGGTCGAGGTAGTCTTGGGTTGCACCAAGGATCGTTTCGGCGCGCAAGCCGAGGTACTGGCCGATTCCGTGCACGGCGTGGACGACGTAATCCCCGACTCGCAGGTCGGCCAGCGTGACCGGCACGCCTTCTTTGACCGCGCGCATCTTCACGCGTTTTGGCGGCGCTCCGAGAATCTCGCGATCCCCCAGCACTCGCAGGTGCAGACTTGGTATCCAAAAACCCGTTTCGATCGAGCCGTGCTCGACGAAGACTCCGCCGCGCGCCGTTGGCTCCGTCGCGATGCCCGCCGCGCGCAGAATGTCGCCGATTCGGGAAACGCCCGCGCTGACGATAAAGACGCGCTCGCCCGCGGCTATCCACTCCCGCATCGCTTCGGTAAAGAGACCGATTTGGCGATTGAAGTGCTCGACGGGCCGGCACTCGAGCACGAACGATTCGATGACGCTGGGAACCCAGGCCGTCGCGCGATCCGCCACTTCGATCGAGCCGGGAAGCAGGAGGGTCGCGTGCTCGGCGATTCGCTCTCCGATCTCCGCCAATCCGATCGGCGGCTGCGCGAGGTCGTCGCGCAGAGCGATCTCCGGTTCCTCATCGGCGAGCAGCGTATGGCGCTCGCGAGCGCGCTCTTCGTCGAGTGCGGTGACGATCGCGGCGATCGTCGACGGCTCTTCGATCACGAGCGACGCGTCGCGCGGCAGGTAGTCGAAGATCGTCGTCGCTTCGTCTCGCGTCTCTTCCCAGGCCGTTACCGCGAGTTGGTCGATTGCGGCGTCGCTGCGCTGAGACTCGATGGCGAACGTTCGCATGGACTCGATCTGATCGCCGAAAAATTCGATTCGCACCGGCGCTTCGGCGGTGGCCGCAAAGACGTCGACGATGCCGCCGCGCACCGCATACTCGCCGACGGCGCTCACGACGTCGCAGCGCGTGTATCCGAGTGCGAAGAGGCGTTGCGCGAGCGCCTCGAGCCCCGGCTCGTCGTTGGGACGGAGGACGAAGCGGACTTCGTCGAACCGGCTGCGCGGCATGAAGCGCTGGCACAGCGCGGCAATCGGTGCGAGCACCAAGCGGCGCTTGCCGTCGGCAAGATCGGCCAGCAGCGTCATGCGAGCGCTCTGTTCGGACGGACTCTCGATTGCACCGATCGCTTCTTCGTGCGAGCGAAGCAAGGCGAGGCGTTCGGAAGCGCCGTCGAGGTAGTAGAGAAGGTCGGCGAAGCTGCGCTCCGCCGCGTCGGGAGTGGGAACGACGACGAGCTGCGTGCCGCCGAGCTCCTCGTGCAGCGCGGCGATCAGCGCCGGACGCGACGCCGCGATCGTCTCGTGCAGAGAATACGCTCCGGGCTTTCGCCCGGGCAAACGGCGGAGCGCCGCAAGACGCTCGAGCATGCTGCTCCACGCACGGCTCGAGGTGCGTAAAGAGCCGAGGAGGTCACCTCGCGGAGGCGGTGTTGCGATCGTTTGCGCGGTCATGCGGGTCGCTTATTATACCAGGGCCTCCAAGCAACGAGCGCAAGCAGTGGGAGCGAGGCGAGGATTCCCAGCAGCGCGGCGGCGGCTAGACTCGGCGCGCCGATTGCGTCGGGGGCGTACCGCAAAAGCGAACAAAAGGAGAGAAGAATCGCAACCGTGCCCGCACGCGTCTGCGGTGCGATCGCCGCGAGCGCGAGCAGCCACAGGGCGTACCACGGGTACGGATTTGGAATCAAGACCCAAAGCGCAAGTCCGAGCCAGATCCACGCCTCAGCGGAGCGCGCACGCAGCAGCGTCACGGCGCGAACGCTCAGCAATAGGCAAGCGATTCCGGCGGCCCCCCATCCGGCGATCGGCGAAAGCGGTGCGAGGATCGCCTGAAAGGATGCGGCCGGTGCGTAGTGTCCGTGCTCGGGGAAGTGCGCGAAGACGCCCGCGATCAACGGGAACGAAAGCGCAATCGCCGCAACCGTCCCGAGCAGCGCACCGAGACGTGCTCCGCGCTCGCGCCATCCCAGCGCAGCGGCGGCAACGATTCCCGGAGGCTTCACCAGGGCCGAGAGCGCGACGACCGCGGCGCCAAGGCCGGGCCGGCGACGGCGGACGAGCATGAAGCCGAAGAGCACGACGGCGAGCGCGATCGCGTCGTTATGGCCTTCGGCAGCGCACCAGATCGCAACCGGGTTGAGTCCGATCGTTGCGGCCGCGCGCAGCCGCATCGCACGATTTCCATCGTAGGCAGCGTACGCCAACGGAATGCAGGCCAGCAACGCGAGCGAAGCCGCCGCGCGGAGTGCTTGCAGCTGAGCGAGCATCCCGAGCGGAGCGAAGACTCGGACGATCGCTTCGGCGAGCGCCACGAAGGCCGGTCCGTACAAGCAGATCGGAACGGTCGTTCCCCATTGAAGGTCGGCGGCTCTGACGAGGGTGTCGAACGCGTACGGCGCCGCCGACGCGTAGGGATTGGCACCGATGCGCGCGAGCTCGCCATAAGCGGCGTAAGCATACACGTCGCTCGACAGCAGCACCGGTGCACCCCACGCCGTGGCCAGTGCGACCGCGCACGCGAATGCGAGGCGCGTCGGCGAGAGCAGGTTCGAGCGGCGCACGACGCGCCAGTAAAAGAAACCGACCAGCGCGAGGCCCAGGAAGAGTGCGAACAGGACGATCGCGCCGCGCAGACCCCAGTTCGTCGCGACCAGGAGCGGTGCGTCCGTTCCGGTCACGCGGTGCGGCGAGCGGCGGCGGCGATGCCGAGCAGAAGGAGCCACGGCGCGGCGACCTTCGGATAAAAAACGAAATCGTCCACGATCTGGTGCAAAGCCAGCGCGATGCTTGCGGCGACCGCAGCAACGACCCACGGCGACTGCGCGCGCAAACTTGCGAGAAAAGGCCGGCGCAGAAAGGCGCCGATGGACGCGACGACGAGCGCGAGCGTGGCACCGAAAAGCACGATGCCGCCCTCCGCGAGCGACTGCAGGTACCAGCTGTTCGCGTGCGTGCGCACGCCGTAGAGGCCGAACTGCGGAAGATCGAGCTCGAAGTTTCCGGCGCCCACGCCGAGCAGCGGCCGCGCAAGAAACATGCGCCAAGCCGCTCGCCAGAGTTCGTCGCGATTTCCTACGCCGCCGGCGTAGGCGCTCGGCGCCAAGGAAATTCGCAGCACGCCCGGAGTGTGCGCGTAGAACGCCCACCACGCGCAGCCCGCCGCGCCGGCGACGGCGCCAACGATCGCGGGACGAAGACCCGTCAACGCGCGGCGTCCGCCCCAAAGAACGAGCAGCAGAAAGACGACGGCGAGCGTCGCTATTCCCGCCCGCGAGAAGGTGAGTATGGCCGCGAAGGTGACGAGACCGAGCGCGAGCGCCCGCAGCGGTAGCGGACGCACGATCGCCCAAGCACCAAAGACCGCGGCCGCGACCGAGCAGTATGCAGCGAGCTGATTGGGCCCTTCGAGGAGACCTGCAATGCGAGGTACGATTGCCGACCCGATGTAGAGACCGGACGGCGCGCCGGCAAACTCTTGCGCGAGCGCGGAAATGCAGACCGCGATTGCCGCCAGCGCCGCGCACGTCAGCAGCGCGTCGTCGTCGGCATCGAGCCGATAGCAGCAAAATGCGACGGCGAAGAGCGCTGCGTACTCCAGCCATTTCAACGACTCCCGCGCGACCGGGCCGGCGTGCGCCGCGCCGGCCGCGCTCGCGACGGTAACGACGAGGTAGAGCAGGAGCGCGCCCAGGATCGGCGCGCTCGGGGGCCGCCGCAACCCGCGCCACACCGAAGGCACGGTGGTCAGCGCGAGGAGCACGCCGAGCAAGACGCACTTCGGAAGGGTGATGGTGGTTGCGAGCACGTCGCGAGAAAAATCGAACGGCGTCGCGAGCAGCAGCGCGCCCAGTCCGTACGCCGGGCGCCGGCGCGCGATCAGCGCGGCGGCGACGAACGCGCCGGCGAAGAGAACGGCAGAGAGCGGATCGAGGTACGTCGGAACGGCGACGTGGTCGACGACCGGACGATAGTTCAAGATCGTTCGATATCGCTGATCAAATACAGCGGGCGACCCTTTACCTCGTCGTACACTCGCCCGAGATACTCGCCTAAAATTCCGAGGCTGATCAGTTGTACGCCGCCCAGAAACGTAACGGCCACGATCGTCGACGCCCAGCCCGGGGTATAAAACGCGGGCGACAAGTGCAGCGTCTTCATCACGATCACGACGACCGCGTAGACGAACGCGATCGCGCTGACCGCGAAGCCGAAGTACGAGGCGAAGCGCAACGGCGCATCGGAGAACGAGGTAATCCCGTCCATGGCAAAGCGCAGCATCTTCGGCAATGGATACTTGGTCGATCCGGAGTGCCGCTCGTCACGATCGTACTCGACCGCGACCTGATTGAATCCCACCCAACTGACCATGCCCCGCAGAAAACGATGACGTTCGGGCAGCTTGCGCACCGCTTCGACCGTGCGCCGGCTCATGAGGCGAAAGTCGCCGGTGTCGAGCGGGATGGAAACCTTCGTCAGATGTTTGATGACGCGGTAGAACGCGCGCGCCGTAAACACTTTAAAAGCGCTCTCGCCCTTGCGCGAGCGCCGCACGGCGTAGACGACGTCGTACCCCTCGCGCCACTTCTGCAGAAACGATTCGACGAGCTCGGGAGGGTCTTGCAGATCGCCGTCCATGAGGATTACGGCGTTTCCGGCGGCGATCTCGATTCCGGCCGTCGCCGCGAGCTGGTGGCCGAAGTTGCGGGAAAGGTTCACCAGCACGATCTGGCTGCGGCGCTGCATCTCCGAGCGGATCGCGTCGAGCGTCGCATCGGTGCTTCCGTCGTTGACCAATACGATTTCGTACTCGTACTGGCCGCGCAGCGGAGCGACCGCGGCTTCGAGGCGCTCCAGGAGCGGTGCGACGTTTGCCGCCTCGTTGTAGAGGGGAACGACCACGCTGAATGTGGGGCGCAGCGAATCGGGCATCTTCTCGACGTTTCAACGTCCCAGGCACGGCGGCTTGCTAAGGAATGCCCTAAGTGGCACAGAAGAGCTATTCTGATGCGTAGCGTCCGCTCGGCCGTTTACATCGGCCTGGCTTTCCTGTGCCTAAATTCGTGCACCCGGCAGCCTCAGCCGCACCCATCCCCGCCGCCCTCGGTCCGGACGCAACCGCCTGCGGCGGGCGCGAGCGGCGTGACGACGGCCGCGCCAGCTGTGGCGAGGCGCGCCGTGCGCCATTCGCCCGCCTCGTCACCGGGTGCGCTGCCCTCGCCGGCGGTGCGCGCCTCCAACCCGGCGGTGCACGTCGCAGCCGCGCCGAGGCCGTCCCCCACCGTGCATTTTTTGCCGCCCAATGCTGCGCCGCAAATCATCTCGGTCCACGTCAGCGAGACGACGGTGCACGCCGGCGACCACGTCTGGGGTAAAGTCGTGACGACCTCCAACGTCGCCAGCGTCGAGGCGCGAATCGGGTCGTACGCGATGAGTCTCAATAAAATCGGCATCGGCCGGTTCGCGCTTGCCTATACGGTCGCACCGCTTCCCTGGTTCGTGCACGGTACGTACGCGATGCGGGTGATTGCAAAGAATACGCGGGGCGACACCGTCGAGCGGACGATTCCACTCTCGATCCAGTAGCTTTAGCGAACCGTCATCTGCACGCTGGTAGCGGCCGCGACGCCCGCAGTGTTGCGTGCGATGATCTGCAGCGCGAACGAGTGCGGTGCGTAGAACGGCAGACTGGGGACGGTAAAGCTCCACTCAAAGTGTCCGACATCGGTTTTGGTCGAGTTGAGGCTGTAACCGCCGATGCGCAGCTCGACGCTGGCGACGTTGGACGAGGTCAGCACCGTTCCGGTGACGACGTCGCCGGAACGCGGGGTCGTCGAACTCACCGAGATCCAAAGAATCTGCGGTGCGGCGTCGGGCGCCAGCATGAGTATCGTCGGAGTCGGAAGCGGGGAGGGCGAGGCCGAAGGTAAAGGCGGCGCGGGCGCCGGCGTTACGCTTTGCGCCGCCGCCGCACCGGCGCCCAGCGAGCAGCACGCGAGCAGTGCGGCAGCGATCTTCACGATTTCGATCTTTCAACGCGCCGGCGCGGGGGCTTTCCTGCGGTACGGACTTCTAAGGATTGACGGCTCGGCGGCAAGAAGGGCGACTCGATGCACGGCGTCCGCTCGGCCGTTTACAAAAATTCCGAGTCGCGCGTGCCGGCGATCTGGGATCTTTTGGCCGCGGGCGTGTTTGTCGTGCTTGCTGCACTGCTCTGTACCATCGCCCACTGGCGATACGCGATCTTCCGTAACGGGGTCGATCTCGGTATCTTCACTCAGGTGGTCGCCGGAATCGGACACGGCTTCTCGAGCACGGCTGAAGGCGGCGTGAACCATTTGCTCGTGCACTGGTCGCCGGTCATCGCCCTTACGTGGCCGGTCGTCCGCGCGTTTGGGCCCATCGGGCTTCAATACGTTCAAGCGGTGTTAATCGCGGCGACCGTGCTGCCGGTGTGGGGCCTGGCGCGAGAACGGTTTGCGGCACCGGTCGCCTTCGCGGTGCTAAGCGTCGCGGCACTCTATCCGATTCTCTGGGCCAACGGCGTGGGAGATTTCCACGAGATGGCGTTTGTGCCGCTACTGGCCGCCGCGTTCGCGTACGCACTGGATCGTCGCCGCTGGACCGTCGCCGTCGTCGTCGCGCTGCTGCTTTTGTGCACGAAGGAAGATCAGTTCGTTGCACTCGCAGTCGTCGGGCTGCTCTTTGCCGCGACGGCGCGCGGTGACGCGAGTGCGCGCAAGACCGGTCTGCTCGTTGCCGGACTGGCGCTGGCGATCGGGCTGCTGTACTTCGGGCCGATCCGCCACGCGCTTGACCCGCGCGTGCCGTACTTGTCGCTGGGATTTTTCGACTGGAACGCAAGGACGCCGCTGGGGTTCGATGGTCTCTCGCTGCGCGTTTGGTACGTCGTCGCCGTCCTTGCGCCGCTCGCTTTTCTGCCGTGTCTTTCGCGTTACGGCCTCTTCCTAATTCCCGGCTTCGTCGAGATCCTCGCTTCCAGCCGGCCGGTTACGCTGATGCCGGGCGCGCACTACAGCGCGCTGCTGACGGGCTACGCACTCGTGGCCTTCGTCGACGGAGCATCGCGCGTGGCCAAACGTTCGCCCAGCCTGTTCGCAGGCGCGCTCTCTGCGGCGGCGCTGGTCGCTCTCGCGATCGGAATCTTCGCAAGCCCGATGGAGTACTGGTACTATTTGTACCGAGCACCCAACGCGCACGACGCGCTGCTCGAGCAGACGCTGGGGCGGCTGCCGGCGTCGGCGCAGGTGGGTTCTCAAGACGAAATCTTCGCGCATCTCGGCCTGGATTCCAATGCATCCACCGGCTTTGCGGGTCAGCGCTGGTTCGTTTACGACCGCTCGCACTATTCGGTTCGTTGGCACGATGTCGACGAGCCGGCGGTGCGCGGCGCGCTCAGGTCGAGAGCCTATAGCGTCACGAGCGAGCGCGACGGTATCGTGGTGATTCGCCGGCGCGACTAAGCCGGCTCGATTAAGCCGGCGGCTTCCCGTGCGGAGGCTGCGGCGGCGGAAGATTCGTCGGAAGATTCGGGAATGGCGCGGGGTTGTACGGCGTCGGCATGATCTGCGGCTGCACTTGGTTGAGTCCGCCCGGCGCGGAATCTTGCCACGCATAGACGGTGTCGCGAATGGCGCGCACGTCGGCGTCGGTGACGAGGAGATCGCGCGGGGTCCGAGCCAAGCCGTTCTGGGAAACTTCCTGAGTCTGCAGGGAGCCGCGGTTGTAAAGGTAGCGCATCGACGTTCCCGAGTTGAAACGGCGCGTGATCTGATAGTGCAGAGCGTCGACGCGGTCCATCGGAATCGCTTGCGCGTTCCAACCGCTCTGATCGGTCGCGATGTAGATCGACGACGTGAACGGCGTATAGGGCGGGACTTGGACGATGAAGGTGACCAGAACCGGGCGCCCCGAGAAGTGACGCTGGTCCGGTGCTTCGGGGCGGCCTGGCGGCGGCGTCGCGACGGCTTGGAGCAAGTCGGGGTTGGGTGCCGGCGACGAGAGGGCGACGGCAAAGTGGGTGACGTCGGCAAAGTTTCCTTGCGGCGGAAGCGGATCGCGCGACAGGTCCAGTTCGGTAACGGTTCCACTCGCATCGAAGGTGGCTCGCGCCCAGATCCTCGGCGCGGGATGCAGCGTCGTGGCGCCACCGGTCTTTGCGTCGTGGATTGTGACGTCATGCGCGACGCGAAAGCCGTCGCCGGTCGTAAAAAAGACGTATCCGTCTTGATAGGCGAGCAGTTGACCGCTCACGACGATCGTCGAAGCGGTCGCGGCGACCGCCAGAATCGCAAGCGAAAGAATTGCAAGGGTGGAGAGCGCGCGCCTCATATCGGCAGCACCTGAATGACGAAGCTCGGCTGCCAGAACGTCGTGCGGTACGGGTTGCCGTACCAGTAGAACGTGCGCGAGACGTCGAGCAGCGCGTGAGAAAGAATTTTGAAGCGAATATCGCCGGTGGCGTCGTACGGCGCCTGCCCGAGATACGACGTGTAGAGCGGCTGGCCGATGATATTGTTCGGCGGTAACCCGAAGAGCCCGGGCACCGGAATCGGATAGTCGGTGTGGTGGCGCAGCAGCAGCGAGAAGTTGAACTCCGGCGTCGGCGCGTCGTTGATCCCCAGGCTCGTGGTGCGCTGCGTCGAGACGCCGCGAAACGACGTGAAGCTCAGCGGACAGGTCGACGTGTTGACGGGCTCGCACGGCGTGTATCCGCCGTTGATGTAGTTATCGGCCGTATTGAGGATCTGATAGCCGGCATAGGTGTTGACTCCCCGCGAGAACTGCCGGCTGAGCGAGAAGTTCTCCGACGAGGTGTCGATCCAGTGCGGCAGCGAGTTCCACTGATATTGCTTGTTGAAGCTCGCGTTGAAATAGTACGTCTGGTAGGTGCTCGCTCCAGGATTGAGTTTGATCGAAGGCGTGAACAGATTGAAACCGAGCACGGTATTCCAGATCGTCGTATAGACGGGGCAGAAATACGTCGGCTGCCCGTGATTGATGACGCCGTGCTGGCTGGGGCAGGGCGCGCCGTACGCCTGCAGCCCGGGCGTCGGTATCGGCGGCTGCATCGAGCCCGGCGAGCCCTGCAGATACTGATTCCCGCCGACCGTATCGTGGTTGAAGCCGTAACCTTCGTAGATTTGTTCGTAGAGCGGCAGGTCGGCGATCCGGTTTTGGAAGCTCGTTGCGGTGACCTGAACTTGAGACGGATGGTCGAGGCTGCCGCCGAGCTTGGCCCCGTTTTGAATTCCGCCGGGCCCGAGGAGGCTGTAGTTCGTCAGTTGCGACGATGCCGTTACGTACGAGTGCGGAAGGGCGTAGGTGGCGTTGAGGAACGTCGTCTGCTGCGCCGCCTGCGGCGCGCTCAAGTAGTTCTGTTGCGCGTAGTACTGCGTGAAGCTCTGAATTTGAAAGCGCGAGCCCAGCTTTTCGTAGAGCGCGAGGTTCCACCACTTTTCCGCGCGCGTCGCCGGATTGACCGAGAGAATTGCGTACTCGTGCTCGCCGACGAAGTGCTGCTCGACCGAAAGATACGTCTTATACGTCGGATCGTAGCGCAAGTGGAGCGCCGTCAACGCGTTCGGACTGCCGACCATATTCCAGGTCAAGTCGACGCTCGCTCCGGAGAGCGTGTTCTGGGCGAAGTACTGACTCGACGAGAAGTTGACGACGTAGGTTCCCAGCGGGATGCCGGCATTGGCGAAGTACGTGTGCGCGTTGATGAAGCGTACGTACGTCTTCGTGTCGATCACGGCGCCGCTCCCGGTAATGCTCGGGTGCTCGCTTACCGCCGGAAAGTAGAACGCGTCTCCGGGCATCTCGCGTCCCTTCGCGGGATGGGCGAGGTCGCCGTCGAGGAAGGTCCAGCGATCCGGCTCGCTCGTAACCGGGACGAAATAGATGCGCTTGAAATCGAGAAAATCGGCGATCGCGGCTCCGCTGACGGTTCCGGTCGCGTCGTGCAGCGTCACGTGCCCGGCAACCATGAAGCGATTGAGCTTTAAATCCATGGAGAAGGAGTCGCCGGTTACGGTGAATCCGTCGCTCGTGCGCAAACGGACGTTTCCGTCGCCTTCGATCAGAAAGCGGTTGTAATAAAAGTCCAGACGGTTCGCGTTCAGATAGAGAAGCGTATTGGCAGGCTGCGGACTTGGGGTGGGAGAGGGTGAGGCGGCTCTGGCCGGAGCGGACGCAACCAGAATCACCAGCGTCATGAGCGCCGTCGAGAGCGCGATACGTACCACGGTGGCCACGGATTCTGCCCGGGGGGAAGCCCCGCCTTGCGATGGCGGCGCGTAGGTGCAAAGAGCTCGAGCCCCCGCTCCCTTACGACGGGATGTAACGCGCCGCACGGCTCGCCGCCGCGTGGGAGGCGTGTTTTTCCACGAGACGAACCGGCGCAACGGTAATGCGCGTCGTAGCGGTGGTTATCGATTCGGGGGGCGTTGGCGCACTTGCCGACGCCAGCGCCTATGGCGACGCGCCCGGCGCAGATACGATCGGCAACGTCGCACGCCGGTTGGGATCGCTGCGCCTGCCCAATCTCGAAAGATTAGGGATCGGGGCGCTGACCCAGATAGCGGGCGTTCCCCCCGTGCCGGCCCCGCAGGCTGCCGTCGCGCGGCTGCGGGAGCGAAGCAGCGGCAAGGATACGATTACCGGGCATTGGGAGATGATGGGCATCGTTACGGAGGTAGCCTTCCCGACCTATCCGGCCGGCTTCCCGCCCGGCGTGGTCGAGCAGTTTGCCGCGATAACCGGCAAGCCTCCGCTCGGAAACGTGCCGGCTTCGGGAACTGAAATCATCGAGAGGCTCGGTGCCGAGCACCTGGAGAGCGGCCGTCCTATCCTCTATACGTCCGCGGACTCGGTCTTCCAGATTGCGGCGCACGAGGAGATCGTGCCGCTGGAGCTTCTCTACGAATGGAGTGCGCGGGCCCGCGAAATGATGCGGCCTCCGCACGGCGTCAACCGGGTCATCGCCCGGCCATTTCGAGGGCGACCGGGGTCTTTTTGGCGGACGCCGAATCGTCGTGACTATGCAATCGAGCCTCCCCCCAATCTGCTGGACGAACTCAGGGCGGGGGATGTCGAGGTGCATGCAGTAGGAAAGATTTCGGACATCTACTGCGGCCGCGCTATCACCACATCGACCCGCGTTGGCGGCAATCGCGAAGCGATGGAGAAGACGTTCGAGTTGCTACAACGGATCGACCACGGTTTTATTTTTACGAATCTCAACGACTTTGATTCGAAGTACGGTCATCGCCGTGACGTCCGCGGTTATGGAAACGCTTTAGAAGAGCTCGATACGTTAATTCCGGGTATCGAAAGCCGCTTGCGTCCGCAAGACGAGCTCATTCTCACCGCCGACCACGGCTGCGATCCCACCGCCCCGGGCAGCGACCATACGCGAGAGTACGTTCCGTTCGTGCATTGCAGCCGCGCGCCGGGGCGGATGCTAGGCGAAATTGAGGGCCTCGATTTCGTCGGCGCAACCGTGAAACGAGCGTTGCTCGCGTGAACGCGATGCAGGTTACCGTCGGCATTGCCGGCGCGCGCGCGGTCCCCGAGTCGTGGACGCCGATCAAGCGCGGCATCGACATCGTCGTCGGAATACTGTTGCTCGTAGTCACGGCTCCGATCGTGGTCGTTGCCGCGATCGCGATCGCCGGCGTCACCGGGGGTACGCCGTTCTTCACCCAAGAGCGCGTCGGTATGCACGGCCGGCGTTTCAAGATGTACAAGCTGCGGACGATGGTCAACGGCGCGCACGCGCTGCGCAAGAGCGTCATGCATCTCAACGAGGTCGACGGGCCCGTTTTCAAGATTCGCAACGATCCGCGGCTGCATCCGCTCGGGCACTTCTTACGGCGCACGAGCATCGACGAACTTCCTAACCTCGTCAACGTGATATTCGGCGACATGGCTCTGGTCGGACCGCGCCCCGCGCTCCCCAGCGAGATCGAGCACTACGACGCCTTCGCGCGCCGGCGGCTGGAGGTTCCCCAGGGCGTCACCTGCCTCTGGCAGATCAATGGGCGCAGCGACGTTTCGTTCGAGCACTGGATGGAGCTCGACAACCGCTACGTCGACGGCTGGACGCCGCTGGGCGACCTGCTGATCATCGTCAAGACGATCCCCGCCGTGTTGCGCAAGGATGGCGCGCATTAAGCCGCATCTGCGCGCCGTTCCCGCGCGGCAGCGTCCGCGCCCACGTCTTTCCGTCGCCGGCTCCACACTCTTCATCATGGGCGCGACGTTCGCGTCGACGCTGCTGGGATTTTTACGAGAAGTCGTCAGCGCGCGCTATTACGGAACGCGCTGGGAGATGGACACGTTCCTCGCGGCGGCGACGATTCCAACGATCCTTTTCGGCGTCTTCAACGGCGCGCTGGTGAGCGCGCTGGTTCCGACCTTCTCAGAGTACCTCGCGCACCGCAAGGAAGACGAGGCGTGGCGCCTCGCGAGCACGGTCCTCAACATGTTGGCGATCGCCGTAACGATTTGCGCGGTCGCCGGTTACTTCACCGCGCGCTGGTACGTGCCGTTGATCGCGCACGGATTCCCGGCACCGCAGATGAGCGTCGCTATCCGCATGACGCGCTGGCTGATGCCGAGTATCGTCGCGGTTAGCCTCAGCGGCGTACTTTCGGCCGTCCTCAACGCTTACCATCGCTTCCGCTCGGCGGCGATGGTCGGCGTCGCGGTCAATACGGTGACGATCGCGTGCGTCGTGCTCTGGAGCCACGGCGTCGGAATCTACGCTCTCGTACTCGGAACGGCACTCGGGCTCACCGCGCAGATGCTGGTGCAGCTTCCGTCGTTCCTCTCGATCGGCAAATACCGGCTCGTCATCGACCTCAAACATCCGGGCCTTATGAAGATCTGGGTGCTGCTCGGGCCGATCATCGTCGGATCCGCCGCCGGGCAGCTCGCGCTCTTCTTCGACCGGTTTTTCGCTTCGACGCTCGCTCCGGGCTATATCGCGGGAATGAACTACGCGACCAAACTCGTGAACTTTCCGCAGCAGATCTTCGCCGCCGCGATCGCAACGGTGATCTTCCCGCTGCTGGCCGCGCAGTTCGCGCGCGAGAACCGGCGCGGCGTCGCGCGCAGCGTGGTAACGGGCCTGCGCCTGGTGAACTTCATTACGATCCCGTCGGCGTGCGCGCTGATCGTGCTCGCGCATCCAATGGTGCAAGCGCTCTTCGAACGCGGCACCTTTCAAGCCAGCGCTACCGACTTGACGGCCGGCCTCTTGCCCTACGCCGCGATCGGCTTGATCGCGCTGGGAGCCAACGTCGTTTTGACGCGGTGTTGCTTTGCCTGCCACGAAACCTTGTGGCCGGTAACGATCTCCGTCTTGACGGTCGTCCTCAACGTGCTGCTCTCGCTCGTTTGGTTGCCGAACCTGGGCGCTCGGGGACTGCTGCTCGCGAACTCCACCAGTCAGACCGTTCAAGCCCTGTTGCTGCTGATGCTGACCGCGCGAATCGTTGCCGGCATCGATTGGGCCGCGCTCGTCCTTTCAATCGGCAAGATCGTCGTTTGCTCGCTTGCGATGCTCGCCGCGCTGCACTGGATCGGTGCGTTGGGCGTCACGCCCGAGGCATCGCTGGCCTCGCGCGCCTGGTTCTTGTTCGGCCAGATCGGTATCGGCGGCGTGGTCTTCATCGCATTCGCGCGGATGCTCAACGTCGAGGAACTGGGGCTCGCGTGGCACACGATCGTCGCGAAGTTTGAGCGAAACCTCGTGAGCCCGCCCGAAAATCGGGAAGCGCCGATCGCCTAGAAAGTTGACTACAATCAACTTTGAAGGGGAAGGCTCGCCTTTCTACGAGAGCCAAGCTTCCCGGGCCATGCTTTCGATTGTCATGCCGGCGTATAACGAGGCTCATTCGATTGCGGACAACGTGTGCGAGACGGTCGAAACGATGCGGCAGTTCGGGCTCGATTTCGAGATCGTCGTCGTGGACGATGGCAGCCTAGATGGTACGCACGCCGCCGCGATCGACGCGCTGCGCGTCTGGCCAGATCTCGTGCGCGTGGTGCGCTGCCGGCGCAATGAAGGGAAGGGCAACGCGCTCATCTGCGGCACGTCCTATTCGAAGGGCGACTACGTCGCGTTTCTCGACGCCGATATGGACCTGCACCCGGAGCAGTTGGAAAACTTCTTTACGATCCTCTTCGCCAGCAACGCAGACGCCGTCATCGGCTCGAAGTTCCACCCCGAGTCGCGCGTCGAGTACCCGCGGCTGCGGCGCATCTACAGTTTCTTCTACTACATGCTCGTCCGTACGCTCTTCGGTCTGCCGCTGCGCGACACGCAGACCGGCATCAAGCTCTTCAAGCGCGAGGTGCTCGAGCGCGTGCTCCCGCGTATTCTGGTCAAGCGTTTCGCATTCGACCTCGAACTGCTGGCTAACGCGCACCACTTCGGGTACCGGGTCGTCGAAGCACCGGTGGAAGTGAACTTCACGCGCGTCTGCAGCCGGCTTCGGCTTCCGGCCGTCTGGAATGTCTTTCTCGACACGCTGGCGATCTTTTACCGGATGCGAATCCTACGCTACTACGACCAGCCCGAGCGCTTCTCGCCGAAGATCGACGGCGCCGGCTCGCACGAAATCGTCGTCCCCATCCCTATCGGAAAGTAAGCCTCTGTGGCCGGTAAAACCGCCCTGGTGCTGCTGCTACCAGGGCTTGGCGACGCGCTGGCCGCGGGGCCGATTCTGCGCGGTCTGACGCGCGATTCGTGGCGAATCGACGCGTTGACGATGCATCCCCCGGTCAGCGAATATCTTCGTGCACTCGGAATCGTCGAACGGATTACCGAGCTCCCGATCCGGCCGAAAGCGACCGACGTGCTCGCCGCGATCGCTCAGCTTCGCCCGCGGCGGTACGAGCTCTGCATCCTTCCGTTTCCGGCGACGCGATGGCAGTACGCGGCGATCGCTCGCGGCGCCGGTGCGAGGCGGCTCTTCCTGCACGACTACGGAGGAACGGCGAGCCTCATCGCGCGCACGACGCGCAGCCTCCGCGTCAAGCTGCGCGGAGGCCATCGCCTCGCGGAGAACCTCCGGCTCGCGCGCGCCGCCGAGCTAACCCCTGGCCAGGACGACCTGGCGTATTGGCTCCCGGCCGCTTGGGGCGCCACTCGCGTCGGGGGCACCCTCGGCATCCATCCCGGCTCGATGGCTTGGAAAGGAAATGAAGTCAAGCGATGGGCCTACGAAAACTTCGTGGCGCTCGCGCGGCGCCACGTCGAGACGGGGCGACCGGTCCGCTTATTTTTGGGCCCGCACGAGGAACGCGAGCTCGCGCGCGCCGAGCAAGACTTTGCAGGCGTCGCGGGAATCAACATCATCCGCGAGCCGCTCTCGCAGGCCGCCCGGCTTTTGGCGGAGTGTGAAGTCTTCGTCGGCAACGACGCCGGCTTCAGCCATCTAGCTTCGGGCCTTGGCGTAAAGACGCTGGCGCTTTACGGCATGACGAGCGAGGTTCGCGGCGCACCGATCGGGCAGGCCGTCGCGATGCGTCCGTCGCCGTGTCCGGCCTGTCACGACGAAGGATTGCAGGGTTTCGATTGCGTGCTTGCGCTGGAGTACCGGTGCATTTTGCGGGATATCGAGTTCGACGCCGTGGCCAAAGTCGTCGATGAGCTCTTCGCGGCCGCTTCCGTCGAGCAGCGCGTGAGTTTGGAAGGTCCATACAAGCTTTACGGAAAGGCGTACCCGTGAAAGAGGAAACCGCCCGCGCATCGGCCTCGCTCGAGTTGCGATGGCCAGAGCGAGCAGTGCTAAGAAGAGCGCTCGTACCGGCGCTCTTCATCGTGCTTGCCCTGCTCGTGACGCTGGGCTACGGCAGCGGCGTTCAGCTTAACGACGGTCAAGCCGATCTCCACATCGATCCTCTGAAGTTTCTTTGGTCGCTGCTGCACGCGTGGAATCCGGCCCTCTACATGGGCACGCATACGGGCTTTTGGTTTCCGTACGAGACTCCGTACGCGTGGATCTACGCGGCCGCGCAAATCTTTCACATTCCGCAAGATTTCGCCCAGCGGTTCGCGGTGTTCGCCGTCTATCTCGGCCTCTTGTCCTCGATGTACTACTGCTTGCGTTCCGTCGCGCCGTGGCTCAACGAGACTGCGCGCGTCGCGGGCTCGGTCGCGTATCTCTTCAATATGTACGTGGCGCTCAACTCGCAGGCGCAGATCGTCTGGCTGCTGACCTACGGGACGCTGCCGGCGATGATCGGCGTCACGGCGCGGGCGATGCGCGGCGAGATGAACGTTTGGCGAGCGGCGCTCGCGATGGCGCTGCTCGTCCTCGTCGGGGCGGGCATCAACCCGCCGCTGGTCGCGATCAACGTCATTTTGATCGCGATCTTCGTAATCGTGATGCTGGCGCTGAGCGCGCAACCCGCAGTCGTCGCCCGGCGCACGCTGCCCTTCGCCGTGGTCGCGTCGTTGGCGACGATCCTGATCAACCTTTACTGGATCGTGCCCTTCGTCGACTATTTCCGCAGCGTGTGGCTCAACGGCGTCCTGAGCGAGGGGCCCTCGCTGCACAACGCCGCCACGTCCTTCGATAACGTCCTTCGGGGCTTGGGTCATTGGGCGACGTTCGTGTCGTTCGGAGGGCGACCGTACTTTCCGTGGGCGGAGCCGTATTCGCAGGGGATCTTCAGCGCGCTGCTGTGGTTCGTTCCGATCGTGGCCCTCGGAGCGGTCGCCTTTCGCCGCAACCAGCGCCCCGCAACGCTCTATTTCTTGATCGCGACGATCGTCTCGGTCCCGATCGTCGTCGGCTACTATCACGACGCCCTGGGCGATGCGGTGACGACGCCGATCTACGACGCGTTTTATCGCTACTTCCCGGGCTTTCAGATGTTCCGCTTCTCGTACAAATGGGTTGCCGGCGTGGAGTTCGGCATCTGCGGGCTCTACGCGCTGGGGACGTATTCGATCGTCACGTGGCTGCGCGAACAGGTCGCGGCCGTCGTCGCCGCCGAGCGCGAACGGCTGCGTTGGCTCGTCCCCGCAGTCAGCACCATTTTGGTCGTCTTGCCGGTCTTGATTTTCATCCCGGTCATCATCCATAAAATGAACTATCCGGCGTCAGTCCTGCCGAGTTGGGAGTATCGCGAAAACGCGCTGCTCGGCAACGACGATCAGCACCGCGTCGCGCTCTTTCCCACGCAGTTTCTCGAGCAGTTCGATTGGGGCAATCCGGAGTTCTACATCGAGAACTCGCTGGTCAATCGTCCGATGATCTACGGGCTGCTGGGAAGCGAGCCGTCTGAAGGAACCGATGCTTGGGTGCGCCGCGCGTACCGGGCCACGCGAGAAGGCCTGCCGTTTGCCGCAGACATGTTTCGCGTCCTCGGCGTCAACACGTTTCTCCAGCGCGACGACTTCCTTCCGGTGATCGACTTCAGCTCGCCCGACGAATGGAAGTTCAACAGCACGACGCTCACCCACGATCTGCTGCACCGCGTCCTGGGCGCGACGCCCGAGCGTTCCGACGGTCCACTGCACACGTACCGTCTGGACGGCGCGCTTCCGCTGGTCTACGGCGTCAACCATCCGGTGATGAGTTGGTGGCCGACGTTTTCGGAGGCGTACCTGGGGGACGTGGATTCCATGGCGCGCGGGCAGGCGCGTTTCGATCCGCCGACGCGTTCGACCGGAGAGTTCACGACGGCGATGCGCGCCCTTTCGCCGATCGTTCCGCTCTCGACGTCGGCGGTGCGCGACCTCGCCGTGAACGCGTCGCTGCCGTACGGCACGCTGGTGAGACCGTCGTCGGCCAACGTTCAGTGGGCCGAACCGTTCAAGCTGACCGGCACGAACGTCTACACGATATTCGCACGCGAGCAGTCGCTGCTCTTCCCGCAAGCCGCACCGCGGATACTGCAGGTCGACGGCGGTTACTTTCGACCGGTCGCCCCGAACGGAGCGTGGACGGAGTACGGACAAGTGCTGCTCTCGCGCGGCAAGCACTGGGTCTCCGACGGCTACGAAGATCCCAAGCTCGTCGTCGCGCTGGTAAAGACCGAAGACGTCGACGCGTGGACGAAGCGGATTGCCGCCTTGAGTGCGGCACTCCCGCAGAATCGGGCGCTCGAAATGCTCGTGTACGGGAAGAAAGCCCGCTTCACGCTGCCGCAGGCCGGCGCGTATCGCGTCACCGCTTCGGCGGTCGGACCGTTTGGGCCCGACGGCTTCAGCAAAACGAAGTTGATTGGCGGCAGCGCGTCGCGGGGCGGCTTTCCCGGCGACCTCTCTGGAACGCTGCCGTACGTTCCGGGTGAAGGCGTCGTGCAGACGTCGCCGGCGATGATGCCGGAGGCCTGGTATCGAGACGACCCGACCGTCTACGACTGGCAGCGGGGCGACTCCGAAGCGTGGCTGCTCTTTTCGAAAGCCGCGCGCCTGCGGGTCTTCGTTCCGGGCTCGAGGAGCGTCGCGGCGCGCGTTTCGATGCACGTCAGCCGGCTGCAAGTCGGATCGCTGATGACCGTTACGATCGACGGTCGCGACGAGCAAGACGTGGCGCTGAGCGGGCCGGGCGCGACGGCGCAGGAGTACGACTCAGTGGATCATTTGCAAGGTCCGGCGCCGGTACCAGCAACCTTTACCGCGACGCTGCGCCCAGGCTGGAACGAGCTCGCCTTCGGTTTTCATTCTGCAAGCGGAGAGCGTACGGACCTGGGTCCCGACGTCATCGAAGCGGCGGTTGCGCCCGACCTTTCGATCGTGCGGATTGCGGCAAAGGGTGCCCCCTCGGTGCCGGCGCTCGATAAAGCATTTACCGCCGTTTCGCTGCCCAAGCCGCCTGGAAACTTGGGGGGCGATCCCGAGGTCGTCGGGACCGTCTCTTCAACAGGCCCGGGAACTGCGTGGCTCGCGGTGGCGCTGGCGGGGCGCGGTGGCGTTTCCTACCGGCTCTTTGCCCTGCCGCAATCCGGAAACTTCGACATCTACTTCATGCACGCGTTTCCGAACAACTCGTACGACGGCGCGCAAAGAGTCGCCGGCGTGTGGTTCGTCGGACGGCAAGTTCGGTCCAAGTTTGCCCACCTATCGTATTTCGTGCACGCGATGCCGGCACGCGCTTTAGCGCATCCACAATCGCTTGCGTCGCTCCGGCTGGCCGTCGACGGCCGTCCCGTCGGGAACGGTCCGGTGCTTTTGAGCCGCGGACCACACCTCGCGACTAGTTCGGACAAAGCGGTAAACATCGCGCTGCTCTCGGTCGCGCCCGCATCGCTGCCGCAGACGAAGTCGTTTCCCGTCATGTGGAAGCGCAACTCGCCTACCGCGCTCGAGGTGACGGCGCCCAGCGGGAGCGCCCCTTACCTATTGGTATTCGGCGACGCGTATCATCCGGAGTGGGCGGCCTCGGTCAACGGGCAGCCGTTGGCGCACGTGATCGTCAACGGAATCTCCAACGGATGGATCGTTCCGAGCCTTCCCGACGGCGGTAAGATCGCGATTTCATTTACCGGGCAGCGCTTCTACCTCATCGCGTGGATCGTCTCGCTGATCGCGCTTATTCTACTGGTGACCTTAGCTATCGAACCGAAACTGTGGGCGATCGGCACGCCGGAACCCTAAAGCGCGAGGCGCTTTCGTGGGCGCTGACGGGCGCCGTGCGCTACGCGGTTGCGACCGCTCTCGTCGCGATCGTGCTCGCGATCGCACTGCCCGATGCCGGGGCCGAACGCTTCGCAACGACGGCGTATATCGCCGCAATCTTCGCCGCTATCGTCATCGGCGCGCAGTGGCTCATCTTTCACCGAGCCGGCGCGGGTATGGTCCGTTCGCCTACCTTGAACTTCCCGCGCGCGCTGGCGTTCGCAAGCGGTCTGACCGTCCTGCTGGTCGCAGCATCGGTGCTCGTCGGCGACCCGGGCGCCGAGACGGCGCTGCTCGTGTATTGTTGTGCGGCAGTGATCTTAGCGGCTGTAGGACGAGCAGGCGCGTTTGCCTGGATTCATGCCAAACTCTCTGGCGGCGACCGCGCGCTCGCGACGATTCGCTACGGTTCGATCGTCGCCGGGGTCGCGCTTCTAATGGACGCGCTGCTTCCCGGTACGATCTCCGAGTTTCTTTGCGCGATCGCTTACTGCGCAGCGCTCGTTGCCGGCGCCACCCTCGCCTGGCGGCTGACCGCGCCGACGCCCTTGGGTGCGTTCTTGCGGCAGGGCTGGATGGAAAGCGCGGAAACCGTTGCGCAGCTCTCGGCAGGACGTGCGTTTGCGCGCCTGATCAACGCATCGGTGGTCGCAATCGCTGCCTCGATCGTCGCGGCAAGCATTTTGCGGCGGCCGTTTTCGGAGCCGTTTGCAGCGGTGGCCTACCTCGGTGCCGTCTTCGCTGCCGTCGGCGTCGCGATGGAGTGCTGGCGGCGAAGAGCGCAGCCATTCGAGGTCGTGGAAGCGGCGGTGCCGTCCACTCGATCTGCGCTCGAGCTGCCTACGCGCGTGGCGGCCGACGTGGTGGCGGCTCTGACGCCGGAGACGCTCATTCGTTACAGCGCAATCGCGATGCTGGCTGCGTTCGTCTTTGCAGCGCCGCTGTGGCGGCGATATGGCGAACCGTTCGCCGTGATCGGCTACCTGAGCGCCGTCGTATTGACCGTGTTTCTCGCCATCGAATGCCGGCGGGCTCTTCGTAAGCGTTCGGCCAAGTTGCAGTAGTGGCGCGCTGGTTTTCGATCGCGGCCGGCCTCGTGTTTGCCGCGTTCGTGAACGCCAAAGGCATCCCGACGCTCCGGCACGACTGGAACTGGCCGATCGACCGCCTCGCGATCGGTTCGTTTTTTAACGACTCGGTAAGCGGGTGGCTTCCCGTCGGCTTCGGCATTTCCAATCCTCATCCAACGACCTACGCGATCGGGCCGCCGCTGGCGGCGGCGATGTGGCTGTTCGGACCGTGGATCGCACTGATTCTTTTCGCATTCTGCACGGGCTACTGCTGCGCGCGGGGCGCGACCAACCTGGCAGCACGCTTTGGCGGCGGTCCAGTCGTTTGTGCCGCTCTCGCCTTGTTTTTGACGTTCGATCCGTGGGTCTACAACGAGGTCGTCGCCGGCCACCTCGTCATGGTGCTCGCGTACGGCGCGTTTGCGGGAATGCTGGCGGAGATGGCTCGCGGAAACGCTGCGTCGCCCGTACGGATCTCGCTCTGGCTCGTGCTGATTGAAACGCAGCTCCAGTTTTTCATCGTCGCGATGCTCGTTACCGTAATCTTCGTCGCGGTTACGCGGAAGTGGCTGCCGCTGATCGCCGGGACGGTCGTCGTCTTACCGTCGCTGATCGGATTGGCGGCCGAGCACGGTGCGTTGGTGCAGATTCCGTATGGCGTCGAGTGGCAGGCCAATCAGTCGATCGCGCCGCCGGCGCTTCTTTCTTTGAATGGATACTTCGCCGGCTACGCCGGCCGGCTTGGAGTAGCGGCGCAGATCGCCGTCTACGCAATTGTCGCGCTGGCGTTGGGCGGCGCAGCCGCGGCGTGGCGCCGGCGGGCGGTGCTGTGGACGGCGCTGGGGGCGGTGGCCGTCTACATACTCACGACCGGCGTGCACGGACCGCTCGCCGTTCCTTACGAGTGGGTCGTTCGAAACGTTCCCGAAAGCGGGGTCTTCCGAGAACTGTACGATCTCGCCGGACTCTTTGCCGTCGCGATGGCCGCGCTCGCCGCAGCGGGTGCGTCGCGGGTGCGGGCGTTTGGCTTTGCGGCGTTGGCCGCGGGCGTCGTCCTGCCGGTCACGTGGATCGTGCGGCCGCCCGGGGATCTCTGGATTTGCGCGCGTGCATATCCTCACCCGCGCGTTGCCGCTGCGCCGTTTTCGCGCATCGCGCTGCTGCCGGCGTTTCAACCCCTGCAGCTTCGTTCCGGCGGCGGCGACGGGGCCGATCCCGACTCGTTCACCTACCCAAATCGCGTCGCGCCGATCAACGAATACTATCCGACCTATCCGGTCGACATGGCGCTCGGGCGCTACGAACAGTTCGGCGACGTTCGCGGGCTGCAGGCGCTGGGCGTCGACACAGTTGTCGACCGGCCGTGGCTGTCGTCGCGTTCGCAGGGGGCGATCGGTCTCGCCGCGTCCTCGCTGACGGCGCCGGCGCAGGGCGGCGCAAGAGGTTCCACCCGAATTGCCGCCGCGATGCCGCTCGTCACCGACTGCGGTGCGATGGAGATCGTGGCCGGCGTCGACAACTTGGGTTCGTGCGACGTTTTCTTCGGCGACGCATCGGGCGCAGGCGAGGTGAAGCCGGTCGACGCTCGCAGCGATTCGATCGATCCTGCGACCTCGTGGATCGATGCCAAACTGGCCTTCGGGCGTGCACCTTGGCTCGCCCAGGGCCTCGGCGGCGCGCTGACTCAGTCGAGCGTGGTCCATCCCATCAAGCCGAGCACGTGGCTGCTTGCTTACGTCCGAGGGCGGCTGCTCGACGACCGAGGCGGGACGCTCGCAGGCACGACGGGGGGGTATCGTTGGATCGCGATCGCGCCGGGGACCAACGCGATCGTCTGTTCGGGCCTCTGCGTGCTCGCCGCGCTATCCTCCGGAGCGCCTCCAACGGTCGAATCGCCGCCCGCCGCCGCCGCTGCGCTTGGATTCGAAGAACTCGCGCCGTGGCTCTACCGCGTGCGCGGAACGGTCCCGGCCTCGAGCCTCGTCCGTTTCAACGAACGCTACGATCGGGGGTGGCTGGCAATCGGCGGCGGGCAACTTCTGACGCACGTGCGGGTCGCGCTTTACGCGAACGGCTGGCTTGCAACCCAACGTCCGTCCGACGGCATAATTCTCGTGCAAATCACCGCGTTGCTGCAGTTGATTGCCGAACTCGCGGGAGCCGCGTGCGTCGTATTACTGCTGAAGGCGCTCGTCCGCGAGCCGACGAAGCGCGCGTAAGTCATGGCCGTTCCATTCGTCGATTTGCGCGCGCAGTACCAAACGATTCGTGAAGAAGTCGTCCCTCGCATGATGGCTGTGATGGAGGACGCGAGCTTCATTCTGGGCCCCGACGTCGCGCTTTTTGAAGAGCACTTTGCGACCTATGTCGGAACGCGGCACTGCGTCGGAGTCGAGTCCGGCACGGCGGCGCTCGAGCTGGCACTGGCGGCACTTGGCGTCGGACGCGGCGACGAAGTCATCATTCCTGCCAATACGTATATCGCGTCCGCGTTAGCGGTTTCCGCGACGGGCGCGCGCCCGGTTTTAGTCGAGCCTGACGAAGCGTATCTGATGGATCCAGCGGCTCTCGAAACGGCGGTTACCTCGCGCACGAAGGCGATCATGCCGGTGCACCTGTACGGGCAAGCCGTGCCGATGGAACCCATTCTTGCCTTTGCGAAGCGCCACGGGCTGCGCGTCATCGAGGACGCGGCGCAGGCACACGGCGCGCGCTACAACGGGCGCAGGGTCGGAGGCTTCGGCGACGTCGGATGCTTCAGTTTCTATCCGGGAAAGAATCTCGGCGCGTACGGCGATGCCGGCGCGGTGGTGTGCAACGACGCCGCGCTCGCAGACGAGTTGCGGCTTTTGCGCGACTTCGGCCAGCGCAAGAAGTACGAACACTTGATCAAGGGCGCGAACGCTCGGCTCGATTCGCTGCAAGCCGCGGTGCTCGACGTCAAGCTCGATCGCCTCGACGAGTGGAACGCCGCGCGGTTGCAGCACGCGCGCGATTACGACGCGCGTCTCGCCGGGATCGGCATCGATCCGCCGCGCCGGCTCCACGATGAGGGACACGTCTATCACCTCTACGTCATCGAGGTCGAAAATCGCGATAAGGTTCAGGCCGGCCTGAACGAACGCGGCATCGCCACCGGAATCCACTATCCGATTCCGATCCACATGCAGCCGGCATACGCCGACCTCGGACTTGCGCCGGGCGCGTTCCCGCGGACCGAGCGCAGTGCGCCAAAGCTGCTTTCGCTGCCGATGTTCGCCGAGCTGACGTCCGGTCAACTCGAGAGCGTGGTCGATGCGCTGGCGAACTGCCGCCGGCTGGTTGCCGTTTAGCGCGCCCTATCCTCGTCGTTTTATGCTGGAACGCGCGCCGCTGGGCGTCGCCGTCGTCGGGGCGGGCTATTGGGGCCCGAACCTCGTCCGGAATTTTTTCGCGGCCGACGATTGGTCGGTGCGGTGCATCGTCGAGCGCGACGAAGCGCGGCTCGAACGGCTCCTGCGCCTCTACCCTGCCGTTGCGGGGCAAGTCGAGATCGACGACGCGCTCTCCGATCCCAGCGTCGACGCGATCGCGCTGGCAACCCCACCGCGCACCCACTTCGAGCTCGCGAAGCGCGCAATCGCTGCGGGCAAGCACGTCCTGGTCGAGAAACCGCTCGCGGAACGCCTTAGCGATGCGGTCGAGCTCGGTAAGCTCGCCAAAAACGCGGGCGTCACGCTGATGACCGACCACACCTTTCTGTATACCGGCTCGGTCGAGAAGCTGCGCGCGCTGCGTGAGAGCGGTGACCTCGGCAAGGTTTACTACGTCGACTCGGTTCGCGTTAACCTCGGCTTGTTTCAGCAGAGCAACGTCGTCTGGGACCTCGCTCCGCACGACGTGTCCATCATCAACTACGTGCTAAACGAAGCGCCCGCCGCGGTTGCGCTGCAGCTGGGCGCGTGCGTGCACGAAAGAACGCCCGACGTCGCGTTTTTGACGATGTGGTATCCGAGCGGCTGCCTCGCGCACGTTCACCTGAGTTGGCTCTCCCCGGTGAAAGTGCGGCGCACGATGCTCTCGGGCAGCTTGAAGATGGCCGTTTGGGACGACGTCGAGCCGACCGAGAAGATCTACATTTACGACAAGGGCGTCGTCTTGAACCCGTCGAGCACGACGATGCAAGAGCAGATGGTTTCGTACCGGCTGGGCGACCTGCACGTGCCGCTCGTGGATAACCGGGAGGCGCTGGGAAAACTCGTTAGCGACTTTGCCCGGGCGATTCGGACCGGCGAACCGACGCGCTCCGACGGAGCCTTCGGTGCGGGCGTCGTCGGCGTCATCGAAGCAGCTCTTCGCTCCGCGCAGCGCAACGGCGCGAAGGTCGAGGTCGCGCAATGAAGATCTCGTTCATCATTGCGACCCTCAACGAGATCAAGCGGCTTCCGCCGGTCATCGAAAGCATCCGCGCGCAGAACTATCCGCCCGAGCTCGTCGAGATCGTCGTCGTGGACGGGCTGTCGGAGGACGGAACGCAGGCCTACGCGCGCGCCGCCGGCTGCGTCGTCGTCGACAATCCCCGCCGGCTCGCCGAGCCCGGACACCTACTCGGCTACGCCGCCGCGACGGGCGCGCTGCTGGTGATCATCGCGGCCGACAACATCCTGCACACGCCCGACTTCTTGAGGCGAATCGTCGAGCCGTTCGGCGATCCGAACGTCTACGCCGCGGTTCCGCGCGTCGTCAGCACGCGCGCCGACAACTTGAGCACGCGCTACATCAACGACTTTACCGATCCGTTCAACCACTTTCTGTACGGCAACGCCGCCGCGCCGCTGACGTTCGGGCGCGCCTATCGGATCAAACGTCGAACGGCGACCTACGTCGTCTACGATTTCCCGGTCGACAACCCCCCGCTCGTCGCGATCGCGCAGGGTGTCACCGTGCGCGCCAACGCGCCGCGGCGCGAGGGCTGGGAAGAGGACGACATCCTCCCGATCGTCGATATTCTGCGCTCCGGATACGACATCGCCTACGTCCCCGGCGCGCTCATCGAACATCACACCGTCGAGGGACTCCGCAACTTTGTCAGCAAATTCGGGCCGCGCATCGCGAAGCGGCTGGAAGATCGCGAACAACCCGTCTGGCAGCGCGCGCAGGCTTGGACCGCCGGACGCAAGGTCCGCGCCTACTTGTGGCCGTTCTACTCCATTTCGGTGGTCGGGCCGGTGATCGCGTCGTTTATCGGGGCCGCGCGGGACCGCCGCGCGACTTGGTTCTACCATCCCGTGATCAACTTCGCTTTGGGTGTGGAGTTTTGGCGCCGCGCACTTCCCTACGCGTGGACCGTCGCGCGTAGCCGCGCCCGTGGAGGGCGTGCCTGATGCCGTCGGTACTCGTTACGGGCGGTGCCGGCTTCGTCGGATCGCACGTCGTCGCCGATTTGGTGGGCGCGGGCTATCGCGTCGCGGTCCTCGACAACTTTTCGAGCGGCCTGCGCGAAAATCTCGCGGCGGTCATCGACGACGTCGAGATCATCGAAGGCGACGTCCTCAACACCGATGCGCTCGCGACTGCGGCGCGCGGTAAAGACATCCTCTCGCATCAGGCCGCGCAGCTTGAAATCACCAAGGCCTTGGAGAATCCGCTCGACGACATGCGCACCAACCTCGTCGGCACGATCAACGTGCTCGAGGCGGCGCGCGCGGCCGGCGTGTCGCGCGTCGTCAACGCTTCCTCGGCTTGCATTTACGGACAGGCGGTCAATCCGCCCAGCGAAGAAGACGCGGGTCCGCACAATCCGAACTGGTCGTACGGCGCGAGCAAACTCGCCGCCGAAAAGTACGCGCAAATCTTTTCGAACGACTACGGCTTTCCCGTACACTCTTTGCGGTACGGAATCACGTACGGGCCGCGCGAGTGGTACGGTCGCGTGCTGACGATCTTCCTCAAGCGGCTTTCGGAAGGAAAGCCTCCGGTCGTTTTCGGCGCCGGCGAGCAGATTCGCGACTTCGTGTTCATCGACGACGTCGTGCGGATCCATCGCGCGTGTATCGAAAGCGGGCTGCCGGGAGCGCAGTCGTTCAACGCCGGCACCGGTATTCCGACGACGGTTAAAGAACTCGCGGCGCTCGCGTGCGAGATCTCCGGCACGGGCCTCGAACCGATCCGCGAGAACGTCGAGCCCGGGGAACGCTCCGAGATCGTCGACGGCCGCATGCGCCTGCCCTCGGAGCTGGACGTCATGCAGCTCTCGCCCGTCAAAGTCGAGCGAACCTTTGGACTGAAGGCTCGAGTTGCGCTGCGCGACGGCTTGAAGCGCGAGTGGGAGTGGCTGCGCGAGAACCCGCATCGCTGGACGACGATGAGCTACTAGCGCACGCGATAGTGCGCGTGAATCACCCCGCTGCTAAAGCGGCGCGTCTCGAGGAGTTCGAGGTCGCGCCGTAAAGCGCGGAAGGCCGGTTTCCCGGCGCCCACGATTGCCGGATTGATAAACAGGTGACATTCGTCGAGCAGATCGGCTTCGATCGCGCGGCCCGCGAGTTCGGCTCCGCCGATATTGATGTCGTGCTCCGTCTCTCGCTTGAGCTTGCGAATCGTTTCGGGCTCGAACGCCCGCTCGATCCGAGCGTTGCGTATCGCTAGGCCGGTCAACGTTTGCGAAAAGACGATCTTCTCGGCCTTCTGCCAGACGCGGGCGAAGTCGCGGTGTTCGGGTGGATACTCGCCGATTTGCATGGTGTCCCAATACGCCATCGTCTCGTAGAGTCGCCGGCCATAGAGGTAGGTTCCGATCGGCCGCACCAGCTCGGTGATGAACTCGTGGACGCCATCCGATACGATCCAGCCGAAACCGCCCGCGTCGTCCTCGATGAAGCCGTCCAGCGACGTGCTGGCGATGTAGATCAGCTTCGACATGGAGAGCGGCGCCAGGGCTGCACGCGGAAGGCTAGAGCGCCGTCCCGATACGGATGAGGCCGCTCGCGTCTTCGAAAACTTCGCTCCAGTAGCGCATCATCGTGAGATCGGCTTCGTGCTTGCCGATCAGGTCGGGGATCGGGTTTCCTTCGACCATGTCGATGAGCAGGGTAGCGAAGTTGATGCCCGCAGCCGTAGTGAGGGCGAGCGTTCCGGAAAAACGCGGGTTCATCTCGATGATCGAGAAGCTGCCGTCTTCACGCAGCATTCCTTGAACGTTGGCGGGCCCTTGCAGGCCGCTGCGCTCGACGACCTCGCGGACGATCCGTTCGATCGAGGGATGACGATACGTTCTTCCCTTCACCGATACGCCGGCTTTGATCGCGATCCGTTCCCGCGGTACCGCAGCGACGACGCGGCCGGGCGCTGCGGCGAAGCAGTCGACGGTAAACTCGGCGCCGTCGACTGCGTCTTGGACGATCAAGCCGGTCCGACCGCGCGCGGCTTCGTGCAATGAATGCGCGCTTTCAATTCGCGCGGTCCCGACCGAACCCGAGCCCCGCTGCGGTTTGAGGTAGACCGGAAAGCGCTCGATTCGGGCGCAGGGATCGTAGGCGCGCGTGGGCGGACCCGGGACGCCGATCTCGGTGAGGAACGCAGCGAACTCAAGCTTGTCGCCGGTTTTGCTGAAGATTTCGCGTGGCGGCACCAGCAGCCGGCAGCCGATCGATTCGAAGCGTTGTCGCGCGTCGTCGAGCGGCGGGAACTCGCTTTCGACGATCAACGGAACGAAGAGCCCGATCTGCAGACGGCGAGCCGCCTCCAAACACGTCGTCGCAAAGTTTGGATCGGATGCTCGCGGCAGCAGCACGAACTCGTCGACGAACGCTTTGGTCGCGTTACGAGGGTCCATGTCGCCCGCGGCGACGAAGGTCGCGCGTCCGTCGTCGCGGAGCGCTTTAATCAGCGATTGCGCGGTGACGGTCCCGCCCGCGGTGATCATGATGCGTCGTAAGCTAGAGGACATCGTGAGGCGTCCAGTGGCGCCGAAGGTCGCGGCCTTGAATCGTGCCTGAGTGATGAAAGATGTAGAACTCGCTATCCGGACCGACGTAGACCGTGTCGCGAGTCATCGGATCGACCCCGTAAAAAACGACCGCTTTCTCCCCTCGATCGTAAACGGCGCGCCAATGATACCCTTTCGGCAGGTTGTCGTAACTGTAGGTGGCGTGGGAAGTGCAGGCTCCGAGCGCAAACGCGAGGCCTGCGAACAGCGCACGTTTCATGCGCGGGCTAGACGTCGCTAGAACGAGCGAACGTTGTGCAGGCCGGCCGCCTTGAACGCTGCAGCGATCTGCGAAGCATCGTCGCCCGGATCGGGGTAGAGGACTACCAAGCGTCCCGCGTCGATCGCGTCGTCGAAGTTGTCTACCTCGTCCTCGGGAACCGGGAACGCACTCAGATAGTGGTGCGTCGTGCCGCCGTGGTGAACGAAAATATCGGACCACCGATCGGGGCCGCCGAGCCCCGGAACCGACGTTCCGCCGGAATCGGGAAGCACGCCGGTGCCCCGCGTCATTTCGTCGGCGTAGGCGTCGGAGTCGACGTCGGTAACGACGTTGACGAAGTGCAGCAGCGAAGACGATTCGGTACTGATCCCGTCGTTGGCCAGGACTTTTACGCGAGCCGGATCGACTTGAGCCGCGCTCAGCGCGCTCTCGAGGGCACTTGCGTCTTTACCGTCATAAATACCGATAACCAAACCTGCCACGCGCCTGCGACTCCTTTAGGCTTTATACACGCTGATTGCGTGGGCCAGCCGTTCGACGCCGATACGGATATTCTTTTCCGAGGCATTTGAGAAGTTCAAACGCATGCCGTCGTGAACGTCGCGGCCGGGATAGAAGCTGACGCCGGGCACGAAAACGACGTTCGATTCGGCGGAAATCTTCAAAAGTTCGGTCGTGTCGACGTCGGGAACGGTGACCCAGAGGAACATTCCTCCGGCCGGGCGGGTAAACCGGACTCCCTCGGGCATGAACTCCGCGAGGGCCTCGGCCATTACCCCGCGACGCTGCTGGTAGGTTTGCGCAATCCGCCGCACGTGCGATTCGAATGCGTCGCCGCTGCTGACGTATTGATGGAAGACGTACTGGGCGAACGTCCCGCTGTGAAGATCGGCGCCTTGTTTGGCGAGCACGACTTTTTCGCGAATCTCTTCGTCGCGAGTGATGAGCCAAGCGATGCGCATGCCGGGCGCCATGATCTTCGACCCCGTCCCGGAGTAGATGATCGGCGCGGTGGTCTCATAAGAGATCAGCGCGGGAAGATCGGTACCTTCGAAGCGTAACTCGCAGTACGGGTCGTCTTCGACGATCGGCAGATCGAAGCGCTCGCAGATGCGCACGACGACCTCTCGCCGCCGGGCCGAAAGCGTCCGCCCCGTCGGGTTTTGAAAGTTCGGCACGAGATAGAGCAGCTTCGGAAAGGGATCGGCTCGTTCGAGCACTTGCTCGAGCGAATCGGGAATCAGGCCGTCTTCATCGGTATCCACCGTAAGATAACGCGCTTGATACGCGTCGAACGCCTGGATCGCGCCGAGATACGTTGGGTTTTCGAGAACGACGTGGTCGCCGGGATCGAGGAAGACCTTTCCGATCAGATCGAGTCCCTGCTGCGAACCGTTGACGATCGTGACGAATTCCGCATCGAGCGGCTGTTCGATCCGGCGCGCGAGCCGTTCGCCCGCCCAGCGGCGCATCTCGGGAATGCCTTCGGTGACGCTGTATTGAAGGGCGGCAGCGCCGTACAGTTCCATGACCACGCGCACCGCTTCGGTAATTGCTTGCGTCGGAAAGAGCTCTGGGGCGGGAAGTCCGCCGCCAAACGAAATGACGTCCGGCTGCTGCGTTACCTTCAACATCTCGCGAATGGTCGAAGCGCGCAGATGAGACGTCCGCTCGGCGAACTTCGCGGCTCGCGAGATGGTAGACATCCCCTCTAATTTAGCCGGAGGTCAGCGGTGGTCCGCTTATTGGCGACCCCATTGGGTCTGAGGTAAAGGAAAGGATCGTGGCCCCCAGGCCGATGAGGCCGACGAAGATCAAAACCAGGGTGCCGATCACGGGGACGAGTTCGGCCGCGGTGATCAAGGCGATGCCGGCCAAAAACGCCAGCAGCGGCGAGGGCGTCGTCGTGGGGCTGATCAGCTCGCAGAGCCTGCGCCCGATCAAGAGCGCGAGCGCGGCCGTGCCGAGGAAGGCACTCGCGAGCAGGAAGACCATTTCCAAAACGATCAGCGGAATCAAGAGGATGGTAATCGCCAACAGAATCGCCAGCGGAATGACCGCGATGCAGCCCACGAGACCGGCGGCGACCGAGAGTCCGGGGTGGCGCTCGAGCCGATCCAAGACCATCCGGGTCCGTAACGGGAAGATCAAAAAAACGAGCAGCGCGAGGACGTTCCAGGAGAGGCGCCAGAGCAGCCGGTGATCCGGGACGAAGGGGCTGTAGCCGTAGCTCCCCTCCGATGCCGATGGCGCCCACGGGACCACCGCCTGCGCGACGGCGCTCCCGACTTGGTGGACCTGCCCGGTGACCACGCCTCCGGGGCGCGGGTCGTAGCTGCCGCCGACGACGTTGAGATCGCCCTCGACGATGCCCTCGATCGTGGCGTCACCGAAGATCACGGTCAAATCGCCATCGACGACCTGGCCCGGCTCGACGACGACCGAACCGAAGTAGGTGCCGCCATGGTAGATGGCTTGCGTCTGCGCGAGCGCCGGACGGGCAAACGCGACGATTGCAACCAGAGCGACGATCACCAGCGACCACCGACGAATCACGGACGTGGACTCCGGGCGAGATAGACGGCGAGCACCGGCCGAAGTCGCCGGTAGCCGTAGAAAACTGCAAAAAAGAGGACGGCATCGACCAGCAGTACGACGCTCACGGCGGCTGCGAGCACGGACGTCGCCGGCGAGACGACTCGCACGGCGGCATCCACGGCCAGAAGACTGCGCGCGGTCTGCGCCGCGAGATTTTCCAGGATCCCGCGAAACTCGCTGGCATGGAGGGCTGCGAGGCCGACCAGTGCCCAGGCCACGGCAAGATAGCCGACCAGCGGCACCCACAGCGGAGTACGTTTGACCGCATGCGGCGCGCTGCGACGAGCGTGTGACACGATCGCATTGGTAAACTCTGAGTCGACGCTTCCCGGCGTGCTCGCGGTCGTCAGCAGTGCGTCGACGACGCGGAGTTCGTGCAAGAGCGCTTCACAGGCGCTGCAGCCGCGCAGGTGTTTTGCGACGGCGCGCGCGCGCCGGGCGCTCAGCATTCCCTCGAGGTACGCATCGAGCAACGGTTCAAACGAGGAGCAACGCATGCGTGCTACCTTTCTGTCCGACCGCTTCGCGCGAATCGACCGCGAGCGCTTCCCGCTCGCGCATTTTCTTGGTGAGGGCGATCTTGCCGCGATGGATCAACGTCTTAACGTTTCCCAGCGACAGGCCCAAGGTGCTTGCAATCGTTTGATACTCCATGTTGTCGAAATAACGAAGCGCCAAGACGTTCCGGGTTCGCTCCGGCAGCTCGGCGAGCGCCGCGCGCAGTTCGCGCTCGGCTTCGCTCCGCAGCAAACCGCCTGCCGGGTCGGATTGGGGCGACGAATCGGCGAAGGCCGTCTCCAGCGTCTGCTCTTGCGGCAGTTCCTGCAGCTGCGGCGCTCGCTGCGATTTTGCGAGGTAGGTACGGATCACGTTGCGCGCGATCTGATAGACCCACGTCGAAAACTTCCCCAGTTGCGGATTAAACGTATTCAAATGGGCGTATGCGCGCAGAAACGTCTCCTGCGAAAGGTCCGCCGTTTCCGACGGGTTACGCACCGTTGCCCCGATGAAATTCGCTATGCCGCGTTTGTAGCGATCGACGAGCACGCCGAAGACCTCTCTTTCCCCGGAGCGCACTCGATGCACCAGAGCTTCGTCGCTCTGATCACGGAATGCCATCTCCCCTCGATTCGGTTTCTCTGGCGGCTTCTACCTAGGCCGCGCGAGTTTGTTACGCACGGAGCGAATCCAGCGGCGGGTTGGCGGCGTCTCGGTCCGAGAGGATGGGAGCGCCTTCGAGGGGCCACGCGATGCCGATGGCGGCGTCGTCCCAGGCGACCGCAAACTCGGCGGCAGGGTCGTAGGGGGCGCTTTGCTTGTACCACAAGAGCGTGCCCTCTTCCAAGGCGAGAAAGCCGTGGAGGAAGCCGCTGGGGATGTAGAGTTGAGCTCCGCCGGCCTCGGTGAGGGTCGTTCCGTACCAGCGGCGATAGGTGGGGCTCTCCGGACGCGCATCCACGATGACGTCGAACGCGCTGCCGCGCAGCACCGAAACGATCTTCGACATCCGCGGCGCCCCGTGAAGTCCGCGCAAGACGTTTCGGCGCGAAAGCGAAGAGTTGTCTTGGACGAACGAATCTCGGATGCCGCATTCGCGATAGCGATCGAGTGAAAAGAGCTCTCGAAACGAGCCTCGGTCGTCAGCGAAGACGCGCGGCGTCAGCATTAGGGCGCCACTTAGAGGTAAATTCTCGACCGTCATGAGAACGTCGATTCGATGAACGGCAGCATGAGTCCACCGCGCGCTTTCATGCTGCGGCGGGGATTCGAGCGCCTGCGCGCCAGCGCAATCGTCAAGCAAAGCCTTCTCGTTTTTACTGCCGGCATGGTCGTCAACGTCTGCGGCTTCATCGCACACGCGATCGCGAGCCGGCAACTCGGGGTCACCGAATACGGCGGACTCTACGCCCTGATCAACGCCGCGTTGATTGCATCGCTGCCTGCCGCTTTTGTCGCACCGGTCGTCGCGCAACTTGCGGCCGAGTTTCGCGCGCTGCACGACGACGGTCACCTTCGCGGCTTGACCGACGGCATCGCCGGAGGTTTTGCAAAACTGGCGGCGCTCTACCTGATCGTCGCGACGATCGGTGCGGTGCCGTTCGCGCACTTTCTCCACGTCCCGGTCTGGTCGGTTCCGTTCGTCGGCTTGCTCGCCGGCGTGACGCTCTTCGTCAACGCGCTGCGCGCGATCGCGCAGGGAACGCAAGATTTCATCGGTTACGGTTTTTCCAACGCGGCCGAGGGCCTTGCCAAAGTCGTCGGCATCTCGCTTTTGATCGGGCTGGGCTTGCGTTTGGGCGGCGGCATCGCTGGCTTCGTCCTCGGGCCGGCGTGCGCGCTGATCTATCTGGGCATGCGACTGCGGCGCCGATACGCGGTGTCGGAGCCGCGTGCCGTCCGCTACGACTGGCAACGCATTCTTAACGCGGGCGCCGGCGCAGCCGCGGCGACGATTGCAATCGCGCTGATGGGTTCGGCCGACGTCATCTTGGTAAAGCACTACTTTGCGCCGCACCAAGCCGGCCTGTACGCTGCAGCATCGCTCGGCGGAAAAATGCTGCTGTATCTCGTCGGCTTCGTGCCGACCGTCCTTTTGCCGCAGGCTGCCGATCGTCACGCGCGCGGCGCCCGAACGCGCGAAGTTTTGGCCGGGAGCTTGACGATGCTCGCGAGCGTCGCGCTCTTTGGAATCCTTATTTTCCACTTCTTTGGGCTGGACGTGCTGCACGCGCTCGTCGGACACGCCTACGACGCTGCAGCGCCGCTGCTCGTAAAGTACGGCGTGGCAATGGTTCTTTTGGCGCTGACGAACTCACTGACGTACTACGGGATAGCGACGCATCGCCTCGGCTTTACGATACCGCTCTTTATCTGCACGCTCGGGACGCTCAGCGCCATCATCGCGATTCACCCGAGCCTCACGGTCGTCGTGGAGATTATGGTGCTTGGGAACTTCGCGGCCGCGCTGGCCGTGACGATCGCACTCCTCTGCCAGCGGCGTTCCAACGGCCGTCGCTCGACGGTGTGAAGCGCGCGCTTCTGATCGGCGGTTCGGGGCAACTCGGAACGGCGGTCGCGGCTCGCTGGAACGATTTCGAGATCGTCGCCCCCGCTCACGACGAGCTTTCGATCGAACGCACGAAGGAGCTCGAGCGGGTACTCGATCGTCTTCGTCCCGACGCGCTTCTCAATGCCGCGGCCTTTCACGACGTCGACCGCTGCGAAGCCGAGCCCGAGCTCGCCTTTGAGATCAACGCTCGCGCGGCGGGCGATGCAGCGCGGCTGGCCGCGGCGCGCGAGACGATCTTCGTAACGATCAGCAGCGACTACGTCTTCGACGGCGCGAAGGGCGAGCCGTACGCCGAGGTCGACAAGCCTCATCCGCTCTCGGTCTACGGAGCGAGCCGCCTCGAGGGCGAACGCCTCGTCGGGGCCGCCGGCGGGCGGGCGTTCGTCGTCCGGACCTGCGGCCTTTACGGCGTCTCGCGCTCCGGCGCGCGCCGGCCTACCTTTATTGAGCGGCTCGCCCGTCAGAGTTCCCTCGATCAAGCGGTTCGGGTCGTCGCTGACGTGATCGCCTCTCCGACGTACGCCGGAGACCTTGCCGCCGCGCTGCACGCGCTCGTCCGGACGGAGGCCTACGGCCTCTACCACGCGGCGGGCGCGGGAGCGGTCAGCTGGTACGATTTCGCCCGCGAGGGCCTGGCGCTCGCGGGGGTCGGGTCGTCGCTCGAGCCGATTAGCGCCGCGGATTGGAAGGCTCCGGCGATCCGGCCGCGCTTTTCTGCCCTGGAGAACGCCAAGCTGAAGGCGTTGGGCATCGAACTGCGGCCCTGGCGTGCCGGCTTGGCTGAATACCTTGGGGCTTTGGCGGACGTTGGCGTAAGATAGAGCGCTGTGGAACTGAGAATCGACCACCAAAGCGTCGCGCGTTGCCGCGACCTCGCCGCGACGATCGTCTCGCCGGTCGAGGACTTTATCGCGACGCATTCGACCGTTTCGGTCGAGCGTGCGGTGCTCCGGCTTCTCGGGGTCGACGGCATCACCGAGCGGGAGGTTCCCCTGCCCAACGCGCTCGTCGACGCGCTTACGGCCGAAGAGCGGCCGCGCGGGGTGGCGCTGGCCTTTGGGCGGGCGCTGGCCGAGACGGGCCTCGAACCACAGCCGCTGGCGGAGTCCATCGCGCAGGGGCAGCTCGCGTTCGACGCCTTTGCTCACGCTCCCGAAGCGGCGGCGCGCGCGGCGCTCTCGCCCTACGTCGATCGGGCGATCGCGCGAATCGCGGGTCGGCGCGACGAACGCGCGGCGTTGCTCGAGCGGCTGCCGCAGTTGCCGCCGCCGCTTCTCTACGTCATCGTCGCAAGCGGAAACATCTACGAGGATCGCACCGCCGCGGTCGCTGCGGCCCAGGCCGGCGCTCAGGTCATCGCGGTCATTCGTTCTACCGGACAGTCGCTGCTCGATTTCGTACCGTTCGGGCCGACGACCGAAGGCTTTGGCGGCACTTACGCGACGCAGGCAAACTTTGCGATCATGCGCGCGGCCCTCGACGAAGCCGGCGAAAGCCTCGGGCGTTACGTCATGCTCACCAACTACGCGAGCGGCCTTTGCATGCCGGAGATCGCGGTCATGGCGGCGCTGGAACGGCTCGACATGCTGCTCAACGACTCGATGTACGGGATTCTATTCCGCGACATCAACATGAAGCGAACCTTTATTGACCAGCACTTCAGCCGCATGCTCAACGCGTACTCTGGCATCATCATCAACACCGGAGAAGACAACTACCTGACCACCGCCGATGCCGTCGAACAAGCCCCGGCCGTGCTCGCTTCGCAGTTCATCAACGAAGAGTTTGCGCACCGGGCCGGGTTGCCCGATCGCCAGATCGGCCTCGGCGACGCTTACGAAATCGATCCCGATCGCGAAGACAGTTTCCTCTATCAAGTAGCGCAAGCGCAGTTGGCGCGCGAGATCTTCCCCGATGCATCGCTCAAGTACATGCCGCCGACCAAACACATGACCGGTGACGTCTTCAAAGGCCATCTGATCGACGCGATGTTCAACTTGACCTCGGTGATGACGCGCCAGAGCATCCACCTCTGCGGGATGCCGACCGAAGCGATTCACACGCCGTTTCTCGGCGATCGCGCGCTCGCGCTCGAGAACGCGCGTTACGTGATGGGGACCGCGCGCCACCTCGGCGACGAGATCGTCCTTCGTCCCGGCGGTACGATCGAGCGGCGCGCGCACGACGTGCTCGCCGACTGCGAGACGCTGCTCGAGCGCGTGGCGGGCATCGGCCTGATGAAGGCGATCGAAGCCGCGCTCTTCGCCGACGTCTCACGCGGGGCCGACGGCGGGCGCGGGCTCGACGGCGTCTTCACGCGCTCGAACGAGTATTGGAACCCGTTCGCCGAAGCGCTGACGAGAACGCCCGCGTGACGCAGCTGGTCCGTCCGTACGGCGATACGCAGAACGACGGCAAGGTTCAGCTTTCGTTCACGCTGCCGGTGCCCTGGAGTGAGGCGGCCGACGAGGCGGCCCGGCAGCTCGCCGTCAAGATGGGACTGCGCGAAGTTCAAGTCGTGGACGGACGCCCGATCGCTGACGGCTTTTCCTTCTTCGTCGTCTACGCGAGCACGCCGCAATCGGTCGACGTCGACGCGGTAACGGTTCCATCGACCGGCGCGCACGCGCTGTCCATGGAAGAGATCGACGAGCTCGTGCGCGATCGCGTCGGGCGGAAGATTCGGGTTGCGGGCGCGTGCATCGGAACCGACGCCCATACCGTCGGCATCGACGCGATCCTCAACATGAAAGGCTACAAGGGAGACTACGGGTTGGAGCGCTATCGTGAGTTCGAAACCTTCAACCTCGGCAGCCAGGTTGCTGTCGAGGAGTTGGTCGCCTTCGCGAAAGAGCGCCGGATCGACGCGCTCCTTGCATCGCAGGCGGTGACGCAGAAAGGAAGCGACATCAAGAACTTCACGGCGCTCAGCGAACTCCTCGAGGCCGAGAACGTGCGCGATAAGGTCGTGCTCATCTGCGGGGGACCCCGCGTGACCAACCTCTTGGCCAGCGAGCTTGGCTACGACGCGGGCTTCGGCCGGGGGACGGTGCCGAGCCAAGTCGCCGCCTACGTCGCGACCGCGCTTGCAGAGCGCTTTGCGCAAGGACGGACGCACTGGTGAGCAAGACCGCGCTGATTACCGGCATCACCGGCCAGGACGGATCCTACCTCGCCGAACTGCTGCTGGAGAAAGGCTACCGCGTCGTCGGCATGACGCGCCGCACGAGCACGGAGGTGCACGAGCGGATCGAGCACATCGTCGACGATATCGAGATCGTTTCCGGCGACGTACTGGATCAGAGTTCGATCACCTCGATCGTTGCCGACGCCCGCCCCGACGAAATTTATAACCTGGCCGCGCAGTCGTTCGTGCCGGCTTCTTGGAAACAGCCCGTGCTTACGGGCGAATTCACGGCGCTTGGCGTCACGCGCGTGCTCGAAGCGATCCGTCAGGTCGATCCGGCGATACGTTTCTACCAGGCATCGAGTTCGGAGATGTTCGGGAAGGTCGTCGAGAGCCCGCAGCGCGAGTCGACGCCCTTCTATCCGCGCAGCCCCTACGGCGTCGCCAAGGTGTACGGACACTGGATCACCGTCAACTACCGGGAGTCCTACGATCTCTACGCCTGCAGCGGCATCTGCTTCAATCACGAGTCGCCGCGCCGCGGCAAAGAGTTCGTTACGCGCAAGATCGCCGACGGCGTCGCGCGCATCAAGGTGGGCCTGGCGTCCGAGCTGCGTCTGGGTAATCTCGACGCGCATCGCGATTGGGGTTTCGCCGGGGATTACGTGCGCGCGATGTGGCTGATGCTTCAACAGCCGGCGGCCGAGGATTACGTTCTGGCAACCGGCCGGACGCACAGCGTGCGCGACTTCGTACGCGTCGCGTTTGAGGTCGCCGGCCTGGGATCGTTCGAACCCTACGTCGTCTGCGACCCGCGTTTCGTACGCCCCGCCGAAGTCGACATGCTGATCGGCGATCCGACGAAAGCGCGCCTGGAGTTAGGGTGGGAGCCGCGCGTCGATTTCGAACGGCTCGTGGCGATGATGGTCGAAGCGGAGCTCGACCGGCTCGCCGCGCGCACGCGAGCCTAGAGCCGATCGCCGTGCGTGCCATGGTGACCGGGGCGAGCGGTTTCGTCGGACGCCGGCTGGTCGACGCCTTGCGGAGCAACGGCGACGAGGTGTTGGCCTGCGGCGGCCCGCAGGACGCGGGCGGCGACTACTTTCCGATCGATCTCGCCGACGGTTCATCGCTGACCGCGGCGCTCGAGCGATCGCGCCCGCAGATCGTCTTCCATCTCGCGGCGCAGGCGTTCGTTCCCGAGTCCTTGCGCTCGCCGCTGGAGACGTTCGAGACCAACGCGCTGGGAACGGCGCGTCTGGCCGAAGCGGTGCGAAACCTTGGCACCGATTCTCCACCGAGAATTCTCTTCACGAGCTCGGCCGAAGTCTACGGCGTGCGCGAACCGCACGAGTACCCGCTGCGCGAGAACCTCGACGCGCGTCCCGCCAATCCGTACGGGGCGAGTAAAGCAGCCGCCGAAGCGATGCTGCTGGCGCAAGCGCAGAGTTACGGCCTCGACGTGGTAATCGCGCGCGCGTTCAATCAGATCGGCCCGGGCCAAAACGAGCAGTTCGTGGTCGCCTCGATGGCGGCGCAACTCGCTCGCATCGCCGGCGGCGCGAAGCCACAGATGTACGTGGGCAACCTCGCTTCCGGCCGCGACTTTTTGGATGTTCGCGACGTTGTCGAGGCCTATCTGGCGCTCGCGCGCCGCGGCGAAGGCGCGCACATCTACAACGTCTGCAGCGGGCGCGCCGTGACGATCCGCGACGTCTTGCGCGAATTGATCGCGATCGCGCGCGTTCCCGTCGAGGTTCGTGAGGATCCGCAACGGATGCGAAAGATCGACGTTCCGCTCACGGTCGGAAGTCCGGATCGACTGAGCGCGGCGACCGGTTGGCAACCTCGCCGATCGTTGGTCTCGTCGTTGCGCGATATTTATGAAGCAGCCCTACAGAAGGAGAGCAATTGATGCGGGCGTTCGTTTTCAAAAACCGCGGGCTGCTGTTGAGCCTGCCTGCCGCGGTGCTCGCCAAGTTTGGCCGGCCGAGCGCGGCGAGCGTCGCGCTCGGGCTGCCGATCGCAATCGCCGGCGAACTCGTCCGCTGTTGGGCGGTGGGATACTCGGGCGTTACCACCCGGGGCGACGTCGTCGAGGCCCCCGAACTGGTTACCGCCGGCCCGTACGCTTACGTGCGCAATCCGCTCTACGTCGGAAACTTCATAACCGCTGCCGGCTTCGCCATCGCCTTTACCGGAAAGAACCGCTCCATCGCACGCCTAGCGCTTACCGGAGGTTCGCTGGCCGCGATGGCTGCCGTCTATGCGACGATCGTTCCGCACGAGGAGGCCTTTCTGCGTTCGCAGTTCGGGGCGGCCTTCGACGAGTACTGCGATCGCGTGCCGCCGGTCGTGCCGTCGCTTACCCCGATCGACGACGGCGCGGGCGAATGGAAGCCCGACGTCGTTCGCACCGCTGAGAGCAAGACGTTTGCGACGTTTGCCGCCATGCTGGCGCTGCTCATCATCAAAGCGCGCCGCGAATGACCGAGCGCAGGCCGGCAATTGGGCGATTGACGATCGCGCTGGTTGCGACGGCGCTGATCGCTCTGCTGGAGTTTTGGGGAGGTGCCGCGTCTCGAAGTTTAGCCCTGACGGGGGACGCGGTGCACGTTTGCATGGACGTCGTCGCACTCGGCCTAGCCTTGATCGCGGCGATCGGCGCGGCGCGTCCCGCCGACGCGCGCCGGACGTTCGGTTACGGCCGGATCGAAGTTCTCGGCGCGCTCGTCAACGGAACGCTGCTGCTCGTCGCGACCGTTGCGATCGTTTACTTTGCCGTTCGCCGTTTCTCGGCCCCGGTCGAACCTTCGGCGGCACTGATGACTGCCGTCGCCGCCGCCGGATTGGCGGTCAACGCGGCGGTCGGGCTCTCGCTGCGTGCAGCCGGCAAGAGCGACATCAACGTGCGCGCCGCACTCTTTCACATCGTGGGAGACGCACTCGGTGCTTTTGCGGTCATCGTTGGGGGCGTCGCGATCGCGCTCACCCACTTTGCATGGATCGATCCGCTGCTCTCGCTCTTCGTCGCCGCGATCATCGTCAGCGGCGTCGTTCGACTTTTGCGCGACGCTACCAACGTGCTGCTCGAAAGCGTCCCGGGCGACGTCGATAGCGCCGACCTCGTCAAACGCCTCAAGCGAATCGCCGGCGTCAGCGACGTTCACGACCTGCACGTCTGGTCGATCGGCAGCGGTTCGCACGCGCTTTCGGCGCACGTCGCGCTCGACGATCGGCGGATCAGTGAAGCGACCGAGGTCTTGCGGCAGATCGACTGCTGCGCCAAAGAGGACTTCGGCATCGACCACGTCACCATTCAATTCGAATGCGAACGCTGTCCGGTCGCGGTTCGGCATTAAAAGCGCTCGGTCGCTGCGGCGCGCTGACGGCAAGCCTCGCGGCCGCAGCCTGCGGAGGTGGGGGCGGGTCGTCTGGCGGTTTCGTACCGACGAGCCGAGGAACGCCGCCGCCGACGCCTCCGCCGCACGAACTGCGGCACCGGATCAAGCACGTCGTCATCATCGTTCAAGAGAACCGCAGCTTCGACAATCTTTTTCGCGGATTTCCAAACGCTGATTCGGCCACCTATGGTTACGAGCACGACGGCACGCAGGTAACGCTGCAGCCGAGCGATCTGCGCCCGAAGAGCAAGGACCTTTCGCACGTTTGGATCGACGCGATCCACGCTTGGGACAACGGGAAGATGGATGGCTACGATCTCGGCTTCCTCGGCCCCGACCATCTTGCTGGGCGCTATCCCTATCAGTACGTCCAAGAGAAATACATCGAGCCGTACTGGTCGATGGCGCGTCAGTACGTGCTGGCCGATCACATGTTTCCCACCATGTTCGGCGGCAGCTTCACCGCGCATCTCGACCTGATCGCCTCGACGACCGATCTGCGCAGCCTATCGGCCGAAGTCGATTCGCCGACGGCGACGCCGTGGGGTTGCGACGCACCGCCGGGCACGCGGACCTATACGATCGATTCGTCACGCCAAGAAGGCAACGACGGCCCGTTTCCGTGCTTCACGCAGTTCGCGACGCTCGCGAGCCTCCTCGATCCGGCACACGTTTCTTGGGCGTACTACGCTCCCGCCGTTCGCGGAGGCAACGCGGGCGGTCTCGTCTGGTCGGAGTTCGATGCGATCGATGCGATTCGACACGGCCCGGACTGGACGCGCAACGTCGTCTCACCGCCGAGTACCGTTTTGCACGACGCGGCCGCTGGGCGGCTTCCCTCTGTCTCGTGGGTCATTCCGGAGACCGGCGACTCCGACCACACCGGCGAGGGGCGCGATGACGGGCCGGCTTGGGTGAGCAGCGTCGTCAACGCGATCGGCAAAAGTTCGTATTGGAGTTCGACGGCGATCGTCGTGCTCTGGGACGATTGGGGCGGCTGGTACGATCACGTCGCGCCGCCGCAGCTCGACTACCGGGGCCTGGGCGAACGCGTGCCGTGCATCATCATTTCTCCGTACGCACGCAAAGGCTACATATCGCATACGGTCTACGAGTTCGGCAGCATCGTGAAGTTCGTCGAAGAGGTCTTCGATCTGCCGAGTCTGAATTCGCTGGATACCGGTTACGGCTACACCGACGACCGAGCGTACAGCCTCACCGATTCGTTCGATTTCAAGCAGAAGGCGCGACCCTTCCGGCCCATCGCCGCGTCTAAGCCGCCGGCGTACTTTCTCTCTGAGAAGCCGTCGTCGGAACCGCCCGACGACGAGTGAGCGCAGGGCGCACCACAACGCCCGCAAAATGAACGCAGGGCTATGAAGACGCAATCCAAGGCCGTCGTACTCGGGATGGCTCGCACGCCGTTCGGAAAACTCGGGGGAGCGCTCGCTCCGCTCTCCGCCACCACGCTCGGCGCCGTCTCGCTCACCGCCGCGATCGAGCGCGCCAAGATCGACCCGACAGAAGTCGAACACGTGATCTTCGGCGAGGTGTTGCAAGCCGGCGTCGGACAGAATCCCGCCCGGCAAGTGCTTTTCAAATCGGGCCTCGCCAAGACCGTCACCGCCGACACCGTCAATAAAGTCTGCGCCTCGGGCCTCTTGGCCGTCGTCAACGCGATGCGCTCGATCAATGCCGGCGCAAACGCCGTGATCGCCGCGGGCGGGATGGAATCGATGTCGAACGCGCCGTACTTGTTGCGCGACGCACGTTGGGGCTACCGCTTCGGCGACGGTAAACTCGTCGACGCGATGATCTACGACGGACTCTGGGATCAGTATTTTCCGATGACGATGGCGACGCAGGGAAGCAAGGTTGCAATCGAACTGGAGCTTTCGCGCGAAGATCAAGACCGTTTCGCCTACGAAAGCCACAAGCGCGCTGCCGGCGCCCACGCGGCCGGCCACTTCGACGAAGAGATTGTTGCGGTTAACGTCGCGAGCAAAACCAAGGATAAGGTCGTCGTTGCGCAGCTGCCGCGTCAGGGAAAGGTGCGCGTGCCCGCCGCGGTCGGTGCGGCGAGCTCGATTTGGGAGCACGAGCCATCGGCGGAGTTCACCCTCGACTACGCGTCCTACGCGCCCTTCATCACGGGCGAGCATCCGCACGTGCGGATGGATCGCGACGAAGCGGTTCGCATCGACGCGAGCGTAGAAGCAATGGCGAAGCTCAAGCCGCTCGAAAAGAACGGGACGGTCACCGCCGGTAACGCGCCGGGCGTCAACGATGGCGGCGCCGCGCTGATCCTCTCCGATGTGAGTTACGCGCGTGAGCACGGCTACGACCCGCTCGCGACGATCGTCGAGCACGCCACCATTGCGTGGGACTCGCCCTACATTAGCCTCACTCCCGCGATGGCGGCGCAAAAGCTGCTCGATCGCACCGGGCTGACGCGCAACGAGATTCACGTTTGGGAGATCAACGAAGCGTTCTCCGCCGTCGCCATCACCTCGGGCCGGCGCCTCGGACTCGAAGACGGCCTGATCAACCAGTACGGCGGCGCGGTCGCGATGGGGCACCCGATCGGCGCGTCGGGCGCGCGCATCCTCATGACGGTCATCAATCAGCTGCGCAAGCGCGGCGGCGGCTACGGAATCGCTTCGATCTGTTCGGGTGGCGGACAGGGTGATGCCGTTCTCGTCGCAGTGTGATGTCTTTTCGTGGGTTTGACTTCGCGGTGCATACCGCACCCGCCGGGACGCTCGCTTTTTTCGCATCCGGCGAAAAAAGCTGCTCCGTTCGTCGTCGCTCTCGCCATCCGTGGCTCCGCGACTCCTTCACAGGCCCGTCGGGAGCAGTATCCACCGAGAAGTCAAACCTTACGTGCATTTGCAGTTTAAAACTGCTGCGAGATACGGCTTTATGCCGTTGCAGTGTGATGTCTTTTCGTGGGTTTGACTTCGCGGTGGATACCGCACCCGCCGGGACGCTCGCTTTTTTCGCATCCGGCGAAAAAAGCTGCTCCGTTCGTCGTCGCTCTCGCCATCCGTGGCTCCGCGACTCCTTCACAGGCCCGTCGGGCGCAGTATCCACCGAGAAGTCAAACCTAAGGCGAGCCTTCGGTTGAAACTGCTCCGAGATACGACATTACGATGATTGAGACGAAGAGCGTGCAGTTCGAGCTGAGCGACGAGCAGCGCCAGATCGGCGCGCTGGCAGCTGAGATCGCCCAACGCGAGATCGCGCCGCACATCGAGCAGTGGGATCGCGAGCACGTCTTTCCGCGCGAACTGTACGGAAAGCTCACGCAGGCCGGCATCATGGG